>NZ_VISV01000004.1:0-148341 GCF_007827615.1 Streptomyces sp. CNZ287 | reverse complement strand
TGCCGCGTGCCGCGTGCCGCGTGCCGCGTGCCGCGTGCCGCGTGCCGCGTGCCGCGTGCCGCGTGCCGCGTGCCGCGTGCCGCGTGCCGCGTGCCGCGTGCCGCGTGTGTGCGTACAGCCTGGCCCTCCTTTGGTCACCGGCTCCACGCCCGGGCTCCCCCGCCCCCGGGCCGTCAGGCCCGTAGCGTGCGGCGGGCCACCAGCGCCGCGCTCAGGCGGCGGGCGTCCGCCGGGGTCGTCGGGGTGAGGCCCGTGAGGAGGGCGATGCGGCGGATGCGGTAGTCGACCGTGTTGGGGTGCACGTGCAGCGCGGCGGCCGTGCCGCGGCGGTCGAGGTCGCGTGCCAGGTACGTCTCCAGGGTGTGCAGCAACTCCGGGCGGCCGGCCAGCGGTTGCAGCAGGTCGGCGAGCCCGGTCAGCGCCTCGCTCGGGCGGCTGAGCTGGTAGTCGAGGAGCACGTCGGCTAGCCGGTACAGGCCCGGCGGCCGGTCCGTACGCCGTACCAGCTCCACGATGTCCGCCGTCTGCGCCACCGCCGCCGGCAGCCCGTCCGCCGCCGCCCCGGCCGCCGCCGCCGTCACCGCCGCCCCGACCGCCGTCTCCGTACGGTCGATCAGCCCGCACAGCGCCGGCCACGGCGGCTCCTCCGCCACCGGCAGCAGCGCGGTGCCGCCGCCCGCGTCGAGCGCCGTGAGCGCCGGTTCGCCGGCGAAGCCGTTGAGCGCCGTCTGCAGCCGGCGGATCTTGCGCCGGGCGGCGATGCGGGACCGCGGTCCGGGGGAGTGCTCATCGGGGTGCGGGGCCACGTACAGCGTCATCGCGACGTACCGCGGCGCCGGCCGCAGCCCCGTGCGGCGGGCGATGCCCTCCAGCGGCTCCCCGGCGAGCAGCGCGGCCAGCAGCGCGTGCCGCGGCGCGTGCTCCTGGACGTCGAGCACCTGCCGGGCCTCCAGATACGCGGCGCTGACCGTTGCCACCAACTGCCGCTGCAGCACGAAGAGATGCCGCAGCACCTCCTGCGCGTCGGCGAAGTCCGCGGGCCGCGCCTCCGCCGAGATCTCCTCCCAGCCCATCGCCGTGCCGATCTGGTACGCGCTGAGGATGGCGTCCAGCGGCACGCCCTCCTCGGCGCGCTGCGCGGCCGACTCCCGCTGCCGTACCAGCTCGTCGTCGCGCGCCGGGCCGCGGCGCTGCAGCACGTCGGCGAAGAGGCGCAGGCTGCGCTGCACGATGTCGGCGATGTCGCCCGCGACCTCCTCGGGCGGCAGGGCGGCGTACACGGGCAGTTCGCTCAGCAGCCGGTCGACGACGCGGTGGGTGAGCGCGGGCACCCTGGCCCGCAGCCGCGCGTCGACCGGGCTGCCGCCGATACACAGCGGTGTGTTGTCACGCGTCACAACGGCTCCCGGAGAAGTCTGCGTTACTGACCAGTTAAGCGCAGCCCGGCCCGTCTGCATCATGTGCACGACACAACTTTCCGCCCCACCCACCCCCACCGCCGGGAGCCGCCGATGAACGTGCTGCCGAAACTCCTCAAGGGCGCGCTGGGCGCCGCCGCGGCGACCGGCCTCGTCGTCGCCGGCACGGCCGCCCCGGCCGCCGCGGACTCCGCCGTAACGGATGCCGCCGCCGGCGAGGTCTACGTCGCCCTCGGCGACTCGATGGCCTCGGGCCCGCTCATCCCGCTCCCCACCGGACCGCTCGCCTGCGGACGCTCCACCGAGAACTACGCGCACGAACTCGCGGACCGGCTCGACGTCGCGGAACTGCGCGACGTCACGTGCAGCGGTGCCAAGACCGACCACATGACGCAGCCGCAGTCGCTCTCGCTGCTCGACGTGGACATGGGCGAGGCACCCCCGCAGTTCGACGCGCTGAGCGCGGACACCACCCTGGTCACGCTGACGATCGGCGGCAACGACGCCGGGCTCGTCGGCGTCGCGCAGGACTGCATGCAGCTCAACCCGCTCGGCGACCCGTGCAAGGACGGCTTCATGGAGGGCGGCGTCGACACCGTCGCCCAGCGCATCGAGGCCATGGGCCCCAAGCTCGGCGCCGTCCTCGACGGCATCCACGCCCGCGCCCCGCAGGCCCGTGTCCTGGTCACCGGGTACGGCGACTACATCAAGCCGGGCGGCTGCTGGCCGTACCAGCCGGTGCTCGCTCCCGACGCCGACTGGCTCCAGGGCAGCGTCAACCACATGAACCGCGTCATCGCCGACCGCGCGGCGGCCCACGGCGCCGAGTACGTCGACGTCTTCACCCCGAGCCGCGGCCACGACTCCTGCCAGTCGCCGGAGAAGAAGTGGGTCGAGGGCTACGTGCCCACCGCCCCGGCCGCACCGCTGCACCCCAACGCCCGGGGCGAGGAGGCGTACGCCGGCATCATCCACGACCGACTGACCGGCTGACCGCCGTCCCCGGCCGTCCCCGGCCGGCGGGGACGGTCCGGCCACCGACGTCCCTCACCCCCCGAGGGGACGCACACACGCCGGCCCGGCGCGGACTCTCCGCGCCGGGCCGGCCGTGTCGGTGCGGCGACCGGGCGGCGGGGTCAGGGGTCCGGTACGGGGACGGGATCAGCCGGCCCGGCGTCCTCGGCGCGGCATACCTCCCGTACGACGCGCAGGAAGGCGTGGAGCACGGGATCGCGGTCCGTACGCCGCCAGATCACCGAGGTGTCGACGGTCAGGCCCGGCCCGGCGAGGGGCCGGTAGACGACGCCGTCGCGGCGGAGGTTCTCCAGCGAGGCGGGCAGCAGGGACGCCCCGAGCCCGGCGGCCACGAGGCCGATGACAGTCTGCTTGGGCGAGGCTTCGCGCAGGGAGGGCGGGGTGTAACCGGCGGCCCGGCACAGGGCGACGATGTCGTCGAAGAGCGGCGGGTTGATCTCCCGCGGGAACTGGATCAGCGGCGTCCCCGCCAGCTCGGCGACGTCGACCCGGTCCCGTACGGCGAGCGGATGCCCGGCGGGCAGCGCCACCGCCAGCTCCTCCGTGAACACCGTCTCCACCGCCAGCCGCGGATCGGGCACCGGCGGGTGGACGAACCCCGCGTGCAGCCGGCCCTCCGCCACCTCGCGGATCTGGTCGGGGATGCGCAGCTCCGTCACGCTCAGCTCGACGCCGGGGCGGACCTGCGAGAACCGGCGCACCACGGGCGGGATGACGCTGTAGATGGCCGCGTCGATGAACGCCACGGCCAGTTGCCCCGTCTCGCCGCGGGCGGCCCGCAGGGTCAGCTCGACCGCGCGGTCCGCCTGCCGGACGGTCGCCCGCGCCTCGGCCAGGAAGACCATGACGGACAGGCAGGGGATATCGCGCCGGGGTGCGCTGCGGGCGTCACTCGCGGGCGCGGCGGCGGGTGCGGCGGGTGTCGCGGCGCCGGGTACCGCGGCGGCCGACGGGGGTGCGGGGGCGGCCGTGCCGGCCGGCCGGGCCCGTCACGTCGAGGCGGTCGGCTACAGCGACTTGGAGCACCGGCCGGCGTTCAAGATGGCCGTACGGGAGAAGCGCGGCCGCTGGTACCTCTACACCGGGCACTTCTGGGACTCCGGCTGGAGCGTCGTCGACGTGACCGACCCCGCGCGGCCCGAGGTCGTCGCCTACGTACCGGGGCCGGAGAACACCTGGACCCTCCAGGTCGACCTGCACGGCGACACCATGGTCACGGCCCTGGAGCAGGTCTTCCCCAACTTCGGCGGCGACCCGGCGGCGCCCTTCGAGGAGGGCGTGCTGATCTGGGACATCGCCGATCCCGTACGCCCGCGCCGGCTGGGCCACTACCGCACCGGCGGCACCGGCACCCACCGCAACCTCTACCCGGGCGGCCGCTACGTCCATCTGGCCGCCGGCGCACCAGGCTTCAGCGGCAACATCTACGTCATCCTCGACATCTCCGACCGGTCCCGGCCGCGGGAGGCCGGCCGCTGGTGGGTGCCGGGCCAGCGGGACGACGAACCGGCCCCGGCGGGCCCGGGACGGGGCGAGGCCGGCGAAGTAGCAGGCGCGGGCGGCTTCTGCTGCTCGGCCGGCCACGACGTGTCCCTGCACGGACCGCCGTATCCGGTGGGGAACCTGGTCTACCTGCCGTACGGCGGCGCGGGCCTGGTGGTCCTCGACATCGCGGACCCCGCGCGGCCCCGGCAGATGGGACGCCTGTCGTTCAGCCCGCCGTTCCACAGCCGCTTCGGCGTCCACGGCGTCCTGCCGGTCCCGGGCCGGAAGATCGCCTTCGCCAACTCCGAGGACGTCTCGTACGGCACGGGCCCGGCGCACCATGCCTCGATAGTCGACATCTCCGACCCGCGGCAGCCCTTCCTGCTCTCCCTGCTCCCCGTGCCGACGCCCCCGCGCGGCGCCGGCTACCCCGACTTCTCCACCCGCGGCGGCTGGAGCGGCCCGCACAACATCAACCACCACCAGCACCACCCCGACGTCCAGCGCCACGACGGCCTGCTCCACGTCGCCCACTTCAACGCGGGTCTCCGCATCTACGACGTCTCCCACCCCCGTCTCCCCCCGGGAAGCCGGCCACTTCATGCCCCCGGAACCGACCCGCCGCTACGGCCCGATGCCGGAAGGCGCACTCGCCCTGCAGACGGAGGACGTCGTGGTCGACCGCCGCGGCTACATCTACATCACCGACAAGAACCAGGGCCTGTGGATTCTCCGCTACACGGGACCCCGCCCCTGAATGGAGGCCGCACGCCGCCGAAGGCCGGCGCACCACCGCGCCCCCGGCCGGTCCTCCCCCGGCCAGCACACCGTGTAGCCGGCGTGCTTCCTTCGCCAGGCGGGACTTCGGCGGCCGGCACGACCATGACCACCAGGGCGTCGACCGCGGCCGCCCGGCTCTCCCGGCGGCCGTCGTTCAGCCCCGCGGCCGGTGCGCGGTGCGTCGTCGCCTCGCCCCTGGGCCCGGGCGGCGCCGCAAGCCGCTCCAGGTGCGTGCAGTCCATGCGTGCGCCGTTGCGGCGCGCGCGGTACCACGCCCAGTCGGCCGGGACGTCGGGGTCGCACGGGAGATCCTCCGGGCGGCAGGGGAACACCGAGGACGCATGAACCGGGCTGCGTCCTCTCGTGGGGCCGGGGCCTGCCGGGAGGGTGGCGAACGGCTCGGGGAAGGCGCCCGGATCCGGGTCCCGCCCACCGCTCCCGAGCCGGTCCGCGAGCCGGCGCCCCGCGGGTGAGGCAAGCGTGTCAGCGGCCGTCCGCGTGGCCGGATCGGCCTCCGGTACGGTCCGCAGCAGGGCCTGCGATCCGCGCGACGAGTTCGGCCGTCTCTCTCGTGCGGTCGTCGTGTGTGGCGTACGTGCCGCTGCCCTCCGTGAGCGTGCGGCGCAGTTCGGTGTACGTGAAGTAGAGGCTGCCACCGCCGAGGGGCCACAGAAGCATCGCCGGGCCCTTGTCATGAAGACACCGCCGCCCATGACCAGGACCCGGCCGCGCGAAAGATGGCCACGCCACCCGTCACCTTGGATCGTGGGGAACCTGCTGCTCCTGCTCGCGGTAGCGGTGTTCCCGCGCTCCCTGCGGAAGCCCCCGCTTCCATCGAAGGACCGGGACGGCGATGAGGACGGGCATCGGTGAAACCGGGGGAGCCGCTTCTGCGGGGATATTGCCGGGGCATGACGGGGAGGTGGGATCGTGTCCTGTTAGGGTGGCGCTCCGTTGCGTTCGGGCATGCGGGCACTGGGCCAACGGGGACGACGGGGGGCGGCGGTGCGGCGACGTGGCTGCTTGGTGGCGGCTGTCGTGCTGGGGGTCAGCGGTTGTGAAGACGTCCGCGAGCCGGACAGCTCGGTGCTGCGCGAGTCCCCGACACCCTGCGCCTCGTGGAGCCCGGAGCACACTCCCGAGCCGCCGCACATCACCCGGCTCGCCTACCGTGCCGAGGAGTTCGAGGACGGCTCGTTGGCCATGACCGTGGGCGACGTTGACGCGGCTCCTGAGGACCCCAGTGCCGTGCGCACCGTCGATTACCGGCAGCCGGCCGCCGTCACGGAGTGCGAGACGGTGCGGATCGAGACGGTCAGCGGCTGGTGGTGCACCACCACCGTCGAGCCGATCGCGGTCGAGGGGGAGATCGTCGTGGGCGGCGCCGCGCCCCGTGCCGAGATAGGTGGCGAGGGGTTCGCCACCGAGTGCCACGGCGAACTGCCGGGCCGGATGAGGCAGGTCTACGCGCTCGAGCGCGATAGCTGGTCGGGCTGGCGCGACTACGGCGACTCGCGGCACACGTCGTGGACCCGGAGCCGGAGCCAGCAGGGGCCCCGGGTCACGGAGTTGTGTCCGCAGGGCAGGACGGGCACCTACAACTACCGCCTCGCTGTGAGGGTCGAGGTGGACTCCGTTACGGTCGGCGAGTCCTGGGCCGCCAGCCCGCACATCCGCACCGACTGCGGCACCGGGGTGAGCTAGTCCCCATGCCCTGTAGTCAGGCGTGAGGCGGGTGTGTCAAGTCACCTGAAGGAGGGCGGAGTTCCTGCTAGAACCGTGTCGACCAAGATCACTGTTCAGCAGGAGCTCCGTTGGATGCCAAGTCTGTCACTTGTCGTGAGGTAACGGTTGCCGCAGGGCCGTTCGCGCCGGATCATCTGGGCGAGTTGACACGAGTTGTCCCGTTGGAGATGGTCGACGAGGTTCTGGCCGAGGCTGGCAGGACCCAGCAGCGGATACGGGATCTTCCCTCACGTGTGGTGCTCTACATGCTGCTGGCCGGGTCCCTGTTTCCCGGGATCGGCTGGAAGCAGGTATGGCAGCGGATGACGGCCGGCCTGGAAGGGCTGGCGACAGCCCGACGGCCGGCGCCTTGGCCCAGGCCCGCAGGCGGGCCGGTGTCCGGCCGCTGCGCGACTTGTTCGACCTGCTGCGTGGACCGGCTTCCGGGGTCCGGACCGTGGGAGCGCGGTGGCGAGGGCTGCTGGTCTTCGCGCTGCTGGTCCCCTACCAGGCTCTGCGACTGGCCATGGCGGATGCCACCAGCACCCGACCGGAGGCCGACGAGGGCCGCAACGCCCATCCGGGTGGGCCGCGACCCTCGTCAGCTCTTCTGGCGCCATGTCAGAGACTGGCCAGGCGGTGCACACCCGGTGCACAAGAAGACGGAAAACCGTGGGTGGCAGCGAGAACTCATGAGCAGAGTTATCGCAGTCCAGAGCCTGTTTCCGGGGTTTCCGTCCAGGTCACCCGAGCCCGCTCTTTAGACGTCGAAGTACAGCTCGAACTCGTGCGGGTGCGGGCGGAGCTGGATCGGGGCGATCTCCTGGGTGCGCTTGAAGTCGATCCACGTCTCGATCAGGTCCGCCGTGAAGACGCCGCCCTGGAGCAGGAACTCGTGGTCGGCCTCCAGGGACTCCAGCACCGCGGGGAGGTTCGTCGGGACCTGGGGGACCGCCGCGTGCTCCTCGGGGGCCAGCTCGTAGAGGTCCTTGTCGACCGGCTCGGCGGGCTCGATCTTGTTCTTGATGCCGTCCAGGCCCGCCAGCAGCATCGCGGAGAAGGCCAGGTACGGGTTGCCCGAGGAGTCCGGGGCGCGGAACTCGATGCGCTTGGCCTTCGCGCTGGCACCGGTGATCGGGATGCGGATCGCCGCCGAGCGGTTGCGCTGGGAGTAGACCAGGTTGACCGGGGCCTCGAAGCCGGGGACCAGGCGGTGGTAGGAGTTCACCGTCGGGTTGGTGAAGGCCAGCAGCGCCGGGGCGTGGCGGAGGATGCCGCCGATGTAGTAGCGGGCGGTGTCCGACAGGCCCGCGTAGCCCTGCTCGTCGTAGAAGAGCGGCTCGCCGCCGGCCCAGAGCGACTGGTGGCAGTGCATGCCGGAGCCGTTGTCGCCGAAGATCGGCTTGGGCATGAAGGTCGCGGTCTTGCCGTTGCGCCAGGCGACGTTCTTCACGATGTACTTGAAGAGCATCAGGTCGTCCGCCGCGGCCAGCAGCGTGTTGAACTTGTAGTTGATCTCCGCCTGGCCCGCGGTGCCCACCTCGTGGTGCTGGCGCTCGACCTGGAGGCCGGACGCGGCGAGTTCGAGGGAGATCTCCGCGCGCAGGTCGGCGAAGTGGTCGACCGGCGGGGCGGGGAAGTAGCCGCCCTTGTAGCGGACCTTGTAGCCCCTGTTGCCGCCGTCTTCGATCGCCCCGGTGTTCCAGGCGCCGGCCTCGGAGTCGATGTGGTAATAACCGGCGTTCGCCTTGGTCTCGAAGCGGACGTCGTCGAAGACGTAGAACTCCGCCTCCGGGCCGAAGTACGCGGTGTCGGCGATGCCGGACGAGGCGAGGTACGCCTCGGCCTTTTTGGCCACGTTCCGCGGGTCGCGGCTGTACTGCTCGCCGGTGATCGGGTCGTGGATGAAGAAGTTGACGTTGAGCGTCTTGTCCTTGCGGAACGGGTCGAGGCGGGACGTGGAGAGGTCCGGCACGAGCGCCATGTCGGATTCGTGGATGGCCTGGAAGCCGCGGATCGACGAGCCGTCGAACATGAGCTGGCCGTCGGGCTCGAAGACGTCCACGGGCACCGTGAAGTGCTGCATGATGCCCGGCAGATCGCAGAAACGCACGTCGACGAACTTCACGTCGTTGTCCGCGATGTACTGCTGGACCTCGTCGGCGTTCTGGAACATCCCACTCCTCCTATGTCCCGCCGCGAGGGGACGGGTAAGCCTGCAGAGCCTGCGCGAGGTGCGCCTGCCGGCGTGCCGGCACGCTCGCCCGAGCCTAGGCACCCGGGATTTCTCGGGCATGACCCGTTTGTTTCGCCGATGTTAACCACCGCCCCCGGCCAGGCCGGGGAACGCGGCCCCGGCGGCCCTCCGGGTGGCCGGAATCGTATGCGGTCCCGGGCCGTCGGCAGGGGGCGAGGAGGGGCCGCGTGCGCCGGGCAGTACCGTGGATACGTGGATGACGCGGAGAAGCGGCAAGCAATAGGTTCGTGGCTCTCCGGCCCCCGCTCGGCGGCCGAGGACATGGGCGTCGACTTCGGCTACCGGGGCCAGCGCCTCGGGATGCCCGAGACCGGGCCCGGCTCGGTCGCGCCGGTCGGCCGGCGGATCGCGGCGCTGGTCGTCGACTGGCTGCTGTGCCAGCTCATCGCCTACGGACTGTTCGCCGGCGGCGACAGCCGGTCGCTCGGGCTCTGGACCATGGTCGTCTTCTTCGTGATGACCGTGCTGCTGGTCGGCACCCTGGGCTTCACGCCGGGCAAGCGCATCATGCGCATCCGCGTCGTCGCCGAGAGCGGCGCCAGGCTCGGCTTCGTCGGCGCCGTCGTGCGCTCGGTGCTGCTCTGCCTGCTGATCCCCGCCGTCGTCTTCGACCGCGACACCCGCGGCCTGCACGACAGGATCGCCCGCGCCGTCGAGGTGCGGTTCTGAGCGGGGCCGGCGCGGGGCCGGCGCCCGGGCCGGGTGCCGAGCCGGGGGTCTTCCCGCTCGGGGTTTTCCGGCTTTCCGGGTCTGGTCGCCTTCTGACGCGGACCTTCTGCTGAGGTCGCTTCTCCCGCGCCGTAGCCCCCTCGCGGGGGCCTCCCCGTCCCCGTACGCGATCCGCCGCGCTCAGCGCAGCTTCCCGCCGCCCTTCGGCATCCGCATGCCCTTCGGCATCGGACCCTTCGGGATCGGCATGTTGCTCATCAGGTCGCCCAGCGCCTTCAGCCGGTCGTTGACCTGCGTGACCTGCGGGCCCTGGAGCACGCGCGGCAGCTTCACCAGCGTGGCCCGCAGCTTCTTCAGCGGCACCTGGCCCTCGTCGTTGCCGACGACGATGTCGTGAACCGGGACGTCCGCGACGACCCGGTTCATCTTCTTCTTCTCGGCCGCCAGCAGGCCCTTCAGCCGGTTCGGGTTGCCCTCGCCGACCAGGACGATCCCCGCCTTGCCCACGGCACGGTGCACGACGTCCTGCTGCCGCGTCATCGACACCGCGGGGGTGACGGTCCAGCCCCGCTTCATGTTGTCCAGCACCGCCGCGGCCGCGCCCGGCTGGCCCTCCATCTGCCCGAACGCCGCCGCCTCCGCGCGCCGCCCGAAGACGATCGCCATGCCGAGCAGGGCGAGCAGGAAACCCACGATGCCCAGGTAGATCGGGTGCCCGATGAGGAAGCCGATGCCCAGGGCGGCACCGAGGACCAGGATGCCCACGCCCGCGACGATCAGACCGACCTTGGGGTCGGCCCGCCTGGTCATCTTGTACGTGAGGGCGATCTGCTTCAGACGCCCGGTGTTCTCGGGTGTGGGTTCACTGCTGGCCATGCCGCGAATTCTACGGCCAGCCGGGCCCGGGGTCAGACCGGGCCCGGCTCCGGACGGCCGGATCGGGGCGGTGCCGGGACCCGGGCGGGGTGCGGACGGGGTCCCGGCGGCGGCGGGGCGGGTGGCTATCGGGGCAGAGCGGACGTACCGCCCGCCGACGGGTCCGCCTGCGACACCGCCGACTCCGATTCCCGGCGGGCGCTGGCCCGGCGGCGGTCCTCCAGGACGGCGTCCCAGGCGTTACGCCGTGCGGTGCGCTGCTCGCCGCGGAGCAGCACCCCTTCGATCGTGCGCAGCAACCCGGCGACGGTGGGCCGGTGCGGCGGCCAGGACGGTGACGACGACGGTGACGACGGCATGACGGCCCCCCTCGGCGGTCGGGAAGTCAAAGCTGGGTTCCATGCTCACCCCGAGGTATTACCAGCGCATGGCCCGGCGGTCAAAGCGGGGTGAAGACCGCCGGGGCGCCCGGGCCGGCGGCGCTGCCGGCCCGGTTCCCGGGGCTCACGCCGCGGGCTGCGCGCGCTTCTCCATGGCCTGCTTGTACAGCCGTCCCGCCCGGTACGAGGACCGCACCAGCGGCCCGGACATGACGCCCGCGTAGCCGATCTCCTCGGCCTCCTGCTGCAGCTCCACGAACTCGTGCGGCTTCACCCACCGCTCCACCGGGTGGTGCCGCGGCGACGGCCGCAGGTACTGCGTGATGGTGATCAGTTCGCAGCCCGCCTCGTGCAGGTCCCGCAGCGCCTGGCTGACCTCCGCGCGCTCCTCGCCCATGCCCAGGATGAGGTTCGACTTCGTCACCAGGCCGGCCTCGCGGGCGCGCGTGATGACCTCCAGCGACCGCTCGTAGCGGAAGCCGGGGCGGATGCGCTTGAAGATCCGCGGGACGGTCTCGATGTTGTGCGCGAGCACCTCGGGGCGGGAGGAGAAGACCTCCGCGAGCTGCTCCGGCTCGGCGTTGAAGTCGGGGATCAGCAGCTCCACGCCGGTGCCCGGGGTGGTGGCGTGGATCTGGCGCACGGTCTCCGCGTACAGCCAGGCGCCGCCGTCCTCGAGGTCGTCGCGGGCGACGCCGGTGATCGTCGCGTACCGCAGCTCCATGCGCTGCACGGACTCGGCGACCCGGCGCGGCTCGTCGCGGTCCAGCTCGGCCGGGCGGCCCGTGTCGATCTGGCAGAAGTCGCACCGCCGGGTGCACTGCTCGCCGCCGATCAGGAACGTCGCCTCGCGGTCCTCCCAGCACTCGAAGATGTTGGGACAGCCGGCTTCCTGGCAGACCGTGTGCAGGCCCTCGTCCTTGACGAGCTTCTGCAGCGCGTTGTACTCGGGCCCCATCTTCGCGCGGGTCTTGATCCACTCGGGCTTGCGCTCGATGGGGGTCTGGCTGTTGCGGACTTCCAGGCGGAGCAGCTTGCGACCGTCGGGTGCGACAGCGGACACGTCCGGGCTCCTAGCTTTCGATTCCTCGGCGTTCTCCAGCGTACGCCTCTGAAATGGGGAGTCAGACCGCGCGGGGGAGCGGCTCGGCCGTCTCCAGGATCTCGCGCAGATGCTTCTCCACGACGGGGAGAACCTCCGACACCGGTACGTCTCTTCCCAGCTCGCCGGAGAGCGAGGCCACACCCGCGTCGCGGATGCCGCACGGCACGATCCGGTCGAACCAGGTGTTGTCCGGGTTGCAGTTCAGCGAGAAGCCGTGCATGGTCACGCCCTTGGCGACGCGGATGCCGATCGCGGCGAGCTTGCGGTCCTCGCGCCGCTGGCCGGCGTTGGACGGCGCGTACTCGGGACCGGCCAGGCGCGGGTCGTACTCCTCGTCCGAGAGGCGGGGGTCGAAGTCCAGCGCCAGCCCGCCCAGCTCCGCGCGCCGCTCGACGGGGTCGCCCAGCACCCAGACGCCGCTGCGGCCCTCGATCCGGGTGGTCGCCAGGCCGAAGTCGGCGCAGGCGCGGATGAGGGCCTCCTCCAGCCGGCGTACGTGCGCGACGACGTCCACGGGGCGCGGCAGCTTCAGGATCGGATAGCCGACGAGCTGGCCGGGACCGTGCCAGGTGATCTTCCCGCCGCGGTCGACGTCCACCACCGGGGTGCCGTCGAGCGGGCGCTCGTCCTCGGCCGTGCGGCGGCCCGCCGTGTAGACCGGCGGGTGCTCCAGCAGAAGACAGGTGTCGGGGATCTCCTCGGCGAAGCGGGCGGCGTGCACACGCCGTTGCTCCTGCCAAGCCTCCAGGTACTCCACGGCGTTCTCGCCGAACCCCAGGTGAACGAAGCGCAGCTCGCCCACGGTGCCCTCCTCGCGCTGTTCGCGCAGTTCGCGCCGGGCGGCGTGTGTGCCTCCGCCCGGCATATGCGGCTGGCGGTGTTCCAGCCGACCCTCTGCCACTGTACGGCGGTATACGTTCCCGCCCTGCACCCAGGTCTCCTCACACGATCGAATGAAGCTGGGACGAAAGCGGCGAGTGAGGCTTGTTTCGCCGCTACATTCGCGCCGTTCCCGGAGGCCAGGCAGGAGACCCCACAGGTGACGACGGAACGACCTTCACAGCGGCCCCCCAACCGCCAGCTCGCGGCACTCATCTCCGAGGCCGGGTTCTCCAACGCGGGGCTCGCCCGCAGAGTCGATCAGCTAGGGCTCGAACACGGCCTCGACTTGCGCTACGACAAGACGTCGGTGACCCGATGGCTCCGCGGCCAGCAGCCGCGCGGCACGACACCCGCGCTGATCGCCGAGGTGTTCACGCGGCGGCTCGGCCGCCGGCTGACCGCGCAGGACCTCGGGCTCGACGCGTGCGCACCGGTGTACGCCGGACTGGAGTTCGCCGCGACGCCCACCGAGGCGATCGACATCGTGAGCGGGCTGTGGCGCAAGGACACGGGCAGTCAGGCGGAGCTGCGGAAAATCGCGTTCACTCCTGCGGGTCTTGTTGTGCCGAGCCGGGATTGGCTCATCGGCAGGCCGGACGAGAAGGTGGCGCGGGAGCTGCAGCAGCGTGGGGCACCCGGTGCCGCGGTGTCGACCGGGCCGCCGGGCGCGGTGCGGGTGCCGGCGCAGGGGCGCGGTCCCGGGGTGGGCCTCGGCGGCGGTGTCGGCGGCGGTGTCGGCGTCGGTGCCGGTGCCGGTGCCGGTGTCGGTACGGGGCCGGGCGCTCCGGGCGGACCCGGGGGCGTGGCGGGTGCGGGCGGTGCCGGCGGTGTGGCCGCCGGGCGCGGCGACCCGGGGCCGGGCTGGGGCGGGCCGGGAGCACGGGCGCC
Organism: Streptomyces sp. CNZ287; assembly: GCF_007827615.1. Taxonomy (NCBI): domain Bacteria; kingdom Bacillati; phylum Actinomycetota; class Actinomycetes; order Kitasatosporales; family Streptomycetaceae; genus Streptomyces; species Streptomyces sp. CNZ287. The sequence goes on along the minus strand of NZ_VISV01000004.1, from coordinate 134,841 downwards.
GGGACAGCGGGTCACCCAGGGGGACATCGGGGCGATGCGGTCGGTCGCCGAGATGTTCCGGGCGCTGGACAACGCCTACGGCGGCGGGCACGCGCGGCAGGCCCTCGTACGGTATCTGGAGCACGAGGTCGAGCCGATGCTGCGCGGCACGTACAACGAGGCGACCGGGCGCCGGCTGTTCTCCGCCGCCGCGGACCTGACGCGGCTGGCGGGCTGGACGTCGTACGACATCGGGGCCCACGGGCTGGCCCAGCGGTACTTCGTCCAGGCGCTGCGGCTGGCGCAGGCGTCGGGGGACCGGGCGTACGGCAGCTACGTGCTGGTGACGATGAGCCGCCAGGCGGTCTACCTGGGGCACGGCCGGGAGGCGGTGCAGTTGACCCGGGTCGCGCAGCAGGGCGTCGGCGGGGGTGCGCCGCCGGTGGTGCAGGCGCTGCTGCACGCCGCGGAGGCGCGCGGGCACGGGCTGCTGGGCGAGGTGCGTGCGTGCACGACGTCGCTGGCGCGGGCGGAGCGGGCGCTGGAGTCGGCGCGGCCGGGGGAGGAGGCGCCGCACTGGGCGCGCTTCTTCGACGAGGCGCAGCTTGCGGACGAGTGCGGGCATTGCCACCGGGACCTCCAGCAGTACCGGACGGCGGCGCAGCACGCGGAGCGCTCGCTGCAGCTTCGGGCGGCGGGCTTCGCGCGCAGCCGGGTCTTCTGCCGGCTGGTGCTGGCGACGGCGCGGCTGGGTCTGGGCGAGGTGGAGCAGGCGTGCGTGCTGGGCGCGGAGGCGGCACAGCAGGCGGCGGAGATGCGCTCGGCCCGGGCGGCGGAGTACGTCCGCGACTTCGAACGCCGCCTGGAGCCGTACCGCGACGCACCTCCGGTACGGGCGTACCGGGAACGGGTCGCGGCCCTGGCGGTCTGAGGCGGGCCGAGCCCGCGGCCGCGATGTGCGGGGCGGCCGCGGGCTCGGCGGGCGGTCGCGCCGAAGCGGTGCGCTTGATGCGGAGCACCACTCCCGCCGTGGAGCGCCGTTCACGGGCGGGGCGCTGCTCTCGGTTCGGAGCATCGCTCTCCCGGTGCGGTGGTCTCGGTTCGGAGAGCTGCTCCGGCCCCGAGGCGGTGCTTCCGTTGCGGAGCGCTGTTCTCGCCGCAGAGCAATGTTCCCGCCTCGGAGCGGTGCTCTCGGCCGGGAGCGCCGCTCCGGGGATGGAGAACCGTTCCTGCTAGGCGACCGCCGGGATGGCTGTCGTGGTCGTCGTCGGGGTGAGGCCGAAGTCGCGGAGGAGGGAGCGGGCGGCGCGGCGGCCCGAGTGCAGGGCGCCCTGGGGGCTGCTCGTGTCGCGGTGGTCGCCGCAGACGTAGAGGCCGCACAGCACCCGTACCGGCCGGCGCAGGTCGTGCGGCGCCGGCATTGCCGGTATCGCCTCCGGGTCGTGGTGCGCTCCCACCAGTTCCCAGTCGAACGCCGACGTCCCGTACAGCTCGCTCAACTGCCGCCGCGCCGACTTGTCCAGCACCCGCGCCGGCCGGCCCGCTTCCTCGCCCAGCACCACCGAGCTGACCAGCGCCCGCCCCCGCGGCGCCCGCGACGCGTCCGCGCCGCTGACCACCGCCGTGTGCGACACCGGCCCCCGCGCCTCCTCCGCGTCCACCAGCAGCGCCGCCTGCCGCAGGTCGCCCGGGATCTGCCCCCGTACCCCGGCCGAACGCGCCTCGCCGTCGCCCGCCGGCAGACCGTCCGCACCGGCCTCCCCCTCCGCCGGCCCGTCCCCGCCCGGCAGCGACGCCACCGGGGCGCTGTGGTGCAGCACCGTCACCGGGTGGAACCCCGGCAGCCGCAGCCCCGGCAGCAGTCCCGCCGCCGCCCGCGCGCCCGTGGCCACCAGCACAGAACGGCACCGCAGCACCCCGTGCTCCTCCGTCCGCACCGCGGTCGTCGACACCGACACCGCCCGCACCCCCGTCCGCACCGTCCCGCGCGGCAGCCCCGCCGCCAGCTTCCGCGGCACCGTCGCCGCGCCGCCCACCGGCAGGCACAGCCGCCCCCGCGCGAACGACCGCAGCGCCAGGTCCGCCGAGCGGCTCGACGTCGTCAGCGCCGGGTCGTTGAGGAGCGCCACCAGCAGCGGCCGCAGGAATCCCGCCGCCATCCGCGGCGGCAGCGCGCGCGCCGCCAGCGCGTCCGCGGCCCGCCGCTCCGGCCGGGCCAGCAGCCGCGCCGTGGGTACGGTCGCCAGCCGGGCCAGCGCCGTGGAGAGCCACGCCTGGTCGATGACGGCGCCCCGGGGCGCACGCGCGGCGCTGGCCAACGCGCTCGCCGCCGTGAACGCGCCCCCCGTGCCTCTCGATCCGCCGATACGCTGCCGTCGCCCGCCCCCGCAGACCACCACGTCCCCGTCGAGCGGGCACAGCGGCACCTCCGCGAGCCCCGGCAGGCGACGCAGTTCCGGGTACGAGGTGTTGAGCAGCTGCAGCGAGCGGTCCAGCCGGAATCCGTCGACGTGGTCGGTGGTCATCCGCCCGCCGACCTGCTCGTCCGCCTCCAGCACCGTCACGTCGAGGCCCGCTCCGACGAGGTGCTGGGCCGCGGAGAGACCGGCGAGTCCTGCGCCTACGACGACGACGTCGACGGGGTCCGTGCTTCCTGCGGCATGGGGCACGGGTGCCTCCCGGGGTTGTGCGTCCGCGGCCGAGCGCTGTCGCATGCCGCCGGACGCCTGTTTGATGCCCAACTGGGCATGGCCGTATCCGCGTTCCCTCGTGGACGCGTTCCGATGACGATAGGCCGGATGGTGACGCCGGCCAGGTGCGCACCACAAGGGCACTGACGCACACCCGGCGCAACCAGCCGCGACACCGCCCCCGCGCAGCCCCCGAAGTGCCCCCCGGAACTCCCGCCGGCCCCCCGCCCGCTCAGCGCCGCAGCGCCGCCCGCAGCGTCTCGTCGATCCCCGGGAACGTGAACGCGAACCCCGAGTCGAGCAGCTTGCGCGGCACCACCCGCTGGCTGCCGATCACGTCCTCCGCCAACTCGCCCAGCGCCACCCGCAGCGCCGCCGCCGGCACCGGGAACGGCGTCGGCCGGTGCAGCACCCGCCCCATCGCCGCCGTCACCTCGCGGTTGGTCACCGGCTCCGGGGCCGTGAGGTTCACCGGCCCGGCGAGCGCCTCGGTGTCGATGAGGTGGCGCAGCGCCGCGATGTGGTCGTGCAGGGAGACGAAGCTCCAGTACTGCCGTCCGTTGCCGAGCCGCCCGCCGAGACCCGCCCGGAAGAGCGGGAAGAGCCGTCCCCACGTCCCGCCCCTGCGGGAGACCACCAGGCCCGTACGCGCGTGGACGGTACGGATCCCCGCCTCCTCCGCCGCGCGCGTCGCCGCCTCCCACTCCTGGCACAGGTCGGCGAGGAAGCCCCGCCCCGGCGGCGCGGTCTCGTCGACGCGGCGGTCGCCGGTGTCGCCGTAGTAGCCGATCGCGCTGCCGCAGACGAAGACGGACGGCGGCCGGTCGAGGGAGGCGACGGCGTCGGCGACTGCTGCCGTGCCCAGCACCCGGCTGTCGCGCAGGACCCGCTTGTAGTTCTCGGTCCAGCGCCGGTCGGCGATGCCGGCGCCGGCGAGGTGCACGACGGCGTCGCAGCCGTCGAGCCGGCCGGCGTCGACGTACCCCTTCCCGGGGTCCCACCGCACCTCGTCCGGCGCGGTCGCCTCCCGCCGCACCAGCCGCAGGACGTCGTGCCGGTCGGTCCGCAGCGAACCGACGAGGGCGGAGCCGATGAGTCCGGAGGAGCCGGAGACCGCGATGCGCATGGGACCATCTTGCCCTCATGTGCCGTGCTTCGGCAGCACATGCCACAGTGAGCGCATGACTGACGCGCAGGACGGCGGGGCGGTCGGCGGCGGCGAGCTGCGGATACGTCCCGCGCGCGCCGCCGACGGGGGGCTGCTCCGCGAGCTGGACGCCGCGACCTGGTCGCATCTGCACGCGGTGACCGCGCCGCCCGACACCGATGCCCCCTTCTTCGACGAGCGCCACCACCCCGACGACTACCTCGTCGCCGAGCTGCCCGGCGCCGCCCCCACCGCCCCCGCCCGCGTCGTCGGCTACATCTGCGTCGTCCCCCCGACGTCACTGACGGTCAACGGGCACGTACGCCAGATCCAGGGCCTCGTCGTCGCCCCCGAGGCCCGCGGCGCGGGCGTCGCCCGGGCGCTGCTGCGGGCGGGCGCGGAGCACGCCCGGGCGGCCGGTGCGCGGCGGCTGACGCTGCGCGTGCTGGGGCACAACGCACCCGCGCGGCGGCTGTACGAGTCGGAGGGGTTCGCGGTGGAGGGGGTGCTGCCGGAGGAGTTCCTGCTGGACGGCACGTACGTGGACGACGTCCTGATGGGGCGCACACTCCTCTGACCCGCGCGCCCCCGGCGCGAGCCCGTACGGGCCCCGATACGTCCCGATCCCGCCGCTCCGCGTGCGTACGCGCGCCTGAGGGCGGATGCTGGATCCGTGATGGAGGAGTCGGAGTTCTGGGAGCTGGTCGACACCGCCCGTGAGGCCGCCGAGGGCGACCCCGCGGACCAGGCCGACCTGCTCGTCGACCGGCTGACCGGCCTCGACCCGGACGCCGTCACCGACTTCGCCTGCCACTTCGAGTCGCGGATGAACCGCGCGTACCGCATGGACCTGTGGGGCGCCGCGTGGGTGCTGCTCGACGGGGTCAGCGACGACGCCTTCGACTCCTTCCGCGGCTGGCTCGTGGGCCAGGGCCGGACGGTCTTCGAGGGGGCGCTGCACGAGCCGGACGACCTCGCGGACCTGCTGGAGGACTTCGACGAGGAGACGGACGGCGAGGGGGAGGACCTGGCGTACGTGGCGGACGAGGCGTACGAGCGGCTGACCGGGCTGAAGCTGCCGGAGCTGGGGCTGCCCGAGGGTCCCGCGGAGCCGGTGGGAGAGCCGATCGACTTCGAGGACGCGGGGGTGCTGGCGCGGCGGTACCCGAAGCTGTGGGCGCTGTACCGGGAGGACTGACCGGGAGACCGGCCGGCGGGACCGGCCCGGAGGACCGGCCGGAAAACCCGACAGAAGGTGTCCGGATTCGCTGTCACGGTGGTCCGCATGAGCGAAGAGCAGAACCGAGACAAGCCCGTACCGCACACCGCGGACAAGCCGCTGCGCGGGAAGGTCGCCCTGGTCGCGGGGGCCACACGGGGCGCGGGCCGGGCCATCGCCGTGGCCCTGGGCACCCTGGGCGCCACCGTGTACGCCACCGGCCGTACGACCCGGGAGCACGTCAGCGAGGTCGGCCGCACCACCGAGACCATCGAGGAGACCGCGGAACTGGCCACCGCGGCCGGCGGCGAGGGCGTCGCGGTCCGCGTAGACCACCTCGAAGCCGATCAGGTACGGGACCTGGTCGCCCGCATCGAGCGCGACCACGGCCGGCTCGACGTGCTGGTCAACGACGTCTGGGGCGGGGAACACCTCGTCGAGTTCGGCAAGAAGATGTGGGAGATCGACCTCGACCGCGGCCTCAGGATGATGGAGCTCGGGGTGAAGACCCACCTCATCACCAGCCACTGCGCGCTGCCGCTGCTGCTGCGCACGGGCGGCGGGCTGGTGGTCGAGATCACCGACGGCACCGCGGAGGCCAACAAGCCGTACCGCGAGATGTTCTTCTACGACCTGACCAAGAACGCCCCGATCCGGATGGCCTTCGGCCTCAGCCACGAGCTGAAGGAGGCCGGCGCCACCGCTCTCTCCCTCACCCCCGGCTTCCTCCGCTCCGAGCAGATGCTCGACCACTTCGGGGTGACCGAGGAGAACTGGCGCGACGCGATCGCCAAGGACAAGCACTTCGCGCTCTCCGAGAGCCCCGTCCTCGTCGGCCGTGCGGTGGCGGCGCTGGCGGCGGACCCGGACAAGGCGCGCTGGAACGGCGCGTCGCTGTACAGCGGGCAGGTCGCCAAGGAATACGGCTTCACGGACACCGACGGCACACTGCCGGACAGCTGGCCGTACTTCCAGCGCGCGATGGCCGGCGAGGATCCCGGCGACCCGGAGAGCTACCGGCTGCGCCCGTAGAGCGCGGCGCTGCGGGCCGCCGCCGCCGCGAACCGCGCGCGCAGCTCCGGCGGCCCCAGCAGCTCCGCGTCAGGACCGAGGGCGAGGAGCTGGGTGTAGGCGACGTCCGCGGACTCCACCCGCAGCCGGACGGCCCTCCAGCCCTGCTCGTCGGGCTCGCCGGCCCCGGCCACGGCGTCCTCGGCGGCGAGTCGGTCCGTGACGTGCGGCAGCCGCCGCAGGCCGTCGGGGGAGAGCCGCAGCGTCACCTCGTCCCGCAGGATCGACCGCGCGAACGCCGCGGCCCGCTCCGTCCAGAAGCCCGGCAGGTCGAACTCCTCGTCCCGCTCGAAGCCCGCCCCGCCGCCGACGGCCGCGGCCCGCTCGAAGCGCTCCACGCGGTAGACCCGGTACGCGCCTCCCGCCCCCGGCACCCGCGCGACCAGGTACCAGACGCCCGCCTTCAGCACCAGCCCGTACGGTTCCACCTCCCGCTCCACCGCCTCCGCCGCCGGCCGCCGCCGGTATGTCACCGCCAGCGTCCGGTCCGCCCACACCGCCTCCGCCACCGCCGGCAGCAGCTCCGGCACGTCCGGCTCCCGCCACCACCCCGGGGCGTCGAGGTGGAACCGCTGCGCCGCGCTCTCCGGCGCGCCGCGCAGCTCGGGCAGGAGTGCCGCCGACACCTTCAGCCGCGCCGCGGACGCCGCGTCCGCCAGCCCCATGTCCCGCAGCGCGCCCGGCACCCCGGACAGGAACAGCGCCTCCGCCTCGGTCCGCCCGAGCCCGGTGAGCCGGGTGCGGTAGCCCCCGACGAGCCGGTAGCCGCCGGTCCGCCCGCGGTCGGCGTAGACCGGTACCCCCGCCTCTCCGAGCGCCTGCACGTCCCGGGCGACCGTCCGCTCGGAGACCTCCAGCCGCTCCGCCAGCTCGGCGGCGGTCATGGAAGGACGGGACTGGAGCAGCAACACGAGGTGGATGAGGCGGGCGGCGCGCATGTCAGCCATCATGCAGCGCCCTGATACCGTCCTTCGGTACTGCACCAAAGAATAAGAGAGCTTTATATGTCCAACGAGCCTCGTGAGCGTTGGGGAAACCGGGCAGGCTTCCTCTTCGCGGCGATCGGATCCGCGGTCGGTCTCGGCAACATCTGGCGCTTTCCCTACGTCGCCTACGACAACGGCGGCGGGGCCTTCCTCCTGCCGTATCTCGTGGCGCTGCTGACGGCGGGACTCCCGCTGCTGATCATGGAATACGTCATCGGCCGCCGCTACCGCTCCTCCCCGCCCGGCGCCTTCCGGCAGCTCTCCCGCCCCGCCGAGGCCATCGGCTGGTGGCAGGTGGCGATCTGCTTCGTGATCTCCGCGTACTACGCGGTGGTCCTGGCCTGGGCCGTCCGCTACGTCGGCTTCTCGATCGACGAGTCGTGGGGCGACGACCCCAACGCCTTCTTCTCCGAGGACTTCCTCAAGGCCGGCGAACCGGGCACCGTCTCCACCTTCGTGCCCGGCGTGATGTGGCCGCTGCTCGGGGTGTGGCTGGTCACCCTCGTCATCCTCTGGCTGGGCGTGCGCCGCGGCATCGAGTGGGCCAACCGCGTCTTCATCCCCGCGCTGCTGGTCCTCTTCTGCATTCTCGTGGTCCGCGCGGTCACCCTGGACGGCGCGGGCGAGGGCCTGGACGCCCTCTTCAAGCCGGACTGGGGGGCGCTGGGCGAGGGCAGCGTGTGGGTCGCCGCGTACGGCCAGATCTTCTTCTCGCTCTCCATCGGCTTCGGCATCATGATCACCTACGCCTCGTACCTGGGCCGGAAGTCGGACCTGTCCGGCTCGGCGCTCGTCGCCGGCTTCGCCAACAGCTCGTTCGAGATCCTGGCCGGCATCGGCGTGTTCTCGGTGCTCGGCTTCATGGCCGCGCAGCAGGGCGTGGGCGTGAGCGAGCTGGCGACCTCGGGCGTCGGGCTGGCGTTCGTGGCGTTCCCGGCGATCATCTCCAGCATGCCGGGGGGCGCGTTCTTCGGCGTGATGTTCTTCCTGTCGCTGGTGATCGCCGGCCTGACCTCGCTGGTGAGCATCGTCCAGGTGCAGGTCGCGGCGGTCGAGGACCGTACGGGCCTGTCCCGCAGGGCGGCCGTCGCGCTCGTCGGCGGCGTGCTCACCGCGGTGTCCGTGCTGGCTTTCGCCAACGACGGCGGGCTCTCGCTGCTCGACGCCGCCGACCACTTCATCAACCAGTACGGCATCGTGCTCGCCGGCCTCGTGTCGGTCGTCGTCGTGGCCTGGGTGCTGCGCCGGCTGCCGCTGCTCCAGCGGGACGCCAACGCCACGTCCGCGGTGCGGATGGGGCGTGTGTGGCTGGTGTGCCTGGGCATCATCACGCCGCTGGTGCTCGGCTGGATGATGGTCGACAGCCTGCGCACCGAGCTGGACGAGAACTACGGCGGCTACCCCGGCTCGTTCCTCGGCTGGGCCGGCTGGGGCGTCGCCGCCGGTGCGCTGCTGGTCGGCGTGCTGGCCGCGCTGATCCCGTGGCGGCACCACGGCGACATCGGCGGCCGGGCGCCGGAGGCGGAGCCCGTGGAGGATCCGGAACCGGTGAAGGAGGGCAACTGATGTCGGCGAGCGCCATCGTCATGCTGGTCGTCGCGATCGTGATCGTCTGGGGCGGCCTGGTCGCGGCGCTGCTGAAGCTGCGCAGCTTCCCGGACCAGCCGGACTAGCACACGGCGGCCGCCCGGACGGGGTCCGGGCGGCCGTACCGGGCCGCGGGCCGGTACGGCCGCCCGCGGGCCGGTACGGCACCGACCGGCGATACGCGGCCCACCGGCCCGGTACGGACCGCGGCCGGTACGGGCCCGGCCCGCGCGCCCCCCGGGCCGGGCCCGTACGCCGTACGCCGCGGGGCCCCGGGACCGGCTTCAGGCCAGCCCGTACTTCGCCGCCGCGGCCGCGACCGTCTCCTTCTTCACCTCGCCGCGCCGCGCCAGGCGGTCCAGCACCGCCACGACGATCGACTCCGGGTCGACCCCGAAGTGCCGGCGGGCCGCCTCGCGGGTGTCGGAGAGGCCGAAGCCGTCCGTGCCCAGCGAGGTGTACTCCTGCGGGACCCACTGCGCTATCTGGTCGGGCACCTGCCGCATCCAGTCGCTGACGGCGAGAACCGGGCCCGGTGCGCCTTCCAGAGCACGGGTGACGTAGGGGACCCGGTCCTCGCCGCGAAGCTGCGCCGCGTCACAGGACAGGGCGTCACGGCGCAGCTCGCTCCAGGAGGTGGCGGACCAGACGTCGGCCGCGACACCCCAGTCCTCGGCGAGCAGTCGCTGGGCGTCGAGCGCCCAGTGGATGGCGGTGCCGGAGGCGAGCACCTGGGCGCGCGGGGCGTCCTCGGCGGCGGCCCCGGCGGGGGTGTCGGCGGTCCGGTAGCGGTAGAGGCCGCGGACGATGCCCTCCTCGACGCCCGCGGGCATCGGGGGCTGGACCTTCGGCTCGTTGTAGACGGTGAGGTAGTAGAAGACGTCCGGGTCCTCGCCGGGGGCGGCCGCGCCGTACATGCGGCGCAGCCCGTCCTTGACGATGACCGCCACCTCGTACGCGAACGCCGGATCGTAGATCAGCGCCGCGGGGTTGGTGGAGGCGAGCAGCGGGGAGTGGCCGTCGGCGTGCTGCAGGCCCTCGCCGGTCATGGTGGTGCGGCCGGCGGTGGCGCCGATGACGAAGCCGCGGCCCAACTGGTCGGCGAGTGCCCAGAACTGGTCGCCGGTGCGCTGGAAGCCGAACATCGAGTAGAAGATGTAGAAGGGGATCATCGGCTCGCCGTGCGTCGCGTACGACGTGGCCGCGGCCGTGAAGGACGCCAGCGAACCGGCCTCCGTGATGCCCTCGTTGAGGATCTGCCCGTTCGCCGCCTCCTTGTAGTACAGGAGCTGGTCGCGGTCGACGGGGTCGTAGGTCTGCCCGCGTGGTGAGTAGATCCCGGCGCTCGGGAAGAGCGACTCCATGCCGAACGTACGGGCCTCGTCCGGCACCACCGGGACCCAGCGGCGGCCGGTTTCCGTCTCCCGCATGAGGTCCTTGACCAGGCGGACGAACGCCATGGTCGTCGCGATCTCCTGGCTGCCTGAGCCCTTCTTGAGCGCGTCGAACGGCTTCGCCGCCGGCTCCGGCAGCACCACCGGGTGCACCCGGCGGGCCGGCGCGGGGCCGCCGAGGGCGGCACGGCGCTCCTGGAGGTAGCGCACCTCGGGGGAGCCGGGACCGGGGTGCGCGTACGGCACGAGGTCGCCGGCGAGCGCGCTGTCCGGGATGGGCAGCTCCAGCAGATCCCGCATGTCGCGGAACTCGGCGCCGGTCAGCTTCTTCATCTGGTGGTTGGCGTTGCGCGACTCGAAGCCCTTGCCGAGGGTGTGGCCCTTGACGGTCTGCGCCAGGATCACGGTCGGCGCGCCCTCGTGCGCGACGGCGGCCCGGTACGCGGCGTAGACCTTCCGCGGCTCGTGACCGCCGCGGGAGAGGTGGAAGCACTCGAGGATCTTGTCGTCGCCGATCAGCTTCGCCAGCTCGGCGAGCGCGGGCTCGGCGCCGAAGAAGTGCTCGCGGATGTACGCGGCGTCGCGGGTGGCGTACGTCTGGAACTGCGCGTCCGGCACCTCCCGCAGCCTGCGGGCGAGCGCGCCGGTGGTGTCCAGCGCGAGCAGCTCGTCCCAGGCGGAGCCCCACAGCGACTTGACGACGTTCCAGCCGGCGCCGCGGAACTGGGCCTCCAGCTCCTGTACGACCTTGAAGTTGGCGCGTACGGGGCCGTCGAGGCGCTGGAGGTTGCAGTTGATGACGAAGGTGAGGTTGTCGAGCTGCTCGCGGGCGGCGAGGGCGAGCGCGGCGGTCGACTCGGGTTCGTCCATCTCGCCGTCGCCGAGGAAGGCCCACACGTGGCTGGCGGAGGTGTCCTTGATGCCGCGGTGGGCGAGGTAGCGGTTGAACCGCGCCTGGTAGATCGCGGAGATCGGGCCCAGGCCCATGGAGACGGTCGGGAACTCCCACAGCCACGGCAGCCGCCGCGGGTGCGGATACGAGGGCAGCCCCTCGACGGCACCGGGCGCGGCCTCCTGGCGGAACCGGTCGAGGTGGGCCTCGGTGAGCCGGCCGTCGAGGAAGGCGCGGGCGTAGACGCCGGGGGAGGCGTGGCCCTGGATGTAGAGCTGGTCGCCGGAGCCGGGGGCGCGGGGGTCGTCCTTGCCGCGGAAGAAGTGGTTGAAGCCGGTCTCGTAGAGCCAGGCCGCGGAGGCGAAGGTGGCGATGTGCCCCCCGAGCCCGAACCGGGACCCGCGGGTCACCATGGCGGCGGCGTTCCACCGGTTCCACGCCGCGACCCGCCGCTCCAGCTCGGGGTCTCCGGGCAGCTCGGGCTCGGCGGCGGTGGGGATGGTGTTGACGTACGGCGTCTCCAGCAACGCGGGCACGTCCAGACCGGCGTCCCCGGCGTGCGCCACGGTACGGCGCAGCACCTGCGCGGCCCGGTCGGGCCCGGCGTGCCGCACCACCGCGTCCAGGGACTCCCGCCACTCGGCGGTCTCCTGCGGGTCGCGGTCGGGGAGCTGGTCGAGCTGACTCTGCATGGCAACTACCTCCTCGACCGAACTGTAAGTCTCCGATCGATGATCGATCAAAGGTGGGACGGCAAAATACTTCCGGAGCCAGAAACTAGGCATGCCGTGCCACCCGTCGCTGCACGCGGTGCCTGCGGCCGGCACGGCGGGCGACCGCGGCCCGGGGCGGTGCTCGTACGCTGCGGAACCCGGCTACGGGCTTGCCCCGGGGGGCGGGGAGGGGCCGAAGCTGTGGGTGAGGGCGGTGAGCGGCGGGCGCTGCGGGCTGGGTCCGGTGCCCGCGGCCGGCACGGCGGGCGACCGCGGCCCGGGGCGGTGCTCGTACGCTGCGGGATCCGGCTGCGGGCGTCGCCCGCGGGGGCGAGGAGGGGGCGAAGGTGTGGGTGAGGGCGGCGGGCGGTGTGGGCTGGGTCTGCAGCCTGCGCGGCCGGCGACCGCGGCCCGGGGCGGGGTTCGTACGCTGCGGGACCTGGCTGCGGGCGTCGCCCGTGGGGGCGGGGAGGGCCGAGAGGGTAAGCGGCGCGCGGCACCGACGGTACGGGCAGGGAGCGCCCCCGGGCCCGGCCCGGGGGCTGCGGCGCGCACGGCGGGCCATCCCGGACCGGAAGGCGGGCCGCCCGCCCGTGAGGGCAGGTGTCAAAGCCGCGCAGGGGCGGCGCGCGGTTCCCGAGGGCACGGACTCCACAGCAGGGCATCCGGCCGGTCCTGGCCCGGCTCGGGACGAGCCCTTCGGGGTCGTGGGGCGGAGCACCCGGTCGGGTCTCGGCGTCATATCGCGAGACGGGGTCCGGTGCAGCCCCGCGGGGGCGGGGGCTGCCCCCCCCGGGGGCGGGGGCGCAGCCCCCGGGCCAGACCGGCACTCGGGGCGGCGGGGCGGGGCCCCGGCTTAGGCGGGGGCGCAGCCCAGGACGTGGGACTTGACCAGTTCCGCGATCGCCGGGTCGCGGCGGCGGAAGGCTTCGACGATGTCCGCGTGCTCCTCCGCGTACGACTGCTGGCGCGTGCCCAGCCAGCGGATCGCCAGCGACGTGTAGATCTCGATCCCCAGCGACTCCCACGTGTGCAGCAGCACGCCGTTGCCCGACGCCCGCACCAGCTCCCGGTGGAACGCCACCGTGTGCCTCACCTGGGCCCCGCCGTCCCCCTTCGCGTCCGCCTCCCGCAGCGCCGCCACGTGCGGCTCCAGCGCCGAGACGTCCGTCGCCAGCCGCGGCGCCGCCAACTCCGCCGCGATCTGCTCCAGGCCGGCCCGTACCGGATAGATCTCCTCCAGATCCGCCGCCGTCAGGTCACGGACTCGCACGCCCTTGTTCGGCGCCGACTCGATCAGCCGCATGCTCTCCAGCTCGCGCAGCGCCTCGCGCACCGGCGTCTGGCTCACCTCCAGCTCGACCGCGATCCGCCGCTCCACGATCCGCTCGCCCGGCTTCCACCGGCCGCTGACGACGCCCTCCACGATGTGCTCGCGGATCTGCTCGCGCAGCGACGGATGGACGACGGTAGGGGGCATCGGCATCTCCTCGGGTGCTCACACAGACGCGCAGGTGGTGCAGACGAGAATACGGCGCCCCCGCCCGGACCGGAGCCGGACGGGGACGCCGCGGAGATGCGCGTCAGCGTGGTCAGCGCGCCTGGTGACCTCGCTCAGTCGAAGGGGTCACCGTTGTACTGCGGCTTGCGCAGCCGGTCGGGCGTGAGCGGGCTCATGTCCGTCACGTCGCGCGGCGAGAGCTGGAAGCCCTGCCAGTGCACCGGCATCGGCGTCTGGTCCTCGTCGCGGGCGATGTGGTGGAAGCCCACGTTCACCCAGACGATCGGGTGCTTGAGCTGCTCGCCGTCGGTGGCGGCGACGATGTCCTTCGCGCAGGTGGAGTCCCACCGCCGGTTGTGGTTCGGGAACTTCTCGCACTTCTTGTACTGCGTGAAGTACACGTCCTTGCTGGTGAACTTGCGCCCCGTGTAGCGCGCGCTGTTGCTGTGCACCAGCTCCCAGGACCGGGTGTGCCCGTCGCCGTTCTTGCCCGCCGTGCCGCTCACACGCCACCAGCGGTGCTGGTCGGAGTTGCCCGACGTCTCCTTGGTGACGTTCTTGCGGGTCGTCTCCTGCGCCGGGTAGCCCCCCTCGCCGGTGCCGGAGCGGTTCGTGTCGTACTGCTGGATCCTGGCCGGGCGGGAGCTGTCCGTCTGGAAGTCCAGCCGCCAGAAGATGTTGTGCTGGTGGCTGGTCGCGCGGTCGCGCGACTCCTTGCCGATCGGCCAGCCCTGCTTGTCCGAGGCGTCGAAGTCACCGGGGGAGAGGTTGCCGGTGGCGCCCTCCTTGGCGGTGATGGTGCCGTCGTCGGAGAAGTTCCACTGGGTGATGTAGTAGTAGTAACCCGCCGAGTGGATCGTGTAGACGACGAGGTCGTCGCCCTGCGCGCTGTCGTCGCGGCCGTTCTCCTCACCGACGTCCCAGCTGTTGCCGAAGTGCGCGAAGCCGCGCGGCTGCTGGGTGACGCACACCGCGTCGTACGCCTCGCCGCCGACCTTCACCGGGCGGCGGGTGCCGCCGGGGCAGTCCTTCTCCTTCAGCGACACGGGCGACGTGCCGAGCGAGATGTCGGTGACGTCGTAGTACTCGATGCCGCCGTCGTCGTACGGCACGTGTATCTGGCCCAGCCGGGCGCTGTTGAGCACCGGGACGGCGCTGCGGGCGCCCTTCGGCTTGTACGAGATGTCCTCCAGGACCAGGCCCGCGTAGTCGTTGTTCCGGTAACACATCTGCCACTCGGTGCCGTTGGGCAGCTTGTGCGTGATCCGGTACTCCTCGCTGCAGTCCGGCGCGGCGGCCTGCGGCGCCGTCGGCGTCGCGGCGCTGGCCGTGGGCAGCGCCGCGGGTGCCGCGGCCGGGAGCAGCAGGACCAGGGCGGCGACGGCGCCCCCGCGCCAGGTCGCGGGGCGGCGCCAGAACGCGCCCCCGCGCCGGCCGGCGGGTGCGCCGGAGCCGGCGTCCGGCGCGTCCGGCCCGTGGGTCGTGGGGTTACGCATGGTGCACCTTCCGCTCGCTCAGGTCGATGACGAAGTCGCGGGTGTCGATCCACGGGCCGTCCTTGACCCGGGTGAAGAGCCGCACGCAGCGGTGTTCGCCGCACTTTTCCAGCCCGCCGGAGTCGCCCGGCCGCGCCGTGTACGTCATCCCCTGGACCTGCAACTGCCCGGCGCCGGTCAGCTCCTCGCCGGTCGCCGCCTTGTAGTCCTGCCGCAGTCCCGCCCCGGCGGGGCTGTCCACCAGCAGATCGGCGGCGGCCTCCGCCTCCGGCGCGGCCGGCGGCGGCTGCGCCCCGGTGGACTCGACGGTGTCCACGACCTCGTTGCTGCTGAGGTTGACGCTCTTCTGGACGAGCGTGTCCCGCGCGTAGTCGTAGAAGTACACCTCGGCGATCCGGTCGTCGCCGGCGCTCACCGAGGAGTCGGCGAGGTCGGTGTTGACGAGCTGCGGCATGCCCTCGCGGCCCCTGACCCCCTCGCTCTCCGTACGCAGCGGCCGGTCCCCGGCGAGCGCCAGTTCCTCGGCGCGCTGCTCCTCGTCCGGCGTCAGCGGGTCGCTGCCCGTGCCGGTCTTGCCTGTCGGCAGCGGGGCGGTGCCCGGTCCCCCGGCACCCGGCGTCTCCAGCGCGCCGGGCGCAGGGGACGACGCGGACGCCCCCGGATCCCCGTCCTGTTGGTCGTCGCCCGCCGCGCCGAGCGGCAGGGCCACGACGACGGCGGCCGCGGTGCCCGCGACGGCCGTCAACGCCCCCCATACGATGCGCTGTCGCATGCGGCGGCGGCCTCCCCCCGATGTGCTCATGGGAAGTCCCTTCATTTTGTTCGGTCTCGACCGATTAGATCGGCAGGACCGTTGTTCAGCACCCCGTTTCGGCCCTTCTGAACAATCCCCGAGGGCCGTCGTACGGCGTCGGCGGCGCGGTTTATCGTGGGGAGCGACCTGGGGGAGCAGGGAGCGAGGGGGTCCGCCCATGGGGCGGCGCGAGAAGCCCGTGGATCCGTCCGCGGGCCCGGTCCAGCGCTTCGCGTACGAGCTGCGCAAGCTGCGGACCGAAGCAGGGGGACCGACCTACCGGCAGCTCGCCGCGCGCGGGCCGTACTCGGTGACAGCGCTTTCGCAGGCCGCCGCCGGCGACCGGTTGCCGTCGCTGCCGGTGGCGCTGGCGTACGCGGAAGCCTGCGGCGGCGACCGCGGCGAATGGGAGTGGCGCTGGCGGCAGGCGGCCGCGGAGGACGCGGAGCAGCCGCTGCCGCACGGCGGCGCGGCGCCGCCGTACCGGGGCCTGGCGCGCTTCGAACCGGGCGACCGTGACCGGTTCTTCGGCCGCGACCGGCTCACGGCGGACCTCGTGGAACTGGTCCGCGCCCGCCGCTTCGCGGCGGTCTTCGGCCCGTCGGGGAGCGGGAAGTCGTCGCTGCTGCGCGCGGGGCTCGTACCGGCGCTGCAGTCGGGGGGCGTACGGGGACGGGACGGCGAGGGGCCGGAGGGGACCGAGCGGGGCGAGCGGGGGGAGCCGCCGGCGGGGGAGCCGGGCGGGGAGGGCGGGGAGCCGGTCTGCCCGCCGCCCGCCGCGCTGCGGATCCTCACGCCCGGCGAGCATCCGGTGCGTACGCACGCCGACGTGCTCGACGCCGCTTCCGGCGAGGGCGACACGTACCTCCTCGTCGACCAGTTCGAGGAGGTCTTCACCCTCTGCCAGGACCCCGGGGAGCGCACCGCCTTCCTCGACCGCCTCCTCGCCGCCCGCGACCCGGCGCGCCGGCTGCGGGTGGTCGTCGCCGTACGGGCCGACTTCTACGGCCGCTGCGCCGAGCACCGCGCCCTCACCGAGGCGCTGCGCGACGCGCAGTTGCTCGTCGGCCCGATGTCGCCCGCGGAGCTGCGCGAGGCGGTGGTCAAGCCCGCGGCGGCGGAGGGCCTGATCGTCGAACGGGCCCTGACGGCGCGCATCCTCAAGGACGTCGACGGCGAGCCGGGCGCGCTGCCGCTGATGTCGCACGTGCTGCTGGAGACGTGGCACCGGCGGCGCGGCCGGTCGCTGACGGAGGAGGCGTACGAGGCGGCGGGAGGCGTGCGCGGCGCCATCGCGCGGACGGCGGAGCGGGTCTACGGAGAGCTGACGCCGCCGCAGCAGCGGGTCGCCCGCCGCGCACTGCTCCGCCTGGTCTCGCCCGGCGAGGGCTCCCAGGACACCCGCCGCCCGGCACCGCGGGCGGAGCTGGCGGAGATCGCGGCGCATGCCGGTGCCCCGGGCGGGGCCGGGCGGGACGACGGGCGTACGGGCGAAGGGACCCGGCGGGGCCGGTGGGCCCGGCGTGGCGGCGAGAGCATGGCTGCTGCGGGTGGCGCGGGTCCCTGGGGCGGAGCCCCCGGGTTCCGGGAAGGGGCGGTGCCGGGGAAACCCTCCCGCCCGTCAGCCCCACCCGATACGCGCGCCGACCCCGCCCCCGACCCCGGCGCCGTACACCGCCCTGCCCAGGACGATCCCGCCGCCGGCGTCGGGTACGTGCTCGAACGGCTCGTCGAGGCCCGGCTGCTGACCCTCGACGACGACGTCGTCGACCTCGCCCACGAAGCCCTCCTCACCGCCTGGCCCCGCCTGCGCGCCTGGATCGAGGAGGACCGCGAGCGCATGCGCGCCCTGCGGCGCCTCACCGAAGCCGCCCACGGCTGGGAGGAGCTGGACCGCGACCCCGGGGCGCTGTACCGGGGCAGCCGGCTCGCGCAGGCCGAGGAGCTGTTCGCGGACCGGCCGCAGGAGCTGACCGGCGGCGAGGCCGCCTTCCTCGCCGCCAGCCGGGCCGCCCGCGGCCGGGAGCGGCGGCGCTTCCGCGGTCTGCTCACCACGCTGGTCGCGCTGGTCGTCCTCGCCCTGGTCGCCGGCTCGTTCGCCTGGCAGCAGGACCGCGCCGCCGACGCCGAGCACCGCCGCGCCGAGGCCCGCCGCGTCGCCGCCGTCGCGGGGAGCCTGCGGTTCACCGATCCCGTACGGGCCATGCAGCTCAGCGTCGCCGCCTGGCGGCTCGCCGACACCCCGGAGACCCGCGGCGCCCTGCTCGGCGCGCTGCACCAGCGCGAGTCCGACTCGTTCGCCCTCCCCCAGGACGGCGAGCCGCGCGCGCAGCGCTTCCTCAGCGCCGACGGCCGCACCGTCACCAGCGTCGGCCAGGACCGTACCGAGCGCTGGGACGTCGCCACGCACCGCCGGCTCGACTCGGGACCCGGCCTCGGCCACCCCGTCGACGAGTCCGACTTCGACCTCTCGCCCGACGGCCGCGTCCTCGCGGTCGCCGACGACGACGGCGGCGTGCGGCTGCGCCCCGGCCGCCGCGGCGAGATCCCCGGCTCGACGGGCTGGTTCGGCCCCAGCGGCCGGACGTACGTGTCGAGCACCTGGTCCTTCGACGGCGAGCGGACGCATCTCGCGCTCTACGACGTACGCAGCGGCAAGAGGCTCTTCTCCTATGAGACGGGCACCGGCGACACCGGCTGGTTCAGCCAGGTCAGCCCCGACGACCGGCTCGTCGTCATGTGCCCGGACAGCGGCGTGCCCGAGGTGTGGCACACGGGCGCGCGGCAGCGCATGCTGCGCGCGTACCCCGCCGCCCGCGGCGCCTGCGGCGCCGACACGACGGCGCTGGAGTTCACGCCCGACAGCCGCGGGCTCGTCGTGATGAACGACTCCGGCTTCCGCGTGCTGGACGTGGCGACGGGGCGGAAGCGGCTGGAGGTGGAGCGCGAGGGGCTGTCGGAGATCGAGTTCAGCCGGGACGGCTCGCTGGTCGCCGCCGTGGGCCCGGACGAGCTGATCGTGTGGCGCACGGCCGACGCCTCGGCGCCGGTGCTGCGCCATCCGCTGGTCAGCGAGTACGCGACGGAGCTGCGGGTGACGCCGGGCAACAGGGGGCTGCGGTATCTCAGCGGCCTCTCCGGGCACGTGGTGCGTACCGTGCGGCTGGACGGCATCGCGGGCACCGGCTGGCACGAACGGCGGCTGGAGGGTGCGGCGTTCAGCCCGGACGGCGGCAAGCTGGTCACCGCCCGCCGCTCGGGGGCGCGCGGCGTCTTCGAGGTGCGCGACATGCGCGGCGGCCGGACGCCGCAGACGCCGCCCCCGCTGCCCTGCCGGGTGCCGGAGGGGCTGGATCCGGTCGCGGACTTCTGCATTCCGCTGATGGCGTTCAGCCCGGACGGCCGGCGGCTGGCGTACGCGCTGCCGAGCGTCATGGGCGACGAGCCGGAGCGGGTGCACGTGTGGGACACGGCGAAGGGCCGGATCGTACGGACGCTGGTCGTCACCCCCGATCCGGCGCGTGCCAACCCGCTGAACAGCCTCGCGTACGGGGCGGGTGGCAGGCTGATCCTCTCCCGGATACCCGACAGGGAGTCGCTGGAGGTGTGGGACGTCTCGCGCGGCGAGCGCGTGCGGCGGCTGCGTGACACCGGCGGCGATCCGCTGGCCCTGCACCCCGGCGGCGCGCTGCTGGCCACGGGCGACGACCAACTCGTCGCGCTGCGCGGGGGCCGGGTGACGCCCCGGCCGCTGGCACAGGACGGGGTGCGCTCCGTGGAGTTCAGCCCGGACGGGCGGTTCCTCGCCGCGGGCGACGACTCCGGCCGCATCACGCTGTGGGACGGCGAGGGCCGGCGCCGCCTCGGGGTGCTGCCCGGTACGTACCGGGGGATGCAGACGGGCGCGGCGGAGCCGGCGACGGCGCTGGCGTTCTCGCCGGACGGGCGCACGCTGGCGGTCGCGGGGTACTCGGGGACGCTGCGGCTGTGGGACACCGCGTCGAACCAGTCGCTGGGCGGCAATCTGCCGACCGCGGGCGACGAACTGCTGGCGGTCTCCTTCAGCCCCGACGGCAGCGAGATCTACGCGGTCGGCCGGCAGACCGCGCCGCGCGCCTACCCGGCGGATCCGGAGCGGGCGCGGCAGGCGGTGTGCGCCCGCGCGGGCGGCGGTCTGTCGCGGGCCGACTGGGAGGCGTACCTGCCGGGGACGCCGTACC
Source organism: Streptomyces sp. CNZ287 (assembly GCF_007827615.1). Classification (NCBI taxonomy): domain Bacteria; kingdom Bacillati; phylum Actinomycetota; class Actinomycetes; order Kitasatosporales; family Streptomycetaceae; genus Streptomyces; species Streptomyces sp. CNZ287. Next base: position 115,153 of record NZ_VISV01000004.1, on the reverse strand, counting down.
GGGACACCTGCTGACCTCGCCCCCGCCGCCCGCCCCCGCCGGGAACACGACCGCGCCCCCGCCCGGGCTGATGCCCGGAGCGGGGGCGCGGCCGGTGCGTACGGACCTACTGGACCGCTCGCCTCACAGGCCGATCTCGCTCTCGAACTCGCCCGCCTCCAGCAGGCCCTTGACCGTCCCCAGGTAGCGGGCGGCGTCGGCGCCGTCCACCAGGCGGTGGTCGTAGGAGAGCGTCAGATACGTCATGTGCCGCACGGCGATCGTCTCGCCCAGCTCGGGGTGGTCGACGACCGTCGGGCGCTTGACGGTCGCGCCGAGGCCGAGGATGGCGACCTGGTTCGGCGGCACGATGATCGTGTCGAACAGTGCGCCGCGCGAGCCGGTGTTGCTGATGGTGAAGGTCGCGCCGGACACCTCGTCCGGGGTGATCTTGTTGTTGCGTACCTTGTCCGCCAGCTCCGCCGTCTTCCTGGCGATGCCGGCGATGTTGAGGTCGCCCGCGCCCTTGATGACCGGGGTCATCAGGCCCTTCTCCGTGTCCACCGCGATACCGACGTTCTCGGTGTCGAAGTAGCTGATCGTGCCCTCGTCCTCGTTGATACGGGCGTTGACGACCGGGTGGGCCTTCAGCGCCTGGACGGCGGCCTTGACGAAGAACGGCATCGGCGAGAGCTTCACGCCCTCGCGCTGGGCGAACGCGTCCTTGGCCCGGGCCCGCATCCGCATGATGCGGGTGACGTCCACCTCGACCACGGTGGACAACTGGGCCTGCTCGTGCAGGGCGCGCATCATGTTGTCGCCGATGAGCTTGCGGATGCGCGGCATCTTCACGGTCTGGCCGCGCAGCGGCGACGCCTCCAGCACGGGCGCCGCGGGCCGGCCCGCCGACGGCGCCGCGGTGGCGGCGGCCGGGGCGGAGGCGGCGGCGCGGGCGGCCTGCTCGGCGGCGGCGACGACGTCCTGCTTGCGGATCCGGCCGCCGACGCCGGAGCCCTTGACGGTGGCCAGATCGACGCCGGACTCGGCGGCGAGCTTGCGCACCAGCGGGGTGACGTACGCGCCCTCGGCGGCGGGCGCGGGCGCCGGAGCCGCGGCGGCGGGCGCCGGAGCCGCGGCGGCGGGCGCCGGAGCCGCGGCGGCGGGTGCCGGAGCGGCCGGTGCCGGAGCGGCAGCCGGGGCGGGCGGGGCCGGCTGCGCGGGCGGGGCCGGCTGCGCCGGAGCAGGCGGCGGCGCGGCGGGTGCCGCGGCCGGGGCCGGGGCCGGGGCGGGTGCCGCGGCCTCGGGTGCGGGCGCCGGAGCCGCCGGAGCGGGTGCCGGGGCGGCCGGAGCGGCGGGCGCGGCCGCGCCGCTGCCGATGACCGCCAGCTTCGCGCCGACCTCCGCCGTCTCGTCCTCCTGGACCACGATCTCCAGCAGCGTGCCGGACGCCGGGGACGGGATCTCGGTGTCGACCTTGTCGGTGGAGATCTCCAGCAGCGGCTCATCGGCCTCGACCTGCTCGCCGACCTGCTTCAGCCAGCGGGTCACCGTGCCTTCGGTGACCGACTCGCCCAGCTCGGGCAGCGTGACATCGGTGCCCTGAGCGCCGCCCGCGGCCTGCGCGGGCGCGGGCTCCTGGGGCGCCGCGGGCGCGGGTGCGGCCTCGGCCTGCGCCGGGGCCTGGGCGGGCTCCGGAGCCGGTGCGGCTGCGGGCGCGGGCTGCTGGGGCGCCGCGGCCTGCTCTGCGGCCGGCGCGGGAGCCGCCTCCGCACCGCCGGTGCCGTCGTCGATCACGGCCAGTTCGGCGCCGATCTCGACGCTCTCGTCCTCGGCCACCTTGATGGAGGACAGCACTCCGGCGGCGGGGGAGGGGATCTCGGTGTCGACCTTGTCGGTGGAGACCTCGAGCAACGGCTCGTCGGCCTCGACGCTCTCGCCCTCGGCCTTGAGCCAGCGCGTGACGGTGCCCTCGGTGACGCTCTCGCCGAGCGCCGGCAGGGTTACGGAAACCGCCATGGTTTCGGTTGCTCCTAACGATCTTTGCGGGATGGTGGGCGTGTGTCCGTGGCTCAGTCGTGAGCGTGGAGCGGCTTGCCGGCCAGTGCCAGATGGGCCTCGCCGAGCGCTTCGTTCTGCGTCGGGTGTGCGTGGACGAGCTGGGCCACCTCGGCCGGCAGCGCCTCCCAGTTGTAGATGAGCTGCGCCTCGCCGACCTGCTCGCCCATGCGGTCGCCGACCATGTGCACGCCGACCACGGGGCCGTCCTTGACCTGGACGAGCTTGATCTCGCCCGAGGTCTTGAGGATCTTGCTCTTGCCGTTGCCCCCCAGGTTGTACTTCAGCGCCACGACCTTGTCGGCACCGTACGTCTCCTTCGCCTTCTCCTCCGTGATGCCGACGGACGCGACCTCCGGGTGGCAGTACGTCACCCGCGGCACGCCGTCGTAGTCGATCGGCACCACGTCAAGCCCGGCCAGCCGCTCCGCGGTGAGGATCCCCTCGGCGAAGCCGACGTGCGCGAGCTGGAGGACCGGGGTCAGGTCGCCGACGGCGGAGATCGTGGGCACGTTGGTGCGCTTGTACGCGTCCGTCAGGACGAAGCCGCGGTCCATGGCCACGCCCTGCTCCTCGTAGCCCAGACCCTGCGACACCGGGCCGCGGCCGACCGCGACCAGCAGCAGCTCGGCCTCGAACTCCTTGCCGTCGGCGAGGGTGACCTTGACGCCGTCCTGGGTGTACTCCGCCTTCTCGAAGAAGGTGCCCAGGTTGAACTTGATGCCGCGCTTGCGGAAGGCCCGTTCCAGCAGCTTGGAGCTGTTCTCGTCCTCGGCCGGGACCAGGTGCTTCAGGCCCTCGATGATCGTGACGTCGGTGCCGAAGGACTTCCACGCGGAGGCGAACTCCACGCCGATGACGCCGCCGCCCAGCACGATCGCCGACTTCGGCACCCGGTCCAGGACCAGCGCGTGCTCCGAGGCGATGATGCGGTTGCCGTCGATCTCCAGGCCCGGCAGGGACTTCGAGTACGAACCGGTGGCGAGCAGCACGTGCCGCCCGGTGTACCGCTGGCCGTTCACGTCCACCGAGGTCGGCGAGGACAGCCGGCCCTCGCCCTCCACGACGGTGACCTTGCGGGAGGCGATGAGTCCCTGCAGCCCCTTGTAGAGGCCGGCGACCACGCCGTCCTTGTACTTGTGCACGCCGGCCATGTCGATGCCGTCGAGCGAGGTGTTCACCCCGAAGGATGCGCCTTCGCGTGCCTGGTCGGCGAGCTCCCCGGCATGCAGCAGCGCCTTCGTCGGGATGCATCCTCGGTGCAGGCAGGTGCCGCCCACCTTGTCCTTCTCGATCAGGGCGACGTCAAGACCAAGCTGAGCGCCTCGCAGGGCGGCGGCATAGCCGCCGCTGCCGCCTCCGAGGATCACCAGGTCGAAAACGGTGCTGGCGTCGTTCGCCACGTCACGTCCTCCATGCATGTGCGCCGGTGGCCGGCCGTGGTGCGGCCGGGCGGCGGCTCCTTATCGGCCGCTCTACTACTGAGGCCCTGTCCTGCCACCAGCCATCTTCGCACTTGTCGACGGAAGACGGAGACGCGGGCCGCACCCCGCCGGTCCCGGGACCGGTCACCGGCGGGCTGCGGTGCACGTCAGGCCAGGTCGCCGTGCGCCGCCTCCTCGGCGATCGCGACCAGCGTGCGGACCGCGGACCCGGTGCCGCCCTTCGGGGTGTAGCCGAAGGGACCCGAGGTGTTGAAGGCCGGGCCCGCGATGTCCAGGTGCGCCCAGGTGATGCCCTCGCCGACGAACTCCTCCAGGAAGAGCCCGGCCACCAGCCCGCCGCCCATCCGCTCGCCCATGTTGGCGATGTCGGCGATCGGCGACTCCATGCCCTTCTTCAGCTCCGGCGGCATCGGCATAGGCCAGGACTGCTCGCCCGCCGCCTCGGCGAGGACGTGGATCCGGGTCCTGAAGGCATCGTCGTTGGCCATGATCCCGAAGGTGCGGTTGCCCAGCGCCAGCACCATCGCGCCGGTGAGGGTGGCCACGTCGATCATGTAGTCGGGCTTCTCTTCCGACGCCTTCGTCAGCGCGTCGGCGAGGACCAGCCGGCCCTCGGCGTCGGTGTTCAGCACCTCGACGGTCTTGCCGCTGTACATCCGCAGCACGTCGCCCGGGCGGGTGGCGGAGCCGGAGGGCATGTTCTCGGCGAGCGCCAGCCAGCCGGTGACGTTCACCGGCAGCTCCAGCCGGGCGGCGGCGGAGACGGCGGCGAGCACGGCCGCGGCGCCGCTCATGTCGCACTTCATCGTCTCGTTGTGGCCCGCGGGCTTGAGCGAGATGCCGCCCGAGTCGTACGTGATGCCCTTGCCGACCAGCGCGATCGTCTGCTCGGCCTGCGGGTGCCGGTGCTCCAGGCGGACCAGCCGGGGCGGGGTCTGCGAGCCCTGGCCGACGCCGAGGATGCCGCCGTAGCCGCCCTTGGCGAGCGCCTTCTCGTCGGTCACCGTGACCTTGAAGCCGTGCTCCTTGCCGGCCTGCTGGGCGGCGGCGGCGAAGCCGGAGGGGTCGAGGTCGTTGGAGGGGATGTTGACCAGGTCGCGGGCCCGGTTGACCTCGTCGGCGAGCACCGCGGCGCGCTCGACGGCGGCGCGGTGGGCCTTGTCGCGCTTGGCGCCGAGGAGGGCGATCTCGCCGAGCGCGGCCTTGGCGCCCCCGTTCGCCTTGCCCTTCGCGGCCTTGCCGCCCTTGGTGCCCTTGGCACCCTTCTCGTCCTTGTCGCCCTTGCCGCCCTTGTCATCGGCGGCCGTGCCGCCGTCGCGGTAGGTGTTGAAGGCGTACGCGCCCAGCAGCGCGCCCTCCGCCACGGCGGCGGTGTCGTCGGCGACGTCCAGCGGCAGCGCGAACGCGGCCTTCTTCGCGCCGGCCAGCGCGCGGGCGGCGCTGCCCGCGGCGCGGCGCAGGGTCTCCGTGTCGTAGCCGGCGCCCTTCTCGGGCACGGCGCCGAGGCCGACGGCGACGACGACGGGCGCCTTGAGGCCGTCGGGGGCGGGCAGCTTCGTGACCTCGCCCTCGCCGCCGGACGCCCCGAGGGCCTCCAGCACGGCGCCCAGCTTCCCGCCGTACGCCTCGTCGACGGCCTCGGCGCCGGGGGCCGGCACGGGACCCTTGGGGCCCTTCGCCACGCCCACGACGACGGCGTCCGCACGCAGGCCGGTGGCGGACGAGGAACTGAGAGTCAGAGCAGTCACGGTGGTGGTGATCCATTCTCGGTGCGGGTTTCGGGGGGTGTACGCGGCATCGTATGCGGTACGGCGCCCGCGGAGGGCGGCGGGTTGAGGCGGGTTTCCCCGCGTACGGGCAGGTGGCGGGGACCCGCCGCGGGGCGCCCGCGGGCGCCTGCGGGCGGGGTGCCGGTCCGGTGCCGGTCTCGCGGCGGTCCGGCGCCGTTCGCCCGAAGTGGGACGGCAGGAGGTTGACGCCGGGTCCCCGGCGGGCCGGGACGGCGGTGAACGGCGGGCGGGCGCGGCGGTCTTGGGGAGCGCGGGCAGACGACGGGGACGGGGCGCGGGGTGCCGTGAGTTCTCAGGAGGGGCCCAGGACGGCGGCGATCAGGGCGGCGGTCGCGGCGGTCTCGGCGAGCGCGCCGAAGACGTCGCCCGTGACCCCGCCCAGGCGCCGTACGCAGTGGTGCCGCAGCAGTTCGGCCGCGGCCAGCCCCGCGGCGACCGCGAGCGCGGTGTGCAGCGCCGCGTACGGGCCGGAGAGGAGCCCCGCCGCCGCGGCGAGGACGGCGGCGGCAACCGCCGTACAGGCAACGGCGGTACGCGTGGACAGCACCCCGGCCACCGCGGCGCCCAGCCCCTCCGGGCGGGCCGGCGGCACGCCCGTGCGGGCGGCGAGGGTGAGGGCAGCGCGGGCGGCGACGGCCGCGGCGGTGACGGCGACCGCGGCGCGGATCCCGGAGTCGTCGCCGTACAGCTCGGCCACCGCGGCGACCTGCCCGAGCAGCACCAGCAGCAGCGTGATCACGCCGAACGGGCCGATGTCGGAGCGCCGCATGACCGCCAGCGCCCCGGCCGCGGGCCGCCCGCTGCCCAGCCCGTCGGCGGTGTCGGCGAGCCCGTCGAGATGGAGCCCGCGGGTGAGCACGGCGGGCACGGCGACGGTGACCACGGCGGCGAGAGCAGCCCCGGCCCCCGCGAGCAGCAGGAGCCGACCGGCCCCGGCGGCGAGCGCGCCGAGCAGGAGCCCGACGAGGGGTGCGGCGGCCATGCCGCCGCGGGCGGCGGCCCGGTCCCAGCGGTGCACGCGCACGGGCAGTGCGGTGAGGGTCCCGCACGCGAACCGCAGGCCATCGAGGGGAGACGAGGCGCGCGCGCCGGCCGCGGTGCGGCCGGCGGACGGGCCCGGCTGGCCGGCTTCCGACAGGTCGTGCGCGGCCCGGTCGGCCGCCGGGGCGGGACCGGCCGTCCCGTGCGGCTCCGCCGGACGGGCCTCGTCCCGGTCCCCCGGAGGGGGCGCCGCGTCAGGTGATGTCGTCAACCGCTTCCTCGGCCGCGGCGTCCTTGCCGGGCGTGTTCTCCGGCAGGTCCGCCCAGAGTTCCGCCGCCGCCTGGAGGAACGGCAGGGCCAGCAGGGCGCCCGCGCCCTCGCCCGTCGTCACGCCGTGGTCGAGCAGCGGGTCGATCGCGATGCGGTCCAGCGCCTTCTCCTGAGCCGGCTCGCCGCTCGCCTGGCCGGCCAGCCACCAGTCCGGCGCCCGGAACGCCACCCGCTGCGCGACCAGCGCCGCCGCCGCCGAGACCACCCCGTCGAGCACCACCGGCGTGCGGCGCACCGCCGCCTGCAGCAGGAAGCCCGTCATCGCGGTGAGGTCCGCGCCGCCGACCGTGGCCAGCAACTGCAACTGGTCGCCCAGCACCGGCCGCGCACGGCGCAGCGCGTCGCGGATCGCGGCGCACTTGCGCATCCAGGCCAGGTCGTCGATGCCCGCACCGCCGCGGCCGGTGACCACCGAGGCGTCGGTGCCGCAGAGGGCCGCGACGATCGCGCCCGCCGCCGTGGTGCCGCCGACGCTGAGGTCGCCGAGGAGCAGCAGGTCCGTACCGGAGTCGGCCTCCTCGTCCGCGACCGCCATGCCGGCCCGGAACGCCTCCTCGGCCTCCTCCGCCGTCAGTGCGTCCTCGACGTCGATACGTCCCGACCCGCGGCGTACGCGATGCCGGGTGACCTCCTTCGGCAGCGACTCCGGGTCGCAGTCGAGCGCCATGTCGACGACCCGCAGGCCGGCGCCGAAGCGGCGGGCGAGGATCGCCGAGGCGCTGCGGCCGTCGAGCGCGGCGCGGGCCAGCGCGTCGGCGGTGCCCGCGGCGCGGCCCGAGACGTCCAGTTCGGCGACGCCGTGGTCGCCGGCGAAGAGCACGAGACGCGGGGCCGCGACCGGCTTGGCGGGCACGCCGCCCTGCGCCGCGGTCAGCCACTCGCCCAGGTCGTCCAGGCGGCCGAGCGCGCCGGGGCGCGGGCCGTGGGTCGCCCGCCACTCCTCCGCATCCCGGCGGACGGCCGAGTCGGGGCGGTCGATGTCGTTGATGAAGTCGTCCAGATTCAGGCCGCTCACGGGCGCAGATTACCCGCCGGGCGCGCCGCCGACTCCGCTGCCCCCGAGGTTGGCCGCCCTGGCACGGGCGCGGACACCGCCGCTCGGGCGGGCCCTCGCCGTGCCCGCGGGGACCGGTGCCCGGCCGGTTGGTCCGCATCCGGTCCGGTATCGGAACGGGCCGTACGGGACGGAGCGGCTGCCCCGGGCCCGGCGCCCGCGGAATCGATCACCCCCGGAGGATCTGCACCTGCCCCGCCACCACCAGCAGCACCTGCTCGCACTCCGCCGCCACTCCCGCGTTCAGCCGACCCAGCTCGTCGCGGAACAGCCGGCCCGCCGGGGTGGCCGGGACGACGCCCGAGCCGACCTCGTTGCTGACGGCGACGACCGTGCGGCGGGTGGCGCGTACCGCCGCGACCAGCTCGTCGGCCCGCGGCCGGACGTCGCCGCCCTGCCACGCCCCCGCCCGGTCCATGGCGTCCGTGAGCCACAGCGACAGGCAGTCGATCAGCAGCGGCGGCGCGCCGTCCGCGGCGAGCAGCGGCACCAGGTCGCAGGTCTCGGTGGTACGCCAGCTCGCCGGCCGGCGCTCGCGGTGGACGGCGACCCGCGCCGCCCACTCGGCGTCCCCGTCGCGGGTGCCGCCGGTGGCCGCGTACTCGACCGCGGGGAACGCCGCGAGCCGCCGCTCCGCCTCCACCGACTTGCCCGACCTGGCACCGCCCAGCACCAGCGTGCGCCGCGGCACGACGGGACTGTCCGGGCCGTGTCCCGCGACGAGGCTCACCCCGTCCGGTACGGCCCTGGCCCCCGCGGCGGCGAGCCGGCGGTGCAGTTCGGGCCCCGGCGGCGGCGTCGGCCCCGAGGCGTCGCCGGAGTGGCCGCCGAGGTGGACGGCGACGACGTCGGTGGCGGGGGCGACGGCGCCGTGGGCGCGCAGCCGGGCGAGCGCGCCGGGACGCCCGCAGACGTCGAGCAGCACGATGTCGTACGGCTCCACGGAACCCTCGAGGCCCGCGGGCGCGGCCCCCGGCGGCAGATACAGCAGCCGCCGCCCGCCGGGCCCGGTGATCTCGTACCCGGTGCCGGGGTGGTCGACCGCCACGGCCCGCACCCGGTGGCCGCTGATCAGCGTCACGTCCTGCCCCTCCGGCGCCCGGGACGGCGCCGGCACGCCCGCCGGGGACGCCAGGGCCGGGCCGTCGTGCGGGTGGCTGAGCAGCACCTGCATGACGCCGGAGAGCGTCCGCCCGGCGCGCGCCGCGGCGAGCGCGGTGCCCGGCGTGAGGTCGAGCAGCACGATGCCGTCCACCAGGACGGACGTCGCCGCCCGCGCCTCGGGCCCGACGGCGGCGGCGCACGCCGCGCAGGGGCAGCCGGGGCGCGGCAGCCCGGCGGGCGCACCGGTGCCGAGGAGGGTGATGTCCACGCCCCGATCGTCTCGCGAGGGGCGGTCCCGCGCCCGGGCGGGGCGGCGCTTCAGCGCTCTCGGTTACGCTGCCAGCGCACTATCCGGCGTGGGACGGAGGCATGCATGGCAGCGTGGACCTGGCGGTTCGAGAAGGCCGACGGCACGGAGACGACCCCGGCGGTGGAGCCGGACGACTTCACGACCCAGGGTGACGCCGAGTCGTGGCTCGGCGAGTTCTGGAAGGAACTGCTGGCGGGCGGCGTCGAGCAGGTCAGGCTGCTGGAGGACGGGGCCGAGGTGTACGGCCCGATGAGCCTGGCGGCGGCCGAGGGCGCGTAGCGACGGACCCGGCACCCGGGCGGCGGCGTTCGGCTCGTACGGGCGTACGCGGCGGTCTCCGCCCCGTACGCCCGCCGGCGTCAGGGCCGCTCGCCCCGCTTCACCTGCGGCTTCGGCAGCCGCATCCGGCGAAGCTGCAGCGTGCGCATGAGCGCGTACGCCCGGGCGCCGCGGTGGCTCTCGTCCGGGAAGCGCGCCTTGAGCTGCTTCTTCACCTGCACCGAGATCGCGATCGAGTCGAAGACGATCAGCACGATCACGAAGAGCCACAGCAGCAGCGAGATGTTCTTCAGCCCTGCCGACGGCGTGATGCTGAGCAGGAGGATGACGATGGCCAGCGGCAGGAAGAACTCCGCCACGCACCACCGCGAGTCCACGTAGTCCCGCACGAACTTGCGCACCGGGCCCTTGTCGCGCGCGGGCAGGTACTTCTCGTTGCCCGAGGCCAGCGCCTCGCGCTGGCGGGCCATGTCGGCCCTGCGCGTCTCCCGCGCGCGCTTCGACGCCTCCTTGCGCGTCACCGGCGTCTTGGCCATGGCGCGGCGCTGCGCCTGCGACTCGCTGCGCTTGGGCGTGGGCCTGCCCTTGGGGGCCTCGGCCGGACGCACATGCTTCGACTCCACTTCGCTCACCTCGGGCTCAGTGGACTGGTCATCCTTGGAACGGCTTCCGAACACAAGCCCAAGAATAGGGGCAGTCGGGTGTACGACCCAGAGCGAGGGGGAACGATCCGGCAACGGCGTGCGTGTCACTACCTGTGGGGGCGCGTGAACCGGGAGCCCCTACGGTCGTCTACTCCCTGGGCGGGAGGACGGACCCCTGGCGGTTCGTCCCACAGGAGGAGCGCATTGGCGCCCGGGCAGTGCGGTAATAGAAGCAGGGCCCGTACTGTGGGTTCTGCAGAGTATGTGCCGAGGCTGAAGTCCGTCAGAAGGGGGCGCGCGAGGCCCATGAGCGGTGTCATGAAGCGGATGGGGATGATCTTCCGCGCGAAGGCCAACAAGGCCCTGGACCGGGCCGAGGACCCGCGCGAGACCCTCGACTACTCGTACCAGAAGCAGCTCGAGCTGCTCCAGAAGGTGCGCAGGGGCGTCGCCGACGTGGCGACGTCGCGCAAGCGCCTGGAGCTCCAGCTCGGCCAGTTGCAGAACCAGTCCGCCAAGCTGGAGGACCAGGGCCGCAAGGCCCTCGCCCTCGGCCGCGAGGACCTGGCGCGCGAGGCGCTGTCCCGCAAGGCGGCGCTGCACCAGCAGGTCACCGACCTGGAGACGCAGCACCAGACGCTCCAGACCGAGGAGGAGAAGCTCACCCTCGCCGCCCAGCGGCTGCAGGCCAAGGTCGACGCCTTCCGGACCAAGAAGGAGACCATCAAGGCCACGTACACCGCGGCGCAGGCGCAGACCCGGATCGGCGAGGCGTTCTCCGGCATCTCCGAGGAGATGGGCGACGTCGGCCTGGCCGTGCAGCGCGCCGAGGACCGCACGGCGCAGATGCAGGCCCGCGCCGGCGCGATCGACGAGCTGCTGGCCTCCGGTGCGCTGGACGACCCGACGGGGATGGCGAAGGACGACATCTCCGCCGAGCTGGACCGGCTCTCCGGCGGCGCGGACGTCGAGCTGGAGCTGCAGCGCATGAAGGCCGAGCTGGCGGGCGGTCCCGCCGAGCAGCAGCAGGCGATCGAGGGCGGCCGGCAGGGCGCCCAGACGCCGCCGCAGCAGCAGGCTCCGCCGCAGGACGCCCCGCGGTTCGACAAGCAGTGACTGCCCCGCGACGGGCTCGGAAGAACGGGAGAAAGCCGTGATCGTACGGATCATGGGGGAGGGTCAGGTGAAGCTGGACGACAGCCACTTCGCCGAGCTCGACAAGCTGGACGACGAACTGCTCGCCGAGATGGAGGGCGGTGACGAGGCCGGCTTCCGGCGGACCCTCGGCGCCCTGCTGGACGCCGTGCGCTCCCTGGGTGCCCCGCTCCCGGCCGACGCGCTGGAGCCCTCCGAGCTGATCCTCCCGGGGCCCGACGCCTCCCTGGACGAGGTGCGGGAGATGCTCAGCGACGACGGCCTCATCCCCGGCTGACTCCCGTCACCGCATCACGTACGCCTCGGCCGCTTCGCGCCCCGGTCGTCAGGACCGGGGCCGGCCCTCCTCTGCACCCCACGCTGCCGTGACCTCACTCGCCGCTCTGCCCCGCTGGCTGCGGGCGCACCCCCTCGCGGCCGACGCCCTGCTGGCGGCGGTCGCGCTCGCCGCCATCCTCATCAGCTCCGTGTACCCCGACCGCGGGGCGAACGCGCCGCCGCCCGCCGACCTCGGCGCCGCCGAGGTCGTGCTCGCGACCGCGGCCTGCGCCGTCCTCGTACTGCGCCGGCGGGCGCCGTGGGCCGTGCTCGCCGCCACGATGACGCTGACCATCGCGCACGTCATCGCCTCCGCGGGTGACCCGCGCTCGCCGATCGCGCTGAGCGTCGTGGTCGCCCTCTACACCGTTGCCGCCCGCACCGACCGGCACACCACCTGGCGCATCGCGCTGCTCACCATCGGGGTGCTGACGTTCGCGATGATGCTCTTCGGCGACCGCCCCTGGTACGCGGACGAGAACCTCGGGGTCTTCGCCTGGACCGGGATGGCCGCGGGCGTCGGCGACGCCGTGCGCAGCCGCCGGGCCGTGGTCGACGCCATCCGCGAGCGCGCCGAGCGGGCCGAGCGGACCCGGGAGGAGGAGGCGCGGCGGCGGGTCGCGGAGGAGCGGGTACGGATCGCGCGCGAGCTGCACGACGTCGTCGCGCACCACATCGCGCTGGTCAACGTCCAGGCGGGGGTGGCCTCGCACGTGATGGAGAGCCGCCCGGACCAGGCCAAGGAGGCGCTGGCGCACGTACGCGACGCCGGCCGTACGGCGCTGGAGGAGCTGCGCACCACGGTGGGGCTGCTGCGCCAGTCCGGCGACCCGCACGCGCCCACCGAGCCCGCGCCGGGGCTGGCGATGCTGGCGGAGCTGGTGGAGGGGTTCGTCCGGGCGGGCACGCCGGTGTCGGTGGAGGTCGCCTCGGAGCTGGGCCCGCGCAGGACGGCGGTGACGACGCGGGTGGAGCGGGCGGCCGAGGTGGTCGGCGGGCTCCCGGCGGCGGTGGACCTGGCCGCGTACCGGGTGCTCCAGGAGGCGCTGACGAACGTGCACAAGCACGCGGGCGCGGAGGCGCATGCGGTGGTGAGTCTGTCGCGGGAGGCGGACGAGCTGGAGATCGCGGTCCGCGACGACGGCCCCGGCACGGCCGGGACGGGACCGGACGACGGGCGGGACGGCGGGGGAAAGGACGGCGCGCGGCGCGACGGCGGTGCGAAGGACGGCGCCGAGGGGGACGCGGACGGCGAGCGCGCGGGCGGGCTCGGGCTCGTCGGCATGCGCGAGCGCGCCGCCGCGCTGGGCGGCCGGTGCACGGCGGGAGAGCGTACGGACGGCCGGACGGGCTTCGAGGTACGGGTACGGTTGCCGCTGCGGGTCGCGGCGGACGCGGATACGGGCGGGACCCCGGCCGCCGGCGGCCCGGGCACGGCCAGGCCGCCGCGGGAGCGGGAGGCGAACGGGACGCGGGCGTCCGGCTGTCTGCGCCGCGCGTCCGGTGGGGCGATCAAGGAGCAGGGGTGAGCGAGGTCCCGCCGCCGCGGACGCGGCCGATCCGGGTGGTGCTGGCGGACGACCACGCGCTGATGCGCAGCGCGTTCCGCGTCCTGGTCGACTCGGAGCCGGACATGGAGGTCGTCGGCGAGGCGGGCGACGGCGCGGAGGCGGTGCGGGTCGTCCGCGAGACGGGCGCGGACCTGGTGCTCATGGACATCCGGATGCCCGGTACCGACGGCCTGACCGCCACCCGCGCGATCTCCGGGGACGACGGCCTCGGCCACGTGCGCGTCGTCATCCTCACGACCTTCGAGGTCGACGAGTACGTCATCGAGGCGCTGCGCGCGGGCGCCTCCGGCTTCCTCGGCAAGGGCGCGGAGCCCGGCGAGCTGCTGGCCGCGATCCGGGTGGCCGCGGACGGCGACGCGCTGCTGTCGCCCACGGCGACGAAGGGGCTCATCGCCCGCTTCCTGGCGGGTGGCGACACCCCGCCGGGCGGCACGGCCGACGCCACCGGGCGCGCGGAGGCGACGGACCGCCTCGCCGCGCTGACGAGCCGGGAGCGCGAGGTGCTGGGGCTCGTCGCCCGCGGCCTGGCGAACGACGAGATCGCCGGCCAGTTGGAGGTCAGCCCGCTGACGGTGAAGACGCACGTCAACCGCACGATGGCCAAACTGGGCGCCCGCGACCGGGCCCAACTGGTGGTCCTGGCCTACGAGTCGGGCCTTGTCCGTCCGGGCAGTTAGGCCCTGTCGGGCACATAGCGCCGTCCGCCCTGTGGGCGGGCTCCCCCCGGGCTCCCCCACAGTGCGCAGGCGCGTGTGGGCGGTACCCCCAGGCGTCTGGTGCGTGCGGTCGCAAGGCGGAGGGTCGACCGCATAGGGGGCCTCTTCGGCCGATCCCGACAACGCAGCGTGCGTGCGTGCCAGGCTCCCCCACAGCGCGCTGCGCGCACGTGGGCGGTACCCCCGGACGCAGGCGGGATCTGCCAGAAAGGGCCCAGCCCCGCACCGGCACGCCCGTACCCCCGGCTCCGTACCGCTACAGGAGCATCCCCGACGGGATGTACGGCGCCGGCGGCCGCATGCCCCGTACGCACACGTAACCTGCCGTCGTCAGCTCCAGCCCCGCCGCCAGCCCCACGTCCACCGCCCACTCCTGGTCCGCCGTCAGGTGCGCGACCCGCGCCGCCGCCCCCGGGGCCAGGCTCAGCAGCGCCGCCGTCAGCAGCCGCGCCGCGATCCGGCGCGACGTCGCCGCCAGCATCCCGACCTCGCCGTCGCGCAGGTAGGCGTACCCGCTGCCCGCGAGGTCGTCGGAGACGATGCACTGGTAGTGCCGCAGCAGCTCGGTGTGGTCGGGGCCGTGGGCGCCGCCGCGGAGCCTGCGGTCGACGGAGTCCATGAGGTCGCGCTGGCCCGGGCCGCCCTCGACGACGGCGCCCGTGGGCGGTTCGAGGCCGGCGTGGTCGACGGTGCCGCGCAGCCGCATGGCCGGGTGCAGGGTGAAGCCCGCGGCGCGGTAGGCGCGGGCGGCGTGCGGGTGGCGGGAGCCGCAGATGAGGCCGCGCAGGCAGCCGCGCCCGTACGCGAGCGTGCGCGCCAGCAGCGCCTTGCCGATCCCCTTGCCCTGCGCCTCCGGCGTGACGACCAGCAGCGAGAGACCCCAGGTGCCCTCCCGTCTGGTGGACAGCGCCGCGCCCAGCGTCTTGCCGGTGTCGTCCAGGGCCAGCCAGCAGCCGCTGGGGTCGGTGCGCGCCAGGTGCCGTACGACGCTGCGCAGGAGGATCGCGTCGCTCTCGTCGGCCTCTTCCGGCGGGTCGCCCTTGGCGGCGTGCGAGGCGGCGAACGCGGCGTAGGCGGTCGCGCGTACGGCCTCGGCGTCGTCCTTGGAGTCGCGGACCTGGCGCAAGATCATGAGGTCAATCCTCTGCCCTGCGCGGGGCCCGCGTCACCCCCCGCATTCCGCTCGTCAGGGCAGCGCCAGCATCCGCTCCAGCGCGAGCTTGGCGTGGTCCTCGGTCTCCTCGTCGACCTCGATGCGGTTGACGAGCTTCCCGTCCGCCAGCGACTCCAGCGCCCAGACCAGGTGGGGCAGGTCGATGCGGTTCATCGTGGAGCAGAAGCAGACGGTGCGGTCGAGGAAGACGATCTCCTTGTCGGGGTGCTGCTTCGCCAGCCGGCGGACGAGGTTCAGCTCGGTGCCTACGGCCCACTTGGAGCCGGCCGGGGCCGCGTCGAGGGCTTTGATGATGTGCTCGGTGGAGCCGACCTGGTCGGCGGCGGCGACCACCTCGTGCTTGCACTCGGGGTGGACCAGCACGTTCACGCCGGGGATGCGCTCGCGTACCTCCTTCACCGAGTCGAGCGAGAAGCGGCCGTGCACGGAGCAGTGCCCGCGCCACAGGATCATCTTCGCGGCGCGCAACTGCTCCGCGGTGAGGCCGCCGTTCGGCCGGTGCGGGTTGTAGACGACGCAGTCGTCGGGGGAGAGGCCCAGGTCGCGTATCGCGGTGTTGCGGCCGAGGTGCTGGTCGGGCAGGAACAGCACCTTGCCCGCGCCTGCCGGGCGCTGGCCGAACGCCCAGTTCAGGGCCCGCTCGGCGTTGGAGGAGGTGCAGATGGTGCCGCCGTGCCTGCCGGTGAACGCCTTGATGTCCGCGGAGGAGTTCATGTACGAGACGGGGACGGTGACGTCCGCCACACCGGCCTCGGTGAGCACGTCCCAGCACTCGGCGACCTGCTCGGCGGTGGCCATGTCGGCCATGGAGCAGCCGGCCGCCAGGTCGGGCAGCACGACCGCCTGGGAGTCGGAGGTGAGGATGTCCGCGGACTCGGCCATGAAGTGCACGCCGCAGAAGACGATGTACTCCGCCTCGGGGCGGGCGGCGGCCTGCTGCGCGAGCTTGAACGAGTCGCCGGTCACGTCGGCGAACTGGATGACCTCGTCGCGCTGGTAGTGGTGGCCGAGGACGAAGACCTTCTCGCCGAGCCGCTCCTTGGCGGCGCGGGCGCGCTCGACCAGGCCGGGGTCCGAGGGGGCGGGCAGGTCGCCCGGACAGTCGACGCCGCGCTCGCTGGAGGGGTCGGCCTCCCGCCCGAGCAGCAGCAGGGCGAGGGGTGTGGGGGTCACATCAAGGTCCTGGGCGGTGGTCACAGCGCACTCCACCCTTTCTCTTCGGCTCTCGGCGGGCTGCCGGCGCATCCATTTTCGTCACATTGACGTTATTCATCATATCCCCTTCGCGTCAGGTTGACGATGGTGCTCGTGTCAATGTGACGAATGCCGCGCGCAGGTCCGGGGCCGGTCCGTGCGCCCTCCCTCGACCTTGGGCGGATGACCCGAAGTGGTGGCGTATGCGAGCATGAAGGGAGCAAGAAAACGCGCCCCCGGCCGGAATGAATCGGGAGCGCGGCCGGTTGGACTCGATCGGCAAGCAGTCCACAACCCGGGAGACATGCGAATGACCGTTCAGGGCGAGACCACCGCAGTCGACGGCATCATTCTGTCCGACGCCGCTGCGGCGAAGGTCAAGAGCCTGCTGGAGCAGGAAGGCCAGCCGGATCTCAAGCTCCGCGTCGCCGTTCAGCCGGGTGGCTGCTCGGGCCTGCGCTACCAGCTCTTCTTCGACGACCGCGACCTCGACGGCGACGTCGTCAAGGACTTCGGCGGCGTCTCGGTCGTGACCGACCGGATGAGCGCCCCGTATCTGACCGGCGCGTCCATCGACTTCGTCGACACCATCGAGAAGCAGGGCTTCACGATCGACAACCCGAACGCCACCGGCTCCTGCGCCTGCGGCGACTCCTTCAGCTGAGGAGCCCGCCGGAGCGCACGGGCCGTACCGGCATGAGGAAGGCGGCGGAAACCCCCACGGTTCCGCCGCCTTCCGCTTGTGTGGGCGTTGCCGCCCGGCGTGGCACGTTCTTGCTACCTACTTGGCGGCCACCCGCTCTCCCGTTCGCGCGTCCACGACCATGCGGCCGTCGAGCGGTGCGGACAGCTCCACCGTCTCCGTGAAGCGCTTCGCGATCTTGATGCAGACCTCGCCCGGCTCGTCCTCCCCGGTGAGCCGCACCGTCACGGCGCCGCCCGCCTCGTCGGCGGTCGCCGCGTACTCGGTGCACACGCCGCCCCAGAAGTGCAGCTTCAGAGTGCGCCCGTCCACCGAGTACGACTCGATGCCCACGGGGCTTCCCACCGCGCCGCCGCGGCTCTCCGGCTCCTCGGCGGGCGCGGACGACGGCGGCTGCGCCGGCTCGGCGGGCCCCACCTGACCGGGCGAACCCTGCCCCGAGTCGCTGCTCTCCGACGGCGCGGGGCTGCCGGGCCGGCCGGCGGAGCCGCCGCCGGCGGTGGGCTCGGCGCCCGGGGCGGACGTCGGCGGGGCCGGCTCGGGGACCGCGGGCGCGCTCGGTTCCGCCTCGGTGACGTACTCCGGCGCGACGGCCAGTTGCGGCCAGACGACGGTGCCCGGCTTGCCGCCGTGGAACGGGGCCGGCGCATCGCTCGTCACCTGGAAGAGCCAGGACGGCACCAGCACCGGCCGCCCCTCCACCGACTGCGCGGAGAGCCCGAACTCGGCGCCGCGCACCTTGGTCGGCGCCATCTTGCCGAGGCACGGGTCGACCTTGCCGGCCGGCGGCTTGCCGGGCCCCGTGCCCTCCTCGTACGGCACCGCCGAGGCGCATGCCGGGGCGACCGCCGGCTCCCCGCCGCCGCCCGAGGGCCTGGCCAGCTCCTCGAAGGCCGCGTCCGCCGTGATCACCGGGTACGTGTCCGCCTCGGCGGGATCGACCAGGTAGCCGTTGCCGCCGGTCACCTGTCCGTCCCCGGCTATCTGCAGCGACGTCTGCCAGCCCGTCGTCGGCAGCCCGCCGACGACCGGCTCCGCCGTCACCGTACGCACGGCGCCGAACGGCTCGGCCGCCGCCACCTCGGCATCCTCCTGGCCCACCGCCGCGAGCACCGGCTCGGCGGCCTTCTCCGCCGCGTCCGCCGGCACCGGGGCGTCCGCCTTCGTCCGGGGCCGGGGGACAGGGACCTCGCACGCGGAGGTCACCGCCGCGTCCGGGCCGGCGCCGTCCGGCTCCGCAGGCAGCGGGAGGTCGCAGGCGGTGCCGCCGTACTGCTGGTACGTCCAGGCGCCCGGCGCCTCCGCCTGGACCTGGAGCAGCGGCCCCTGCCCGTCGCGCGAGACGCCGACGCGCCAGCCGCCGCCCTCCTCGCGGGGCTTGCCGTCCATCCCCAGCGCCGCCGCGAGCCGCGCCACGTCGGCGGCCCCGACCCGGCCCGCGGGCTCGAACACCGGCGCCTCCTCAGGACCTTCCGGCAGCTCGCCGACGAGCCGCAGCGGCGCGCTCCCGCCCCTCGCCGCGGCCTCCATGGAGAGCCCGTCGAGCCGCAGCGGCGGCGGCTCGCCGCCGTCGGAGCCGGCGCCGCCGCCGTCGTCCGTCCGGTCCACCAGGTACGCGACCCCGCCTCCGGTCAGCATCACCGCGGCGGCGACGGCCGCCGCCACCAGCACGCCGGGGCGGCGCCTGCCGCCGTCCGGGCGGCCGGGCTCGCCGGCGCCGCCCGCGTCTTCGGCGTCCCGGCCGTCAGGACCGGCCGCGCGGGCGTGCGCGGGCTCGGGCTCGGGCACGGGACCTGGGGTGTGCTCGGTGCTCACCGTTCGGCTCCTTCGTCGGGGATGCCGATGGGACGCCGGTCATGCGGATCCGGTTCCCCCCGGGGGGAGCCGACCGGGCGGCGGGGTCAGTCGCCGTACTCGGACATGCCGCGGAGCAGGTCCGCGGATGCCGACGGCACCATGATCCGCGCCAGACCGCTGATCCGGGTGTCCGGCACGTGCCCCGCGGGGCTGTGCGGGTGGCCCGACCAGTGCGGCGCCATCCGGGCGCAGTCGGTGCGCAGCTCGGCGAGACCGCCGTCCAGCTCCAGCGGCGCTGCGCTCGGGAAGGCCGACGACGGGAGGGGGGTGGCGGAGGCCCGCGAGTCCTTCTGCATGTCTCGACCGTACGCACCCGCGGCGAGGAGTGGTAAGACCTACTATCAGGTAGTTTTGGCCGGGTCGAACCCGTCCGGAGGCCGGTGTTCAGCCGGTAGCGTGAGCACTACCCGCGTTACCTGCCCCGCCTACAGGAGCGTACGCCGTGCATATTGCCGTTTCCGGCTCCATTGCGACCGACCATCTCATGACCTTCCCCGGTCGGTTCTCCGATCAGTTGGTCGCCGACCAACTGCACACCGTCTCGCTGTCGTTCCTCGTCGACAAACTGGACGTGCGCCGCGGCGGAGTCGGACCCAACATCTGCTTCGGCATGGGCCAGCTCGGCGCCCGGCCGATCCTCGTCGGCGCGGCCGGCGCCGACTTCGGCGAGTACCGCGACTGGCTGGACCGGCACGGGGTCGACACCGGCTCCGTGCGCATCTCCGAAGTGCTGCACACCGCGCGCTTCGTCGTCACCAC
This sequence comes from Streptomyces sp. CNZ287, assembly GCF_007827615.1. Classification (NCBI taxonomy): domain Bacteria; kingdom Bacillati; phylum Actinomycetota; class Actinomycetes; order Kitasatosporales; family Streptomycetaceae; genus Streptomyces; species Streptomyces sp. CNZ287. Next base: position 95,734 of record NZ_VISV01000004.1, on the reverse strand, counting down.
CGACGCCGACCACAACCAGATCGGCTCCTTCTACACCGGCGCCATGAGCGAGGCCCGGCTCATCGAGCTGAAGACCGTCGCCGACCGCGTCGGCGGCCTCGATCTCGTCTCCATCGGCGCCGACGACCCCGAGGCGATGCTGCGCCACACCGAGGAGTGCCGCACCCGCGGCATCCCCTTCGCCGCCGACTTCTCGCAGCAGATCGCCCGCATGGAGGGCGACGGCATCCGCACCCTCACCGAGGGCGCCGCGTTCCTCTTCTCGAACGAGTACGAGAAGGGGCTGATCGAGACCAAGACCGGCTGGGGCGACGAGGAGATGCTGACCCACGTCGCCACCCGCGTGACCACCCTCGGCGCCCGCGGCGTGCGCATCGACCGCGCCGGCGAGGAGCCGATCCTCGTCGGCTGCCCGGAGGAGGAGCGCAAGGCGGACCCCACGGGCGTCGGCGACGCCTTCCGGGCCGGCTTCCTCTCCGGGCTGAGCTGGGGCGTGAGCATGGAGCGGGCGGCGCAGCTCGGCTGCATGCTGGCGACGCTGGTCATCGAGACCGTGGGTCCGCAGGAGTACGAGCTGCGGCGCAGCAACTTCGTCGCCCGCTTCACCAAGGCGTACGGGGAGGAAGCCGCCGCCGAGGTGCAGGAGCACCTGCCGGAGTCGGTGCAGGACTGACGCAGCGGGACCGGCAGACCAGCAGTGCGCGCGGGCGCCCGGCGGGCAGGACCGCCGGGCGCCCGCCGCGCGCCCCCGGTACGGGCCGGGCGCCGCTCAGCCCCTGCGCCGCACCCGGTAGCCCGTGCCGCCGCCCGCCGCCGGCTCCTCACCGACGTACTCCTGCCCGCGCATCTCGCACCACGCCGGGATGTCCAGCCGCGCCGCCTCGTCGTCCGACAGCACCAGCGCCGTGCCGCCCACCGGCACCCGGTCGAAGACCTTCGCCAGTTCTATGACGGGGACGGGGCAGCGCCGCCCGCGCGCGTCGACCACCAGCTCCCCGCCCGGCGTCTCCCCCGCCGCACCGCTCACCGGCGCGCCCAGCTCGGCCCGCACCCCGGCGACCGCGCCCTGCAGCGCCCCCAGGAAGCCCTCCACGTCCTCCACCGACGTCCCCTGCGGCAGCGACACGCGCACGTTGCCCTCCGACAGCACGCCCATCGCCTTGAGCACATGGCTCGGCGTCAGCGTGCTCGACGTGCACGAAGACCCGGACGAGACCGAGAACCCCGCCCGGTCCAGCGCGTGCAGCAGCGCCTCCCCGTCCACGTACAGGCAGGAGAACGTCACCAGATGCGGCAGCCGGCGCTCCGGATCGCCCACCACCTCCACGTCCGCGACCGTCTCCGGCACCCGCGCGCGGATCCGGTCCACCAGTGCCCGCAGCCGCGCGTCCTCGGCCTCCGCCTCCCCGCGGACGGCGCGCAGCGAGGCGGCGGTCGCGACGATCGCCGGGATGTTCTCGAAGCCGGGCGCGCGGCCCGATTCCCGCTCGTCCGCCGGGCCCGCGGGCGCGAAGCGCGTCCCCTTGCGCACCGCGAGCAGCCCCACGCCGGGCGGGCCGCCCCACTTGTGCGCGCTCGCCGCCAGCAGCGACCACGGCCCTTCAGTACGTCCCCAGCCCAGCGACTGCGCCGCGTCCACCAGCAGCGGCACTCCGGCGGCCCGGCACTCCTCGGCCGCCTCGGCGACCGGCTGCTCCGTGCCCACCTCGTGGTTGGCCGACTGCAGACAGGCCAGGGCGGTGTCGGGGCGCAGCACCTCGGCGTACGCCCCGGGCGCCACCCGGCCGCCGCGGTCCACCGGCACGTACGTCACCTCCCCGCCCGCCGCCTCGTGGCGCTCCGCCGCGTGCAGGACCGCGGAGTGCTCGACCGGCGAGACGACGAGGTGCCGCCCGGCGCGGCGGCGGCCCGCCAGCGCCCCGGCGATGCCGTCGTGCACCGCGCGCGTGCCCGAGGACGTGAACACCAGCTCGTCCGGGCGGCAGCCGACGAGGTCCGCGGTGGTCTCGCGCGCGGCGTCGAGCAGCCGGCGCGCCCGGCGGCCCTCCCGGTACAGCCGGGCCGGATCGGCCCAGCCCTCGTCGAGCGCGGCGAGCAGGGCCTGCCGGGCGATCGGGTGAAGGGGCGCGGACGACGCGGCGTCGAAGTACGGCACACGACCACGCTAACCCCTGGTCCGCGCCTTCGGGCCCGCGACGCCTGCGCCCGGGACGGGCCCCGACGGGGGACCGGCGGGACAGAGTTGACGGCCGCCGCCGCACCATCGGAGTGCCCCCGGCGCGCCAGGGCACCCTCCCCGAGCGACCCCAAATGGCGTCCAGTAGGGTTTGCTCCGCGTAAACATCCAAACCTGCTGCCCGCGCGCCCGAAGGGACCGTGGGCGAGACTCTCGGGAAGGCGCTACGTGAGTCACAACGGCTCCGACCTCCCCCGCGGCCACACGGCGGCCGCGGGAGGTACCCGCTCGCCGCGGCGCACGATGCGGCGAAGGCTGCCGCAGGCGCTGGCCGCGGGCCTGGTCCTGGTCACCCTCTCCGGCTGTACCTACAAGGACTTCCCCCGCCTGGGCATGCCCACGCCGGCCACCGAGGAGGCGCCGCGGATCCTCTCCCTGTGGCAGGGATCCTGGGCGGCCGCCCTGGCCGTCGGGGTCCTCGTCTGGGGCCTGATCCTGTGGAGCGTCATCTTCCACCGCCGCTCCAGGACCAAGGTCGAGGTCCCGGCCCAGGTCCGGTACAACCTGCCCATCGAGGCGCTGTACACGGTCGTCCCGCTGATCGTCGTGGCGGTGTTCTTCTACTTCACCGCGCGCGACGAGAGCAAGCTGCTGGAGACCTCGGAGAAGCCGGACCACGTGATCAACGTGGTCGGCTACCAGTGGAGCTGGGGCTTCAACTACCTGGAGAACCTGGACGGCGACGCCGCCACGCCGGCGAAGCGGCCCAAGGAGCTCGACGCCATCCCCGACCGGGACTTCGAGGCCGTGCCGAAGGGCGCCGAGGGCGTCTACGACTACGGCGTGCCGGCCACCGAGAACGAGCAGACCGGCAACCCGGGCCCCACGCTGGTCCTCCCCAAGGGTGAGACGGTTCAGTTCGTACTCACCTCCCGGGACGTCATCCACTCCTTCTGGGTGGTGCCGTTCCTGATGAAGCAGGACGTCATCCCCGGCCACACCAACGTCTTCGAGGTGACCCCCAACAAGGAGGGCACCTTCCTGGGCAAGTGCGCCGAGCTGTGCGGCACGGACCACTCCCGGATGCTCTTCAACGTGAAGGTGGTCTCCCCGGAGAAGTACCAGGAGCACCTGCAGAAGCTGGCCGACAAGGGCCAGACCGGGTACATCCCGGCGGGCATCCCCCAGACCGACGCCGCTAGGAATGCGGAGACCAACAACCAATGAGCATCCTCAACGAACCCCAGGGTGCGGCGGCCGCGGGCGCAGGCGAAGACGCATACGAGGACGAGGTGCCCGCGCGCCGCCGCCAGCCCGGCAACGTCGTGGTCAAGTGGCTGACGACCACCGACCACAAGACGATCGGCACGCTGTACCTGGCGACGTCGTTCTTCTTCTTCATCATCGGCGGCATCCTGGCGCTGTTCATGCGCGCCGAGCTGGCCCGGCCGGGCACGCAGGTGATGAGCAACGAGCAGTTCAACCAGGCGTTCACGATGCACGGCACGATCATGCTGCTGATGTTCGCGACGCCGCTCTTCGCGGGCTTCGCGAACTGGATCATGCCGCTGCAGATCGGCGCGCCCGACGTGGCGTTCCCGCGGCTGAACATGTTCGCGTACTGGCTGTACCTCTTCGGGTCGCTGATCGCGGTCGCCGGGTTCATCACCCCGCAGGGCGCGGCCGACTTCGGCTGGTTCGCGTACACGCCGCTCTCCGACGCGGTGCGCTCGCCGGGCGTCGGCGCCGACATGTGGATCATGGGTCTGGCTCTCTCCGGCTTCGGCACCATCCTCGGCTCGGTGAACTTCATCACGACCATCATCTGCATGCGGGCGCCCGGCCTGACGATGTTCCGCATGCCGATCTTCACCTGGAACGTGCTGCTCACCGGTGTGCTGGTGCTGCTCGCCTTCCCGGTGCTGGCCGCCGCGCTGCTCGCACTGGAGGCGGACCGCAAGTTCGGGGCGCACATCTTCGACCCGGCGAACGGCGGTGCGCTCCTCTGGCAGCACCTCTTCTGGTTCTTCGGCCATCCAGAGGTGTACATCATCGCGCTGCCGTTCTTCGGCATCATCTCCGAGGTCATCCCGGTCTTCAGCCGCAAGCCGATGTTCGGCTACATCGGCCTGGTGGCCGCCACGATCTCCATCGCCGGTCTGTCCGTGACCGTGTGGGCGCACCACATGTACGTGACAGGAGGCGTACTCCTCCCGTTCTTCGCGTTCATGACGATGCTGATCGCGGTGCCGACAGGAGTGAAGTTCTTCAACTGGATCGGCACGATGTGGAAGGGATCACTGAGTTTCGAAACACCGATGCTCTGGTCCATCGGCTTCCTCGTGACGTTCGCCTTCGGCGGTCTGACCGGTGTCATCCTGGCCTCGCCGCCGCTGGACTTCCACGTCTCCGACTCGTACTTCGTGGTGGCCCACTTCCACTACGTGGTCTTCGGCACCGTCGTCTTCGCGATGTTCGCGGGCTTCCACTTCTGGTGGCCCAAGTTCACGGGCAAGATGCTCGACGAGACGCTCGGGAAGATCACCTTCTGGACGCTGTTCATCGGCTTCCACGGCACGTTCCTGGTGCAGCACTGGCTGGGCGCCGAGGGCATGCCCCGGCGGTACGCGGACTACCTCGCGGCCGACGGGTTCACCGCCCTGAACACGTTCTCGACGATCAGCTCGTTCCTGCTCGGCATGTCGATGCTGCCGTTCTTCTACAACGTGTGGAAGACCGCCAAGTACGGCAAGAAGATCGAGGTCGACGACCCGTGGGGCTACGGCCGCTCGCTGGAGTGGGCCACGTCCTGCCCGCCGCCGCGGCACAACTTCACCTCGCTGCCGCGCATCCGGTCCGAATCGCCGGCCTTCGACCTGCACCATCCCGAGATCGCGGCGGCCCAGGTCGGGCACGGCCACGGCGCCGGTGACAAGACGCTCGTCGGCGGCGGCAGCGAAGGGGAAGCGAAGTGAAGATCCAGGGCCACATGTTCGGCTGGCTCGCCGCCTTCGTCCTGGTCGCGGCGATCGTCTACGGCTACTGGTCGAAGGAGCCGGTCGGCACCACCGCGCTGTTCCTGGCCTTCGGCCTCACCGCGATGATCGGGTACTACCTGGTCTTCACGGCCCGCCGGGTCGACACCGGGGCGCAGGACAACAAGGAGGCGGAGGTCGCCGACGACGCCGGCGAGCTGGGCTTCTTCAGCCCGCACAGCTGGCAGCCGCTGTCGCTGGCCATCGGCGGCGCGCTCGCCTTCCTCGGCATCGTCCTCAACTGGTGGCTGCTGTACTTCTCCATCCCCGTGATCCTGGTCGGCCTCTACGGCTGGGTCTTCGAGTACTACCGCGGGGCGGACCAGAACCAGTAGCGCACTACAGCACAGCTCCACCGACGGGGCCGCGGCACGCCGAACGGGTGCCGCGGCCCCCTCGTATGGCCCACACACCGCGCGTCGCGTGGAGCATCTGCCTAGCGTGTGATCATGAGCCAAACGCCCCATCGCCGTACGGCAGTCAGTTGTTCCCTGCTGGTGGTCGCCCTCGCCCCGGGACTCGCCGCATGCGGCGCCGGCGGCCATCCGCTGGCCCGCGAACCGGGAGAGCCCGCCGGCCGGATCGCCCTCTCCGGCGTGGCCGACGACAGCGGTCTCGCCGACCCCTCGGAGGACCTGGAGGTCACCGCCCAGGGGCAGGCCCGCATCACGGACGTCACGGCCGTGGACGAGAGCGGCCGGTACGTACGCGGCCGGCTCTCCGCCGACGGCCACACCTGGCGCAGCACCGTGCCGCTGGCCGCCCGGTCCCGGTACAGCGTCGAGGTGAGCACCGAGAACGACGACGGTGCGCCCGGCCGCAAGCGGCTGACGTACCGCACCTCCAAGGTCAGGACGAAGAAGCCGATGAAGGTCGAGCTGGGCCCCGGCAAGGGCACGTACGGCGTCGGCCAGCCGCTGACGGTCAAGCTGAACCGGGCCGTGAAGACCCAGGCGGAGCGGTCCGTCGTCGAGCGCGGGCTGAAGGTCAGCTCGACCCCGGTGGTCCAGGGCGCCTGGTACTGGGTCGGCGACAAGGAACTCCACTACCGCCCCAAGGAGTACTGGCCTGCGGGCGCCCGGGTCCGGCTGGAGAGCCGGCTGGAGGGCGTCAAGGTGCGCGAGGGCGTCTACGCGAGCGCCGCGAAACCCCTGGAACTGAAGATCGGCGACCGCATCGAGGCGGTCACCGACGCCTCCGCGCACGAGATGACCGTGTACCGCAACGGAAAAGAGATCAACACCATCCCGGTCACCACCGGCAAGGCGGGCTTCGAGACCCGCAACGGCAAGAAGGTGGTGCTGGAGAAGCAGTCGAGCGTCCGGATGACCGGCGCCAGCATCGGCGTCGGCGGCACCGGGGAGGACTACGACCTCCAGGTGTCCTGGGCGACCCGCGTCACCTGGAGCGGCGAGTACGTGCACGCCGCCCCCTGGTCCGTGGGCTCGCAGGGCTCCGCCAACGTCAGCCACGGCTGCACCGGGATGAGCACCGAGGACGCCGCCTGGTTCTTCAAGACCGTACGGCCGGGCGACATCGTGGAGGTCGTCAACAGCTACGGCGAGGACATGGCCCCGTTCGGCAACGGCTTCGGGGACTGGAACCTCTCCTGGACCAAGTGGCAGGAGGGCAGCGCCCTGACGCCCGGCGTACGCGACGGCGGCGGCCCGGCGGAGGCGGGCCGGCTGCGGCCGGGAATCTGAGCCGCCCGCCGGGCCGTACGGCCCGGCGGGGGAGCGCCGGGTCCCCCGGCGCCCGCCGCCCTCAGGCGCGTACGGCCTGCCGCAGCCGCAGCACTTCCGCCAGACCGTCCGCGAGCGCCGCCGGGTCGACCGGGTGCGCCACGGTGGCCTCCGCCCGGCTCCAGGTCGCCAGCCAGGCGTCCTGCGGGCGGCCGATGATCAGCAGGACGGGCGGGCACTGGAAGATCTCGTCCTTGATCTGCCGGCACACGCCCATGCCGCCGGCGGGCACCGCCTCGCCGTCGAGCACGCAGGCGTCGATGCCGCCCCGCTCCAACTCCGCCAGCACCGCGGGGAACGTGGCGCACTCGACGTACTCCACCGGCGGCAGGTCCGCCGCGGGGCGGCGCCCGGCGGCGAGCCGGACCTGCTCGCGCGTGTTCGCGTCGTCGCTGTAGACCAGTACGTTGACCGGTCCTGCGGCCGTCGACTCCATGGTTCCTCCGGTGGTTCTCGGGCACCGCTCTCACCGCGGATGCTACTCCGCCCGGGGTGCGGCGGTGCAGTCCAGGCCCCTCTGCGGCGCCCTGACACTCCGAACGGCACCCCCCGGAGTGAGGCGGAGATAAGGGACCGACATAATGTCGGACGTGGCGACAGCAACAGCAGCAGTAGAGACCGGGCACGCGCACCCGTCGGTCAACCGGCCGAACCTCACCAGCGTCGGAACCATCATCTGGCTGAGTTCCGAGCTGATGTTCTTCGCGGCCCTCTTCGCGATGTACTTCACCCTGCGTTCGGTGATGGGGGCGGACTTCTGGAAGGACCAGGCCGAAACCCTCAACGTTCCGTTCGCGCTCGGCAACACCACGATCCTGGTGCTCTCCTCCCTCACCTGCCAGCTCGGCGTGTTCGCCGCCGAGCGCGGTGACGTGAAGAAGCTGCGCATGTGGTTCACGGTGACCTTCATCATGGGTGCCGTCTTCATCGCCGGACAGGTCACCGAGTACGTCGAGCTGGTGCACGAGGGCATCACGCTCTCCTCCGGCCCGTACGGCTCGGTGTTCTATCTGACCACCGGCTTCCACGGCCTGCATGTGACGGGCGGTCTGATCGCCTTCCTGCTGGTCCTGGGACGCACCTACGCGGCCAGACGGTTCACGCACCAGCAGGCGACGGCCGCGATCGTGGTGTCCTACTACTGGCACTTCGTCGACGTGGTCTGGATCGGCCTCTTCGCCACCATCTACTTGATCAAGTAACCGGCCGGGGAGCCGGCACCGAGAAGCACACCGACGCTGAAGATCCTGATACCGGGGTAATCCGTGAAAAAGCTCTCCGCACGACGGCGCCATCCGCTGGCGGCGCTCGTCGTCCTACTCATCGCGCTGGCGGCCACCGGGGGGCTGTACGCCACATTCGCGCCCACCGGTAAGGCGCAGGCCGACGAGACCAGCGCACAGTCCCTCGCCGTCGAAGAGGGACAGAAGCTCTTCCGGGTCGGCTGCGCGAGCTGCCACGGCACCGGCGGGCAGGGCTCCAGCGACGGCCCCAGCCTCGTGGGCGTCGGCGCGGCCGCGGTGGACTTCCAGGTCTCCACCGGCCGGATGCCCCTCCAGCAGCAGGGTGCCCAGGCGCCGAAGAAGCCGAGCGTGTACACCCAGAAGGAGATCGACCAGCTCGCCGCGTACGTCGCCTCCCTGGGCCCGGGCCCTGCGGTCCCCGAGGAGAGCCAGTACGACCCGGCGGGCGGCGACGTCGCCCGCGGCGGTGACCTGTTCCGTACGAACTGCGCGCAGTGCCACAACTTCACCGGGAAGGGCGGCGCCCTGACCGACGGCAAGTACGCGCCGAACATCGACGGCGTCGATCCGAAGCACATGTACGAGGCGATGCAGACGGGGCCGCAGAACATGCCGTCCTTCCCCGACAAGCTGCTCACCACCTCGGACAAGCAGGACATCATCGCCTACCTCGACGAGGTCGGCGGAGACGAGGCCGAGTCGCCCGGTGGCTTCAGCCTCGGCGGCCTCGGCCCCGTGAGCGAGGGTCTGTTCGCCTGGGTCTTCGGGCTCGGCTCCCTCGTCATCCTGACGATCTGGATCACCGCCCGCTCTGCAAAGGCCAAGAAGTCATGAGTAGCCAGCCTGGCTCCGAGAACGAGAACAACGGCGAGCACCTGCCGACCGTCCGGGAGGGCGAGGAGAGCGGGGGCGTCGCGGTCGAGGAGCGCGACCCGTTCGCCAACCCCGGCCTGCCGCCGCACGAGCCGCGCAAGCAGGACATCGACGAGCGTGCCGCCAAGCGCTCCGAGCGCACCGTCTCGCTGCTCTTCACGGTGTCGATGCTGGCGACCGTCGGCTTCATCGTCTCGTTCGTCGCGATCGACGTCGACAAGATCGTCTATATCTTCCCGCTCGGCCACATCAGCGCGCTGAACTTCGCCCTCGGCGTCACCCTGGGCCTCGCGCTGTTCTGCATCGGCGCCGGTGCCATCCACTGGTCCCGCACGCTGATGTCGGACGTGGAGGTCATCCAGGAGCGGCACCAGATCGAGTCCTCCGAAGAGACCAAGGCCATCACCAAGGCCCAGTGGCGCCAGGGCACCGAGGAATCGGCGATCGGCAGCCGCAAGATCATCCGCCGCACCATGCTCGGCGCGCTCACGCTGGTGCCCCTCGCCGGCGTCGTGCTGCTGCGCGACCTCGGCCCGCTGCCGGGCACCAAGCTGCGCCACACCCTGTGGGGCAAGGGCAAGCTGCTCATCAACATGAACACCGACGAGCCGCTGCGCCCGGAGGACATCACCGTCGGTTCGCTCTCCTTCGCCAAGCCCGAAGGGCTGAAGGAAGGCGACCACGACTTCAACACCGAGATCGCCAAGGCGGCGCTGATGCTCGTCCGGATCCACCCGGGCGACATCAAGGACAAGAAGTCGGCGGACTGGGGACACGAGGGCATCCTGGCCTACTCCAAGATCTGCACGCACGTCGGTTGTCCCGTCAGCCTGTACGAGCAGCAGACGCACCACGTGCTGTGTCCGTGTCACCAGTCGACGTTCGACCTGTCCGACGGCGCGCGCGTGCTCTTCGGCCCGGCCGGGCACCCCCTGCCGCAGCTTAGGATCACGGTCAATGACGAGGGCTACCTGTACGCGCTCGGCGACTTCGACGAGCCGGTAGGCCCCAGCTTCTGGGAGCGCGGATGAGCACCACCACGACAGACACACGCCGCAAACCACCCGGCAGAGGTGAGAGAGTCGCCGACTGGGCGGACGCCCGGCTCGGCCTGCACGCCGCCGGCCGCAAGAACATCCGCAAGGTGTTCCCCGACCACTGGTCCTTCCTCCTCGGGGAAGTGGCCATGTACACCTTCCTCATCGTGCTGCTGACCGGCGTGTACCTGACGCTGTTCTTCAAGCCGAGCATGGCGGAGATCACCTACCACGGCTCGTACGCGCCGATGAACGGCGTGCACATGACGGAGGCGTACGCCTCCACGCTGGACATCAGCTTCGACGTCCGCGGCGGGCTGCTCATCCGGCAGATCCACCACTGGTCCGCGCTGATCTTCATCGCCGCCATGGCGACGCACATGATGCGCGTCTTCTTCACCGGCGCGTTCCGCAAGCCGCGCGAGGTCAACTGGCTCTTCGGCTTCACTCTGCTGGTCCTCGGCTGCATCGCCGGCTTCACCGGCTACTCGCTCCCCGACGACCTGCTCTCCGGCACGGGCGTCCGCTTCATGGAGGGCGCGACGCTCGCCACCCCGGTGGTCGGCACCTACCTGGCGTTCTTCCTGTGGGGCGGTGAGTTCCCCGGGACGGACATCATCCCGAGATTCTTCGCCATCCACGTGCTCCTGGTGCCGGGCATCATGCTGGGGCTCTTCGTGCTCCACCTGATCCTGGTCTTCTACCACAAGCACACCCAGTTCGCGGGCGCCGGGAAGACCAACGACAACGTCGTGGGCGCGCCGTTCATGCCGATCTACGTCGCGAAGGCGGGCGGGTTCTTCTTCCTCGTCTTCGGCGTGGTCGCGGTGATCGCGGGCATGTTCACCATCAACCCGGTCTGGGATCTGGGACCGTACCGACCAGATCTGGTCTCCACCGGAGCCCAACCGGACTGGTATATGGGCTGGACCGAGGGGCTGATCCGGTTCATGCCCGGCTGGGAATGGGTCATCCCCGGCGGATACACGATCAACTTCGGGGTGTTCATCCCCCTGATGATCGTGGGCGTCGTCCCGATCGCGATGGTCGCCTACCCGTTCTTCGAGACCTGGGTGACCGGCGACCACCGCGAGCACCACACCCTGGACCGCCCGCGCAACGTGCCGACCCGTACCGCCTACGGGGTGGCCTGGCTGACCTGGGTCTTCGTGCTGCTGATGGGCGGCGGCAACGACCTGTGGGCGACGCACTTCCACCTCTCGATCGAGTCGATCACGTGGTTCGTGCGGGTCTCCTTCTTCGTCGCCCCGGTGGTGGCCTTCTGGATCACCCGGCGCATCTGCCTCGGGCTGCAGCGGCGGGACCGCGAGAAGGTCCTGCACGGCCGGGAGACGGGCATCATCAAGCGGCTGCCGCACGGCGAGTTCATCGAGGTGCACGAGTCGCTGTCGCAGGAGGAGATGCACAAGCTCACCGCGCACGACCAGTACACGCCGCTGGAGCTCGGCCCGACGGTCGACGACAACGGCGTGGTGCGCAAGCAGGGCCCGGTCGAGAAGCTGCGGGCCAGGCTGTCGCAGGGCTACTACGGCGAGGCCGGCCAGATCGCGAAGCCGACCCGGCGCGAGTACGAGGAGATCACCAGCGGCCACGGGCACCACTAGGGCTTGTCCGCCGCCGGGCGATCACCGCCGGGGCCCCCGTCCAGCAGTTGGACGGGGGCCCTTCGGCGTACTCTGCGGTCGATAGGCTGACGCCCGACAACTGAGACGACCCCCGGGACGGTGTGCCATGAGCGTGCAGACGGCAGCAGGAGGCGACAGCACGGCGGCGCGTTCCTGGCCGGATGTCATCAGCGCGCTGATCGCCGGGCAGGACCTCAGCGCCGAGGACACCGCCTGGGCCATGGACCAGATCATGTCGGGCACCGCGAGCAACGCGCAGATCGCCGGCTTCGCGGTCGCCCTGCGCGCCAAGGGCGAGACGGTCGCGGAGATCTCCGGGCTCGTGCGCACGATGTACGAGCACGCCCACACCATCGCCGTCCCGGGACCGACCGTGGACGTCGTCGGCACCGGCGGCGACCGGGCCCGTACGGTCAACATCTCCACCATGTCCGCGATCGTCGTCGCCGGGACCGGGGCGAGGGTCGTCAAGCACGGCAACAGGGCAGCGTCCTCCGCCTCCGGCGCCTCCGACGTGCTGGAGAAGCTGGGGGTCAACCTGGACCTGGCGCCCGGGCGGGTCGCCGAGGTCGCGGAGGAGGCGGGCATCACGTTCTGCTTCGCGGTCAAGTTCCACCCCGCGATGCGGCACGTCGCGCAGACCCGCAAGGAGCTGGGCGTCAGCACCCCCTTCAACTTCCTCGGCCCGCTCACCAACCCGGCGAGGGTCGGGGCGCAGGCGACCGGCGTCGCGGACGCCCGGATGGCGCCGATCATGGCCGGGGTGCTGGCCGAGCGCGGCACCTCGGCGCTCGTCTTCCGCGGCGACGACGGGCTGGACGAGCTGACCACGACGGCCACCTCCCAGGTGTGGACCGTGCGCGGCGGCGCGGTGCGGCAGGAGCGGTTCGACCCGCGGGACGTGGGCATCGAGCTGGTGCCGGTGGAGGCGCTGCGGGGCGCGGACGCCTCGTACAACGCCGATGTCGCCCGCCGGCTGCTGGCCGGCGAGACCGGCCCGGTGCGTGACGCGGTGCTGCTGAACGCGGCGGCGGCGCTCACGGCCCTGGACGCCGACGCCGACGGCCCGCTGCCGGACCGGATCGCGGCGGGCATCGTGCGGGCCGCGGAGTCGATCGACTCGGGCTCCGCGCTGCGGGCGCTGGAGCGCTGGGTCGCGGCCAGCAACCGCTGAGGCGCAGGCGGAGGGCTGCCGGTACGGGCCACCCCCGCCGATATCCGGAGAGTTGCGGACAGTCCGGGCAGCCGGGTTGCGCCGCGGCTCTCCGGTGCGCATACTCCTGACCAGGTCACGAGCGACAGCGATCAAGGCCCCGGCCCGCTGTCCGGCAACCCTCCGTCCGTGGCGGGGTGCCCCGGGTGATGACCGGGCCGCAGGCAGCGAGGTCTGCGGCAAGCGCGGACCCCTCGGAATCCAGGGGTCCTGGTCGGCCGAGGGAGTATCGCCGTGAGCAAGCGAATGCGCTAGGGGCCTTCCGCCCCTCGCCGCCGCGCGCGTCCTTCCGCAGCGTCGCCGCCGAGCGTCGCGCGCGTCCTTTCCGGGCCGTACGGGCCCGTCACCCCGCACATCTCGACGCCTGCTCACGGGAGTTCCGCATGTCCGCGTCCACGCTCACCCCCGCCTGTCTGCCCGTCCTCGGCCGGGACGTTCGCGCCCCGCTCGTCACCGGCGGCGACGCCGAGTACGCCGCCCTGGACTACGCCGCCAGCGCCCCGGCCCTGCAGCGCGTCTGGGACGACGTCGCCGCCTACGCGCCGTACTACGGCAGCGTGCACCGCGGCGCCGGCTACCTCTCGCAACTCTCCACCGAACTCTTCGAGTCCAGCCGGGCGACGGTCGCCGGGTTCCTCGGCTGCCGCCCCGACGACCAGGTCGTCTTCACCCGTTCCACCACCGACTCGCTCAACCTGCTGGCGACCGCGCTGCCGCCGGGGACCGAGGTCTACGTCTTCGAGACCGAGCACCACGCCGCCCTGCTGCCCTGGCATCACGGTGGGTCCGCGGCCGGCCGGGTCACCGTGCTCGCCGCTCCCGGCGGCCCCGGGCAGGCCGTGGCGGCGCTGGACTCGGCGCTTGCGGCGCGGGTCGGCGACGGTCCGGCGCTGGTGTGCGTGACGGGCGCCTCCAACGTCACCGGCGAGCTGTGGCCCGTACGGGAGCTGACCGCGGCGGCGCACCGGCACGGGGCGCGGCTGGTCCTGGACGCGGCGCAGTTGGCGCCGCACCATCCGGTGGACGTGGCGGATCTGGGCGTGGACTGGGTGGCCTTCTCCGGCCACAAGCTGTACGCGCCCTTCGGCGCCGGCGTCCTCGCGGGGCGGGCGGACTGGCTCCAGGCCGCGCCGCCGTACCTCGCGGGCGGCGGCGCCAGCCGGCGGGTGCTGCGCGCGGCCGACGGGGGAGTGGACGTCGAGTGGCAGACGACGGCGGCGCGGCACGAGGCGGGGTCGCCGAACGTCATCGGCGCGTACGCCATCGCGTCCGCGTGCAAGGCGCTGACGGAGGCCGGGTTCGGCGAACTGGTGGCGCGGGAGCGGGCGCTGGTGGCGCGGGTCCTCGACGGGCTCGCGGAGCTGCCGGGGGTGCGGGTGCTGTCGCTGTTCGGTGCGGACGCGGCGCGGGTCGGGGTGATCTCGTTCGTGGTCGACGGATGGAGCAGCTCCCATCTGGCGGCGGCGCTGTCGGCGGAGCACGGGATCGGGGTGCGCGACGGGCTTTTCTGCGCCCACCCGCTGGTGCGGGCGCTGCTCGGCGAGGCGGGGGAGCCGGCCGAGTGCGGTGGCGGCGCCGGGGACGGGGAGCGGCCGCTGAACGCGGTGCGGGTGAGCTTCGGGGCGGGCACGCCGGACGAGCACGTGGACCGGTTCCTGGCGGCGCTGGGGTCGCTGGTGCGCGACGGGGCGCGGTGGTCGTACCGTACGGTGGACGGCCGCTGCGTCCCCGCCTCCGGCGAGGACCGGACTGCGACCGCGTCCTGACCCCGCGGGCGGCCTCCGGCCGGGTCCGTCTGCCCGCCGGTGCACATGCTTTCGGCTGCGGGTCCCGCTCGCGACCGCCGGCCGGGCGCCGGTCCGGTCATGTAGTCGTCGGCGCCGCCTTCGAGGCCCGCGACGGTGTCGGTGACCGACGCCCGCGCGGTGAGCACGATCACCGGCACCGCCGAGCGCGCCTCGCGCAGTTGGCGCAGCACGGTGAAGCCGTCCCGTCCCGGCAGCCCGATGTCGAGGACGACCAGGTCGAAGCCGCCGGTGAGGGCGTGCTCGTACGCGGTGTCGCCGTCCGCGGCGACGGTGGTGGTGAAGCCGTTGGCGCGCAGCCCTTTCTCCACGAAGGAGGCGATGCGTTCCTCGTCCTCGGCGATGAGAATCCGGTTCATCACAGACCCTCCTGAAGGATCAGGGTGAAGGTGGCCCCGCCGCCGTCGGTGGGGCTGAGTTCGACGTGGCCGCGGTGGCCTTCCGCGATGGCCCTGACGATGGCCAGGCCCAGGCCCGCGCCGCCGCCGCGGGAGCCGCGGCGCGCGGTGCCGCGGCGGAAACGTTCGAAGATGAGGCCGGCGTCCTGCGGCGGGATGCCGGGGCCGCTGTCGGCGACGTACAGCTCGACGTGTCCTTCCGCGGTCCGCGAGCCGATCCGGATGCGCCCGCCGGGCGCGGTGTGCTGCACCGCGTTCTGGGCGAGCTGCACCATGGCCTGCGTGACGCGCTGCGGGTCGAGGCGCGTCTCGCCCTCGGCGACCTCGCTCAGCTCCCAGTCCCGCTCGCCGAGGGTCCTGGCCTTGACGAACACGTCCGCGGTCAGCTCCGCCAACTGCACCGGCTCCGGCTGGACGAAGTCCGGCCGCTCGGCCTTGGCGAGCAGCAGCAGGTCCTCCACGATCCGGGTCATCCGGTCCAGCTCGTCGGTGACCAGCCGCAGCGTCTCCTCGCGCTCCGCCGGGTCCTCGCCCATCAGCTCCAGGTGCCCGCGCACGATGGTGATGGGCGTACGCAGCTCGTGCCCGGCGTCGTCGACGAACTCCCGCTGGGCGGCGAACGCCCGCTCCAGCCGGTCCAGCATGGCGTTGAAGGTCGCGGCGAGCGCCGCCGTCTCGTCCCGGTCGGCGCGCCCGCGCACCGGGATCCGCCGGGTCAGGTCCTGCTCCGTCAACTGCGCGGCGGTCTGTCCCACCAGCCGTACGGGCGCGAGGATCCGGCCCGCCACCGCCCAGCCGATGGCGCTGACGACCACCAGCGCCATGGCCGAGATCATCAGCATGATGACGAACACATCGCTCACCTGTTCGCGTTCGCGCTCGGTGTGGATGGCCACGACGAACGCCGCCGCGTCCGGCTCCTCCTTCGCGCCGATGCCGGCCTTGGCCCAGCGCACCTCGCCCGAGGGCCGGTCGAGAAAGCCCGTGCGGTCGCCGGACTCGAAGATCGTCCGGCGGCCCGCCTTGTCGTTCTCCAGCGGCCGGGACATCGTCAGGTCCCGCGGCTGGACGAGTTGCTTCGGCCCGTCGCCGCGCTGGCGCACCAGGCCCAGCAGCTCCTCGTCCGGGTCGGCGTACTGCCGCTCCAGGAAGACCGTCAGCAGCCTTTCCGGGTCGGTGAAGGGGCGGCTCGTCTCCGGGTCGACGCCCCGCTCGTAGAGGCTGGCGAACTCCCGCGTCTCCTGTGCCAGCAGCTGGTCGACCCGGTGCTCCAGGTCGCGCAGCAGGATGGAGCGGGTGGTACCGGCGACGGCGGCGAGGGCCGCCGCCATCACCACCAGCAGGAGAAGGAGGATGCGGGCACGCGCGGAGATCATCGATCAGTCGTCGAACTCATCGTCGTCGTTGCCGCCGCCGGAGTCGTCCCCCGTGTCGTCGGCGTCGTCGTCTCCGCTCGCGCTGCCCGACGGATCCGTGGTGGGGCCGTCGCGCACAGGCGGCGGCGAGACCGTCTCCTTGCCCGTCTCCTCGCCGGGGGACGTGCCGGTCGACGGTGAGGCGGACCCCGGCGGGGAGGACGTGCCTCCCTCCATCTCCACCCGGGCGGGCGGAGCGGGGTCCTCCGGGTCGTCGGTCAGGGCGTAGCTGGTCGCGGCGATGCCCAGCGGGATCGCCACCACGGCGGTCAGTGCGGCCATGCGCTTCGAGAAAGCCATGTGTCCGAGGCTGCGGCCGGCGGATGCCGTACAGCGTGAAGGACGGATGAGAGATTCTTCATCTACGGCCCCGAGCGCGCACCCCGCTACTCCTCCAGGCCGATGGCGAACGCGGCTTCGAGGTCGTGCTGCGAGTACGTACGGAAGGAGATGTGCGTCTCGGTCCCCGCCACGCCCGGGACCTTGCTGATCCGGCCCGGGATCACGTCGGCCAGATCGTCGTGGCGCGCCACCCGGACGATGGCGATCAGGTCGTGCGCCCCCGTGACCGAGTACACCTCGCTGACCCCGTCGATCGCGGCGATCGACTCCGCGATCTCGGGAATGCGGTCCACGTCGGTGTTGATCAGAACGATCGCAGTGATCATGTGTGCGCTCTCCCTCTCGGACCCGCGTGCGGCGCTCACTCTATCTGTCTGCCTAAGACCTCGCTCCAGGTCGTAGGGTGGGGGCACGGCCTGCGACGAGGTCGGTGCGCCGGGCCGGCGCCGGCGCCGGAAGGACCGGCCGAAGCCGCGGGGATCGCTGAAGCGGAAGGGTGACCGGTGGTGGAGCCGAGGGAAGGCTCGGGCGTCTCCTCCGACGAGGACGCGGCCGAGGTGCTCGACGGCCCGCTGCCCGAGGGGGTGCGCCGCCGGATCGTCACCCTGGCCGACGAGTCCTTCGGCGGCCTGACCGTCGCGGAGCTGCCGCCGCAGTTGCGGCAGTACGCCCGCTTCACCCCGTCCCGCCGCGTCAAGCTCGCCGGCAACGCCATCGCCGCCGCGCTGGCGGCCGACGCCGCCTTCCGCGAGCGGATCGCCCTGCGGGCCGCCGAGCTCCAGCCCGAGCTGGCCGCCGCGCTGCGCGGCGGCAGCCCGCCGGCCGCCGCCGAGCCCGTCGACGTCGCGGCCCTCGCGTACCTGCTGCGGCCCCCCGGCTGGGTCAAGCTCATCGCCGCCGCCGGCGAGGAGGAGCAGCGCGCCGGCGCCGAGCGGGCCGGCGAGGAGGCCGCCCGCGAGCTGGCCCGGCTGCGTACGGAGCTCTCCGAGGCCCGCGCCGCCGCCCGCGGCGAGTCGGAGCGCACCCGGCACGAACTGGAGGCGCTGCGCCGCGAGAACGAGGGCCTGCACCGCCGGCTGCGCAGCGCGCTCAGCGACGTCAAGCGCGGCGAGGCCGCCGTCCGCAAGCTCCAGCAGGAGGCCGCCGCGGGACGCGAGGAGGCCGCCGCCCACCTGGCCGCCGCCGAGAGCGAGGCCCGCCGCCTCCGCGCCCGCCTCGGCGAGGCCGAGTCCGGTCTGGAGGCCAGCCGCCGGGCCGCCCGCGAGGGGCGCAGCGTGGAGGACATGCGCGTACGCCTCCTCCTCGACACCGTGCTCGACGCCGCCCAGGGGCTCCGCCGCGAACTCGCCCTGCCGCCCACCCGGATGACCCCCGCGGACACCGTCGGCGCGGTCGAGCCCGGCACGATCTCGCCGAAGGACGTGGCCGCCCGCGCCCTCTCCGCCACCGACCCGGCGCTCCTCGACCAACTGCTCGCGCTGCCGCAGGCGCACATGGTCGTCGACGGCTACAACGTCACCAAGACCGGCTATCCCACGCTCCCGTTGGAGAAGCAGCGCCTGCGTCTCCTCGGCGGCCTCGCCGGCCTCGCCGCGCAGACGGGTGCGGAGGTGACGTGCGTGTTCGACGGCGCGGAGCTGGCCGCGCCGGTGCTGCTCGCGCCGCCTCGCGGGGTGCGGGTGCTCTTCAGCAAGCCGGGGGAGACCGCGGACGAGCTGATCCGCCGGCTCGTCCGGGCCGAACCCACCGGCAGACCCGTCGTGGTGGTCTCCGCCGACCGCGAGGTCGCCGACGGCGTCGCCGCCGCGGGCGCCCGGCCCGTATCGTCCGCGCTGCTCCTCAAGCGGCTCGCCCGGAGCTGACAACCCGGGGAAACACGGGCGAGTTCGGACAACCCCGCCGTCCCTCGCGGGTACGGACAGTTCGCCGCTCCGAGTCCAACTCGTTGTCGAACAGTGACTACTGGCCGTGTGATGTGAGTAAAGAAACGCGCTTCGGGGGGACTTTTTTGCCGGAGGGATTTGAACGGATCGCCCGTGCCTCGTTAGTGTCTGGCCCGAACCTTCGTGCAGTCGATCGCTCATCCGGGGCGATGGCGAAGGTCCCGCCGGTACCGGGGCATCCCCAAAGCCACGGTCGGGCGGCTGGAGGAAGAGGAGCTCGCCTTCGTGGCGTCCCACCGTCGACCGAAGCAGCCGAACCGGGCCAGGGTCACCGTCTTCACCGCGACCGCCGCCGCGGCCGTCGCCCTCTCCACCCAGAGCGCGCAAGCCGCCCCCGACAAGGACGACGTCAAGCGGCAGGTCGACAACCTGTACGAGGACGCCGAGCGCGCCACGGAGAAGTACAACGGCGCCAAGGAGCGGCAGGACAAGCTCGAAGAGGACGTCAAGGAGCTCCAGGACAAGGCCGCCCGCGGCCAGCAGGAGCTCAACGACCTCCGCGACGGCCTCGGTTCGCTGGCCACCGCCCAGTACCGCAGCGGCAGCATCGACCCCTCCGTGCAGCTCTTCCTCTCCGCCGACCCGGACACCTACCTGGACAAGGCGTCCACGATGGACCGGGTCAGCGGCAAGCAGGCCGAGTCGCTGGAACGCATCGCCGACAAGCAGCGCAGCCTCGCGCAGCAGCGCCAGGAGGCGAGCGCGAAGCTCAAGGACCTGGAGGAGACCCGCAAGGAGCTGGGCTCCCAGAAGAAGAAGGTCCAGGACAAGCTGAGCGACGCCCGCGCGCTGCTCAACCAGCTCACCGAGGAGGAGCAGGCCGCGCTCGCCGAAGAGGAGCAGCGCGCCAGCCGCGAGGCGGAGGACCGCGTCGACCTCGGCGACGTCGCCCCCGGCTCCTCCCACGGCGCGGCCGCCCTGTCCGCCGCGCAGAGCAAGCTGGGCGCCCCGTACGTCTACGGCGCCACCGGCCCCAGCTCCTTCGACTGCTCGGGCCTCACCGGCTGGGCCTTCTCGCAGGCCGGCGTCGCGCTGCCGCGCATCTCGCAGGACCAGGCCAACGTCGGCACCCGGATATCCTCGGTCAGCCAGCTCCAGCCCGGGGACCTCGTGTTCTTCTACAGCGACCTGCACCACGTCGGCATCTATGCGGGCAACGGCCAGATCATCCACGCCCCGAAGCCGGGCGCGGTCGTCCGCTACGAGGCCGTCGGGAACATGCCGTTCATGTGGGGCGCGCGCGTCTGACGCCGGCCGCGGCGCCCGCCGCGGCTTTCGTTACGGGCACCGTGCCGCCCGTTCGGGCGAATTGCCGACACCGCGCGTTTCGAACGTCCCGCGGGTGACCTGCGTCGGCACCCGGGCGCCGACATCGCGCCCGGGGGCGGTTCTTGGTCGGCGCGTAGTCGCGTGGTTACTGTCTGCCGCGTGTCAGCACATCGACGATCCACCCGGCCCTGCGGTGCCGGCCGGCTGCGTACCGGCGTCCTCACCGCCGCCGCGGCGGCGGCGCTGTCCGGCTCGCCCGCCGTCTTCTCCGGCCTCTCCGACGCGGCCCTGGCCGCCCCCGACGACCACGCCGCGGCCAGGGAGCGCGTCCACGACCTCTACGCCCAGGCAGAGCGGGCCACCGAGAAGTACAACGCGGCCAAGGAGCGCACCGAGGAGCTGCGCCGCAAGGCGGCCCTGCTCCAGGACCGCGCCGCCCGCGACCTCGCCCGGATCAACCGGATGCGCACCGAACTCGGTTCGCTCGCCGGCGCGCAGTACCGTTCCGGCGGCATCGACCCGAAGCTGACCCTGATCCTCTCGGAGAGCCCCGAGGGCTATCTGGAGAAGGCCGCCGCCCTGGAGCGCATCGGCAACCGGCAGAGCGGCCGGCTGCGCCAACTCGTCGGCCTCCAGCGCGGGCTGGAGCAGCAGCGGGTACGGGCCGGGGACACCCTCGCGGACCTGGAGCGCGAACGCGACGCGCTGGCGGGGCACAAGCGCGAGGTCACGGACCGGCTCGCGGAGGCGCGGCGGCTCCTCAACTCGCTGCCGAAGGAGGAGCGCCCCGGCACCGGCCGCGACCGCGCCTCCCGCTCCGCCCAGGCGCCCGACCTCGCCCCGGCACCGGCCTCCGGCCGCGGCGCGCTCGCGGTGGCGGCGGCACGGGGCGCGGTCGGCACCCCGTACGTGTGGGGCGGCGCGGCGCCCGGCGGGTTCGACTGCTCGGGCCTCACGCAGTGGGCCTACGGCAAGGCCGGGGTGTCCATCCCGCGCACGTCGCAGGCGCAGCGCTACGCGGGCCGCCAGGTGCCGCTGGGCCAGGCGCAGCCGGGCGACCTGGTGACGTACCGGGCGGACGCGAGCCACGTGGCGATGTACGTGGGCGGCGGCCAGGTCGTCCACGCCCCGTACCCGGGTGCGTCGGTGCGCTACGACCCGGTGGGGATGATGCCGGTGGCCTCGGTGACCCGGCCGTAGAGCCGGACGGGGGCGCGGATCGCCGTCGCGCCCCCACGCCTGCCACATCCCCGCCACCTCCCCGCCACCCCTTACGTCCCCTACGTCCCCTACGTCCCCCGCACTCCCGCCCAAGGGTAGGCCGCCCCTCTGACAACACCGCCCCGGTCACCCGCGCCGCACCCCCGCCCGCCGGAGCGACGTACGCTCGTCGGCGTGGCAGGCGTGCGGCGGACCGTGGTGCTGGTGCTCTGTGCCGGGCTGGTCGCCGCGCTGCTCGGCGGGTGCGGCAGGGACGGCAGGGACGGCGGGGACGGCGAGCCCCGCGACGCCACCCGCGCCATCGCCGACCTGCTGCGGCAGCGCTCCGCCGCCGTCCGCGACGGCGACGAGGCCGCGTACCTGCGCACCGTCGACCCGCACTCCGGCCCGTACCGGCAGCGGCAGCGCACCGTCTTCCGCAACCTCGACGCCCTCCCGCTCGCCGCCTGGACCGTCCGCCTCGACGACCCGGCCCGCGCCACCGTGCCCGCCACCGCGGAACGCACCACCGCCGACGTCCGCCTGGCCTACCGCCTCCGCGGCTACGACACCGGCGACGCGACCGCCGGCCAGCGGCTGGAGTTCGTACGCCGCGACAGCCGCTGGTACGTCGCGGGACCGGCGCCCGGCAGCCGCCCGCAGCCGTGGGACCAGGGCCCGCTCACCGTCGTACGCGGCACGCACAGCCTCGTGCTCGGCGCCGGCCAGTCCGGGGCCCGCCTGCGCGGCATCGCCGCCGTCGCCGACCGCGCGGTGCCCGACGTCTCCGCCGCGTGGGGCGGCGCGTGGGCGCGCCGCGTCGTGGTGGTGGTGCCCGCGTCGCAGGCGGCGATGGGGGAACTGCTCGGCGCGGGACCCACGGACTACGCGGGTGTCGCCGCCGTCACCACCGGCCGGCACCGGGACCGCACGCCAGCCGACCGCGTCGTCGTCAACCCCGAGGCGTACGGCACGCTCGGCACCCTGGGGCGCCGCATCGTCCTCACCCACGAGACCGTCCACGTCGCCACCCGCGCCGACACCTCCCCGGCCACGCCCCTCTGGCTCTCCGAGGGCTTCGCGGACTGGGTCGCCTTCCGCGGCACCGGCCGCGACCCCCGCCAGGGCGCACCCGAACTCGCCCGCGCGGTGGCCGCCGGCCGGCTGCCGGACTCCCTCCCCGCCGACGGCGACTTCACCCGCCCCACGGGCGGCGACGGCGACCGGGTGGCGGAGGCGTACGGCGAAGCGTGGCTGGCGGCACGGATGGTCGCCGACGAGTGGACCCCGGACGACCTCGTGGCGCTCTACCGCGCCGTGGGCGGGGCGAAGTCCCGCGACAAGGCCGTCGGCCCGGCTCTCCGCGCGGAGCTGGGCGCGAGCCTCACGGAGTTCACGGCACGGTGGCGGACGTACCTGGACCACGAGCTGGGCTGAGGCCGTCTTTTGCCTGAGAGGCAAGAAGTTTGACTCTGAGGCACGTGCGCTGGCTCAATGAGCGGTATGAGCACCGAGCATCCCCAGGCTCCCCACCTGCGCGAGCTGCGCCGGCGGGCCGGGCTGACGCTGGAGGCCGCGGCCGCCAGGGCCGAGCTTTCGCCGGCCCATCTCTCCCGGCTGGAGACCGGGCAGCGGCAGCCCTCGCTGCCGGTGCTGCTCAAGCTGGCCCGGGTCTACGGTACGACGGTTTCCGAGCTGCTCGGCGAGGTGTCCTCGGCGCAGACCTCCGTCGTGCGGGGGGCCGAGGTGCCGGTGCGGGAGGCCGGGGGGTGGTCGTACCGGCAGGCCGGGGGGACGGACCGGGGGATGCAGGCGCTGCGGGTGTTCGTGCCGTACGACGCCGAGCACCGCGATCTCGTCCGGGTCCATCCCGGCGAGGAGTGGCTGTACGTGCTCGACGGGCGGATGCGGCTCGTGCTCGGCGACCGCGAGCACCTGCTGGACCCCGGGGACAGCGCCCAGTTCGACTCCCTCACCCCGCACCGCATCGCCGCCGCCGAGCCCGGCGGGCTCGGGCTGCTCTTCGTCCACACGCTGCTGCAGAGCGCTGTCACCGGGCTGTGCCTCGGCGACGGCACCCGGCACTGACCCCAAGGAGACCGCCGTGTCCAAGCGGATCGAAGAGAGATTCCCCCGCGGCCTGGTGATCCGCCTCATCGTCTACATCTTCGTCGGCCACCTCTTCGCCGCGTTCCTGCTCCTCCTCTTCAAGGCGGGCGGCGGCGCGTAGACCCGCAGGGGATGGGGTAACGCGGACCTCACCACGTCAGCAGGTCGTCCTCCCGCGCCGTACGCTGCCGCGGCACCGCAGCCTCCCCGCTCCCCGGCCCCACGGGCGCCGCCGTCGACCGCCACAGCCGCCGGCACGCCACCACCGTCGCCACGACCAGCAGCCCGTTCCGGAACGCCAGCAGCGCGATCCCGAACCCGGTGCTCCCCACGACCTCCCCGAACCACACCGGGAACTCCGCCAGCGTCACCCCCGTCGCCGCCAGCACCAGACCCGCCGGCAGCGCCATCCGCGCCGCCCGCAGCGTCAGGCACACCGCCGCCAGGCCGACGAGCCAGAGCAGGTACTGCGGGCTGATCACCCGGCTCGTGGTCGTGAAGAGCAGCGCGCCCGCGAACGCCGCCTCGCACCCCGTCGTCGCCGTGAACTCCCGCGCCCGCAGCCGCCACAGCACCAGCCACCCCATCGCCACCACCGAGAGCCCCAGCGCCAGATCGCTGACCAGGCCGACGCCGGGACCGAGGAACTCCATGGAGCCGTAGTGCAGTTCCACCGTCCCCTCCCAGCCGTGGTGCCTGCCGACGTGGAAGACCAGCGCCCCCAGCGACTCCACCTCCGTGCCGCGGTCGCGCTGCGCCGTGACGAAGCCGAACGCCCCCGGCAGCGCCACGGCCGCCAGCAGCGCCACCCCCGCCGCCGTACCCGCCGCCGCGCCCCACGACAGCCGCGTCGCCCGCCCGCGCGCCGCGCCCAGCAGCACCAGCACCGGCCACACCTTCAGCATCGCGCCGAACCCCGCCAGCGCCCCCGCCACCGCCGGCCGCCGGGCCGCGGCCAGCAGCGCCGCGACGGCGACGGCGGTGACCATCACGTCGTAGCGCGCGTACGCGGTCGGCCCCAGGAGCGGCACCCCCGCCACCCAGAACCACGCCCCCGCCCACGACCGCCCGGCGCCGCCCCCGGCCCGCAGCAGCAGCGCCAGCACCGCCGCGTCCGCGGCGCAGGCCAGCGCGAAGAAGGCGGACGCGTAGCCGAGGAACGGCAGCAGCCCGGGGGAGAGCACCGGGAGCGCCGCGCCCGGCGGGTACTGCCAGCTCACGTCGTCGACCGGGAACGTGCCGGTGCGCAGCACCTCGTACCAGCCGCGGTAGATCACCTCGACGTCGCTGGTGACGTCGGGCCCGGGCAGCGTGACCACGCCCAGGACGAGCAGCAGCAGGCCCGCGCGGGTCAGCGCCCACGCCGCCACCGGCGCCGCGACCCGTGCCATGGCTCGACCTCCGCCCCTGCCCCGTGTGCGTCCGACGACGCTGCGAGTCCGACGACACTACGACACGGCTCCGCCCGGCCGCAGGTCCCCGGCCCCGCGGGCCCCGGTACTGTCGGCCGCGATGCACACGCCACCGCCCCGCAAGCCGCCGCCCGGCGACCCGCCTCCCGGCAGACCGCCGGCCCACCGGCCGCCGCGCAAGACCCTCGTCGTCACCAACGACTTCCCGCCCCGGCCCGGCGGCATCCAGAACTTCCTGCACAGCATGTGCCTGCGGCTGGACCCCGAGCAGGTCGTCGTCTACGCCTCCACCTGGAAGCGTGACGCCGAAGGCCGCGCCGCCACCCGGGACTTCGACGCCCGCCAGCCCTTCGAGGTGATCCGCGACGGCACCACGATGCTGCTGCCCACGCCGCGCGTCACCCGCCGCGCGGCCGGGCTGCTGCGCGCGCACGGCTGCCGCTCGGTGTGGTTCGGGGCCGCCGCGCCGCTGGGGCTGATGGCGCCGGCGCTGCGGCGCGCGGGCGCCGAGCGGATCGTGGCCACCACGCACGGGCACGAGGCGGGCTGGGCGCAGTTGCCGGTGGCGCGGCAACTGCTGCGGCGCATCGGCGAGTCGGCGGACACGCTCACGTACCTGGGTGAGTACACCCGCGCCCGGATCGCCCGCGCGCTCACCCCCGAGGCCGCCGCGCGGATGGCGCGGTTGCCGCCGGGCGTCGACGACACCGCGTTCCACCCGGGCTCCGGCGGCGACGCCGTACGCGCCCGCCTCGGGCTCGCGGACCGGCCGGTCGTCGTCTGCGTCTCCCGGCTCGTCCCCCGCAAGGGCCAGGACACCCTCATCCGCGCGCTGCCCCGGATCCTGGCCGCGCAGCCGGAGGCGGTGCTGCTGATCGTCGGCGGCGGACCGTACCGCGGTGACCTGGAGAAGCTCGCGGCGGCCACGGGCGTCGCCGGCTCGGTGCGCTTCACGGGCGCGGTGCCGTGGGAGGAACTGCCCGCGCACTTCGGTGCGGGCGACGTGTTCGCCATGCCGTGCCGCACGCGGCGCGGCGGGCTCGACGTGGAGGGGCTGGGCATCGTGTACCTGGAGGCGTCCGCGACCGGCCTGCCGGTCGTCGCGGGCGACTCGGGCGGGGCCCCGGACGCGGTGCTCGACGGCGAGACCGGGTGGGTGGTGCGCGGCGGCGCGGAGCGGCAGGCGGCGCAGGCGGCGGAGCACATCGTGACCCTGCTGGGCGACGCGGACCTGCGCGCGCGGATGGGCGCGCGGGGGCGGGTGTGGGTGGCGGAGCGGTGGCGCTGGGACCTGCTGGCGGAGCGGCTGACGTCGCTGCTGTGAGGGCGCGGAGCGGCGCGTACGGTACGGGCCGGGGGCTCGCGGCCGTACGCACCGGCCCCACCGGGCCCGTACGCGACCGGCGTTGGGCACCCGCAGCCGACCGGCGTGCGGCGCCCGCCCGCGAGCGGCCCCGTACGCCCCCGCCCCCTACCGCTCGTAGAGCGCCTCGATCTCCTCCGTGAAGTCCTTCGCCACCGCGCCCCGCTTCAGCTTCAGCGACGGCGTGAGATGCCCCGACTCCTCCGTGAACTGCCCCGGCAGGATGCGGAACCTGCGCACCGACTCCGCCCGCGACACCTGCGCGTTCCCGTCGTCCACCGCCAACTGCACCGCCGCGAGCAGCTCCGCGTCGTCCGCCAGCTCGGCCGCCGTCCGGCCCTGCTTGCCGTGCTCCTCCGCCCACCGGGCGAGGAACTCCTCGTCCAGCGTGATCAGCGCCGCGACGAACGGGCGCGCGTCGCCGACGACCATGCACTCCGCCACCAGCGCGTGTGCCCGGATGCGGTCCTCTATGACCGCGGGGGCGACGTTCTTGCCCGCCGCCGTGACGAGGATCTCCTTCTTCCGCCCGGTGATGGAGAGATACCCGTCCTCGTCCAGGCTCCCGAGGTCGCCGGTGCGCAGCCACTCACCGTCCAGCGCCGCGGCCGTCGCGTCCGCGTCGGCCCAGTACTCCTCGAAGACGTTGCCGCCGCGCACCAGCACCTCGCCGTCGTCGGCGATGCGGATGGTGCAGCCCGGCAGCGGCTGTCCCACGGTGCCGATCTTCGGGCGCTGCACCGGGTTGACGGTGATCGCGGCGGCCGTCTCGGTGAGGCCGTAGCCCTCCAGGACGGTGAAGCCGATGCCGCGGTAGAAGTGCCCGAGCCGCTCGCCGAGCGGGGCGCCGCCGGAGATCGCGTGCGTGGCGCGGCCGCCGAGGACGGCGCGCAGCTTCGCGTAGACGAGCTTGTCGAAGAGCGCGTGCCGCAGCCGCAGTCCGAGGGCGGGGCCGCCGGTGTCCAGGGCGCGGCTGTACGCGATGGCGGTGTGGGCCGCCTTGTCGAAGATCTTCCCCTTGCCGTCGGCGCCGGCCTTGGCGCGGGCGGAGTTGTAGACCTTCTCGAAGACGCGGGGGACGCCGAGCAGCAGCGTCGGCTTGAAGGCGGCGAGGTCGCCGGTGAGGTTCTTCACGTCCGGCACGTGCCCGAGCTTCATCGGGGCGACCATCGCCGCGATCTCCACCAGCCGGCCGAAGACGTGGGCGAGCGGCAGGAAGAGGAGGATGGAGCTGTCGCCGGAGCGGAAGAGCGGGCGCAGTTGCTCCACCGCGTTGCCGCACTCGGCGAGGAAGTGGCCGTGGGTGAGGACGCAGCCCTTGGGACGGCCGGTGGTGCCGGAGGTGTAGACGAGCGTCGCGGGGGAGTCGGCGCCGGCCGCGGAGCGGTGCTCCTCCAGCGTGGCGTCGGACACCCCGGTCCCGGCGGCGGTCAGCTCGGCGACGGCGCCCTTACCGTCCCCTTCGCCGCCGGACCCGCCCTCGATCTGCCACACCTGGCGCAGCAGCGGCACCCGGCCGCGTACCGACTCGACCGCGGCGGCGTGCTCCGCGGTCTCCACCACGCACGCCACGGCGCCCGAGTCGCTGAGGATCCAGTGGATCTGCTCGGCCGAACTCGTCTCGTACACCGGGACCGTCACGCCGCCCGCGGTCCAGATCGCGAAGTCCAGCAGAGTCCACTCGTACCGCGTACGGGACATCAGCCCGATCCGGTCCCCCGGCCGCAGCCCGGCCGCGACCAGGCCCCTGGCCACCGCCTCGACCTCCGTGAGGAAGTCCGCCGCGGACACGTCCCGCCAGTCGCCGGCCGCGGTCTTGCGGGCGACGACGGCCAGGTCGGGGGTGCGGGCGGCGTTGGTGCGGACGAGGTCCGAAAGGTTGGCGTCCGCCGGGACCTCGTACAGGGCGGGAAGGGCGAACTCTCGCAAGACGCTGCTCCTCGACGTTCCGGTGGGCCACCTGCGACCCTATCCCCACGGGGGCGCCTAGCGGCAGTGGCGCCGCTCGCCGCCGTGCGGGTGCCCGCACGGGCGCCGTGCGGGCCCGTGCGCGCCGGAAGTAGGGTGATCGCATGAGGGTCCACGTGGTCAGCGACGTGCACGGCAACAGCGCGGATCTGGCCCGCGCGGGCGACGGCGCGGACGCGCTGGTCTGCCTCGGCGACCTCATCCTCTTCATCGACTACGCCGACCACTCGCGCGGCATCTTCCCCGACCTCTTCGGCGTCGCGAACACCACGCGCAGCGTGGAGCTGCGCACCGCCCGCAGATTCGACGAGCACCGGGAGTTCGTGGGCTCGCTGTGGGCCGGGATGGACAAGCGCGGGGAGATCGAGAAGGCGGTGCGCCAGCAGTACGCGGAGCTGTTCGCGGCCTTCCCCACGCCGACGTACGCCACCTTCGGCAACGTCGACATCCCGCGGCTGTGGCCCGAGTTCGCCCGCGAGGGCACCACGGTTCTCGACGGCGAGCGGGTCGAGATCGGCGGGCTGGTCTTCGGCTTCGTCGGCGGCGGACTGCAGACGCCGATGCGCACGCCGTACGAGATCGACGACGAGACGTACGCCGCGAAGGTCGCCGCCGTCGGCGACGTCGACGTGCTCTGCTCGCACATCCCGCCCCTCGTCCCCGACCTCTGCTACGACACGGTGGCGCGCCGCTTCGAGCGCGGCAGCGAGGCGCTGCTGGAGGCGGTGCACAAGGTGCGGCCGCGGTACGCGCTCTTCGGCCACGTCCACCAGCCGCTGGCGCGGCGGATGCGCATCGGGGCGACGGAGTGCGTGAACGTCGGGCACTTCGCGTCCCGTGGGAAGCCGTGGGTTCTGGAGTGGTGAACCGGGCGCGGTAACCTTCAGCGCGGACGGTTGACGGAGGAGCCAAGGCATGGCAGAGCACACCAGGTCGAGCATCACCATCGACGCCGCGCCGGACGCGGTGATGACGGTGATCGCGGACTTCGACCGCTATCCGGAATGGACCGGCGAGGTGCGGCGGACCGAGGTGCTCGAAGCGGACGGACAGGGGCGCGCGGTGCGCGTGCTGCTGGTGCTGGACGCGAAGACGATCCGGGACGAACAGACGCTGGCGTACACCTGGGCGGGACCGCACGAGGTGCGCTGGACGCTGGAGAAGTCGCAGATGCTGCGCGCGCTGGACGGGGCGTATCTGCTGCGGCCGCTGGCGGGCGGCGAGCGCACCGAGGTGACGTACGAGCTCACCGTCGACGTCAAGATCCCGATGCTCGGGATGATGAAGCGCAAGATGGAGAAGATCATCATCGAGCGGGCGCTGGACGGGCTGAAGCAGCGCGTCGAGAGCGTGCCGGGCGCTTCAGCGGACTCCGGCTCCGGTTCCGGCACGGACTGACGGGCCGCGTGCGTACTCTCCTCGTCACCGGCGCGGCCGGCGCGGGCCGTACGACGGTCGCGGCGGCGACGGCGCTGCGGGCCGCGCGCGCCGGGGCCCGGGTGCTGCTGCTGACGGCGGACCGGGAGGCGGGCGGGCTGCTGACGGGCGCGCCGGAGGCGCGGGTCCCGGGCCAGCGGCCGGCCGCGGAGCCGGCGGCCGAGCGGTCGGCGGAGGCGCCGCCGTGGACGGATCCGGTCCGGGTCGGGACGGGGCTGTGGGCGGCGCGGCTGCGCGGGGCGGAGTCGGCGACGGAGTCGCTGGCGCTCTGGCAGGAGCGGTACGAGGACACCCTGGACCTGCTCGGCGCGACGCCGCTGGCGGCGGAGGAGCTGACGCCGCTGCCGGGCTCGCGCGAGTTCGCGGTGCTGCGGGCGCTGGTGGCGCTCTACGAGACCGGGCCGGCAGACGGCGACGTATCCGCGGCCGGGGACTCCGCCGCGTCCGGACCGTGGGACCTGGCCGTCGTGGACATGCCCGCCGCGTGGGAGACCCTGCGGGCGCTAGCGCTGCCGGAGCAGTTGGTGCGCTACCTGCGGCGGCTGCTGCCCGCGGAGCGGCAGGCGGCGCGGGGACTGCGCCCGCTGCTGGGCCGGCTGCTCGGGGCGCCGGTGCCGGCGGGGCGCGTGTACGAGGCGGCGGCCCGCTGGGAGCACCGGCTGGAGACCGTACGGGAGGCGGCCGAGGCCGCGGGGACGCGGGTGCGGCTCGTGCTGGAGGCCACTCCGCGCGGGGCGCGCGAGCTGCGGCGTACGCGCGCGGCGTACGCGCTGCAGGGCTGCGCGGTCGAGGCCGTGGTGGCGAACCGGGTGCTGCCCGGGGGCTCGGACGACGCCTGGTACGCGACGCTGGCGGACGAGCAGCACCGTGTCGCCAAGGAACTGGCTGCGGAGCTGCGCGAGGCGGGCGCCAGGTTCTGCGTGCTGCCGCACCTGGGCCCGGAGCCGAAGGGCCCGGTGGCCCTGGCGGTGCTGGCGGAGGCCGTGGCGCCGCCCGGCGCACGGCCCGCGGCGATCGACCCCGGGGACCCGGCGGAGGTGGACGACCTGCTGGCCGACGAGGGCGTGCTGCTGTACCGCCTGCCGCTGCCGGGCGTCGAACGGGGGGACCTCACCCTCGTACGCCGCGGCGACGAACTCCTGGTCACGGCGGCCGGCCACCGCCGCGCCCTGCCGCTGCCGGCGGCACTGCGCCGCTGCACCATCACCCGCGCCGGCCTCCACGAGGCCGAACTCCACATCCGCTTCACCCCGGACCCGGCGGTCTGGCCCCAGCCGGGCTGACGACCCCACCCGCCTCATCGACCCCGACCCGCTCCGTCCCGTCCCCCGCCACCCCCGCCTCCCTCCTCCCCGGGCCCACAACCCGCTGCGCGGCGGTGAACGTGAAGTCGGCGGTCGGGTACCGTCGATGTATGAGTGATGCCATCGAGCGCCCTGAACCCGGTGCGGCGTCCACCGTCCCGGACCCGGACGCGTGGGCCCAGGCGTGTGCCGAGGACTTCGCCGCCGAGCAGGCCCGGCGGCGCGCGGTCTACGGGCCGGAGCCCGTCAGCGCCGCGGAGGAGCTGCGCCGCTTCTTCGACTCCCTCTCCGACAAGGTCTCCGAGCTCCGCGCCCCCGGCGCGACCGGCGGTACCGCCGCCGTCGCGCAGACCGCCGCGCAGCAGATCGCGAAGCAGTTCCTCGCCTCCGTGAAGACCGTCGTCGAGCCCGTCGTGGAACGCAATCCGCAGGTCTTCGACCACCTCGCCACCGCCGGCACGGAGATCGCCGCCGCCTACCGCGCCGCAGTTCAGCGGCAGGAAGCCGACTGGTCGCGGGACGACGAACCGCCCAGCAGCCCCAAGCAGATCGACCTCGACTGACGGCCGGGCCCCGCGCCGCCTCCGGTAATGTGAGGAGGCGCAGCGGGGCTCGAACCGAATAACCGAGGGAGACATGGGACTCACCATCGGCGTCGACATCGGCGGCACCAAGATTGCGGCCGGTGTGGTCGACGAAGAGGGCTCGATCATCCGGACGAGCACGGTACCGACCCCCGAAACACCCGAAGGCGTCGTGGACGCCATCTGCGCGGCGGTCCGGGAGGTCACGTCCACGACCCCGGCCGAGGCCGTCGGCATCGGCGCCGCCGGGTACGTGGACGACAAGCGCGCCACCGTGCTCTTCGCCCCGAACGTCAACTGGCGCCACGAGGCGCTCAAGGACAAGGTCGAGCAGCGCATCGGCCTGCCCGTCGTGGTCGAGAACGACGCCAACGCCGCCGCCTGGGGCGAATATCGCTTCGGCGCGGGACAGGGCCACGACGACGTCGTCTGCATCACCCTGGGCACCGGCCTCGGCGGCGGCGTGATCATCGGCGGCCGGCTGCACCGCGGCCGCTTCGGCGTGGCCGCGGAGTTCGGTCATATCCGCGTCGTGCCCGACGGGTTGCTGTGCGGCTGCGGCAGCCAGGGCTGCTGGGAGCAGTACGCCTCCGGCCGTGCCCTCGTGCGGTACGCGCGCCAGCGGGCCGCCGCCACCCCCGAGTCCGCCGAGATACTGCTCTCCCTCGGCGACGGCACACCGGAGGGCGTCCAGGGGCGGCACGTGAGCGAGGCCGCCCGGCACGGTGACCCGGTGGCGGTCGACTCGTTCCGGGAGCTGGCCCGTTGGGCGGGGGCGGGGCTCGCGGACCTGGCGTCGCTCTTCGACCCGTCGGCGTTCATCGTCGGCGGCGGCGTCTCGGACGAGGGCGACCTCGTCCTCGACCCGATCCGCAAGTCGTTCCGGCGCTGGCTCGTCGGCAGCCAGTGGCGCCCGCACGCGCAGGTGCTCGCCGCCCAACTCGGCGGCCGCGCCGGGCTCGTCGGCGCCGCTGACCTGGCCCGCCAGGGCTGACGCCCGGCCGGCGCGGATGACGTGACGGCCCGCGTGCCGGACGGTGCGAGCACCCGAAGGCACGAGGGCCCACGGCTCGCGGTACGCCGCGGCCCCCGGCTTCCGCGACGCCGCGGCCCGCGGCGCCCGCCGCCCACGGCCGTACCCCGGTAGTCTCACCCCCGTGCTGCTGCCCGATCTGCCCGCCTCGCGCACCGAGCCCGACGGCTCCGCCGTCGTCCGGCTGCTCAGCTACAACATCCGCTCCATGCGCGACGACACCGCCGCCCTCGCCCGCGTGATCCGCGCCTGCGCCCCCGACGTCGTCTGCATCCAGGAAGCGCCGCGCTTCTTCCGCTGGCGCAAGAAAGCCGCCCGGCTCGCGCGCGCCACCGGCCTGCTGTACGTCACCGGCGGCGCCACCAGCGCCGGGCCCATGCTCCTCGCCGGCCTGCGCTCGCACGTGGAGCGCACCGACGAGACCCTGCTGCCCCGCACCCGCGGCCTGCACCAGCGCGGTCTGGCGACGGCGGTACTGCGGTTCGGCGACGCCCGGCTGGCCGTCGTCAGCACGCACCTGAGCCTCGCCAAGTCCGAGCGCTACGAGCAGGCCGGGCTGCTGCTCGCGCACGTGCGCGCCCTCGGCGAGCCGCACGTCGCGGTCGCCGGGGACCTCAACGAGCGACCCAAGGGCCCGGCGTTCCGCCGGCTCGCCGCCGAACTGCAGGACGGCTGGGTCGTCAGCCCCTGGGGCGGGCGGCACACCTCCACCGCGCTCAACCCGCGCAAGCGCATCGACGCCGTGCTCGCGACCGACGGGGTCGAGGTGCTGGCCTGCGGCGTCCCGGAGGGCCTGCCGGGCGTCTCCCCGGCCGACCTCAGCGTCGCCACCGACCACCTCCCGGTCCTGGCGGTACTCCGCGTCCCCGCCCCGCCGCCGACCGGGGCCGCGAACGCCGGCCGCTGAGGCGCGTACCGGATCCTCCGGCCGGACCGTCGCCGGCCCGCGGGCGGTGGGCCTGCGCTCCTGGCTGCGGCTCTCCTGGCTGCCCGGAGAGGCCGAGCTGGAATACGGGCAGGGTTCCCCGGCGGGTGCGCGGCGGGGCTCGACGAGGCCCTGGGCCTGCTGGCCGCGGCGCCTGATGTGGCCCCGGCCGCGCGGGAGTCGCTGGTGCGCGAGGGGGGCGCTGCGGACCGTCTGGGGCGACATGTACGGCTGAACCGGCTGCGGCCGCTTCCTTGCCGCGTAGCGGTGGACGTCGGTGGCGTACCGGTCGAAGACCGCGGCGGACGCCTCCGGTTCCGTACGGGGCCTGGCGACGGCCCCGGGGCCTAGACCACCGCGCCGCCGCCCGGCGGCTCGTCGTCATCGTCGCCGCCCGGGCGCATCCGCGCGACGAGCGTGGCGAAGCCGCCGAGGAAGCCGCCGATGCCGAGCACCGAGGCCCACCAGGTCATCGGCTGCTGGAAGATGAGCATCCCCAGCAGGAGCAGCGGGCCGCCGAGTACCGCGAGCCAGGCGAACTTGGTCGTCGTGTCGGCCTT
This sequence comes from Streptomyces sp. CNZ287, assembly GCF_007827615.1. Taxonomy (NCBI): domain Bacteria; kingdom Bacillati; phylum Actinomycetota; class Actinomycetes; order Kitasatosporales; family Streptomycetaceae; genus Streptomyces; species Streptomyces sp. CNZ287. The sequence goes on along the minus strand of NZ_VISV01000004.1, from coordinate 61,701 downwards.
CGGCAGCGGCGGCGGCTCCGGCGGTACGAAGTGGCCCTCGTCGGTCTCGTCGAGGTCGTCGTCCGACGCCTCGGCGGCCTCCCAGTCGCGCGGTCCCGTACCGGCGGAGAAGACGATGAAGCTCGCGCCGTCGCCGCCTCCGGTCCCGCCGCTCTTGGCGGCGGCCCCGGGACCGCCGTCCTCGTCCGGGTCCGCCGGGCCCTCCGCGGTGGCGACACCGCCGCCCGCGTCCGCCGGGCCGCCCTCCGCACCGCCCGCCGGGCCCTCGCCCTCGGCCGCCGCACGCGCCGCCCGCTCGTGCGGCGGCTCCACGGAGTCCTCGTCGAACGCCGCGACGATCTCCGCCCACGCGGCCTCCTCGTCCAGCGGCGCGCCGCCCGACCCCGCCGGCTCCGCGCCCGCCGGCTCCGTCTCCGCCGGCCCGTCGCCCTGCTGCGGGTCCTCCCGGTCCGGGTTACGCTCCGCCACGGGCCCGGGCTCCCTTCCGCTGCTCGCTGCCGTCGGCCGGCGGGGTGAGCCGGTCGATGAAGTCGTCGGTGGCCGAGAAGATCCGTTCCGCGTCGTGGTCGAGCGTGGCGACGTGGTAGCTGTCCTCCAGCACGGTCTCCGTGACGTCCAGGGACGAGACCCGGCCGAGGATACGGGCCGAGTCCACCGGTGAGACGACGTGGTCGACCCGGCTGTGCAGCACCAGCAGCGGCTGCGTCACCTGGGGCAGCTCGCCGTCGACGCGGGCGAGGAGCTGCCGCAGCGAGTGCGCGGCGTGCAGCGGCACGCGGTCGTAGCCGGTCTCGGCGGCGCCCTCCTTGGCGATGTCGTTGATCACGCCCGGCGAGCTCCGTACCAGGAAGCGGGCCGCGGGCAGGGCCTTCGGCAGCACCCCGTGCAGCTTGTTCAGCGGGTTGACCACGACCACGCCGGCGACGGCGTCCCCGTGCAGGGCGGCGAGCCGCAGCATCAGCGTGCCGCCCATGGACAGCCCGCACAGGAAGACCCGCGCGCACTCGCCGGACAGCTCGCGCAGCTCCCGGTCCACCGTCGCATACCAGTCCTGCCAGCGGGTCACCTGGAGGTCCTGCCAGCGCGTGCCGTGCCCGGGCAGCAGGGGCATGGAGACCGTCAGGCCGCGGGCGGCGAGATGCTCTGCCCATGGCCGTACGGACTGGGGGGAGCCGGTGAAGCCGTGGCAGACAAGCACTCCGGTCCCGCCACCCGGCTGGCGGAACGGCTCGGCTCCGGAAAGGACCGGCATGACGGGACTCCGATCGTGTCAGGCGGGCGGCGGATACGTGCCTGGCGCTGCCCTTGAGCGTACTGCCCCGTACGGACGGACGGCCCCCCGCGGACACCCGGCGGGCGCCCCGCGCCGGCCCCGGACGGGCCCGCGCCCCCGGATACCGCTCTCCTACCAGGAGCGCTATGGTCACACGAGCGGATCGCAGGAGGCCCCGGTTGTTCTACAGCGCGATGAAGATGTCTCTCGGCAACAGCCTGAGGCTCGTCTTCCGTCCCTGGGTGGAAGGCATGGAGAACGTGCCCGAGACCGGTGCCGCGATCCTCGCGAGCAACCATCTGTCCTTCTCCGACTCCTTCTTCCTGCCCTCGATGCTGCACCGGAAGGTCACCTTCATCGCGAAGGCGGAGTACTTCACCACCCCGGGCGTGAAGGGCCGGCTGACGGCGGCGTTCTTCAAGGGCGTCGGGCAGTTGCCCGTCGACCGCTCCGGCAGCCGGGGCGCCGGCGAGGCGGCGATCAAGAGCGGCCTTGAGGTCCTCGAACGGGGCGAGCTGTTCGGCATCTACCCCGAGGGCACGCGCTCGCCCGACGGCCGCCTCTACCGCGGCAAGCCCGGTGGGCTCGGCCGGCTGGCGCTGCTCAGCGGGGCGCCGGTGCTGCCGGTGGCGATGATCGACACGGAGAAGATCCAGCCGCCGGGGCAGGTGGTGCCGAAGGTCATGCGGCCGGGCATCCGGATCGGCAGGCCGCTGGACTTCACGCGCTACCAGGGCATGGAGCACGACAGGTTCATCCTGCGTTCGGTGACCGACGAGGTCATGTACGAGATCATGAAGCTCTCCGGCCAGGAGTACGTGGACGAGTACGCGACGGCGGCCAAGCGGCGGATGGCGGACGAGGCCAAGCGGCGTAAGGCGGAGGAGAAGGCGGCCGAGAAGGCCGAGAAGTCCGACGGCGGCTCCGGTGCCGGCGGGCGGCGGGACGCCGCCTAGCGCGGCGGTCCGCCTGCGGGAGGGAGAGTCGGGGCGATGGCCGGGCAGAGCAAGCGGCGGATGTCGGTGGAGCAGCCGCTGTGGCAGGCGCTGACGTACTTCCGGGTGCTGACGCTCGCGTACGCGGTGGCGCAGTTCGTACCCCGCCACGACGACGTCGCGCGGCCGGCGCTGGGCTGGGCGTACTTCGCGGTCCTCACGCTGTGGACGCTGGTCACCTTCCGCCGGGTCTCCTCGGCGGAGCGCTGCACGTACCCCTTCCTCGCGGCGGACATCACGCTCACGCTGACCGGCATCCTGCTGACGATCCCGGTGGAGACGCAGGCGCGCATCGACGACGGCGCGACCACGCTGCCGTCGATCTGGGCGGCGGGCTCGGTGCTGGGCTTCGCGGTCAAGGGCGGCTGGCGCTGGGGCGCGGCGTCGTCGGCGGCGGTGGGGCTGTCGAACATCGTGCAGCGCGGCGAGGTCGTGCAGGACAACTTCCACAACATCGTGCTGCTGATGGTCGCGTCGACGGCGATCGGCTACATCGTGGAGGTCGCGCGGACCAGTGAGCGGACGCTGGCGCGGGCGCTGCAGATCGAGGCGGCGACGCGGGAGCGGGAGCGGCTGGCGCGCGACATCCACGACAGCGTGCTGCAGGTGCTGGCGCTGGTACAGCGCCGCGGGGCGGCAATCGGCGGCGAGGCGAAGGAACTGGGCCGGCTGGCGGGCGAGCAGGAGGCGGCGCTGCGGACGCTGGTGATGGGCGCGACGCTGCCGGGTCAGCGGAGGGCGCCGGCGGCGGAACGTGCCGCCGGTCCGGCGGGCGGTGGTGCGCCAGGCGGAGGCCCGGAGGGGGAGACGGGGGAGATCTCCCTGCGGCTGCTCCTGCTGTCGCTGGGCGGGCCGAGCGTCTCGGTCGCGGAGCCGGGCACGCCGGTGGCGCTGCCGGCGCACGCGGCCCGGGAGCTGGCGGCGGCCGTGGCGGCGGCGCTGGACAACGTACGGGCGCACGTGGGCCCGGAGGCGCGGGCGTGGGTGCTGCTGGAGGAGGAGCCGGACGGCACGGTGGTGGTGACCGTACGGGACGAGGGCCCCGGCATCCCGCGGGGCCGCCTGGCGGCGGCGGAGGCGGAGGGCCGCCTGGGGGTGGCGCAGTCCATCCGCGGCCGCCTGCGGGACCTGGGCGGCACGGCGGAGTGGATCTCCACCCCGGGCCAGGGCACGGAGGTCGAACTCCGCCTCCCCCCACACAACGCCCCGCTCCCCGGATGACCCCACCCCCACGCGAGCCGACGAGGACCCCAAGCCCCGACGGCTCCCCCTTTCGGGTACGTCCCGGCCGAGGGCGCCCGCGCCGGTCCGCCGGGTGCCGCGCCCTGTCCCCGCCGATGGGGCCCACGGGAGCAGACGCATGCGGACACGGGGCGCGCGCCGCCGGGGGCCCCGGGCGGCGCCGGTCCGGTGGTGGTGCCGTGCCCGCGCTGGCCGCGCTCCTTCACCCGCCCCGGCTCCCGCCGGAGGCGGTGCCGTACCGGTTGCGCCGATGCTCCGCCACGCCCTCGCCCGCACGTCCGCGCCGGAGGCGGTACGTGCCGAGACGCGCCGCCGTGGTTCCCGGGCGGTGTCGGTCCGGTCGGTGCCGTCCCCGCGCCGCCCGCGCTCTTCCCCCGTCATTCACCCTCCCGCTTCCGCCGGAGGCGGTGCCCGTACCGGTCCCGGCAGATGCTCCGTCGCGCCGTCGTCCGCACGTCCCCGCGGGACGCGACACGTGCTGAGGCGAGATACATGCGCCACCATGGTTCCCGGACGGTGTCCGTCCGGTAGTGGCAGGGAGGGAGTCGAGGTGGGCGGAGAAGGCAGCGGTGGGGTCCGGGTGATGGTCGTCGACGACCACCCCATGTGGCGTGATGCCGTGGCCCGGGATCTGGCGGCCGCCGGGTTCGACGTGGTGGCCACCGCCGGCGACGGGCCGCAGGCCGTGCGGCGGGCGCGGGCCGCCGCGCCGGACGTGCTCGTGCTGGACCTCAACCTGCCCGGGCTGCCCGGCGTGCAGGTCTGCAAGGAGGTCCTCGGCGCCCAGCCCGGCGTGCGGGTGCTCGTGCTCTCCGCCAGCGGCGAGCACGCCGACGTCCTCGAAGCCGTCAAGTCCGGCGCCACCGGCTACCTCGTGAAGTCCGCCAGCACCGAGGAGTTGACCGACGCCGTCCACCGGACCGCCCAGGGCGACCCGGTGTTCACCCCCGGCCTCGCCGGCCTCGTGCTCGGCGAGTACCGCCGGCTCGCCGGCGAGCCCGTCGCCGAGAACGCCGACGAGCCCGAGGTGCCCAAGCTCACCGACCGCGAGACCGAGGTGCTGCGCCTCGTCGCCAAGGGCCTCTCGTACAAGCAGATCGCCGAACGCCTCGTCATCTCCCACCGCACGGTCCAGAACCATGTGCAGAACACCCTCGGCAAGCTCCAGCTCCACAACCGCGTCGAGCTCGTCCGCTACGCCATCGAGCGCGGCCTCGACGACGACTGAGCCGCCACACCCTCATACCCTCCCGGTCCCCCCTCCGGGTGATGTCCGCCCCCTAATTGACAGGTTGGTGCGTGAATCCCGCTCGCTCCGTGTCGTGTGAGGTGGATCACCGTTAGCGTTGCTGCAGCGGGGTCACGACCGTCAGAAGGGAAACCTGTGATGCGGGTAGGAGTACTGACCGGTGGCGGTGACTGCCCCGGGCTCAACGCGGTCATCCGGGCCGTCGTCCGCAAGGGCGTCCAGGAGTACGGGTACGAGTTCACCGGCTTCCGGGACGGCTGGCGCGGACCGCTGGAGGCCGACACCGTCACCCTGGACATCCCCGCCGTCCGCGGCATCCTGCCGCGTGGCGGAACGATCCTCGGGTCGTCGCGCACCAACCCCCTCAAGGTCGAGGGGGGCATCAAGCGCATCAAGGAGAACATGGCGAAGCTGGAGGTGGACTCCCTCATCGCCATCGGCGGCGAGGACACCCTCGGCGTCGCCCAGCGGCTCGCCGACGAGTACGGCATCAAGGTCATCGGCGTCCCGAAGACCATCGACAACGACCTCTCCGCCACCGACTACACCTTCGGCTTCGACACCGCGGTCAACATCGCGACCGAGGCCATCGACCGGCTGCACACCACGGCCGAGTCCCACATGCGCGTCCTCGTCGTCGAGGTGATGGGACGGCACGCCGGCTGGATCGCCCTGCACTCCGGGCTCGCCGGCGGCGCGAACGTGATCCTCATCCCCGAGCAGCGCTTCGACGTCGAGAAGGTCTGCGGCTGGGTGACCTCCCGCTTCAAGGCCAGCTACGCGCCGATCGTGTGCGTGGCGGAAGGCGCGATGCCGAAGGACGGCGACATGGTGCTCAAGGACGAGTCCCTGGACGCCTTCGGCCACGTCCGGCTGTCGGGCGTCGGCGAGTGGCTGGCCAAGGAGATCGAGCGGCGCACCGGCAAGGAGGCCCGCACGACGGTCCTGGGGCACGTGCAGCGCGGCGGTACGCCCAGCGCGTACGACCGCTGGCTCGCCAGCCGCTTCGGGCTGCACGCGATCGAGGCCGTGCACGACGAGGACTGGGGCAAGATGGTCGCCCTCCAGGGCACCGACGTGGTGCGGGTGCCGCTCTCCGCCGCCACGGCGCGGATCAAGACCGTGGACCCGAAGCTGTACGAGGAGGTCGGCGTCTTCTTCGGCTGAGCGGCGGTACGGGCCGGCGGCGGCCCGCACCGCGCCCGCCGCCGGCCCGCACCCTCAGCTCCGTACCAGCACCGCCGCCAGCAACTGCCGCACCAGCCGGTCGCCGTCCAGCGTCAGCACCGACTCCGGATGGAACTGCACCCCGGCGAAGCCGGGCCCGCACAGGGCGTGCACGTCGCCCGTGCGCGGGTCGCGGCTCAGCTCGACGCCGCGCGCCGCCGCCAGCGCGGCCGCGGCGGCGTCGTCGCAGCGCGCGGTGTACGTGCTGTAGAAGCCGGCCGTCTCGGGACGGCCGAAGAAGTCGATCTCCTCCTGCGCCCCCTGGTACGGCACGTCCTTGCGGACCAGGGGCAACCCCAGCTCGGCGGCGAGGAGTTCGTGGCCCAGGCAGACGCCGAGCAGGCCGTGCCGGTGTCCCGCCAGCAGGTCGCCGGCCAGCCCGCGCAGGAAGCGCATCTTCGGGTCCGCGGTGTCCGCCGGGTCGCCGGGGCCGGGACCGAGCACGACCGGGCCCTCGTGCGCCAGCGCCGCGTCCCGTACGCCGGGCGCGTCGAAGCGGCGTACGTCCACCTCCGCGCCGGACGCGCGCAGGACGTGGGCGAGCATCGCGGTGAACGTGTCCTCGCCGTCGACCACCAGCACCCGCCCGGGCACCGGCCCCGCCGCGGCCGGGTCCTGCACCCGCTGCATGCGCAGCCAGAACGGCGACAGGTGCGTCCTGCGGGCCGCCAGCGCCGCCTGCACCTCCGGGTCCGCCGCGAAGCGCGGCCCGCTCCCGCCCGCGGGCCCTGGGCGCGCGGGCCGTACGCCGAGGGCGGCGAGCACCCCGGCGGCCTTGGCGTGGGTCTCGGCTACCTCGTCGGCCGGCCGGGAGCCGCGGACCAGCGTGGCGCCGACGGGCACCCGCAGCAGGCCGTCCGCGCCGATGTCGGCGGTGCGGATGAGGATGGGGGAGTCCAGGGTCTGCGCGCCGCCGGCGTCGCGGCCGAGGAGGGCGAGCGCGCCGGCGTAGTAGCCGCGGCCGCCCGCCTCGTAGCGCTCGATGACGCGGCAGGCGTTCTGCACGGGCGAGCCGGTCACCGTCGCGGCGAACATCGTCTCGCGGAGCACGTCGCGCGCGTCGAGCGCGGTGCGCCCGCGCAGCTCGTACTCGGTGTGCGCCAGGTGCGCCATCTCCCTCAGCCGCGGCCCGACGACCACCCCGCCCTCCCGCGCGACCGTGCACATCATCTTCAGCTCCTCGTCGACGACCATGGAGAGCTCCTCGATCTCCTTGGCGTCGTGCAGGAACGCCAGCAGGCCGCTTCTGTCCGGGCCGCCGGGCGGGTAGCGGTACGTGCCGCTGATGGGGTTCATCACGACGGTGCCGCCGGTCATCCGCACGTGCACCTCGGGGCTGGCGCCGACGAGGGTACGCACGCCCGGGCGGTGCACGACGAAGGTCCAGTACGCGCCCTGCTCGCCGGCCAGCAGCCGGCGGAAGAGGGCGAGCGCGTCGGCGGCGCCGAAGCCGTCGACGCGGCCCTCGTAGGTGCGCCGGATGACGAAGTTGGCGCCCTCGCCGGTGCCGATCTCGTCGGCGAGGACCCGGCCGACGATGCCCGCGTACTCCTCGTCCGGCACGTCGAAGCCGCCGCCCTCGACGCGGACGCCGTGCGCGGGCAGGGCGTCGAGGAGGGAGGCGGCGGGCAGCTCGTGCACCTCGTCGGGGACGAGCACGGCCAGCGGCGTGCCGTCGTCGCGGACGTCGAAGCCGCGCTCGCGGATCTGCCGGTACGGCACGAGCGCGAGCGCGCCGACGGCACCGGTCGCCGGGCTGCCGGGGATGTCCGCGAGCCGGTCCACCTCGTGGACGGCGCCGAGGAGGACCTCGACGGGCGCGTCGGGGCGGCCCGGGGTGCGGCGGCGGAGGACGGCGAACGGCGGGGCGCCGTCGGCCAGCAGCCGGCGCACCAGGGCGGCGGCGTCGTCCGGGGCGGCGTCCGGAGCCGGGTCCTGGGCGGTGTCCGGGGCGGGGGCGCCGGGCTCGCCGTCCCTGTCCTCCGGCCGGTCCTGCGGGTGTGACCTGGGGGGATGCTGCACGGGTCGTTCCTTCCTGCGACGGAGGGACCGGCCCGCGGAAACACCGAAGGCCGCCCCTCGGGCGGCCTTCGCGGAGTCTTCGTGGGTACGCGCGATCAGGTGGCCGCCGGTCGGACGGGCCACCACCAGGTGCGGACATCGAGCGCGTACATGGCGGAAACCATAGCCCACCGCGGCGCGTCCGACCGCTCACTGTCTGCTCCGTCTCATCTGTCGGTCACCTGCCGGGACCGTGCGGGCGAACCCGTAATCTTGGATCCGTGACTGTCAACGCCGAACCCGCCACGAGCGCCGCCGGTATCCCCCAGACCTGGCGCGACCTGCCCGCGGCGCAGCAGCCCGACTGGCCGGACCCCGCGGCTCTGCGCGACGTGACCGCCGAGCTGCAGTCGTATCCGCCGCTGGTCTTCGCCGGCGAGTGCGACCAACTGCGTGACCAACTGGGTGCCGTCGCCCGGGGCGAGGCTTTCCTGCTCCAGGGCGGTGACTGCGCGGAGGCGTTCGACGCGGTCTCGGCCGAGCACATCAGGAACAAGCTGAAGACGCTGCTCCAGATGAGCGCCGTGCTCACCTACGCCGCGTCCGTCCCGGTCGTCAAGGTCGGCCGGATCGCCGGGCAGTACTCCAAGCCCCGCTCCAAGCCCACCGAGACCCGCGACGGCATCACCCTGCCCGTCTACCGGGGCGACTCCGTCAACGGCTTCGAGTTCACCCCCGAGTCCCGCACGCCGGACCCGCAGCGGCTGAAGCGGATGTACCACGCCTCGGCCGCCACGCTGAACCTGGTGCGCGCCTTCACCACCGGCGGCTACGCCCACCTGCGCCAGGTGCACGCCTGGAACCAGGACTTCGTCCGCTCCTCGCCCTCCGGCCAGCGGTACGAGGCGCTGGCGCGCGAGATCGACCGGGCGATGAGCTTCATGCACGCCTGCGGCGTGGACCCGGAGGAGTTCAAGACCGTCGAGTTCTTCTCCTCGCACGAGGCGCTGATCCTCGACTACGAGTCGGCGCTGACCCGCACCGACTCGCGCACCGGTGAGCTGTACGACGTCTCCGGGCACATGGTCTGGATCGGCGAGCGCACCCGGCAGCTCGACCACGCGCACATCGAGTTCGCCTCGCGGATCAGCAACCCCATCGGGGTCAAGCTGGGCCCGACGAGCACGCCGGAAGAGGCGCTCGCGCTGATCGACCGCCTCGACCCGGAGCGGATCCCGGGCCGGCTGACCTTCGTCACCCGGATGGGCGCCGACAAGGTGCGCGACCGGCTGCCCGCGCTGGTGGAGAAGGTCACCGCGTCCGGCGCCCAGGTCGCGTGGGTCTCCGACCCGATGCACGGCAACACCTTCGAGGCCGCCTCGGGCCACAAGACGCGCCGCTTCGACGACGTGCTGGACGAGGTCAAGGGCTTCTTCGAGGTCCACAAGGCGCTCGGCACCCACCCCGGCGGCATCCACGTGGAGCTGACCGGCGACGACGTGACCGAGTGCGTGGGCGGCGGGGACGAGATCTTCGTGGACGACCTGCACCAGCGCTACGAGACGGCGTGCGACCCGCGGCTCAACCGCAGCCAGTCGCTCGACCTGGCGTTCCTGGTCGCCGAGATGTACCGGGGCCAGTGAGCGGTCCCGCCGCGGCGTAACGCAGGTCACGGCAGGGCGGCTCTTTCACGGGACCCCCGCGCCAGGTAAGGTTAGGGTTACCTAATCGTCCCGGCCCGGGGGTTCCGCGTGTTCGTCTGCTCGTGCTTCGGCATCACCGAGGAGCAGGTGCGCGCGCACGCCTCGGCCGGGCGCTGCACGCCCCGCCAGATCGCCTCGGAGTGCAAGGCGGGCACGGACTGCGGCTCGTGCGTGCGCCGGATCCAGGCGCTGCTCGGCCGCGGCGCGGACTGCGCCCGCCGGGAGCCGCTGGGGGATCGCCAGCCGGCCGGCGCGAGCGCGGCACCGGTGGCGGCCGGCAGCCAGGCGACCTCGGAGAACGCGGTCGCGGCGGATGCCCCGGCCACCGCCGGCGCCGCGCTGCTGCGCGAGGCCGCCTGAGCCCGGTCCTTACCCGCAGGGCTCAGTCCGGCTGCTCGATCTGCTGCGCGATGTAGAGCGCCTCGCCGAGCTTCTCGATGAGATCGAGCTGGGTGTCGAGGTAGTCGATGTGGTGCTCCTCGTCCTCCAGGATCGCCTCGAAGATGTTCGCGGACGTGATGTCGCTCTTGGCGCGCATCAGCTCGATCCCGCGGCGCAGCCGGTCGATCGCCTCCACCTCGATCTGCCGGTCGGCCTGGAACATCTCGGTGACCGTCTGCCCGACCCGGACGTGGAAGAGCCGCTGGTAGTTCGGCAGCCCCTCCAGCAGCAGAATGCGGTCCGTCAGGATCTCCGCGTGCTTCATCTCGTCGAACGACTCGGACCGGGTGTACTTCGCCAGCTTCGTCCAGCCGAAGTTCTCCTGCATCTTCGCGTGCAGGAAATACTGGTTGATCGCCGTCAGCTCGGCCGTGAGCTGCTCGTTCAGGAATTCCAGCACCTCGTGGTCACCCTGCATAACCGGGACTCCTCTCCGCGTGGGTCGGGCAGGTCAGGGGCGCATCCTCGCACCCGGGGCCCGGACGATCCAGTAAGTGCAGGCTTAGCCGGGTTGCCCTCGTCCGGCCCCGCACGCCCCCGGTCATGACCATGCGCAAGCGTCTGCCACCATGGGGTCATGGGTCAGCCGGAGCGCCACGAGGGGGATCTGCCTCCTGGCCAGCGACTGCAGCGCGGCTGGCCTGTGACGCACTACGGCCCGGTGCCGCGGTTCAAGCCCGACCGCTGGGAGCTTCAGGTCTTCGGAGCCACGGCGGACGGCACGAAGCGCTCCCTCACGCACGACGAGTTCACGGCACTGCCGTACGCGACCGTGGTCGGCGATCTGCACTGCGTGACGAAGTTCAGCATGCTCGGCGCCGAGTGGGGCGGGGTACTGGCCCGTACGCTGCTGGCGCTCGCGCCGCCCGCGCCCGGGGTCACGCACGTGATGGTGTGGGCGGAGTACGGCTTCAGCTCCAACCTGCGGCTGGCCGACTTCGCCGACGAGCGGACGATCTTCGCTACGCACAAGGACGGCGAGCCGCTCACCGCCGAGCACGGCTTCCCGGTCCGGCTCGTGGTGCCGCACCTGTACGCGTGGAAGGGCCCCAAGTGGGTGCGGGGCGTCGAGTACATGACGGCCGACCGCCGCGGCTTCTGGGAGGAGCGCGGCTACCACAACGTCGGCGACCCGTGGCGCGAGCAGCGCTACTCGTACCAGGAGGAACCGGGCGACGGCCCGGACCTCTAGGGTCTGTCGTCACTCTCCCGTCTGCGGCTGGGGGTACCGCCCACGTGCGCGCAGCGCGCTGTGGGGGAGGAGCCTGGCACGCACGCTCGCTGCGTTGTCGGGATCGGCCGAAGAGGCCCGCTATGCGGTCGGCCCTCCGCCTTGCGATCGCACGCACCAGACTCCCCCTACGCCCCGGGGGCGTGGGCGGTGCCCCCTGCCCCGCCCGCCCTGCGGGCGAACGACGCGAGATCGAAGACAGAACCTAGCTTCTCCCGCGGGCCCCGCTACGGCCCCGCCGGTTCCCGCAGCTCCTTCAGCAGGGCGATGTCCGCCGCCGCCTTCGGGCCCTCCGGGCCGCCGCCGGGGGTCTCGATGATCAGCGGTACGCCGGCCATCGCCGGATGGCGGATCAGCTCGCGGAACGCCTCGGCGCCGATCTGCCCGGCCCCGATGTTCTCGTGCCGGTCCAGGCGCGATCCCACCGCGGCCTTCGAGTCGTTCGCGTGCAGCAACCGCAGCCGCCCCGGTCCTGCCACCTCCACCAGCTCGTCCAGCACCTGCTTCGCGCCGCCGCTCGCCGCCAGGTCGTGGCCCGCGGCGAAGACGTGGCAGGTGTCGAGGCAGACGCCGAGCCGCGGGTGCCGGTCCAGCAGGTCCAGATAGGCGCCCAGCTCCGGCAGCCGGGAGCAGAGCGAGAAGCCCTGCCCCGCGGTCGGCTCCAGGAGCAGCGCGGGCGCGTCGGGGGCGTCGTCCAGCTCGTCGAGGAGCGGCAGGGTCAGCTCCCGTACCTGCGCGAGCGCGGTCTCGCGAGGCCGCCCGCCGGTCGCCGAGCCGGTGTGCACCACGACCCCGCGGGCGCCGATCGCCCGGCCGCGGCGCAGCGAGTGCTGCAGCGAGGCGACGGAGTTCGCCGCGGTCGCCGGGGTGTGCGAGCCGAGGTTGATCAGGTACGGGGCGTGCACGTACACCGGGATGCCGTCCTCGGCGCAGCGCCGGAGGAACTCCTCGTCCTGCGCCGGGTCGCCGGGCGGCGTGGCCCAGCCGCGGGCGTTGGCGACGAAGACCTGGACGGCCTCCGCGCCGATCCTGCGCGCGTGCGCCAGGCCCTTCGCGGCCAGCCCGCCGGCGACCCGCACATGGCTGCCGACGGGGTTGCGGGCGCGCGCGGCGGACCCGTCGGAGCGTCGTTCACCGGGCGTACGGGAGGACACGTCACCTCACCCAGAGGGTGATCTCGCTGCCGCGCGGCGCTTCGTCCCCACCGTCGGGGGACTGCCGCCAGACGCTGTCGCCGAAGAAGATCTGGTTCACGTCCGCGCTGAAGCCGGCGTCCTCCAGCGTCTGCTCGGCGTCGTCCACGCTCATGTCGACCACGTCCGGGACCTCCAGCAGCTCGGGGCCCCTGGAGATCGTCAGCGTGACCTTGTCGCCCTCGCCCAGCTCCGTGCCCGGCTCCGGCGAGGTCTCGGCGACGGTGCCGGCGTCCTCCTCGGAGTACACCGTCTCCGTGGCGACCTCGACCGTCAGGCCCTCCTCGCGCAGTTCCTCCGCCGCGTCGCTCTGGTCGTCGCCGACGACGTCCGGCACCTCGATCGGCGCGCCGCGGCTGACGACCATCGCCACCGCCCGGCCCGCCTTGATCTTCTCGCCGTCCTCCGGGTCCGTGCTGATCACGCGCCCGGCTGGCAGCTCCTCGCTGAACGCCTCCCGCGTCACGCCCGGCTTCAGCCCGGCGTCGTTCAGCCTGTCCTTGGCCTCGTCGAGCGGGACCGCGTACAGCTCGGGGATCTCGACCATCTCCGGGCCCTTGGAGAGCACGAGCGTCACGGAGTCGCCCTGGCGGATGCGGTTGCCGCCCTCGGGGTCGGTACGGATGACGAGGCCGGCCTTCACCGTGTCGCTGAAGTCCTCCCTGACGTCCGCGTCCAGGTCCTCGCCGGAGAGCATGCTCCGCGCCTCGGCCTCGGTCTTGCCGAGCACGAAGGGGACCTTGGTGAACTGCCCGGAGTTGATGTACCAGACGCCCGTGCCGACGCCCAGCACGAGCACCGCCGCCAGCAGCGCCAGCAGCCCGAGCCGCGGCTTGGGGCGGCCGGGCCGGGCCGGCCCGCCGGACGCCGGCGGGCCCGGCGGCCGGGCGGCGGTGGTGCCCGGGGGCGCCGCGGCGGGCGTCTCCAGCACGCTGGTGACGTTCAGCCGCTCCTGCGCCGGCGTGACGGCCGGGCTCGGCACCACGGCCGTACGGTCCTCGGAGCCGATCCGCTCCTCGGCGAGGGCCTGCGGCGGCACCGCGTCCAGCTCCTCGTCGGTGAGCTGGGCGCGGGCCCTCCGTACGGACGACAGCAGCTCCACGGCGTCCGCCGGGCGCTCCGCGCTGCGGCGCGCAGCGGCGGTGGCGACCAGGTCGTCCAACTGCGCGGGCAGCCCCGGGACGACGGCGGACGGCGGCTCGACGTCCTCGTGCAGGTGCTGGTAGAGCACGTGCGCGGCGTGCTCGCCGGCGTGCGGCTTGGCGCCGGTGAGCATCTCGTAGAGCATCACACCGCAGGCGTACACGTCGACCCGGGGGTCGGCGGCGCCGCGCTCGATCTGCTCGGGCGCCAGGTACGACACGCTGCCGAGCACGGCGCCGGTCGAGGCGGTGGTGTGGGTGTCGACGGCGCGGACGAGCCCGAAGTCGGCGACCTTGACCCGGCCGTCGTCGCCGATGAGGACGTTCTCCGGCTTCATGTCGCGGTGCACGAAACCGGCCCGGTGCGCGGCGCCGAGCGCGGCGAGCACGGGCTCCAGGATGTCCAGCGCGGCCCGCGGCTGGAGCGCGCCGCGGTCGTGCAGCACGTCGCGCAGGGTGCAGCCCGGGACGTACTCCATGGCCAGGAAGACGTGCGGGCCGTCGGTGCCCTGGTCGTAGACGCCCACGACGTTCGGGTGGGCGAGTCCCGCGACCGACTTGGCCTCCAGGATGAACCGCTGGACGAAGGAGGCGTCGGCGGCGAGCGACGGGTGCATGACCTTGACGGCGAGCACCCGGTCGAGCCGGGTGTCCAGCGCGCGGTAGACGGTCGCCATGCCGCCGGCGGCGATGCGTGCGTCGACGCGGTAGCGCCCGTCGAGCATCTGCCCGACCATGGGGTCTCCCCACCCTCCCGGCGGATGGGGGGACGGGTCCAGAGTCGTGTCCACGCACCGCAGTCTACGAGGTGAGGGACGCGTTCCCGTCACCGTTGTGCTGCAGTACGTTCCCGAAGGCGTGCCGCTACGGGGCCGGGCAGTTCACCCGAACGCGGGCCGCTCCGGGTCCGGCCCGGGACCCTCGTCCCGGCCGCCCCCGGGGCCCAGCTCCGCGACGCCCGCCCCCGGGGAGGACGCGCGCGCGAAGTGCCGGCGCGGGATGCGCCCGGCGCGCGCGGCGAGCCGGCCCGCGGCGATCGCGTACCGCATCGCCTCCGCCATCAGCACCGGCTCCTGCGCCCGCGTCACCGCGGACGCCAGCATCACCGCGTCGCAGCCCAGCTCCATCGCCAGGGCGGCGTCCGAGGCGGTGCCCGCCCCGGCGTCGAGGATGACGGGCACCCCGGCGGCCTCGGTGATGAGCTGGAAGTTGTGCGGATTGCGGATGCCGAGCCCGGAGCCGATGGGGGAGCCCAGCGGCATCACGGCGGCGCAGCCGGCGTCCTCCAGCTTGCGGGCGAGCACGGGGTCGTCGTTGGTGTACGGGAGCACGGTGAAGCCGTCGTCGACGAGCGTCTCGGCGGCGGCCAGCAGCTCGACCGGGTCGGGCAGCAGGGTCCGCTCGTCGGCGATGACCTCCAGCTTCACCCAGTCCGTGCCCAGCGCCTCGCGGGCCAGCCGGGCGGTGAGGACGGCCTCGCCCGCCGTGTAGCAGCCGGCGGTGTTCGGCAGCACGCGGATGCCGTGGCGGCGCAGCACGTCGAGCACGGAGCCGTGCACGCCGGGGTCGACGCGGCGCATCGCGACGGTGGTCAGCTCGGTGCCGGAGGCGAGGAGCGCGCGCTCCATCAGGTCCAGGCTGCTCGCGCCGCCGGTGCCCATGATGAGGCGGGAGGAGAAGCGGACGCCGGCGATGGTGAGCGGGTCGGCGCCGGTGAGGTCTGCGGGGACGGGGGCGGGGACGGTGCTGGTCACGGTGGTCAGCCTCCCTGGACCGCGGTGAGGATCTCGACGCGGTCGCCGTCGCCGAGGATGGTGGTGGGCCAGTCGCCGCGCGGCACGACGTCCTCGTTGACCGCGGCGGCGACGCCGCGGTGCGCGGCGGTGAGGGTGGCGACGAGGGCGTCGAGGGTGAGGCCCGCGGCGATCGTGCGGGGCGCGCCGTTGACGGTGATGGTGGGCGCGTGGGCCGGGGAGTCGGTACGGGTGTCGGTACGGGTCTGCGTGGCGTCCTGGGTCATGCGTGCTGCCGCCCTTCGTGCTGCTGGTGCGTACGGCCGAACCGGGTGGCCGCGAACGGGCGGGCCACGTCGGGGAGTTCGCCGCCGGTGAGGACGGCGGCGAGTGCGTCGCCGGTGACGGGGGTGAGGAGCACCCCGTTGCGGTAGTGGCCGGTGGCCAGGTGGAGCCCCGCCAGGGCGGTGGGGCCCAGCAGCGGCGCGTTGTCGGGGGAACCGGGGCGCAGCCCGGCGCCGGTCTCCACGAGCGGCAGCTCCGTCAGCCCGGGCAGCAGCTCGTGCGCGTCGCGCAGCAGCTCGTACACGCCGCCGGCGGTGACGGTGGTGTCCCAGCCCAGCTCCTCGCTGGTGGCGCCGACGACCAGCTCGCCGCTCTCCCGCGGCACCAGGTAGACGCTGCTGCCGCGCACCACGGCCCGTACCGTACGGGACAGGAACGGCGTCCCGGCGTCGGGCATCCGCAACCGCAGCACCTGCCCCTTCACCGGCCGCACCGGCGGGCGCACCGCCTCCGGCACCCCCGCCAGGCTCCCGCTGCGGCTGCCCGCGGCGAGCACCGTCTGCCCGGCGTCGAGCCGGGTGCCGTCCGCCAGCTCCGCGCCCGCCGCCCGCTCGCCTTCGCCCGCACCGGCGATCCGCAACCGTGCCGCGACGCTGCGGTGGAAGGCGACGCCGGCCCGCTCGCAGGCGGTGACGAGCGCCGCGGTGAGCAGCCGCGGGTCCGTCTGGTGGTCGCCGTCGACGCGCAGCCCGCCGCGTACCCCGGGCGCGAGCATCGGCTCGAGGCGGCGGCACTCGCTGCCGCTGAGCCACTGCGCGGAGAGCCCCAGCCGCTGCTGGAAGCCGTGGAGTTCGCGCAGCTGGGCGCGGTCGTCCGCGTCGAGCGCGACGGACAGCGCGCCGCAGCGGCGGTAGCCGATGTCCCGGCCGGACGCCTCCGCCAGCTCGGCGGCGAACGCCGGATAGCGTTCCGCGGCGGCCAGGTTGAGCGCCAGCAGCGCTTCCTCGCCGTAGTGGAGTTCGGTCACGGCGGCGAGCATTCCGGCCGCGACCTGCGCGGCGCCGCCGCCGGGCGCCGGGTCGGCGACGGCGGTGGCCAGCCCGCGGCGCGCCGCCTGCCAGGCGGTGACCAGGCCGATGACGCCGCCGCCGACGACGAGGACGTCGTATGCGGCATCCGCCGTGCGCGGCGCGCCGGTTGGGCCCGCCGCGGGCGCGGCGGCGGGTGGTGCCGCGGGAGTCGTGGTGGGTTCCGTCGGGGGTGTGTCGCGTGGCTGCATGGGCGCGTTCGCCCCTCCCTTCGCCGGCATGACCCGGATCAGGTTCGTACGGTCGGGGGCCGCCAGCCCCCCTCTCAGCCCGGTGCGCCGGGCTCCCGCGAGTCTTCCCGGCCACCCTAACTCCGTACGCCCGGCCGCTGTAAGGGAGCCTCGCGAGCGGGCCGGCACGAGCGGCGGCCGACCGGTGCGGCATACAGTGATCGTGTGACCGACGCCGAACCCGACCGCGCGCCCGCCGACCGGGCCGCCAGCCGCCCCAGCCGCGCCGCGGGCCCCGCCGCGGGCACCGTCGTCGTCGGCGCCGGCATGGCCGGCGTGCAGACCGCGGTGGCGCTGCGCGAGCAGGGGTACGCGGGCGCCGTCACCCTCGTCGGCGCGGAGCCGCACGATCCGTACGACCGGCCGCCGCTGTCGAAGGCGGTGCTGCTGGGCAAGGCGGAGGGCTCGGCGTTCGAGGTGGACTTCGCGGAGTACGGCATCGGGCTCCGGCTGGGGCTGCACGCCGACCGGCTGGACACCGAGGGGCGGATGCTGGAGACGGACGCCGGACCCGTGCCGTACGAAAACCTGGTGCTCGCCACCGGCGCGGCGCCGATCCCGCTGCCCGGCGCCCCGGCAGGCGCCACGCCCGGCGTGTACCTGCTGCGCACCCTCGACGACGCGGCGCGGCTGCGCGCGGTGCTGGTGCGGCGCAGCCGGGTCCTGGTGGTCGGCGCGGGCTGGATCGGCGCGGAGCTGACCACCGCGGCGCGCGAGCAGGGCTGCGAGGTGACGGTCGTGGAGGCCGCCGGGCATCCGCTGGCGGCGGCGCTGCCCGCGGCGGTCGCGGCGCCGATGGCCGCGTGGTACGAGGAGAGCGGCGCCCGGCTGCTGACGGGGCGCCGGGTCGAGCGCGTCGAGAGCGCCGGCGAGGACGGCCCGGTCGCGGTGGTCCTCGACGACGGTACGGAGCTGACCGCCGACGCCGTCGTCGTCGGCATCGGCGCCCACCCCACCACGGCCTGGCTCGCCGGCTCCGGCGTCGCGCTGGGCGGCGACGGGGCGGTGCGGGCCGACGAGCGGCTGCGTACGAACGTGCCCGGCGTCTGGGCCGTCGGCGACTGCGCGTCGTTCCCCTCCGCGCGCTACGGGGAACGGCTGCTGATCCACCACTGGGACAACGCGCTGCAGGGCCCGACGACGGTCGCCGCGGACATCGCGGGCGCGCCGGGCGCGGTGTACGACCCGGTGCCGTACTTCTGGTCCGAGCAGTTCGGCCGCTTCGTGCAGTACGTCGGCCACCACACGGACCGCGACGAGCTGCTGTGGCGCGGCGACCCGGACGGCTCCTCGTGGTCGGTGTGCTGGCTGCGCGCCGGCCGGCTCATCGCGCTGCTGGCCGTGGGCCGGCCGCGGGACCTCACCCAGGGGCGCAAGCTGATCCACGCCGGCGCCGCGCTGGACCGCGAGCGGGCCGCCGACGCGGCCGTACCGCTGAAATCGGCCGCGCTCTGACGTCCGCGGCGCGCCGCGCGCAGCGCCGGCAGCCCTGCATCCGGGGATGCTTCGCGGTGATATGCCTCCCTTTGGCGCTGCCCTGTACCGGCAGGCGGTCCGAGATGGCAGGCTGGGGGTGTGACCGAGATTGATGCGAAGATCGATGCTCTCGTCCCCTCCTGGCTCACCCTTCCCGACGTCGCGGAGAAGCTCGGCGTCGAGGTGACCCGCGTGCGGCAGTTGGTGAGGGAAGGCCAGCTGATCGCGGTGCGGCGGGGTGAGAACAACGCGCTGCACGTGCCCGCCGAGTTCATCGGCGAGGGGAAGGTGATCAAGGGCCTCACCGGCACCCTGACGCTGCTCAAGGACGACGGCTTCAGCGACGCGGAGGCGCTGGAGTGGCTGTTCACCCCCGACCCCTCGCTTCCGGGGACTCCCGCGCAGGCGCTGCGCGAGAACCGCGGGACGGAGGTCAAGCGCAGGGCGCAGGCACTGGCTGTGTAACCTCGCGGGGCCGGGCGCGCAGCCGCGGGTCCGGCCCCGCGACCGTACGGGACCGTACGAAGGGGGAGTGCCGCATGACGGCCGGAACCGCCGCCCGCGCCACCGCAGACGCCCGTGCCCGGCTCGGCGCCGCGCAGCTCTACCTCTGCACCGACGCCCGTACCCGCCAGGGCGACCTGCCCGAGTTCCTCGACGCCGTGCTGGCCGCAGGCGTGGACATCGTCCAACTGCGCGAGAAGGGCATGGAGGCGCGCGAGGAGCTGGCGCACCTGGAGGTGTTCGCCGACGCCTGCCGCCGGCACGGCCGGCTGCTCGCCGTCAACGACCGCGCCGACGTGGCGCACGCCGCGGGCGCCGACGTGCTGCACCTGGGCCAGGGCGACCTGCCCGTGCCCGCCGCCCGCGCCCTCCTGGGCGCCGGGCCCGGGGACGTGCTGATCGGCCGCTCCACCCACGCCGAGCCGGAGACCCGCGCCGCGGCCGCCGAGCCCGGCGTCGACTACTTCTGCACCGGCCCGTGCTGGCCCACCCCCACGAAGGCCGGGCGCCCCGCGGCCGGCCTCGGCCTCGTCCGGTACGCGGCGGGGCTCGGCACCGACCGCCCGTGGTTCGCCATCGGCGGAATCGACCTCGGAAACCTCGACGAGGTCCTGGCGGCCGGCGCCCGCCGCGTCGTCGTCGTGCGCGCCCTGACGGCCGCGGAGGACCCCGGAGCTGCGGCGGGTGAGTTCGTACGGCGGCTGCGCGCGGCCCGGAACGGTGACGTCCGGTAATCGCCGGGGCGGCCCGGGGCGCCGGGTCCCGCCCGGGCAATTGAGCTGGCCGTCTTGGGTCCGGAGGTGACCGGCGGTTAACCTGCCGCGTATGGCCACCGGCATCGCTTCGACCAGGAATGATCGCGCAGTCACTGTTCGTGAACTGCTCGCGTCCGGCAAGCAGTCGTTTTCGTTCGAGTTCGCCGCCCCGAAAACCGACAAGGGCGAGCGGACCCTCTGGAACGCCGTACGGCGCATCGAGGCCGTACAACCGACCTTCGTCTCCGTGACGTACGGCGCCGGCGGCTCGTCCCGCGAGGGCACCGTCCGCGCCACCGAGCGCATCGCCACCGACACCACGCTCACGCCCGTGGCGCACCTCACCGCGGTCGACCACTCCGTCGCCGAACTGCGGAACGTCATCGGCCAGTACGCGGACGCCGGCATCCGCAACATGCTCGCGGTCCGCGGCGACCCCCCGGGCGACCCGATGGGGGAGTGGGTCGCACACCCGCAGGGGGTGTCGTACGCCGCCGACCTGGTCCGGCTCATCAAGGAGTCGGGCGACTTCTGCGTCGGCGTCGCCGCCTTCCCCGAGCGGCACCCGCGGTCCACGGACTGGGACAGCGACATCCGGCACTTCGTCGACAAGTGCCGCGCGGGCGCCGACTACGCGATCACCCAGATGTTCTTCCACGTCGAGGACTACCTGCGGCTGCGCGACCGGGTGGCCGCCGCCGGCTGCGCGACGCCGATCATCCCGGAGATCATGCCGGTCACCCACGCCCGGCAGATCCAGCGGTTCGCCGAGCTGAGCGGGGCCACGTTCCCGCCGGAGCTGGCGGATCGGGTTCTCGCGGTCGAGGACGACCGCGCCGCGGTACGCTCCATCGGCATCGAGTACGCCACGGACATGTGCGAGCGGTTGCTCTCCGAGGGAATCCCCGGACTGCACTTCATTACGCTGAACCACTCCACGGCAACGCTGGAGATCTACCAGAACCTCGGACTGCACCGGCGGTCCTGAGGGCAGGCACCACCTAGCGGGGGCGGAAGAGAGGCACGTGATGGGCGACTTGGCCTGGTTGGCCCTCTATGCCATGTTCGGGCTCGTCGCGCTGTGGCTGCTCTGGGAAGTGCTGATGCAGTACAAGGCCCCGCTGCGCTGGCGCGCGCTGGCCTTCGTCGGCTTCCTCTGCGTGGTGCTCGGCGTGCTCATGCCCTCGGTGGTCGTGATCGGCCTCGGCGTGGTGGTGTTCGCGCTCGGCCAGGCCAAGGTCACGCTCTCCTACCGCAGCGGCTACTCCGGCGGCTGGGCGGTGAACAGGCGCGGGGAGGACGAGGACTACGGCGGCGGATACGAGGCGCAGGGGTACGAGGCGCAGGGGTACGACGACGGCCCGTACGACGGCCGCCAGGCGCCGCCGCCCCCGGAGCACGCCGCCCCCTACCCGGCGTACGAGCCGGAGGGCGCGCCGGTCGCGGCGCAGGAACAGACCTCGCAGTTCTCGCCCTTCGGCGACGAGCAGGCCCTCGCGGGAGCCGCCCCCGGACAGCAGACGTACGCGGGCGGATACGACGCGTACGGCAACGGGAGCAGCGGCGCCGGCTACGACTCCGGCAGCTACGCGACCACCTCCGCCTACGACTCCGGCGGTTACGCCACCACGTCGGCGTACGACACCGGCAGCCACGCCACGGCCTCCGCCTATGACACCGGCAGCCACGCGACCACCTCCGGCTACGAGGCCGGGGGCTACGCCACCAACGGCGCCGGTATGGACGGCTACGGGCAGGATCAGCAGATATACCCGGACACCGGCGGCTACGGCACGGAGCACCCATACGCCGGGTACGACACGGCCGCGCCCGCACCCGGCGGCTACCCGGACCCCTACGGCGGCACGGAGTACGCCGCCCCGGCCCCGCCGCAGTACTACGACTCCACGCAGGGCGGCGGGCAGCAGTACGACACGGGCGGCGCCGGATACCCCGGCTACGACCAGCAGCAGTACGGCCAGCAGTACGCCGAGGGCTACGACACCGGCCGGCAGCCCGCGTACGGCCAGGAGAACTACGGGACGGCGGGCGACAGCGTCTGGATGCCGCAGCAGCGCGACGCGGATCCGCTGGGCACCGAGGACCCGTACGCACAGCAGCAGGGCTACCCCGGCTACGAGCAGCAGCAGTACCGCTACTGACCTCCGTCGGTCACCCGCCCCACTGGCCGTCCCGACCGGCCGCCGCCGCGCCCCGGCCGCGCGCGCCCTCAGCGGGAGCCGCGGAAGTCCGCGCCCTCCATGATCAGACCGGCGACCAGGGCCCCCGACATCCCCGCGTGCGCAAGACCGCCGCCCGGGTGCGCCCAGCCGCCGACCGCGTAGAGCCCCGGTACCGCCGTGGTGTTCGGCAGCGGCAGATACGCGCCCCCGGCCCCCGCCAGCGCCGGCCCCGGCACCGCGCCGCCCGGGGCGCCCGTCTCGGCGGCGGTGTCCGCGGGCGTACGCACCTCGCGCCAGAGCACCCGCTCCGCCAGCCCCGGCACCGCCCGCCCGGCCGCCGCCACCATCCGGTCCGCGAACGCCTCCGCGGCCTTCTCCGCGCCCCCGGCCGCCCACGCCCCGGCCGGGACGACGGCGGTCACCGTCACGGCCTCGTGCTCGGCGTCCGGGCGCTGCGCGGGGTCGTCGGGGCGCAGCACGGTGACGGTGGGTTCCGGGTCGGTCCCGGGCTTCTCACCGTCGAAGATCCAGGCCAGTTCGCGCGCGGGGTCCGGGGAGTGCACGACGGTGCGGTGCACGGCGTCGCCGTCCTGCGCGCCGCGCAGCGCCAGGCAGACGGTCATCCGCGCCGGTACGGCCCGCGCCGCCGCCGGGTTCCCGCCGTCCCCGTATCCGCCGGGCGCCAGCTCCGCCAGGCGGGCCCGCGGCACCCCGGCGATCACGACGTCGGCGTCCGCACGCCCGCCGCCGGCCAGTTCGACGCCCGCGGCCCGGCCGTCCCCGCCCACCCGGACGGCGACCACCTCCGCGCCGAACGCGAACTCGATCTTCCGCTCCAGGCAGCGCTCGTACAGCGCGTCCGCCAGCGCCCGCATGCCGCCCCGCACGTACCAGCCGCCGAAGGTCTCCTGCACGTACGGCAGCATCGCCGCCCCCGCCGGGGCGTGCCGCGGGTCGAAGCCGTACGCCAGCGCGTGCTGCGCGAGCATCGTCCCCAGCGCGGGATACGCGCCCAGCTCGCCCGCGCCGACGTCGGCCACGGTGGCGGGCGGGGCGGCCGGGCGGGGGCCGCGCAGGCGGCGCAGCAGCCCGCGTCCCGCGGGCGGCGGGGGAACGGGGTAGAAGTCGGCGGCCAGCGCGCCCGGGTCTGCGGGCAGGGGCTCCTCGACGAGCGGGCGGCGGGCGGCCTCCCAGACCCGGCGGCCCCGGTCGAGGAGGGCGGTCCACGCCTCGCCCGCGCCGGGGCCCGCGGCGGCGTCGAGGGCCCGTACGACGCCCGCGCGGGAGGCGTTGGGCAGGGTTGCGGCGGTGCCGTCGGGGAAGACGTGCCGTTCGGCCGGGTCCACCGGCACGAGGTCCACGCACTTCTCCAGCTTCCGCCGGCCCGTCTTGAGGAAGAGGTCGCGGTAGACCGCGGGGAGGTACAGCACCCCGGGGCCGGTGTCGAAGCCGAAGCCGTCGCGCTCCAGCCGCCGTACGCCGCCGCCGTGGGTGCCCGAGCGCTCGTGGACCGTCACCCGGTGGCCCGCGAGGGCCAGCCGCGCGGAGGCGGCCATGGCGCCCATGCCCGCCCCGACTACCGCGATCTCTGCCATGGCCCGGACTTTATCCCCCGCCCCGCGCGGGCCCGCGGGCGGGAGCGGTGGGGCTGGGGGTGCGTACTCAGTCGTAGGTACGCGTACTCAGACCCCTGCTTGAGTATCCGAGCGGATGGGCCCCGACCTGCACAAACGGCAGAGTGAAGGACGTGGGACGGACGCAGTACGGGGCCACGGACCGCCGACACGGGGTGGCGGAACTGGACCCCGGTGCCGGCCCACGAGGGGGGATCGGGGGAAGAGGGGGGAAGCTGCCCCGGTGGTGGAGCGACGGGGGATCGCTCTGCGCCGGGGCAGCGCCCGTTTCCAGGGTGCCCGCCCCGGCCGGGGCGCCGCTCCACCCCGGGGCGGCACCGCTCGGCGCAATTGCC
Source organism: Streptomyces sp. CNZ287 (assembly GCF_007827615.1). Classification (NCBI taxonomy): domain Bacteria; kingdom Bacillati; phylum Actinomycetota; class Actinomycetes; order Kitasatosporales; family Streptomycetaceae; genus Streptomyces; species Streptomyces sp. CNZ287. The sequence continues at coordinate 37,781 of NZ_VISV01000004.1, read as the reverse complement.
GCGGAGGGTGCGGTCGGGGGCATCGTCGCAGGTAGCGGGGCAGTTCAGGTCGATTGTCAGTGGGGTGCGCCACGATGGGCACATACGAACGAACGACTGAAGGACTGACGCTGACAGGAGGCAAGCCATGGCAGCCGAGCCGGCTTACGCCCCACCGAGTGATGTCCACCCCGTCCTGCGCCCGGGCAGTGCGCCCAAGGCGGCGCTGGAGCTCCTCGCGCAAGCCCACGCCGGTCTGGCGGAGGCGGCGGAGATGGAGACGGCGAACGAGCGCTACTCACTGGCCCATCTCGCCGCGCTGCGCACTGCCGCGGCGGTCCTGGCGGTGCGCGGGCGGCCGGAGCCGACGCCGCGGCGCCGGCAGCGGATCCGCAGCGCGTGGGAGGTGCTGCCGGAGGTCGCGCCGGAACTCGCCGAGTGGAGCGCGATGTTCGCGGCCGGCGCCCGGCTGCGGGCCCGCGCGGAGGCGGGCATCAGGGATGCGGTCGACGCGGAGGAGGCGGCCGATCTCCTGCGCGCGGCAGGCATGTTCACGCGCATAGTCGAGCGGATGCTCGTGGTCCAGCCGCTGATACGCCCCCAACCGGGCCCGGAGCCGCGCTGAGGCGCGCTGGGCGCTGCGCGCCGGCCGGGGGCGGGCCGCGCGGGTCCGGCGGGCGTGGCCCGCCGCCGGCCCGCGCCTACCCGGTGTGCCGGATGCCGGATGCCGGATGCCGGACGCGGCGCCGTGCGCTTCCGCGGTCGCCTGCCGGCCCCGGCCGTGCGCGCGCAGTCCCGGGCGCCGACTCGGTACCGGGCACTTCGCCGTGCCCGTCGCCCCGTTCGGGTCGCGGGCGTGCGCGGAGACCGTTCCCGCCAGGGGGTGCCGGGACCGTCCGCTCGGGCACGGGGCGCCGGTGCGCAGCCTCTAAGCTGGGCCACGCCCGATCTTCGAGGAGCGCTCCATGCCCCGTACGACACCGCACGACCACCTGCCGCGCGCGTCGCTGCGCGCCGCCGTCGTCTGGGAGGCGCTGGAGGACGCCCTGGCCCGGCACGGGGCCGACGGGCAGGGCGGCGCGGACGCCGCGGCCGGCGGCCGGGCGCTCGACGTGCTGGACACCGGGGGCGGCACCGGCGGCTTCGCCGTGCCCGCGGCCCTGCTCGGGCACCGGGTGACGGTCGTCGACCCCAGCCCGAACGCGCTCTTCGGGCTGCAGCGCCGTGCCGCGGAGGCCGGCGTCGCCGACCGGGTGCGGGGCGTGCAGGGCGACATCCACGCCCTGTTCGACGTCGCCGAGCCCGGTGCGTACGACGCGGTGCTCTGCCACGGCGTCCTGGAGTACGTCGACGATCCCGCCGCGGGCCTCGCCAACGCCGTCGCCGCGCTGCGGCCCGGCGGCCTCCTCAGCGTGCTGGCGGCGGGCGTCGGCGGCGCCGTGCTGGCCCGCGCGCTCGCCGGGCACTTCTCCTCCGCCCGCCGCGCGCTCACGGGCGGAGACGGCCGCTGGGGCGAGGCGGACCCGGTGCCGCGCCGGTTCACCCCGGAGGAGCTCACCCGGCTCGTCGCCGCCGCCGGCGTGGACGTACGGGCCGTGCAGGGCGTACGCACCTTCTCCGACCTGGTGCCCGACGGCCTCGCGGAGTCCGAGCCGGGCGCGCTCGACGCGCTGCTGGAGCTGGAGCGGGCCGCGGCGGAGTCGCCGGCGTTCCAGCCGGTGGCGGCGCAGCTTCATGTTCTGGGCGGCCGGAAGTGATAACCGGTCCGCCCGCGGGCAAAGGTGCAGTAGGCCACAGGCCACCCGTTCGGCCCCGGCGCGCCGTATGATCTGAGTCAGGGCCTGCTACGGCGGGCAGGCCCAGATCCGCGCCGCGGATCGGCGGATTTGGCGCAGAGGGGCGGGTTTCACGGGGGCGCATACCTGCCTATCCTGGAGGTGCCGCGTCCCGGTCGCCCCCAAGCGACCGACGAGTAGGAGGACTCCGTGCCGCTCTCGGAGCACGAGCAGCGCATGCTCGAGCAGATGGAGCGAGCGCTGTACGCAGAAGATCCCAAGTTTGCGACAGCGCTTGAGGGAAGCAGGCTGCGCACGTACACCCGCCGTCGGGTGTACCAGGCCGTAGCCGGTTTCCTGGTGGGTATCGCGCTCCTGATGGCCGGAATGGTCGCGCAGCAGATCTGGGTAAGCGTGGTGGGCTTCCTCGTCATGCTGGGATGTGCGGTGCTCGCCGTCACCGGTTGGCGCAGGACTGCGAACCCGGGCGAACAGCAACAGCAGCAGCCGGGCGAAGCCGCGGCCCCCCAGGGCGGTCAGCAGCGTCGCAGGACCCGGCAGCGCCGTTCCATGATGAACAGGATCGAAGAGCGGTGGCAGCGCCGCCGCGACGAGGGACGCTAGGCCACCAGGTCCCTCCCCGTGCAGAGCTCCCCGGGCCCGGCCCGCGGGAGCTCTCAGCACGCGGTACCCCCTTCGGTCCTGCCGGGTGCCCGTAGTCCGGGCACGATCGGCTCTCAGGCGACCGCACCTCGCGGAGTGTGCCATTCCCGTTACGCCCTCGGCGGACGACTTCCGCGCACGACCGTCCGTACGAAGACCGCACGAGACGTGTCCGTACGAAGACCGCATGAGACGTGACCGTCCCCGGTCGCAGCCCCCGCGCCACCCGAACGGCCCCGCCGCGTAACCGCGCGACGGGGCCGTTCGGGTCCGCTTCCGGCTGCGCCCTACGCCCGCTGCCGCGACGGCCGCAGCGCCGCGCCCGCGCGCCGCAGCGCCCCGCGCCAGCGCCCCGTCACCGCCGCCCAGCGAGCCGACACCGCCCACAGGAGCCGCACCGACGAGCGCGGCGCCACCGCCGCGCGCAGCCGCGCGGCCGCGCCCGCGTCGCGGCCCATCGCCGCCCGCGCCCTCCGTACGTCCGCCGCCAGCCCGTCGACCTGCCGCGGGCGCGGCGCGTAGAGCGTCTGCTCCACCGCCCCCGCCACCCGCAGGGCCGACTGCGCCGCCGCACCTTCCAGGCCGCCGAACCTGATGAGCGCCGCCGCCGTCGTCCGCGGGGTCTGCGACTCGTCGGGTGGCAGCCCGAAGTCCCAGGCGGAGTCGATCAGTTCGCGCCAGGCCGCCAGCGGCCCCGCGCCCGGACGGAGCCTTCTGCCCCGTTCCCGTACGCGCCAGATGGCCGGCAGCGACGGCAGGAGCAGGAGCAGCAGCACTCCGGCGGCCCCCGCCGCGATACCCGCCGCCGGCGGCCCGCTGTCCGTCGGGCCCGCGGCCCCGCCGCCCGCCGCCTCGTCGTCCGGGCAGCCGTCCACCCGCCGCAGCGACGCCGGGCACTCGTCCTCCGACGCGGAGGGGGTCGGGGTCGGGTCCGCGGAGCTGCCGGGGTCCGGCAGCTCGTTCGCGGGGTCGCCGCCGCCGTTCGGCTGGTCCTCCATCGTGTAGTCGGGAAGCGTGCCGCGGGTCGGGGTCGGCTCGAAGCGGGTCCAGCCGGCGCCCTCGAAGTACAGCTCGGGCCAGGCGTGCGCGTCCTGCAGCCCCACCGACATCGACCCGTCGCTCTGCGCGGTGCCCGGCACGAAGCCGACCGCGACCCGGGCGGGGATGCCGAGGGTCCGCGCCATCGCGGCCATCGTGAAGGAGAAGTGGACGCAGAAGCCCTGCTTGTCCTCCAGGAACCGCAGGATCGCCTCGGGGTCGGAGGCGTCGAGGTCGGTCTCCGTGTCGTAGACGAAGTTGGTGGTGAAGTAGTCCTGCAGCGCCAGCGCCCGTTCGTAGTTGTTCGCCGAGCCGCGGGTGATCTCCTGCGCCTGCCGGCGGACTTCGTCCGGCAGCGAGTCGGGCACCTGCGTGTACTCCTCGCTCAGCGCCGGGTCCGGCGGCGGCGCGGTGGCCAACTGGCGCGCGGTGGGCGCCATGAGCAGGCTGGTGACCTGGTATTCGGCGCCGCTCGTGGTGGTGCCGCCGTCGCCGACGACGGACCTGCCCTCCGGCTCGTAGCGCCAGTCGCCCCCAATCCGCACCTGGTACGCGGGGTACGGCATCGGCAGCCACTGCTGCCGGAAGTCGTCGTCGGCCCGCACGTTCAGCGTGAGGGGCGCGGACCTGATCTGGCTGTTGGAGTAGCCCTGCGGGGTGGGCAGCGGGTCCGGGATGTCCTCGATGCTGCGGCGCGAGGGCTGCCAGGAGGTGCCGTCGAACCGGTCGAGGGCGACGAAGCGCATGTACAGCGCCTGGTTCTGGGCGCCGTCCTCGGCGCGGTAGCGGAAGATCTCGCGGTTCTCCGGCTGGTTCAGGCTCTGCTGCAGCCGCACCACGGGGTTGATCGCGGTGACCGTACCGCCGCCCGGACCCTGCCCGGGACCGGTGGTCTTGCCGTCCAGCAGGCCGCCGTCCAGCGTCGGCAGCGCCGCGGGGACGACGAGGGCGAAGCCCAGCGCCACGGCGCCGATCCGCCGGCCCGTACGCACCGGGGCCACCGGCCGGCCGCCGCCCGGCGCCGCGGCCCCCGGCGCGCCCACGGACTGCCCGCCGCCGAACATCCGCCCCCACTGCGCCAGCCGGTCCCGCCCCTCGGCGAGCAGCAGCAGCAGGTAACCGGCGCCGGCGAGCAGGAACGTCAGCCAGCTCCCGCCCTGGTTGAGCCCGGCGGCGACGGAGTACAGCGCGAGCAGCGGCAGCCCTGCGGGCGCGGCGCTGCGGAACGTCACCGCCACCGCGTCCACCAGCAGCGCCACCCCGGCGATGCCGGAGAGCAGCATCAGCTCTATGCCGTCGGTGACCGGGGCCGGGATGGAGTAGCGCGAGACGTCGTCGCCGCCCTCCTGGAAGAGCTGCCGGAACTCCTCGATCGCCGCCGGGTTGGGGAGCACTCCGCCCGTCGCCTGGTCGGCGGTGAAGAGCATCGTCAGCAGCACCACCGTGACCGCGGTCTGCGCCAGCACCGTCAGCGGGCGCGCCAGCGGGATACGGCGGGCGATCATGCCGACGCCGCCGATCACGGCGACGATGAAGATCGCCTTGAAGAACCAGGTCATCCTGTCGGTCAGCGGCAGCAGCGCGGTGGCGGCCAGCAGGGATGCCGCCGCCGCGCAGATCGTGAGCCGGGCCCGTCCGCTCATCTCAGCTCTCGCCTCCGCGTGCCGCCGCGGCGAGCTGGCCGGCCTGGTCGCCGGCCTCCCGCCACAGGTCGCCCATCGTCATACCCGGCCGTACGGACAGCACCGTCCAGCCCGCCTCGCGGAGCTGCCGCACCCGCTCGGCGCCCTCCGCCGCCGCGCCGTTCTGCCCGGCGGGCGCCGCCGCGCGCGACTCCCAGGCCGCGCCGTCCGTCACGAACGCCACGCCCGCGGCCGTACGCTGCCGCATCCGCGCGGCGAGCGCGGCCTGTTCCTCGTCCAGCCCGCCGAAGAACGCCACGAGCAGCCCCTCGTGCCCCCCGCGCAGCACGTCGTACGCGGCCGAGACCGTGTCCCGCTCGGAGTGGTCGATGACGGCGAGGGTGTCCAGGAGTATCCCCGCCGCGTCGGCCGACTCGCCGCCGCGGGAGTGCAGCGCCCCGTCGACGCCGGCCCCCAGTTCGCCGCCGTCGGTGAGCAGCCGCACGGTGTAGCCGCGCTCCAGCATGTGCAGCGCGACCGAGGCGGCGCCGGAGACGGCCCACTCGAAGGGCGAGTCGGGTCCCGCGCCGGTGTAGGCGTCGCGCCGGGTGTCCAGCAGCACCGTGCAGCCCGCGCGCTGCGGCTGTTCCTCGCGGCGTACCATCAGCTCGCCGTACTTCGCGGTGGAGCGCCAGTGCACCCGCCGCAGGTCGTCCCCGTGCCGGTAGCCGCGGGGGATGACGTCGTCCTCGCCGGCCAGGGCGAGGGTGCGGTGCCGGCCGTCGCCGTAGCCCGTGGCCTCGCCGGCCAGCCGGACGGGGGCCAGCGCCTCGGTGCGCGGCACGACGGTGAGGGTGTCGTACGCGCTGAAGGAGCGGGTCATCTCGCACATGCCGAACGGGTCGGAGAGCCGCAGTTGCAGCGGGCCCAGCGGATAGCGCCCGCGCAGGTCGGAGCGGACCCGGTAGGTCACCTCGCGCTTGCCGCCCGGCTCCACCCGGTCCAGCACGAAGCGGGGCCGGGGGCCGAGCACGTACGGCAGCCGGTCCTGGAGCATGAGCAGCCCGGTGGGCAGCCGGGAGACGTTCTCCAGCCGCAGGTGCACCCGGGCCTCGGAGCCCGCGGGCACCCGGGCGGGCGAGAGCCTGCGGCTGCCGCCGACGCGGTAGCGGGTGCGGTGCAGCACGGCCGCGCACACCAGCGGGAGCGCGGCCAGCAGCAGCCCCACCCGCAGCAGGTCGGGCTGGCCCAGTATGTAGCTGCACGCGCCGGCCGCGAGCCCGGCGGCGAGGAACGAGCGGCCGCGGGTGGTGGTGCCGGCCAGGGCCGTACGCAGCCCGCCCGCCTGGGCGTCCTGGCCGGCGGGCGGCGCGGCGGGGGCGGGCGGGGGCTGGCCGGACATCAGAACCGCCGGCCGTCCGGGCTGTGCGCGCCGCCGCCGTACGCGGGCGGCATCTGCGGCGGCCGCTGCATGTCGGCGGCGGGCACCGGCACCTGCTGCAGGATCTCGGCGACGATCTGCTCCGCCGTGCGCCGGTTGAGCTGGGCCTGCGCCGTGGGCAGCAGCCGGTGCGCGAGCACGTGCACGGCCAGCGCCTGCACGTCGTCGGGCAGCGTGAACTCCCGCCCCGCCAGCGCGGCGGCGGCCTTCGCCGCCCGCAGCAGGTGCAGCGTGGCCCGCGGCGAGGCGCCGAGGCGCAGCTCGGGGTGGAGCCGGGTGGAGGTCACGAGGTCCACCGCGTAGCGCCGGACGGAGTCCGCCACGTGCACCGTGCGCACCGCGTCGATCAGCTTGACGATGTCGTGCGCGTGCGCGACGGGCTGGAGGTCGCCCAGCGGCGAGACCCCGCCGTGCACGTCCAGCATCTCCAGCTCCGCGTCCGGGCTGGGGTAGCCGATGGACAGCCGGGCCATGAAGCGGTCGCGCTGGGCCTCGGGCAGCGGGTACGTGCCCTCCATCTCGATGGGGTTCTGAGTGGCGACCACCATGAACGGGCTGGGCAGCTCGTACGTCTGCGTATCGATGGTGACCTGCCGCTCCTCCATCGACTCCAGCAGCGCCGACTGGGTCTTCGGGGAGGCCCGGTTGATCTCGTCGCCGATGACGATCTGGGCGAAGATCGCGCCGGGCTTGAACTCGAAGTCCCGGCTCTGCTGGTCGTAGACGCTCACGCCGGTGATGTCGGAGGGCAGCAGGTCGGGCGTGAACTGGATGCGGCGCACGGAGCAGTCGATGGACTTCGCCAGCGCCTTGGCGAGCATGGTCTTCCCGACGCCCGGCACGTCCTCGATCAACAGGTGGCCTTCGGCGAGCAGGACGGTCAGCGACAGCCTGACCGCCTCGGGCTTGCCCTCGATCACGCTCTCCACCGACCGCCGGACATCGTCCGCGGTACTGGTCAGATCGCTGAGGCTCGCTCGCTCGTCATACGTCGTCACCGGCCCTCCTCGGCCCGTCGCACGGGCCGTGCGCCGCGGTCGCGGTCCGGCCCTCCCCGATACCGTGGTGCCCCGTGCGCCGCCGGCCCGGCCGGGGCGTATCGGAGCCACCACACCCGCATTCTTGCTGCCGAATGCCGGTTTCGTCAGTCGCCCGCCGTGATTTGCTCCGCGGACACCTCGCGGAGCAGCCCCGTGCGCACGTCGAACACGAAGCCTCGCACGTCGTCGGTGTGCAGCAGGAACGGGGAGGTCTCCACCCGGCGGATCGACTGGCGCACGTCCTGGTCCAGGTCGCGGAAGGACTCCACCGACCAGGCCGGCCGCTGGCCGACCTCGGCCTCCAGCTCGAAGCGGAACTCCTCGGTGATGCGGAGGAGGCCGCAGTCGGTGTGGTGGATCAGGACCACGCTGCGGGTGCCCAGGGCGCGCTGGCTGATGGTCAGCGAGCGGATGGTGTCGTCGGTGACCACGCCGCCGGCGTTGCGGATCGTGTGGCAGTCGCCCAGCTCGAGGCCGAGCGCGGCGTGCAGGTCGAGCCGGGCGTCCATGCAGGCCACCACGGCGACCCGGAGGACGGGCTTGGCGTCCATGCCGGGGTCCTCGAAGCCGCCCGCGTACCCGCGGTTGGCGGCGACGAGCCGGTCGGTGACGGTGGGGGCGGCGACGGCGTTCTCAGCGGTCGACGTGCTCTCAGCGGGCGTCATGCGTACGACGGTATCCGGGCCGGGGCGCCGCTGCCCGGCCCGCGTGAGGTAGCCCACAGGGAGCAGTCCCGGCGGCATGCGCCCGCGGCCGGGGCGGGGGCGCGCCTTCGGTGCTTGATTGACCGGGGGGTGCAGTGGGCTAAAGTGACGCGAAGTGGGAGCCGTGGCGCCCCCTTTCATGCGGTTCGCCCGTCGCCCGTGCGGCCGGCGGCCCGCTCCGGGCCAGGCCGGCGCCGCCGCGCAGGCGGCTACGGCCGCTCCCCTTCGGCGATCGGGCGGGACAGGAGGCGGCACCGTGAACGACGCACGCGCCGCTGTCCACGTCCCCGTCATGCTCCGCCGCACCACGGAACTGCTGGCCCCCGCCCTGTCCGCGCCCGGCGCGGTCGCCGTCGACTGCACGCTGGGCCTCGGCGGCCACAGCGAGGCCCTGCTCGCCGCCCACCCCGGGCTGCGGCTTATCGCGCTGGACCGCGACCCGGCCGCGCTGGAGCTGGCGGGCCGCCGGCTGGCCCCGTACACCGGGCGGGTGACGCTCGTGCACGCGGTCTACGACGAACTGCCCGACGTGCTCGACAAGCTGGCCGTGGGCCACGTGCAGGGGATCCTCTTCGACCTGGGCGTGTCGTCCATGCAACTGGACGAGGCCGGGCGCGGCTTCGCGTACGCGCAGGACGCGCCGCTCGACATGCGGATGGACCAGACCAGGGGCGTGAGCGCGGCCGAGGTGCTGAACACGTACCCGCCCGGCGAGCTGGTGCGCATCCTGCGCGCGTACGGCGAGGAGAAACAGGCGCGGCGCATCGTCGAGGCCGTGGTGAGGGAGCGGGAGAAGGAGCCGTTCGCGCGCAGCGCGCGGCTGGTCGAGGTGATCCGCGAGGCGCTGCCGCAGGCCGCGAAGCGCACCGGCGGCAATCCCGCGAAGCGGACGTTCCAGGCGCTGCGCATCGAGGTCAACGGCGAGCTGGCGGTCCTCGAACGGGCCGTGCCCGCGGCCGTCGCGGCGCTGGCCGTCGGCGGCCGGATCGCCGTCCTCGCGTACCAGTCGCTCGAGGACCGGCTCGTCAAACGGGTGCTGGCGGCCGGTGCCGCGAGCACCGCGCCGCCCGGACTGCCGGTGGTCCCCGAGCACCACCAGCCGCGGCTGCGGCTGCTCACCCGCGGCGCTGAGCTGCCGGCGGACGAGGAGATCGCGGAGAACCGCAGGGCCGCCCCCGCGCGGCTGCGGGCGGCGGAGCGGATCCGGGAGGACGTGTGAGCCGGAGCGGAGCGGGTGCGCCGTGAAACGGCCGAGGATCGCGTTCCCGCGCGAGGGCGGCGCCCGGCTGCTGGGCGGCAGCTCGGCGGCGCGCACGCCCTTCGTGCTGCTCGTGGTGCTGCTCCTGGGCGCCGGTCTGCTCGCGCTGCTGCTGCTCAACGCGGCGGTCAACCAGGGCTCGTTCCGCGTCGGCAACCTGAAGAAGGAGACGACGCGGCTGACGGACGAGGAGCAGCGGCTGCGCCAGGAGGTGGAGGAGCAGTCGGCGCCTGACGCGCTGGAGAAGCGGGCCCGGGAGCTGGGCATGGTGCCGGGCGGGCCGCCGGTCTTCCTCTCGCCGGTGGGCGGCGTCAGGGGCGAGCCGTGGACGGCGACGGGCCCGCCGCCGCCCGCGCCGAGCCCGGCGGCCGCCGCGAAGCCGTCGCCCGAGGACGGTGACGCCAGGGCACGGGCAGCCGAGAAGGCAGAGGCGCCCGGGAAGGCCGGTCAGGGGGCGGCCGACGAAGCGGGGCAGGCGGAGGGCGCCCCGGCCGAGCCGCCGGCGTCCCCCGCACCGGGGACCTCCGCCTCCCCCTCGGCCGCCGCCCCGCGGCCCGCCGCTCAGGAGGCACCGTGACGACCCGCGACTCCGGCGGTTCCTCCCGCGACGGCGGCGACGGCCGCGACGCGCGCCGCCGCGTGCCGCGCCCCGCGAGCGGTGGCCGTGGCGGTGCCGCCCGGCCCCGTTCCCGTACCCGCGCGTCCACGCCCGGCCCCCGGCCCCCCCGCCCCGCCGGAGGCGGTCCGCGCATCCGCCTCGCCTCGCCGCGCCCCCGGTTGCGCCTCGTCAGCGTCGGCCTCACCCTCCTCCTGCTGGTCTTCACCGCAAGGCTGCTCCAGGTCCAGGCCGTGGACGCCGGCGAGTACGCGGAGAAGGCCCAGGTCAACCGGTACGTGCCGATGACGCTCAGCGCCGAGCGCGGCGTCATCACCGACCGCAACGGCGTCGAGCTGGCCACCACGGTCGACGCGTACGACATCACCGCCGACCCGTACCTCTTCACGCCCGAGCAGGCCGACGTGAAGGACGCGCCCCGGCGGGCCGCCGAGGCGCTGGCGCCCGTGCTGAAGGCGGACGCGAAGGACCTGGAGGCCAAGCTCGCCACGCCCGGCTCGCGCTATGTGAAGCTCGCGTCGAAGCAGACGCCGCAGGTCTGGGACGAGATCAAGAAGCTGAAGTCGGAGTCCGCCGGGCGCGAGGCGGCGGGCGGCAGGCAGGACGTGCTCGGCGGGGTGTTCGCGGAGGAGCAGAACAAGCGCGTCTATCCGAACGGCGATCTGGCCGCCGGGATACTGGGCTTCGTCAACGCCGAGGGCGAGGGCGGCGGGGGCGTCGAGCGGCAGCACGACAAGCTGCTCGCCGGCAAGGACGGCAGGCTCGTCTACGCCCAGTCCGCCGGCCGCCGCATCCCCACCGCGGACGCCGAGGAGAACCCCGCCGAGCCCGGCTCCGACGTCGAGCTCACCATCGACCGCGACATCCAGTGGGCCGCCCAGACCGCCATCGAGAAGCAGGTCGACGCCTCCGAGGCGGACCGCGGCTACGTCATCGTGCAGGACACCCGCAGCGGCGAGATCCTGGCCATGGCCAACGCCCCCGGCTTCGACCCCAACGACCTGTCCGGCGCCACCCCCGGCACCCTCGGCAACCCGGCCCTGGAGGACGCGTACGAGCCCGGCAGCGTCAACAAGGTCATCTCCATGGCCGCCGTGCTGGAGGAGGAGGCCGCGACCCCGGACACCCGGGTCACCGTGCCGAACGTGCTGCCGCGCGGCGGCCACGCCTTCCACGACGACGTCGAGCACCCGACCTGGTACCTGACGCTGAACGGCGTGCTCGCCAAGTCCAGCAACATCGGCACCATCCTCGCCGTCGAGCAGTTGGGGAAGAACCAGCGGCAGGCCAACAAGGTCCTCCACTCCTACCTCAGCGACTTCGGCCTCGGCCGGCGCAGCGGCCTCGGCGTCGCGGGCGAGACCCCCGGCCTGCTGAAGCCCGCGGCCGAGTGGGACGCGGCGCAGCAGTACACGATCCCGTTCGGCCAGGGCCTGTCCGTGAACGCCCTGCAGGCCGCCTCCGTCTACTCGACCGTCGCCAACGGCGGCGTACGGATCGAGCCCTCCCTCGTCCGCGGCAGCCGCGGCCCCGACGGCCGCTTCGACCCGGCGCCCGAGCCGGAGAAGAACCGCGTCGTCAGCCAGAAGACGGCCAGGACGCTCTCCCGGATGCTGGAGTCCGTCGTCGACGACGAGGAGGGCACCGGCGTGAAGGCCCGCATCCCGGGCTACCGCGCGGCCGGGAAGACCGGCACCTCCAACAGGGTGGATCCGCAGACCGGCCGCTACAACGGCTACACGGCCTCGTTCGCGGGCTTCGCGCCCGCGGACGCACCGCGCGTGACCGTGTACTGCGCGATCCAGAACCCCACGGAAGGCAGCTACTTCGGCGGCCAGATCTGCGGCCCCGTGTACAAGAAGGTCATGGAGTTCGCGCTCAAGACGCTCCAGGTGCCGCCCACGGGGGTCGAGCCGCCGCCGATGCCGGTCACGTTCGGCGCCGGCACCGACGGCACAGGCGGGGACGGCGAGGGTACGGACGCCGGCGGCGTGGCCGACGGCGGATAAGAACGGAAAGATCGGACCTGCGCAGTGAGCACAATCACGGACGATCCGGGGAACCGCGCACCGCGCCCCCCCTGGCTTGGCGGTGCGGCAGGCGGGCCCGGTACGCTGCCCGCCGTGCCCCACCCCGATCAGTCCCCTCAGGAAGCGTCGGGCGCCCCGGCGAAGCATCCGGGGGCGCCCCGCCCCGCCGAGGTCGACCCCGTACCGCTCACGGAGCTGGCCGACCGGCTGGGCACCGGCGTCACCGGCGAGGCCGGGGGCGTCACCGTCACCGGCATCACCCACGACTCCCGCGCCGTACGCCCCGGCGACGTCTACGCCGCGCTGCCCGGCGCCCGGCTGCACGGCGCCGACTTCGCCGCCCAGGCCGCCGACCTCGGCGCCGCCGCGGTGCTCACCGACCCGGCCGGCCTGGAGCGGGCCGCGGGCACCGGGCTGCCGGTGCTGGTCGTCGGCGACCCGCGGGGCCGGATGGGGGAGCTGGCCGCGGCGGTCTACGGCGAGCCGGGCCGGGACCTGCTCCAGCTCGGGGTCACCGGCACGTCGGGCAAGACCACGACCGCGTACCTCGTCGAGGGCGGGCTGCGGGCGGCGGCCGAGAAGGACGGTGCCGGGCTCACCGGCCTCATCGGCACCGTCGAGATGCGCATCGGCGACGAGCGGCTGAAGTCGGAGCGGACCACGCCGGAGGCGACCGACCTCCAGGCGCTCTTCGCCGTCATGCGCCAGCGCGGCGTCGCGTCCGTGGCGATGGAGGTCTCCAGCCACGCGCTGGTGCTCGGCCGGGTCGACGGCGTCCTCTTCGACGTCGCCGTCTTCACCAACCTCAGCCCCGAGCACCTGGACTTCCACACCGACATGGAGGACTACTACCGGGCGAAGGCGCAGCTCTTCACCCCGGCCAGGTCGCGGGCGGGCGTCGTCAACATCGACGACGAGTACGGGATGCGCCTCGCCGAGGAGGCCGCGGCCCCCGAGGGCGGCGGCAGCTACCCCGTGACCACGTACTCCGCCGAGGGCCACCCGGACGCCGACTGGCGCGCCGAGGACGTGGAGATCGGCGTGCTCGGCTCCACCTTCACCGCGGTCGGCCCCGGCGGGATCGCGATCCCCGCCGAGGCCCCGCTGCCCGGCACGTTCAACGTCTCCAACACCCTCGCCGCCATCGCCGCGCTCGTCACCGCCGGCATCGACCCGGCCACCGCCGCGGGCGGCGTGGCCGCTGTGCCGGGCGTGCCGGGCCGGCTGGAGCGGGTCGACGCGGGCCAGGGCTACCTCGCCGTCGTCGACTACGCGCACAAGCCCGACGCGCTGGAGTCCGTGCTGTGGGCGCTGCGCAAGGTCACCGAGAACCGGCTGCACGTCGTCGTCGGCTGCGGCGGCGACCGCGACCCGCACAAGCGCGGCCCCATGGGCGCCGCCGCCGCCCGGCTCGCCGACACCGCGGTGCTCACCTCCGACAACCCCCGCTCCGAGGATCCCCTCGCGATCCTCGCCGCGATGCTCGCCGGCGCCGCGGAGGTGCCGGTCTACGAGCGCGGCGACGTGCTGGTCGAGGCCGACCGGGCGGGCGCCATCGCCATCGCGGTGGCCCGCGCGGGCGCCGGCGACACGGTGCTCATCGCCGGCAAGGGCCACGAGCAGGGCCAGGACACGGCCGGCGTCGTACGGCCCTTCGACGACCGCGACGAGCTGCGCAGGGCGATCCGCGAGCGGGCGGGCGCCGGCTCCGCGGACCCCGGGCACCCGGATTCCGCCGAACCCGCCGGAGGCGTACGGTGATTCCGCTGAGCCTCGCCGAGGTCGCCGAGCTGACCGGCGGCGAGCTGCACGGCGTGCCGGATCCGCAGGCGCTGGTCACCCGCCCCGTGGTCATCGACTCGCGGCAGGCGGAGCCGGGCAGCCTCTTCGCCGCGTTCACCGGCGAGCACGTCGACGGGCACGACTACGCCGCCCTCGCCGTCGCCGCCGGCGCCACCGGCGTCCTGGGCACCCGCCCGGTCGAGGGCGTGCCGACCGTCGTGGTCAGCTCCGTGCCCCCGGCGCTCAGCGCACTGGCCAAGCACGTCGTCGCCCGCCTCGACGAGACCCTCACCGCGCTCATCGCGCTCACCGGCTCCTCGGGCAAGACGTCCACCAAGGACCTCCTCGCCCAACTGCTGCAGCGCCTCGGCCCGACGGTCTACACCCACGGTTCCTTCAACAACGAGATCGGCCATCCGGTCACGGCCCTCCAGGCCGCCCCCGACACCCGGTACCTGCTGCTGGAGATGGGCGCGCGCGGCCTCGGCCACATCCGCGATCTCGCGGAGGTGACGCCGCCGCGCATCGGGCTCGTCCTCAACGTCGGCACCGCGCACATCGGCGAGTTCGGCGGCCGGGAGCAGATCGCCGCGGCCAAGGGCGAGCTGGTGGAGGCGCTGCCGGCGGGGGCGGACGGCGGGGTCGCGGTGCTCAACGCCGACGATCCCCTCGTCCGCGCGATGGCGTCCCGTACCCGGGCGCGCATCATCTACTACGGCGAGGCGCCCGAGGCGGACGTACGGGCCGCCGACGTCCGGCTCACCGAAGACGGGCGGCCGGAATTCACCCTGCACACGCCTGCCGGCAGCGCCGGTGTGATCATGCGGCTGTACGGTGAGCACCACGTGTCGAACGCGCTTGCCGCCGCCGCCGTCGCGTACGAGCTGGGCATGCCCCCGGCGCGGATCGCCGAGGCGCTCTCCGCCGCCGAGGCCCTGTCCGGCCGGCGCATGGAGGTCAGGCGGCGGCCGGACGGCGTGACGGTCGTCAACGACGCGTACAACGCCAACCCCGAGTCCACGCGGGCCGCGCTGCGCGCGCTCGCCGCCATGGGCCGGGGCAGCACGGTGCCGGGGGGCCGGACGTTCGCCGTGCTGGGCGCGATGGCCGAGCTGGGCGACCACGCCATGGTCGAGCACGACGGCGTGGGCCGGCTGGCCGTCCGCCTGGGCATCAGCAAGCTCGTGGCAGTGGGCCGGCAGGAGGCCGCCTGGCTGGACATGGGCGCGAAGAACGAGGGTTCGTGGGGTGAGGAGTCGGTGCACGTGTCCGACGTCGACGCGGCTGTCGACCTGATGCGCGGCGAGCTGCGGCCGGGAGATGTCGTGCTCGTCAAGGCGTCCAGATCCGAGGCGCTGTGGCGCGTGGCGGAAGCGCTGCTCGAGGAGGGCGCCGCCCGATGAGGCAGATCCTCTTCTCCGGGGCCCTCGGGCTCTTCCTCTCCCTCCTCGGCACTCCGCTGCTGATCAAGCTCCTGGCCCGGCGCGGCTACGGGCAGTACATCCGGGACGACGGGCCGCAGGCGCACCACAGCAAGCGCGGTACGCCCAGCATGGGCGGCATCGCGTTCATCCTGGCCACGATCATCGCGTACGCGATCACCAAGGTGGTCACCAGCAGTTCGCCCACGTACTCCGGGCTGCTGGTGCTCTTCCTCATGGCCGGCTTGGGCCTGGTCGGCTTCCTCGACGACTACATCAAGATCATCAAGCAGCGCAGCCTGGGCCTGCGGGCCAAGGCGAAGATGCTCGGCCAGTTCATCGTCGGCATCGCCTTCGCGGTGCTGTCGCTGAACTTCGAGGACGCCCGCGAGCTGACACCGGCGTCCACGAAGCTCTCCTTCACCCAGGACTTCGGCTGGTCGATCGGCCCGGTGCTCTTCGTCATCTGGGCGCTGTTCATGATCCTGGCGATGTCCAACGGCGTGAACCTCACCGACGGCCTGGACGGCCTCGCCACCGGCGCCTCGGTGATGGTCTTCGGCGCGTACGTCTTCATCGGCGTGTGGCAGTACCAGGAGTCCTGCATCAACGCCGACACCCTCACCAACCCGGCCGCCTGCTACGACGTACGCGACCCGCTCGACCTGGCCGTCGTCGCCTCCGCGCTGATGGGCGCGTGCTTCGGCTTCCTGTGGTGGAACACCTCGCCCGCGAAGATCTTCATGGGCGACACCGGCTCGCTGGCCCTCGGCGGCGCCCTCGCCGGCCTGGCCATCGCCTCCCGCACCGAACTGCTCCTCGCCATCCTCGGCGGCCTGTTCGTCCTCATCACGCTCTCGGTGGTGATCCAGGTCGGCTCGTTCCGGATGACCGGGAAACGCGTCTTCAGAATGGCGCCACTACAGCACCACTTCGAGCTGAAAGGCTGGAGCGAAGTGCTCGTGGTGGTCAGATTCTGGATCATCCAGGGCATGTGCGTGATCGTCGGCCTGGGCATCTTCTACGCCGGCTGGGCGGCCAGAAGGTGAGCGGCCGGGGCCCGGACGGGGAGCCGACATGAGCGAGTTCGAGGGCCGCCGTGTGACCGTCGCGGGGCTCGGGGTCAGCGGCGGCCCCGCCGCCCGCGCGCTGCACCGGCTCGGCGCGGAGGTCACCGTCGTCGACGGCGCTGACCACGACCGGGCCCGGGCGCAGGCCGCGGAGCTGGAGCCGCTCGGCGTGACCGTCCGCCTCGGCGACGGCGACACCCTGCCCGAGGGCACGGAACTGGTCGTCACCACGCCCGGATGGCAGCCCTCCGCCCCGCTGTTCGCCGCCGCCGAGGCGGCCGGGGTGCCGGTCTGGGGCGACGTCGAGCTGGCCTGGCGGCTGCGCGCCACCTCGCCCGGGGGCCGGCCGCCCGCCGAGTGGCTGGCGATCACCGGCACCAACGGCAAGACCACCGCGGTGAAGATGCTCGCCGCCATGCTCGCCGCCGCCGGGCTGCGCACCGCCGCCGTGGGCAACATCGGCGTCCCGCTCGTCGACGTCGTCACCGGCCACGGCCCGTACGCGGACCTCGACGTGCTCGCCGTCGAGCTGTCCAGCTACCAGCTCCACTGGGCCACTTCCGTACGCGCCCACTCCGCCGCCGTCCTCAACCTCGCGCCCGACCACCTCGACTGGCACGGCTCCATGGAGGCGTACGCCGCCGACAAGGGCCGCATCTACGAGGGCAACCGGGTGGCGTGCGTCTACAACGCCGCCGACCCGGTCACCGAGGAACTGGTG
Source organism: Streptomyces sp. CNZ287 (assembly GCF_007827615.1). Classification (NCBI taxonomy): domain Bacteria; kingdom Bacillati; phylum Actinomycetota; class Actinomycetes; order Kitasatosporales; family Streptomycetaceae; genus Streptomyces; species Streptomyces sp. CNZ287. Next base: position 20,621 of record NZ_VISV01000004.1, on the reverse strand, counting down.
CGCAAGGCCGACGTCGAGGAGGGCTGCCGCGCGGTCGGGTTCACCCTCGGCGCGCCCGCCCCCGGGCAGCTCGGAGTGGTCGACGGGCTGCTGGTGGACCGGGCGTTCGTGCCGGACCCGCAGCGCACCGCGCAGGAGCTGGCCGCCGTCGCCGACGTCCAGCCGCCCGCCCCGCACAACGTCGCCAACGCCCTTGCCGCCGCGGCCCTCGCGCGCGCGTACGGCGCCGGGCCCGCGGCCGTACGCGAGGGGCTGCGCGCCTTCCGCCCCGAGCCGCACCGCATCGAACGCGTCGCCGAGATCGGCGGCGTGACGTATGTGGACGACTCCAAGGCCACCAACACCCACGCCACCGAAGCCTCGCTGGCCGCGTACGACGGGATCGTCTGGATCGCCGGCGGTCTCGCCAAGGGCGCCACCTTCGACGACCTCGTCGCGGGCGCGGCGAAGCGGCTGCGCGCGGCGGTGCTGCTGGGCCGGGACCGGGCGCTGATCGCCGGGGCGCTGGCGCGGCAGGCGCCGGAGGTGCCGGTGGTGGACATCGCGCGGACGGACTCCGGCGCGATGGCGGTGGCCGTCGCCGAGGCGGCGCGGCTGGCCCGCGAGGGCGACACCGTGCTGCTGGCGCCGGCCTGCGCGTCGATGGACATGTTCACGAACTACAACGTGCGCGGCGAGGTCTTCACCGCCGCCGTACACGAACTCGCCGCCGACGGGGCCTAGGCTCCCCGGCACACCTGCTTTCGGCCGAAGGGCGGCGCGCCGCGCGCGGGGCCGTACCCCGGCCGCGTACGGGAGATCGACGGCAGACTCCGGGACCCGGACGACCCGAAGGCGACCGCGCTCCGTCGCGTCGTGGCCCCGGCCGGGGCGTCGGCGTGGCAACCTCGTTGCCCATGGGCGGAGTGCGGCGGTGCCAGCGAGGAGACGGCGGATGAGCAGAGCGGACCAGGAGCGGCGCGCGCGGCGGCCCGCTGCCGCGCGCGGCGCGGCGTCGAAAACCCCGCCGCGGCCCGCCCGCGGCGGGACGCGTTCCGTCCCCGCGGCCCGCCCGGCCCGAGGAGGGGGCGTGGGGCCCGCCGGCCTGCGCCGGTTCGCGCGCCGCGTGCGCCGGGCCTGGGACCGGCCGCTCACCGCGTACTACCTGCTGCTCGGCGGCAGTCTGCTGATCACCGTGCTGGGTCTGGTGATGGTTTTCTCCGCCTCCCAGATCGAGGCGCTCAACAGCGGCCTGGCGTCCACGTACTACTTCCGCAAGCAGCTCGTCGCCGCCACCCTCGGCACCATCCTGCTGCTCGTCGCGGCCCGCATGCCGATCCGGCTGCACCGCGCGCTGGCGTACCCGGTCCTGGCGATGTCGCTGTTCCTCATGGCGCTGGTGCAGGTGCCGGGGATAGGGCAGTCGGTCAACGGCAACACCAACTGGCTGAACTTCGGCGGCCCGTTCCAGCTCCAGCCCAGCGAGTTCGGCAAGCTGGCGCTGGTGATGTGGGGCGCCGACCTGCTGGCGCGTAAACAGGACAAGAAGCTGCTCACCCAGTGGAAGCACATGCTGGTGCCGCTGGCGCCGGTCGCGATGGTGCTGCTCGGCCTCATCATGCTCGGCGGCGACATGGGCACCGCGATGATCCTGGGCGCGATCCTGCTGGGCCTGCTGTGGGTCGCCGGCGCCCCGACCCGGCTGTTCGCCACCGTGATCGCGGTCGGCGCGACGCTGACCGTCGTGCTGTTCACCTCCAGCCCGCACCGGATGGACCGGCTGCGCTGCATCGGCGCCACCGAGCCGGGCCCCGGAGACGTCTGCTGGCAGGGCCTGCACGGCATCTACGCCCTGGCGTCCGGCGGCTGGTTCGGATCGGGACTCGGCGCGAGTATGGAAAAATGGGGCGAACTCCCGGAACCGCACACCGACTTCATCTTCGCCGTGACCGGGGAGGAACTCGGCCTGGCGGGGACGCTGTCGGTGCTGGCACTCTTCGCGGCTCTAGGCTATGCGGGTATCCGCGTGGCCGGACGTACGGAGGACGCCTTCGTAAGGTACGCCGCGGGGGGCGTGACCGCCTGGATCATGGCGCAGGTCGTGATCAACATCGGTGCGGTCCTGGGGTTGCTGCCCATCGCCGGCGTCCCGCTCCCGCTGTTCTCCTACGGAGGCTCCGCCCTGCTGCCGGCGATGTTCGCCGTGGGGTTGCTGATCGCGTTCGCGCGCGAGGAACCCGCGGCGCGGGCGGCGCTGGCCATGCGGCCCGCGGGGGTGCTGCAGTCTGCTAGAAGAGTGCTCGCCGGAAAAAGGCCGGAGAGCACGGCCAGGAGAGCCAGGAAAACAAGGTGACGGACCGCCGGCGGGCGGCCGTCGCGGAGAGCGGTGAAATTCGGTGCATGTCGTACTCGCCGGTGGGGGGACCGCCGGCCACATCGAGCCCGCGCTCGCCCTCGCCGACGCCCTGCGCAGGCGGGACCCCACGGTGGGCATCACGGCGCTCGGTACCGAGCGCGGGCTCGAGACCAGGCTGGTCCCGGAGCGCGGCTACGAACTGGCGCTGATCCCCGCGGTCCCGCTGCCGCGCAAGCCCACGCCGGAGCTGATCACCGTCCCCGGACGGCTGCGCGGGACCATCAGGGCCGCCGAGGAGGTGCTGGAGCGCACGAAGGCCGACTGCGTCGTCGGCTTCGGCGGCTACGTCGCCCTGCCCGGCTATCTGGCGGCCAAGCGCCGCGGCGTGCCGATCGTGGTGCACGAGGCCAACGCCCGCCCCGGCCTTGCCAACAAGATCGGCTCGCGCTACACGAAGTTCGTCGCGGTCTCCACGCCGGACAGCAAGCTGCGGCACGCGAACTACATCGGCATCCCGCTGCGCCGCTCCATCGCCACCCTGGACCGCGGCGCCGTGCGCGCCGAGGGGTGCGCCGCGTTCGGGCTCAACCCCAACCTGCCGACGCTGCTGGTCTCCGGCGGCTCGCAGGGTGCCCGGCGGCTGAACGAGGTCATCGAGTCGGTGGCGCCGTACCTCCAGCGCTCCGGCGTGCAGATCCTGCACGTCGTCGGGCCGAAGAACGAGCTGCCGCAGGTCGACAATATGCCCGGCATGCCGCCGTACGTCCCCGTGCCCTACGTGGACCGGATGGATCTCGCCTACGCCGCGGCCGACATGATGCTCTGCCGCGCCGGCGCGATGACGGTCGCCGAACTCTCCGCGGTCGGGCTCCCGGCCGCGTACGTTCCGCTGCCCATCGGCAACGGCGAGCAGCGGCTCAACGCGCAGCCGGTGGTCAAGGCCGGCGGCGGGCTGCTGGTCGACGACGCGGAGCTGACGGCGGATTGGGTGCGCCAGGAGGTGCTGCCGGTGCTCACCAACCGCCAGCGGCTGCACGAGATGTCCTGGGCCGCCGCGGAGTTCGGCCGGAGGGATGCCGACGAACTCCTCGTCGGCATGGTGTACCAGGCTGTGGACGGCCGGCGGGGATCATAGGGCGCGGCGATCTCACCACACCAGTCAAGGGGGTACGGGGATGGCCGGAGCGGTCCGTGAGAAGGCGGCGGCCGGCCGCGAGGAGCGCGGCGGCGGTGCCGGGCCGAGCGGCCCGCCCGCCGCCCGGTGGCCGGCCGGCGGCCGCGGCCGGCTGCGGCCGCCGCGCCGCCGGGTGGTGGTCGCCGTGCTGCTGGCGGTGATCGTGCTCGGCGGGTTCGCCGTCTGGGCCCTGTACGGCTCGAACTGGCTGCGGGTGGAGCGGGTCACGGTCTCCGGCACCGACGTGCTCAGCGCCGACGAGGTGCTGGACGCGGCCCGGGTCTCCGAGGACGTGCCGATGGCCACCGTCGACACGGACGCGGTCGAGGCGCGGCTGGCGGCCGAGTTGCCGCGTATCGGCACCGTGGACGTCGACCGGGTCTGGCCGCACCGGATCGCGGTGCAGGTCACCGAGCGGCAGCCGGCGGTGCTGTTGCGCAAGGGGGAGTCTTTCGTGGAAGTCGACGACGAGGGTGTGCGGTTCGCCACGGTGCGTACGGCGCCCGAGAACGTGCCGATAGTGGAGATGCAGGTGGCGGACTCACCGAGCCTCGACCGTTTCGGCAGGCAGCGGCTGCGCGAGAGCGCGGTACGGGTCGCGGGCGCGCTCTCCGAGAGCGTGCGCCGTGACACCCGTACTATCCTTGTGCGTTCATATGACTCCGTCACGCTCGAGCTGTCCGGAGGCCGGACCGTGCTGTGGGGCAGCGCGGAGCGGGGCGCGGCGAAGTCGAAGGCGCTCGCGGCGGTCATGAAAGCGGAGCGCGATGCGCGGTACTTCGACGTCAGCGTTCCCAGCGCCCCCGCGGCGTCGTCGAGTTGACGTACATATGCGCAGTTCAGACCCCCCGTGAGGGGTCGCAACGCCTGATCACATAGGGTGAAAAGAAAAACGGGAGGTTCGGCGTGTTCATTGAACGCGGAAGCCTTGTCGACTTAGTGTCTCGTTCCAAGAGTCCAGGTACGGGATGCTGCGGTAACCCTAAACTTCACGCTTAGGGTTCGACCGGCGTTCGGGGACCCCCACAAACGGCAGACGTAACTCGAGGCGAGAGGCCTTCGACGTGGCAGCACCACAGAACTACCTCGCGGTCATCAAGGTCGTCGGTATCGGCGGCGGTGGCGTCAACGCCATCAACAGGATGATCGAGGTCGGTCTCAAGGGCGTCGAGTTCATCGCGATCAACACCGACGCGCAGGCACTGCTGATGAGCGACGCGGACGTCAAGCTCGACGTCGGTCGCGAGCTGACCCGCGGACTCGGCGCGGGCGCCAACCCGGATGTCGGCCGCAAGGCCGCCGAGGACCACCGGGAGGAGATCGAGGAGGTGCTCAAGGGCGCCGACATGGTCTTCGTCACGGCCGGCGAGGGCGGTGGCACCGGCACCGGGGGCGCGCCCGTCGTGGCGAACATCGCCCGCTCGCTGGGCGCGCTCACCATCGGCGTCGTGACCCGCCCGTTCACCTTCGAGGGCCGGCGCCGCGCGAACCAGGCCGAGGACGGCATCGCCGCGCTGCGCGACGAGGTCGACACCCTCATCGTGATCCCCAACGACCGGCTGCTGTCGATCTCCGATCGCCAGGTGAGCGTCCTCGACGCCTTCCGCTCCGCGGACCAGGTGCTGCTCTCCGGTGTCCAGGGCATCACCGACCTCATCACCACCCCGGGCCTGATCAACCTGGACTTCGCGGACGTCAAGTCCGTGATGTCGGAGGCAGGTTCCGCGCTCATGGGCATCGGCTCGGCGCGCGGCGACGACCGCGCGGTGGCCGCGGCCGAGATGGCGATCTCCTCGCCGCTGCTGGAGGCGTCCATCGACGGCGCCCGCGGTGTGCTGCTCTCCATCTCCGGCGGCTCGGACCTCGGGCTCTTCGAGATCAACGAGGCGGCCCAGCTCGTCAGCGAGGCGGCCCACCCGGAGGCGAACATCATCTTCGGCGCCGTGATCGACGACGCCCTCGGCGACGAGGTGCGCGTCACGGTCATCGCCGCGGGCTTCGACGGCGGCCAACTGCCGTCGAAGAACCGGGACAAGGTCCTCGGCTCGTACGGCGGGCGCGACGAGGCCCCGGCCGAGTCGGTCGCGGACCCCGGGCCCGCCCGGTCCCCGGAGCCCGAGCGCCCCGCGTTCGGCGGCCTCGGTTCCCTCTCCGGCGACAGCACCGCAGACAGCGCCCCTGCGCCCGTCCCCCCGGCCGCCACGCCGCAGGTGCCGGCGGCCCGGCCGTACCAGGACAGCGAGGCCGAGGAGCTGGACGTGCCGGACTTCCTCAAGTGACCGGCGTGTTGATCACGTAACGTACGACCCGTGATAGGGCAGACATACGCGACAGGCGGCGCTCACTTCGCCTTCACCGACCGGTGGGGCGGCGTGAGCGCCGCTCCGTACGCCGAGCTGAACCTCGGCGGCGCCGTCGGCGCCGACGACCCGGCGGCGGTCGCGGTCAACCGCGAGCGCGCCGCTCGCTCGCTCGGGGTGGAGCCGGCGCGGGTGGTGTGGATGCACCAGGTGCACGGGCGGGACGTCGCCGTCGTCGACGGGCCCTGGGGCGACGCGCCCCCGCCCGCCGTGGACGCCGTCGTCACCCGCGCCCGGGACGTGCCGCTCGCCGCCCGCGGCGCCGACTGCGTCCCGCTGCTCCTCGCCGACCCCGGCGCGGGCGTGGCGGGTGCCGCGCACGCCGGCCGGCCCGGCATGGTCGCCGGGGTGGCCGGGGCCGCGGTCGAGGCGATGGTGGGGCTGGGCGCCGAGCCGGCGCGGATCGTCGCCCACCTCGGACCGGCCGTCTGCGGGCGCTGCTACGAGGTCCCCGAGGCGCTGCGCGAGGAGGCCGCCGGGCGGGTGCCGGCGGCGCGGGCGACGACGAGCTGGGGGACGCCGGCACTGGACATCCGTGCGGGTGTGGTCGCGCAGTTGGAAGCGCTGGGTGTGGGAATGATCACAGTGTCGGACGTGTGCACGCTGGAGTCCGGGGACCACTTCTCGTACCGGCGCGAGGGTGCCACGGGCAGACACGCGGGATACGTCTGGCTGGACGGGGAATGATGGCGGACTTCACGGGGGACGGCGGAGTGCAGGAGGCAGCGGACCGGGAGCGCCGCGGTGAGTTGGCGGCGAACCTGGCGGCGGTGGAGGAACGTATCGCCGGCGCGTGCGCGGCGGCGGGCCGCAAGCGCGAGGAGGTCACGCTCGTCGTCGTGACCAAGACCTATCCGGCGAGCGACGTGCTGCTCCTGGCGGACCTGGGCGTACGGCACGTGGCCGAGAACCGCGACCAGGAGGCCGCGGGCAAGGCCGCGTGGTGCGCGGAGCGGGGCGCGGACGCACCGCTCACGTGGCACTTCGTGGGCCAGTTGCAGACCAACAAGGCGCGCTCCGTGGCCCGCTATGCGGACTACGTGCACTCCGTCGACCGCCCCCGGCTGGTCACCGCGCTCGCCGCCGCCGCGGAGCGCGAGGGCCGCGAGCTGGGCTGTCTGCTCCAGGTGGCGCTCGACAAGGACGCGGCGCCCGGGACGGATTCGGGCGGCGGTGCGACGGCGGACCGCGGCGGCGTCGCGCCCGGTGACGTACCGGCGCTCGCGGACGCGGTGGCGGCGGCCCAAGGGCTGCGGCTGTGCGGGCTGATGACGGTCGCGCCCCTGGCGGGGGCGTATGCGGGGCGGCAACGGGCGGCGTTCGAGCGGCTGATGGAAATCTCATCCGGCCTGCGCGTCGCGCATCCGGCTGCAACCATGGTCTCGGCGGGGATGAGCGGGGACCTGGAGGAGGCAATTGCCGCAGGAGCGACACACGTACGCGTCGGCACCGCGGTACTCGGAGTCCGGCCCCAGCTCCGGTAACGTCGCCAAACGAGTCGGACGACAGTAGAAAATAAGCTTCATTCCCGGTCAATTCAGGCAGGGTAGCGTGGATCACGTCACTGGCGAAGGTCGATCCACCGCAGAGCGGAGGGCGTAGAGCATGGCCGGCGCAATGCGCAAGATGGCGGTCTACCTCGGCCTCGTGGAGGACGATGGGTACGACGGCCCGGGGTACGACCCCGACGACGAGTTCGAGCCGGAGCCCGAGCCCGAGCGGCGCCACCGCCACCAGGCCCCGCAACCGCCGCACCAGGAGGAGCCGCCGCGGGCGATCGCTTCGCCGCCGGCGCAGCGGGAGCGGCCCACGGACCGCGAGCCGGCGGGGCGTTCACCCGGACTCCTGCCCGAATCGGGGCGTTCGGGGCGAATCGCTCCCGTGTCTTCCATCACACCTGACCGTCCCAGCCTGGAGAAGAGTGCGCCGGTGATCATGCCCAAGGCCGTGTCGGAGCGGGAGCCTTACCGGATCACGACGCTCCACCCGCGTACGTACAACGAGGCACGTACCATCGGGGAACACTTCCGCGAGGGTACGCCTGTGATCATGAACTTGACCGAGATGGACGACACGGACGCGAAGCGACTTGTCGACTTTGCGGCTGGACTCGTCTTCGGGCTGCACGGCAGCATCGAGCGAGTGACTCAGAAGGTGTTCCTGTTGTCGCCTGCTAACGTCGACGTAACAGCGGAGGACAAGGCCCGCATCGCAGAGGGCGGGTTCTTCAACCAAAGCTGAGCCAAGCAACACTGTGCGAGCGGCCGTGGGGCCGGAACGCGAAGGGGAGAGGACCACAGCGAGATGGACGTCGCGCTTCAAGTGATCTACATCGCGCTGTTCGTTTTCCTGATCGTGCTGATCTTCCGGTTGATCATGGACTACGTGTTCATGTTCGCCCGCTCCTGGGAGCCGGGCAAAGCCATGGTGGTGTTGCTTGAGGGCGCCTACACGGTCACGGATCCACCACTCAAGCTCCTGCGGCGGTTCATTCCGCCACTGCGTCTAGGGGGCGTGGCGCTGGACCTGTCCTTCTTCGTCCTGATGATCATCGTCTACATCCTCCTCACCGTGGTGGGCGGGGCGAGGTGATGATGAAGCGGGACGGAGAGTGTCGATATGCCGATGTCGCCGATGACTACGTTGAGGTGAAGAAATGCCGCTGACCCCCGAGGACGTGCGGAACAAGCAGTTCACGACCGTCCGACTCCGAGAGGGCTACGACGAGGACGAAGTCGACGCGTTCCTCGACGAGGTCGAGGCCGAACTGACCCGGCTGCTCCGCGAGAACGAGGACTTGCGGGCCAAGCTGGCCGCGGCGACCCGGGCCGCGGCGCAGAACCAGGGGATGCGCAAGGGCCCCGAGCCCCAGGACCGGCCGGGACCCCCCGGACACGGCGGGCCGGTGCCCGCCGCCATATCGGGCCCGCAGCCGGTGCCGCCGCAGCAGATGGGCCCGCCGCAGGGCGGCCCGCCTCAGTTGCCTTCCGGCGCACCCCAGCTGCCCGCAGGTCCCGGTGGCATGGGCCCGGGTGGGCCCGGTGGCCCCGGCGGTCCTCCCGGTCACGGTCCGCACGGCCCCGGCCCGATGGGCCCCGGTGGCCCGGGCGGGCACGGCGGCCCCGGCGGTCCCGGTGGCCCGGTGCACGCCCCGCACGGCGGCCCGCCGCAGCAGCAGCACGTCGGCGGCCCGCCCCAGCAGCAGCACGTCGGGCCCGGCCCGCAGCAGGGCGGTCCCGTCGGCGGTGACAGTGCCGCCCGGGTGCTCTCGCTGGCCCAGCAGACCGCCGACCAGGCGATCGCCGAGGCCCGCGCCGAGGCCAACAAGATCGTTGGCGAGGCCCGCAGCCGCGCCGAGGGTCTGGAGCGCGACGCGCGTGCCAAGGCCGACGCCCTGGAGCGGGACGCGCAGGAGAAGCACCGCGTGGCGATGGGCTCCCTGGAGTCCGCGCGCGCCACGCTGGAGCGCAAGGTCGAGGACCTGCGCGGCTTCGAGCGCGAGTACCGCACCCGGCTGAAGTCGTACCTGGAGTCCCAGCTCCGCCAGTTGGAGAACCAGGCGGACGACTCCCTGGCCCCGCCCCGTACGCCCGCGGCGGCCTCGCTGCCCGCGGCGTCGGCGCCCGCGCCGACGCCTTCGATGGCCCCGGCCGGTGCCGGTGCCATGAGCGGCCCTCCGAGCATGGGCGGCGGCTCGATGGGCGGCGGGTCCATGGGCGGCCAGCAGGGCATGCCGACCCGGCAGGCGCCGGCCGGCGGCCCGTCGTACGGCAGCCAGCAGCAGATGTCCCCGGCCATGACGCAGCCCATGGCGCCGGTGCGCCCCCAGGGCGGTCCGATGCAGCAGCCGCCGTCGCCGATGCGCGGCTTCCTCATCGACGAGGACGACAACTGAGCACGGCCTGACGGCCGTCGGCATATCGCAAAGGGCCGGGTCCCGCGGATCGCTCGCCGCGGGGCCCGGCCCTTTGCGTGCCCGTATACGGGGCCGGACGCCCCGGGGGCCGGGGGAGCGGATCCGGTACGGCGCCAAGGCGGGACCGGACCGCTGACGCGGACGGCGCCCCGCCCCCGCGGGTGCACGGGAACGGGGCGCCGCCGCTGCGCTCCGGGGTCAGGCCCGTACGAGCCGGAAGGTCAGGGAGAGCGGCTCGTCGGTGAACGGCTCGCCGTAGCCCTCGGCTTCCGCCGCCTCGCCCGCCGCGAAGTCCGTCGCCAGGACCTCCTCCGCGATCAGCCCGGCGTGGTCCGTGAGCGCCTGGCGGACCTCGGGGTCGGTCGTCGACCAGCGCAGCCGGATCCGGTCCGCGACGTCCAGGCCGGAGTTCTTCCGCGCCTCCTGGATAAGCCGGATCACGTCGCGGGCCAGGCCCGCACGGCGTAGCTCGGGGGTGATCTCCAGGTCGAGCGCCACCGTGGCACCCGAGTCGGAGGCCACCGACCAGCCCTCCCGCGGGGTCTCCGTGATGATGACCTCCTCCGCGGAGAGGGCCACCGTCTCGCCGTCGACCTCCACCGTCGCGCTGCCGCCGTCGCGCAGCGCGGCCGACAGCGCCGCCGCGTCCGCCGCCGCGACGGCCTTGGCCACCTCCTGCACCCGCTTGCCGAACCGCTTGCCGAGCGCCCGGAAGTTGGCCTTCGCGGTGGTGTCCACCAGCGAGCCGCCGGCCGCGCCGCCGGTGGCGTCGGAGAGCGTCGCGAGCGCGGTGACGTTCAGCTCCTCGGTGATCTGCGCGCGCAGCTCCTCCGGCAGCGCCGCGAAGCCCGCGGCGGCCACCAGCGCCCGCGACAGCGGCTGGCGGGTCTTCACCCCGGACTCCGCCCGGGAGGCCCGGCCCAGCTCCACCAGGCGCCGGACGAGCTGCATCTGCCGCGACAGCTCCGGGTCGTACGCCGTGGCGCCGGAGCCGGCCGGCTCCGGCCACGTCGCCAGGTGCACCGAGGCGGGGGCGTCCGGCACGACGGGCACCACCAGGTCCTGCCAGACCCGCTCGGTGATGAACGGCACCACCGGGGCCAGCAGCCGGGTCACGGTCTCCAGTACGTCGTGGAGCGTGCGGAGCGCCGCCGGGTCGCCCTGCCAGAAGCGCCGCCGGGAGCGGCGCACGTACCAGTTGGACAGGTCGTCGACGAAGGCGGACAGCAGCTTGCCGGCGCGCTGGGTGTCGTAGCCGTCGAGGGCGTCGGTCACCCGGGTCGTCAGCGCGTCCAGCTCGCCGAGCAGCCAGCGGTCCAGCAGCGGCCGGTCCGCGGGCGCCGGATCGGCGGCCGAGGGCGCCCAGCCGGCGGTGCGGGCGTAGAGCGCCTGGAAGGACACCGTGTTCCAGTACGTCAGCAGGGTCTTGCGCACGACCTCCTGGATCGTCCCGTGACCGACCCGCCGGGAGGCCCACGGGGAGCCGCCGGCGGCCATGAACCACCGCACCGCGTCCGCGCCGTGCCGCTCCATGAGCGGGATGGGCTCCAGGATGTTGCCCAGGTGCTTGGACATCTTGCGGCCGTCCTCGGCGAGGATGTGGCCGAGGCAGACCACGTTCTCGTACGAGGACTTGTCGAAGACGAGGGTGCCGACGGCCATCAGCGTGTAGAACCAGCCGCGGGTCTGGTCGATGGCCTCGCAGATGAACTGCGCGGGGTAGCGGGTCTCGAAGACGTCCTTGTTCTTGTACGGGTAGCCCCACTGCGCGAAGGGCATCGAGCCCGAGTCGTACCAGGCGTCGATGACCTCGGGCACCCGCTCCGCGCGCAGCGTGCAGCCGTCGGCGGGGCAGGGGAAGGAGACCTCGTCGATGTACGGGCGGTGGGGGTCGAGGGACGACTGGTCGGTGCCGGTCAGCTCGGTGAGCTCGGCCAGGGAGCCGACGCAGGTGAGGTGGTCCCCGGCGCAGCGCCAGATGGGCAGCGGGGTGCCCCAGTAGCGGTTGCGGGAGAGGGCCCAGTCGACGTTGTTGTCGAGCCAGTCGCCGTAGCGGCCGTGCTTGACGGAGTCCGGGTGCCAGGCGGTCCGCTCGTTCTCGCGCTGCAGGGCGTCCTTGACGCGGGTGGTGCGGATGTACCAGGAGGGCTGCGGGTAGTAGATCAGCGGCGTGTGGCAGCGCCAGCAGTGCGGGTAGCTGTGCTCGTACGGCTCGTGGCGGAAGAGCAGGCCGCGGGCGTCGAGGTCGGCGACCAGTGTCTCGTCGGCCTTCTTGAAGAACTGGCCGCCGACGAGCGGCAGGTCCTCGCCGAAGGTGCCGTCGGCGCGTACCGGGACCTCGACCTCGATGCCGTACTGCCGGGAGACCTTGAAGTCGTCCTCGCCGAACGGGGCCTGGTGGACCAGGCCGGTGCCGTCCTCGGTGGTGACGTAGTCGGCGTTGACCACGTAGTGCGCGTCCCGGAGGTCCACCAGGCCGAAGGGCGGCCGGTACGTCCAGCGCTCCATCTCGGCGCCGGTGAACGACTCTCCGGTCGTCTCCCAGCCCTCGCCCAGCGCTTTGCCGGTCAACTGCTCGGCGACGACCACCTTCTCCTTGCCGTCGGTGGCGACGACGTAGGTGACCTCCGGGTGGGCCGCGACCGCGAAGTTGGCGGTGAGCGAGAACGGCGTGGTGGTCCAGATGACCAGGGACGCCTCGCCGGCCAGCGGGCCGGAGGTGAGGGGGAAGCGGACGTAGACCGAGGGGTCGACGACGGTCTCGTACCCCTGCGCCAGCTCGTGGTCGGACAGGCCGGTGCCGCAGCGCGGGCACCAGGGGGAGACCCGGTAGTCCTGGACGAGCAGGCCCTTGTCGAAGATCTGCTTCAGCGACCACCAGACGGACTCCACGTACTCGGAGTTCATCGTCCAGTACGCGTCGTCCAGGTCGACCCAGTAGCCCATCCGCTCGGTCAGCTCGGCGAAGGCGTCCGTGTGCCGCTGGACCGAGGCGCGGCACTTGTCGTTGAACTCGGCGATGCCGAACGCCTCGATGTCCTGCTTGCCGTTGAAGCCCAGCTCCTTCTCCACGGCCAGCTCCACCGGCAGCCCGTGGCAGTCCCAGCCGGCCTTGCGCGCCACGTGGTAGCCGCGCATCGTGCGGAAGCGGGGGAAGACGTCCTTGAAGACGCGGGCCTCGATGTGGTGCGCACCCGGCATGCCGTTGGCGGTGGGCGGACCCTCGTAGAAGACCCACTCGGGCCGGCCCTCCGACTGCTCCAGGGAGCGGGCGAAGACCTTTTGCTCGCGCCAGAAGTCGAGCACGGCGTGCTCGAGGGCGGGCAGGTCGACCTGGGCGGGTACCGGGCGGTACAGGGGCGTGGTCATCGGGGACTCTTCCTCCGGCTGGCGTGCTGACGGCCGAACCGGAGGGACGAGAGCCGGGGCTCCCGCGGTACCACCCTCCTTGGCGGCGGAGCGCGCGGGGCGCGCCCACCGCCCCCTCATTGGGGCAGCGGCTGCCGGTTCTACTCGCCCGGGGGCTTTCCTCCGGCGGCTCCGGGGTGATCTTCGCTCCGCGCACACCGCCCGGGCTCGCACCGTCCCCGGGTCGCTCCTCGGCTGCGTACGGAGGTACTCGTCCCCATCCACGCCTGTCGCTGCCGACAGTGTACGGCCCCGGGGTACGCGCCGCCGACCGGGTTTCCGCGGCGGGGCGCTGGGCCGTTCGGCCCAGCGCCGGCAAACCGCACGTGCGAGCGGAAGCCCGGGATTACCCGGCGCGGGGCTGGGCACAACGTTTTGAGACCGGTCAGCCATGGCGTGCCCTGTTGCCGCGGACCCAGTGTCGATTTATCGTTCCGGCACCGTTCGCGAACAAGATCACAATATGTGAAGGGGTCCCGGCCATGGTTGCGAAGAAGACCGCGCCGGCGGCGAAGAAGTCCACAGCGAAGAAGACCACGGCGAAGCAGGCGGCAAAGAAGGCGCCGGTGCGGAAGGCCGCCGCGGGCCGGTCCACGGCCCCGGAGGAGCGGGCGGCGAAGAAACAGGCCGCGAAGAAGGTCACGAAGAAGGCCGCGAAGAAGACCACGAAGAAGGCTACGAAGAAGACGGCGGGGAAGAAGACGGCGGCGACCGCGGAGGCGGCCGGCGCGGCCGTCCCCGCCGGGAAGTCGCCGCGCGCGAAGAAGGCCGCGGCCAGGAAGGCGCCGGCCGCAGGGACCGAGCCCGCGAGGAAAACCGCGGCACGGGCCGCCGCTCCGGCGCGTAAGCCGGCGAAGAAGGCGGCGGCCAAGAAGACGTCCGCCAGGACGTCTCCGGGGAAGAAGACGGGAGCCAAGACGGTGGTCGCAAAGAAGACGCAGGTGGTGGAGACCTCGGTGGCCGAGGCGGCGGGCGGGACGGCAGCCCCGGCCGAGCCGGGGGAGCTGGCCGTGCGTCCGGGGGAGGACCCCTGGACTCCCGAGGAGATCGAGGAGGCCCGCCAGGGCCTGCTGGACGAGGTCGCGAGCCTGCGCTCGGAGATCCGCGCCTCCGAGGAGGCCGTCAGCGGGCTGATGCGCGACTCCGGCGGCGGCGCCGGGGACGACCAGGCCGACACGGGGACGAAGAACATCTCCCGCGAGCACGAGATGGCGCTCGCCGCCGGCGCCAGGGAGCGGCTGGTGCAGACCGAGCGTGCCCTCGTCCGGCTGGAGGACGGCACGTACGGACGGTGCGAGTCCTGCGGCAAGCCGATCGGCAAGGCGCGGATGCAGGCGTTCCCGCGGGCCACCCTGTGCGTGGAGTGCAAGCAGCGGCAGGAACGCCGCTGAGGGATCGCCGGAGGCGCTGACGGGGCCGGACGGCGGCGGTTGCGGGCTGTGGTGCGACGGCTCGTACGAGTGTGTCGTACGCTCGACCCCAGTCAGCGCACCGGAGGGCACACACGTGACAGAGGCGGAGCGGATCAGCGGGGACGCCACGGAGCCCCGCGGGGAGGACGAGGCAGCATCCGCCGCGGACGAGAAGGCCGACGCCGACACCGCCGACCCGGCCGGGAAGGCGACCGCGGGCGACACGGCCGCGGAGGCCGGGGACGGTGTGCCGGAGGCGGCGGCCCGCGGGCCGCGCCGTATCGGCGTGCTCCTCGGCGTCGCCGCCCTCGTCTACGCCCTCGACCTCGTCACGAAGCTGATCGTGGTGGCCCGACTGGAGCCGGACAACCGCTCCGTCGAGGTCGTCGGCGACCTGTTGCGCTTCCAGGTCGTCCGCAACGCCGGCGCGGCGTTCGGCATCGGCGAGTCGATGACCGTGATCTTCACGCTGATCGCCGTCATTGTCATCGGCGTCATCGCCCGGCTGGCGCGCAAGCTCTACAGCCTGCCCTGGGCCATCGCGCTCGGCCTGCTGCTCGGCGGCCCGCTCGGCAACCTCACCGACCGGCTCTTCCGCTCCCCGGGCTTCTTCGAGGGCCACGTGGTGGACTTCATCGCCCCCGAGCACTTCGCGGTCTTCAACCTCGCCGACTCCGCGATCGTCTGCGGTGGCATCCTCATCGTGATCCTCTCCTTCCGCGGCCTCGACCCCGACGGCACCATCCACCGCGGCTGAACGGCACGATCCACCGCGGCTGACCGGGGCGGCCGTACGCGCCTGCGATACTTCCCGGGTGAGTACCGTGCCCGAGATCCGCACCCTGCCCGTACCCGACGGCCTCGAAGGCGAGCGGCTCGACGCCGCGCTCGCCCGGATGTTCGGGTTCTCCAGGACCAAGGCCGCCGAACTGGCCGGCGCCGGCAAGGTCCTCGTCGACGGGCGGGAGGCCGGGAAGTCGGACCGGGTCACGGCGGGCGCCTGGCTGGAGGTCGAGATGCCGGCGCCGGCGGCGCCGGTGCGGATCGTCGCCGAGCCGGTGCCCGGGATGGCCGTTGTCTACGACGACGGCCACGTGGTCGTCGTGGACAAGCCCGTCGGCGTCGCCGCCCACCCCAGCCCCGGCTGGAGCGGGCCCACCGTCGTCGGCGGCCTGGCCGCCGCGGGGTACGCCATCTCCACCTCCGGCGCCGCCGAGCGGCAGGGCGTGGTGCACCGGCTGGACGTCGGCACCTCGGGGCTGATGGCGGTGGCCAAGTCGGAGCGCGCGTACACGCTGCTGAAGCAGCAGTTCCGGGAGCGTACGGTCGACAAGCGCTACCACGCGCTGGTCCAGGGCCACCCCGACCCGCTCAGCGGCACCATCGACGCCCCCGTGGGCCGCCACCCCGTGCACGACTACAAGTGGGCCGTCGTCGCCGACGGCAAGCCCAGCGTCACGCACTACGACCTCGTGGAGGCGTTCCGCGCCGCCAGCCTGCTCGACATCAAGCTGGAGACCGGCCGCACCCATCAGATCCGCGTGCACATGTCCGCCCACCGCCACCCCTGCGTCGGCGACCTCACCTACGGCGCCGACCCGGTGTTCGCCAAGCGGCTCGGGCTGGACCGGCAGTGGCTGCACGCCGTACGGCTCGGCTTCGAGCACCCCGAGGACGGCCGGTGGGTCGAGTTCGAGTCGGACTACCCCGAGGATCTGCGGCAGGCCCTGGACACCGTACGCGCGGACAGCGCCTGACGGCCGCGGCGGCGCGACGGCCATGGACCAGCTCACGCGCCGTCGTCCCCGGGCTGCCGCTGGCCGCCGCAATGGTGCTGGGCGCGCTGGTGGCGCCGCACGGCCCGATCGCCGCCACGTCCATCGCCGGGTTGCTGGGGCTGCCGCGGCGGCTGGTGTCGATCCTGGAGGGCGAGGGGCTGTTCAACGACGTCACCGCGATCGTGCTCTCCCACGTGGCGATCGCCGCGACCGTCTCCGGCAGCTTCTCGGTGGCCGGCGCCGCGGGGCTGCTGGCGAGTACGCCACGGACCCCGACGGCGTCCTCGGCCTGATCGGGCTCGAGATGCACACCGTCGTCGCCTCCGGCGACTTCGACGGGGCGCTCGCTGGGCGCGGCCGCCGCCGTCGTCGCCGTGGTCCTGGCCACCCTGCTCTGCCAGGGCCTGAGCTGCCCTGGCTGGTCCGGCGGCTCGACGTGGCCGCCGACGCCGGGGCCGAGCCGCGGTTGGAGCGCCAAATGACGCTGCGCGCCGCGAAGGCGTCGACCGTGTCCTACGGCACCTCGACGTCCGGGCCCTTCCGGGCGCCGTCCAGGGGGGCCTGCGCTGTCATCACCTTCGGCAGCGCGTAGGGATGCTTCTCCCGCAGCCAGGTGATCAGTTCCTCGCGCACCATGCACCGCAGGTCCCACAGCGCGTCGGCGTCCCGCGCGGTGGCCAGCGCCCGTACCTGCATCGTGGTCGGCGTGGTGTCCGTGACCACCAGGCTCCAGCCGCGCCCGTCCCAGTGCGCGCAGCCCAGCAGCACTTCGTGCAGCCGCTCGCGCAGCTCGCGCACGGGCGTGGAGTGGTCGAGGTGGAAGAAGACCGTGCCGGTCAGCTCGGGGCCGCCGCGCGACCAGTTCTCGAAGGGCTGGCTGGTGAAGTACGACACGGGGATGGTGATGCGGCGCTCGTCCCAGGTCTTCACCGTCAGGAACGTCAGCGTGATCTCCTCGACCGTCCCCCACTCTTCCTCCACGACGACCGTGTCGCCGATGCGCACCAGGTCGCCGAAGGCGATCTGCAGCCCCGCGAAGAGGTTGCCCAGCGTCGACTGGGCGGCGATGCCCGCGATGATGCCGATGACGCCGGCGGACGCGAGCATCGAGGTGCCCACCGCGCGCATCTGCGGGAACGTCAGCAGCATCGAGGCGACCGCGACCGTGCAGATGACGAACACCACCACGCGCTGGATGAGCGTGAGCTGCGTGCGCACCCGCCGGCGGCGGGCGGAGTCGCGGGCCCTGGCCTTGTAGCGGTGGTACGTCAGCTCCACGGCGGCCGCGAGCACCTTCGTCAGCAGCCACGCCAGGGATGCGATCAGCAGCAGCGTCAGCACGCGGGTGACGATCGTGCGGCTGTCGTCGCCGTGCGCCAGGTCCGCGCGCTTGTACGTGCCCAGCAGGATCGACGTCAGCAGGGCGAACTGCAGCGGCGCCCGGCAGCTTCGCAGCAGGCCCCATATCGGAGTCTCGGGATGCCGGGCGTCGGCCCGGCGCAGCAGCAGGTCGACCACGACCCCGGCGATCGCGGTGACCGCCACGGCGCCCCCGATGACCAGGACGGGCCGGAGCACATCCTCGGTGGACACGTGAGCCTCCTTCGTCTGCGGACCTTCCCGACCGTATCTGCCACGATGGGCGGATGACGATTCTGCTTTTCCACTCCATGTACGGAGTGCGTCCGGCCGTGCACGAAACCGCGGAGCGCTGGCGCGCCGCCGGGCACGAGGTGGTCGTGCCCGACCTCTACGACGGGCGTACCCCGGAAACGGAGGAGGAGGGCCAGGAGGTCAGGGACGAGATCGGCACCGACGAGCTGCTGGCGCGGGCCGTGAAGGCCGCGGCGCCGTACTCGGCTGGCGGGGTGCTGTACGCGGGCTTCTCGCTCGGCGGCGCGCTCGCGCAGAACCTGGCGCTCGCGGACCGGCACGCGCGGGGACTTCTGCTGATGCACGGCACGTCCGACATCGCCGACGGGGCCGCGGCCGCCTCCGGCGAGCTGCCGGTGCAACTGCACGTGGCCGACCCCGACCCGTACGAGACGCACGACTGGCTGACGGCCTGGTATCTGCGGATGGGCCGGGCCGGCGCCGACGTGGAGGTCTTCCGCTACCCGGGCGCCGGGCACCTGTTCACCGACCCGGGCCTGGCGGACTACGACGCGGAGGCGGCGCAGTCCGCCTGGCAGGTGGCGGATGCGTTCGTGGCGGAGCTGGACGTGCGCTCCGCCACGTGACGCGGGGTCCTACGCGCCGAGCTTGTCCAGCTCGGCCGGGAGCGCGTTGCTCTCGACCTTCTTGCCGTCGATCTTGATGGTCGGCGTGCCCTCGATGCCGGCGTCGTTGAAGCTGTCGATCATCTCCAGGGCCCACTTGTCGAACGTGCCCTTGTTGACGTTCTTCTGGAACTGCTTGTTGCCCTTCAGCTCGTCGACGTTCTTGGCGACGTCCAGCAGGTACTCGTTGTCGGCGAACTTGTCCTCGCTCTCCGCGGGGTGGTGGTCCGCCGAGTAGAGCAGGCCGTGGTACTCCTTGAACGCCTCGGTGCTGACGTCCAGCGCCGCGCCCAGGGCGCTGGCGGCGTTCTTGGAGCCGTTGCCGCCGAAGTTGCCGTCGATGATCGCGCCGAGGTGGACGCGGAGCTGGTACTTGTCGTCCTCGGCGCCCTTCTTGATCCGCTCGCCCAGCTGCTGCTCGAACTGCGCGCACGCGGGGCAGCGCAGGTCCTCGTAGACGTCGACGGTCTTCTCGGCGTCCTTGCCGCCGAGTACGACGGTGGTGCCCTTGTCGCCCTCGGCGTTCGCCGGCTGGACGAGCTTGGCGTTCTTCGCCGCGCCCCAGTCCTTGTCGGTGCCGTCGTCGCCGCCGAGCGTGGTCACCGCGAAGGCGACGCCGCCGACGACGGCCAGCAGACCGACGACGGCACCGCCGACGAAGAGCTGCCGGCGCACCTTCTCCTTCTTGGCCTGCTTCTCGCGCTCGATGCGCAGCCGCTCGCGCGCAGCCCGCTTGGCTTCCTGGCTGTTCCGCTTGCTCATGGTGGTGAGGTCCCTCTGTGGTCGGTGTGGCTGTGTCCGTGCTTCTTCGGCCTGGCTGCCGGATCAGGCAGCGGCCGGGCACGGCGGGCCACGCCGCAGGACCGAGTGGAGCAGGTGCGGCTGGGGGCGGCCGGCGCGGGTACGGTCCGGCCGGCGGCCGGGGCGGCCGGTGCTCCGCACCGGGGCGACGGTGACGATCGCGACGGCCAGCAGCAGCGGCCGGAAGGCGACGGCCGCGGCGGCGCGCAGCAGCCCGGCGAGGGCCGCCTCCCCGCGGCGCAGCCAGGCGGCGGCGACCAGGCCGACGCCGACGTGGGCGCCGAGCAGCAGCCAGGGGCTGGCGGCGGTACCCGCCAGGGCCTCGCCGCGGGCGGTCATCCGGGCCAGCGGGGTGCCGAACTCGCCGGAGCAGAGGAGATCGAGCCCCAGGGAGCGCATGGAGCCCGCGACCGGGCCGCCGGACTGGCCGTAGCAGGTGTGCTGGCCGGTGGTGAAGACGGTGTCCGCCGCCAGCTCCAGCGGCACGAGCAGGGCCGCGATGCTCCAGTAGCCGCGCTCGCGGCGGCCGGCGAGCAGAAAGGCGACGGCGAAGACGCCGGCGGAGAGCGCGGCCAGCATGCCCAGGGGCAGGGGGTTGGCGGAGAGGAGCACGTGGGCGCCCGCGGACAGGCTGATGCACAGCGCGGTGAAGACCGCCGCGCGCATCACCCTGATCGTTACGGCCGCGTGTTCCATCGTGCGTGATTGTGCCACGGCGGACCGTAAACCGGTGCTAAAGGGGAGGCCCGGGTTCAGTGCGGCCGGGGGCCGCGGTGTCAGTGCCGCGTCCTAGACTTCCCAGCGTCCTGCCCGAGCCCTCGCGCCCACCGTCTGCTGGAGGTCCTCCGTCGTGGCCAAGCCGCCTTTTACGCATCTGCATGTGCACACGCAGTATTCGCTGCTGGACGGGGCGGCGCGGTTGAAGGATATGTTCGCGGCGTGTCGTGAGATGGGGATGTCGCATATCGCGATGACGGATCATGGGAATCTTCATGGTGCGTATGACTTCTTTGTGCAGGCGTCGGCGGCGGGGGTGACGCCGATCATCGGTATCGAGGCGTACGTGGCGCCGGAGTCGCGGCGGAACAAGCGGAAGGTGCAGTGGGGGCAGCCGCATCAGAAGCGTGATGACGTGTCGGGTTCCGGTGGGTATACGCA
>NZ_VISV01000003.1:0-574819 GCF_007827615.1 Streptomyces sp. CNZ287 | reverse complement strand
TCTTCCAGGCGCTGCGCAGAGCGGGGAACGACACGTGCATGCCGTCGGTGAACAGCACGGCGAACAATGCGAGATCGGCGGTAACCGCGACCAGGCCACTGTCCGGCGTGATGTGGATCAGACCCAGGAATCCGTCGCTGACCAGGGCACCACCGACCAGAAACAGCAGCGACGTGGAGAGCACCGAGCGGGCCGCCAGGCCGGACAGCAGCACCGCCACCAGCAGCGCCACCCCGAAGACCGCGATAAGTACCACGACAGAAGCCCCCGATCAGCAAAGAGACCAATCCCCTGCTCGCCGACCAGACTTCCCGGCACACCGCCGGGAACCCTATCCCACTCCCACGCACCCCTCCACCGCTGCCGCTACCCGGAGCACGCACCGGGAGAGGCCCTGCCCGCTGACCGCGGACGAGTGGGACGGTTGGGCAGACACCTCGGGCCCGGTCTCGCCCTTGGCCCCGGTTCACGATGAAGACGCGGAGGACGGCCGATGCCGCCCCTGATACGGCCCGGCGACCGCCTCCCCGGCGTGACCGGTTCAGCCTCCGGGCGTCGGACCCGGGCCCTCGCCCCAGACCAGCTCTCCCGAGTCGTAGAGCGGGAAGTTCTCGGCGCGGGCCGGCTGGTTGGTCAGTCCCTGGTACGACCAGTCGTCGGTGGGGTCCCAGCCGGGGCCCCCGGTGATGCGGAACTGTACCTCGGCTCGGTGCTGGGACTGGCCGCCGGGGAAGATCGCCTTTCCGGTGCAGTCCAACTCCACGTAATAGAGGTCGCCCTCCGCTTGGAAGGGGCCGCGCAGTGGCGAGGGGCACTCGCTGTAGCCGGAGAACAGGGTGAGGTCCGCCGGGTCCACGCCCTCGTCGAGGGTGAACCAGTAGCGGAAGGTGCCCTGGTCCAGCGTCCGTGCGGGGAAGCCGCTGCGGTTGCGGACGGTCGCCTTGACCTCGGTGAATCCCGCGCCGTCGGCGTTCAGGGACGCCTCGACGTACATCTCCGGGCCGTCGGGCTCCTCGGGCTGCGGGAAGTCGGGCAGCGGGGTGCCGCCGTGCCGTTCGACGAGGGCGGCGAGCGCGCCGGAGAGTCCGGCGTTGTAGTCGGTGGCGACCTCGTTGGCGACGTAGTCCTGGCGGTCGTCGGTGTACTCGTCGTCGGGGCCGGAGGGGCCGCCGACCAGGGCGCCGTAGAGCACGTGGCGGTTGGTCTCGGGTGCGGTGAGCTGGTCGGTCCAGGAGCCGTGGGCGGTGCGGTGGTGCGGGTTGCGCGGCGGGTTGGCGCCGAAGCCGACGACGTAGCTGGAGTCACGCGGGTTGTCGCCGAGCATGTAGTCGATCTGGCGCTCGCCGAACGTGCGGTAGCGCGTCGCCCGGTCCGGGTCGGTGGCGGCGAGCCAGTCGGAGTAGACCAGGGCGACGAAGGCCGTGTTGGCGGCGTAGCGCAGCGAGCCCCAGGTGTCGAGGACGGCCTGGCCGCCGGGCGAGTACGGCACGCGCTGGCCGTCCACGCCGGTGGTCCAGTAGTCGAGCCAGCGGTTGGCGTCCTGGACGTACCGGTCGTCGCCGGTCTCCATGGCCAGCAGCGCGTAGGCGCCGTACGCCTTGTTGTCCCACGCCATGGTCCAGCGGTAGCTGCGGGTGTCGGTCTGCGGCTCGGTGCCGAGGCGGTCGTACTCGGTCTCGGCCTTGGCGAGGTAGGAGGCGTCGCCGGTCGCCTTGTAGAGCCAGTACGCGCCCCAGACCAGCTCGTCCTGGTAGCCGGACCAGGAACGGTAGAAGTTGCCGGCGGGTACGCAGTCCGAGTAGACGCCCCGGTGGGTGTCGGCGAAGTCGTACAGTTCCTCGGCGTGCCGGACGAGGGTCGCGGCGTACGACGGGTCGTCGTCGGCGAAGAGCAGCGAGGACGACGCCATGGCGGCGGCGGTCTCGCCGGCGACGTCCGATCCCGGGCAGCCGGGGTGCACGCGGTAGGACGGCCGCTCCATCGGCATGACCTCGGCCGGTCCCCACCACCGGTGGTCGGCCTCGCCGTCGCCGACCTGGGCGTAGAGGACGTCGGGCTCGGGGTGCGCGCGGATGAAGTAGTCGTTGGCCCAGCGCAGGTTGTCCTTGAGGTACGCGAGTTGGCCCGACTGCCGGTAGCCGTCCTCCGCGGCCAGCCCGCCCCAGGCCAGCAGTGTGGTCGTGAACGCCATCGGGAAGCCGAACTTCACGTGGTCGCCGGCGTCGTACCAGCCGCCGGTGAGATCGACACCGACGTCGGAGCCGTCGTCGAGCGCGGAGTCGCCGCGCCAGCCGACGCGGTTGCCGGCCGGGAGGTCGCCGGAGCGCTGCGCCTCGTAGAAGAACATCGACTTCTGCAGTGCCTCGGCGTAGTTGAACCCCGCCTCGGGCGACTCGCCGGCGTCTGCCGAGGGCGGGGCGAGCAGCCCGCCGCCGAACACCACGCCGGCGATCAGCCCGGCGACGAGCCCGGACCGGCCGCGGCTCCATCGGCGGGGGCCTCTGCGGCCGGCGCCGCGGGCGGGACGAGCGGATGCGGAAGTCGGCATGCGGCGGCCCTTCTGATTCCGGTGGTCAGCGGGTTCCCGGCAGGATGTGGGAGCGCTCCCAATCGCCTCTCATGCTCCTCTTGTGCCGTGCCCACGTCAATGATGTGAGCGGCGGACGGGGTGTCCGGCGCCGGTGGTGACCGCCCAAGCGGCTCCGGTCCCCGGCTCGTTGGCGATGGCGTCCATGGTGGCGCGCCGAAGGGGGCACTGCCGGGCTGCGGTCCCACGCCCGTCGGCCGCGACGCGACGAGGTGGATCGCCCCTGGCTGTTGTGTCCGATGCGGGAGTTGAGCGTTCCATACGGTGGGGAGGCACCGCCGTGGATCGTGCCGGACGAGCAGTGGAGGGTCGAGCCGCTGCTGCCGCAGCCCTCCACGGTCCGGCAACTCTGTCTGGTCGCTGCGGCTGTCCTCGCCCTCTCCAGGTCAGGCCGTGATCGGAACTGCCGCTGCCGTGACCGACCTGCGTTTCCGACCTCCGCGAGCAGCCTGTCCACAAATCCGGGCGCGAGGGTATTGTCATGACCGCGGCATGAGTCTATCTTCTCGGCTGGAAGAAACAGACCGAGATCGTCGAATATTCGATCGAAGCGCTTCGACTGTAATTCGACGAGCGCGGGGGTCGCGCACCGTCAGTGGGCCACGAAGCCACCCATGGCTGCCCGCTGCGCAGCGTCAGGTGAATTCGCATCGTTTTTGGCACCTCAAGACCGGAGGAGAGAACGCCATGACTGCGAAAACGATGAAGATCAAAGCCGTACTCGTGGCCATGATATTAGCAGTGGCCGCATCTGTGTACGGCGTCTCGGCTCATGCGGCATCTGCCGGTAAGACGGCCCGGTCGGACGCTTCCCGGATCGTTGCCGACATGGGCGCGGGCTGGAACCTGGGGAACCAACTCGAAGCCAACATCGACGGATATCCCGGCGAAACATCGTGGGGTAATCCCAAGGTATCGCAAGCCCTCATCGACAAGGTGCACGGGGCGGGATTCAAAACGATCCGGATCCCGGTCTCCTATCTGCGCAACATAGGGCCTGGCCCCGACTACACGATCGACTCGTCCTGGCTGAACAGAGTCCAGGAAGTCGTCGACTATGCCTATCGCCGAGGCATGTATGTCGTGATCAACATGCACGGTGACGGCTACAAAACGATCAACGGCTCCTGGCTGATCTGTGACGCAGCTTCTCAGACGGAAATCAAGGACAAGTACCGGAAGGTATGGCAGCAGATCGCGTCGCGGTTCCAGGGCTACGATCAGCACCTGATCCTGGAGTCCATGAACGAAGAGTTCGACGGTCAGTACGGTCAGCCGACTCAACCGTGCTACTCGAACATAAACGACTACAACCAGATCTTCGTGGACACGGTACGGCGGACCGGTGGCAACAACACCTCACGATGGCTGCTCGTCCCCGGCTGGAACACGAACATCGATTACACCGCAGGCGACTACGGCTTCGCCATCCCGACCGACGAGTACCGTTCGCCTTCCATTCCCGGCGACGAGCAGAGGATCATGATCTCCGTGCACTACTATGATCCGTGGGATTTCGCTGGAGAGGAAAACGGAAACATCACGCAGTGGGGCCCGGCCGCGACGGACCCGTCGAAGACGTCCACCTGGGGACAGGAGGACCATCTGGACGCGCAGTTGAAGAAGATGCATGACGGGTTCGTCACGAAGGGATATCCGGTAGTCGTCGGTGAATACGGAGCGATCGACAAGTCGTCGTTCGACTCGGCGAACAACAGCTACCGTGCCGACTTTGTACACACCCTGGCGGCCACGGCAAAGAAGTACGGGGCAGTCAGCGTCTACTGGGACAACGGCGTAAACGGACGGTATGGGTTCGGTCTGTTCGACCGAAATTCCTACACCGTGACCCAGCAGGGCATCCTCAGCGCCATCATGAGCGGCGTCGACGGCGGTTGAGGGCAACCCGGGCTTGCCGTCCAGAGCAGGTCTCCTCTGGTGACGGAGCCCGCGGCGGCGCGCGGATGCGCAATCTTCGGCATCCGCGCCGCCGCTTCCACGGCCACCGCGGGCTCCTCTTTCCCGGCTGACCGTGCGGCGGCCGTACGGTCCCGAACCGCGGACCCGCGCCCGTACGGCAGCCCGCCGCGCCCCTGCCCCGGCGTGCTACCCGAGCGCGAGCATCGCCTCCGCGACCTCGCCGGCCGCCGCGTCGGGGATCGCGGTGGCGGCCGTCTCCAGCACGAGCAGCCGGGCACCGGGGATCTCGCGCGCGATGGCCTCGCCGTTGCCCACGGGGAAAAACGAGTCGCGACGGCCGTGGACGACGAGCGTGGGGATGTCGATCCGGGGCAGCCGCTCGCGCCAGCGGGGTGTGCAGTCGAGCTTCGAGAACACCATGCCCAGGTGGTTCGCCATCTGGACCGGGGGCGCGGTGCCGGGGGTACGGTCCCAGACGCGCCCCCCGTTCACGCGCGCGGCGGCGGGGTCGTCGCCGAGGATCGCCGCGCCGGCAGCGGTGAACTCCGCCACCGCCTCCCGGTCGCTCCAGTCGGGCATCGGCTGCCCGAAGAGCCGGCCCATCGTCGCCCCGTCGTGGTCGGGGAGGTCGTCGTCGGGCGGCCCGGGCGCGACCGCGCGGGTGCCGACCAGGGTGAGCGCCGAGAACGCACGGGGATGGTCGAGCGCGGCCACCTGAGCAACCATCCCGCCGACACCGATCCCCGCCAGATGCGCGGGCCCCCCGCCCAGCACCTCGACGAGGGCCGCCGCGTCCGCGGCGAGGTCGCGCAGGGTGTAGGCGGGCGCATCCGGATCCACGGTCGTCGACTCCCCGCTGTCGCGCAGGTCGTAACGGACCACCCGCCGCCCTCCGGCGGCAAGCCGCTCGCAGAGCGCGTCGGGCCAGGAGAGCATCGTGGTCCCGCCCGCGAGCAGGACGAGAGGCGCGTCGTCGGCACCGAACGATTCGATGCCCAGGTCGACCCCGTTGGCGTGCACAGTGGTCATCGGCTCTCCCCGGTCCGGGGCGGCAGTGGTGTGGCTCGGCCGTCGCGAGGGACGGAGACGTGAGCGTAGAGGAGATTCATACCAGGACAGACCCGATCCACCGCCAGGACTCATCGGTGACCGACGGAGACGGACGCCCCGGGCTGAGCGGACGGACGGCAGGTCGACACCGTACGAAGCTGGAGCAGCACCGCCGCCACTCCAGGGGACGCGCGGCAGTTGTCGCGGGCAGCGGCCCGCCGCTGCGGCTCGGCGCACCCGTGGCCGTGCCGCACCCTCCGGTGCTGCTCTGGGAGGCGGTCCCGCCGCGGGAGCCCGGCGGGCACGCCGCGCCGTACGCGCCGTCCGGCTCGTACGCCGCCGGGCCGGCGCGCCGCTTCGCCGCCGACCGGCTGTGGATGCGGCGGCTGCTGCGCCGGGCCCCGGACGCCGGCCGGCACCGCTGAGGTCCGTACGGTCCCCGTACATCGCGACATGAACGGACAAGGTCGCACAACTTGGCTCAGTCGCATACGAGTTGCCCCGCACGGGCGCACCATGGACATGCGGCCGGTCGGCGCCCCGCCCACCCCCCTCCACCGGTTGCGTGCGAACGCACGCCGATGGCCCGATCGCTAGGTGGAGGCGTGAAGAACTCCCATCCCGTACCGGACTACGTGGGCCGGATCCTCTCTTCCTCCGGCGTGCCCCAGGGCACCTGCTTCCAACTGGCGCCGGGATACCTGGTGACCGCCTGGCACGTCGTCCAGGGCACGCTGGCGCTCGGCGACGACGGGGTGCTGACGGTCGACCGCTTACGCGACCCCGGTGCCGACCGGACCACGGCACGGGTCCTGGCCGAGGACCGGAAGACGGATCTGGCGCTGCTCGCGGCGGACGCCGCCTTCCCCGGGAGCGCGCGGCTGCTGCGCGCCTCCCGGTCCGTCGCGCACGCCGAACCCGTGACGGTGGTGGGCCACGCCCTGATGTACGAGACGGCCGGCACGCCGCCGGTCGTGTGGGTGGAGGCGCTCGGCGAGTGGCAGGGTGAGGTGCGCCGCACCGACGACGTCACCCTCGGACGCCTCCACTCGCGGGACGTGCTGCCCGGCATGAGCGGCGCGCCGGTACGGCAGCGGAGCGACGACAGCGTGGTCGGTGTCGTCTCCGCCCGCTACAACACCGCCGACGGCTGGCTCGCCAACAGCGTGTGGGCGGGCCGCGCCGACGACGTGCGCGCCCTCTGCGCGGGCCGTGTCGAGCTCGACGGGAGCCGGTGGGCCGGCTTCCCCGCCGCTGCCGCCGCGGCCGGCGGCGGTGCCGCGGCGGCGGTGGCCGAGGACATGCTGCGCAAGCGCCGCGAAGGACCGGACATCGAGGTGCGTACGGAGGCTGCCCCCGCGCCCGGCCGCGAGCCCGGCGAGCCGGCGGCGTCCGCCGCGCCCGCCGCGCCCGCCGGAACCGGGACGGGGACGGGCGCCGCGGACGTGCCGGTGCCGGAGCCCCTGACCGGGCCCGCGCCCCTGCCGGGCGGATCCGGCGAGTCCGTGCCGGACGCCGTCGCCGAGGAGGTGTCGCAGGGCGCGCTGGAGCGTGTCACCCGCTGGATCCTGGACAACCTGTAGGCCGCCGCTCACCCGGGCCCGAGCGGCGCGGGAACCGGCGGCCCGTCACCGGAAGGCACCCGAGGTGGACAAGAGCCCGCACGCCAGCGACTACGGCCGCTGGCTGATGAACGTCTCCCGACTCAACGGCGTCCCCCTGCCCCTGCCCGCCGTCCTCGACGACGGCACGCCGGACTCGATCAGGATCGAGCCCGGCGACGCCTACATACACCGCGAGACCGGGGTGATCCTGGCGTTCGTCCTCACCGACGACCAGGGCGCCCGCCACATGTTCGCGCTGGACCACGCCGACCGGAGCTTCGAGCCGCTACGGGACGCGATCCACGCCTTCCTCGACTCGCGGTTCCTGCGGAACCTCCGGAACGCCACCCCTCTCGGCAGGCTGGTCAACATCGCCGGAGCCGCCGTGCGGCACTACTGGCGGTGGGAGAAGGAACCGGCCGGGACCGGCTACTACCTCTACCCGCAGGGAAAGCTCCTGTTCCGCGGCACCTACAAGCTGGAAGAGGGGTGAACAGGCCCGTGCACCCCCAGCAGGAAGCGCTGCCCACCGTCATCGACGGCCGGGACGTCTACATCGCCGTCCACCGGCTCCCCGGCTCCGAACCCACCTCGTCGAACCTGCGCAGGGTCGCGGGACGGAAGGCGACCGAGGCGCTGGACCATGTCCAGAACACGATCCACGTCGTCGCCGAGCGGTTCAGCCGCACCGTCGGCGAACTGGCGGCGCAGACCACCGCGCCCGAGTCGGTCTCGATCGAGTTCGGCATCACGATCGCCAGCGAGGGCAACGTCGTCCTCTTCAGCGGGTCGGCCGAGGCGTCGGTCGCGGTCACCCTCACGTATCCGGTCCCGAACGGGCGCTGACGCGGCGGACAGTGCGTCAGGGGCCTCGCTCACGGCGACGGGTGCGCGGCGGCCCCAGAGCCGTCACCGGGCGGGCCCGAGGGCTACGGCCAGGGCGTCCTCCAGGGTCCGGGTGACGGGGACACCCTCCGCGCGGAGGGCGGTGCCGGAGTGCAGCCCGCTGGCGTAGAGCACGCAGCGGGTGCCGACGGCCGCCGCCGCGCGGGCGTCGTCGACGCTGTCGCCGACGAGCAGGACGGCGCCGGGCGGACGGTCCAGGGCGCGCAGGTGGGCCGCGAGGTGGTCGCGCTTGTGGCCCGCGTCCGCGCCCCGCTGGCCGTCGACGCGCACCAGGTGCGGGCCCAGCACGAAGCGCTCGATCAACTCCGCGAGCACGTCGTGCGGATGCATGGACAGGACGGACTGCGTCAGCCCCGCCCGCGCCGCCGTGCGCAGTGCGGCGAGGGCGTCGGGGGCGAGGCCGATGCCGGGCCTGCGGCGCAGGTAGGCGTCGTGGAAGGCGGCGTGCAGCGCGGCGCGGAGCGGCGCCGGGACGGTGCGGCCCAGCAGCCGGTCGTAGAAGGCGTCGATGGGCTGGGTGTGCAGCGCCCGGTAGCGCTCGGGCGTGACGGGCGGCAGCCCCTGGCGCGCGAACGCCTCGATGGTGGAGGCGATCAGGGCGTCCGCGTCGTCGAAGAGCGTGCCGTTCCAGTCCCACACGACGTGGGTGATCCCGCCGGGCGTCATGTGCCGGTCCGCCAGGAGGCGAGGTAGTCCCGCTGGTGCGGGCCGAGTTCGTCCAGCGTGATCCCGTACGCGTCGAGCTGGCGGTAGTACGTGTCCCGGTCGCAGCCGTGCACCGCGAAGACCTCGGCGCCGAGGTCGCGCTGGATGGCCGCGGCCACGTCGTCCTTCGTCGACAGCGGATTGGAGGCGCACAGCGCCACCTGCGCGCCCCCGGCGACCAGTGCGCGGCACAGGTTGGCGGTCTCGGTGGTCACGTGGAGACAGGCGGCGATCCGCGCACCGGTCAGCGGCTTCTCCTCCGCCCACCGCGCGGTCAGCGCGCGCAGCACCGGCATCCGGCTGTAGGCGAAGTCGATCTTCCGGGCGCCCTCCTCGGCGAGCGCGGGGTCGCGCAGCAGCGGCATGGGGCTCCTTCCCTGGACGTACGGGCGGGGGGTGAACGGCACCGAGTCCACCCGCTCCCACCGCCCCCGGCCAGGGCGAAAACCCGGCACTTGCCCGTCATCCGGCACCCGTACGGCGGTCCGCGGGCGCCCACCGGGCCGGTCGCCTGTCTCTGGTTACGCTTCGGTGCATGCCTCCTTCCTCCGCCCTGGCGCGCCGGCGCCGCAGCCGCGGCCACACGCAGGAGTCGCTCGCGCAGCGCCTCGGGGTGGACGTCTCCAGCGTCGCCCGCTGGGAGCGCGGGATCTCCACGCCCTCGCCCGGGGTCCGCCGGGCACTCGCGGGCGAACTCGCCGTCACCCTCGACGACCTGGCCGCCCTGCTCGGTCCGGCGTCCGCCGCCGGGCCCGCCGCCGGGCCCGCCGCCGGGCACGGCGTTGCCGGGGAGCTCCCGGTGCTGATCAAGGACATCTGGGACGCGGCGGAGCGCGACGACCTCGCCGTACGGCTCGGCGCGGGCGCGCCCCCGGCGGGCGCGGCGCCGGAGCCCGGGGGAGGGGAGGGCGGGCACGGCCACGCCGTACGGGTCGTACACCAGTGGCTGATCACCCCGCCGCCGCCCGCCCGCGCCCACCGCGCGCACGGACGGCCCCGCCGCCTCGGCGCGACGGATCTGGACGGCGTACGCGGACGGCTGCGCTATCTGCACCGGACCGACGACACGGTCGCGGGCGGCGACCTGTACCCGGCCGTCCGCGACGAACTCGCCCGTACGGCCGCCCTGTTGCGTACCACGTCGTACAGCGCGGCGGTCGGCCGCGGCCTGCTGCGGCTCCTCGCCGAGCTGTGCGGGCTCGCGGGCTGGTCGGCCGCGGACGCGGGGGACGAGGGGGCGGGCGTGCGCCATCACACCCACGGCATCAAGGCCGCACACGCGGCGGACGCGCCCGTGCTGGCCGCGCAGTTGGTCTCCAGCCTCGGCTACCACCTGGCCGAGCACGGCCACGGCCGGGACGCCGTCACGGTCAGCCGCTCCGCACTCGCCCGCCTGGACGCCGTGGGCCACGGCGCTCCGGAGGCGGCGGAAGCGACGCCGGCCGTCCGCGCGCTTCTCCACGCCCGCACCGCCTGGGCCCACGCCGCGGCGGGCGAGCCCGACCACGCGGACGAGGCGCTCCGCCGCGCCGAGGACGCCTACGGCGCACGCCGCGCGGGCACCGACCAGGACCCGGCGTGGGCATACTGGCTCACCCCGGACGAGATGCAGATCATCGCCGGCCGCCTCGACATCGCCCTGGGCCGGCCGCGGCGCGGCGGCGACCGCATCGGGGCCGCCCTCGCCGGCTGCGATCCGCGGCGCGTACGCGAGACCGTGCTCTACACCGCATGGCTCGCCCACAGCCACCTGCGCCGGCACGAACACGGCGCGGCGACGGAACTGGCCCGCCACGCACGCCGCCTCAACGGCACGATCCGCTCGGTCTACGCCGACCGGGCCCTCGACCACCTCACCCTCCGGCTCACCGCCCGCCGGCCCTCCGTGGCCGCCGCCCCCTTCTGAGGTCAGCGGCGGCCGTCAGGTGCCGGTGAGGGTGCGGCGCATCGCCGGGCGGTCCTTCTTGCGGCGGGCTGCTTCCGTGAAGCCGGCTGCCCCAGGCCGACGCGATGCCGGTCATCGCGTTGTCCGCGCTCGCGGTCCGGCCCGGCGCGGGGGCGACGGGGAAGGCTTCGACCGTGTTCCGGCCGTGTTCTGCGGCGAAGTCGCAGGCGGCGCTGATCATCTTCGTCTGGAGCCCGCGGCGGCGGTGGCCACGGATGACGAAGAGGCAGGTGATCACCCAGACCGGCGTGTCATCGAGGGCCCTGGTGACCGGTGAACGCTGCAGGCGCGGGTACTCCGCGCGGTCGCCGATGCCGACCCACCCCACCGCCGCGGGGGCGCGGACGTCGCGGTACGTGACGGAGCTGTGCTCCCCGCCGCCGAGACCGGCGACGAGCCGCGCGCCGGAGCAGGCGTCGCACCCTGCCTCGCGGGCCCCGCCCTGGAGCCGGTTGTCCCGTGCCTCGGCCTCCAGCGGCAGCCCGGTGCGGGTGGCCGCCGGACGGCCGTGGGCCACCTGGATCTCGTCGACGCGCAGCCGGCCGAAGAACTCCGGGGCCTGCGGGCCGCCCCAGAGGCTGCGTACCTCCAGCTTGAGGTACCGGGTCCGCTGGTCGCCGATGTCGACGACCTGCACCCCGCGGGCGCTGGGCATCGCCCCGGCGCGTACTCTCCTGTCAGGGGGTCGCGGAGGAACGTAAAGGCACGTTCATCGGATGTCAATGGGCCGCGTCGTCCTCAAGTACGGGACAAACAGCGGAACTTGGGACGGATTAATCGGAGGTCTGGCTCACCTCACCTCCCGGTGCGACGCGGGGGCGGGGGGCGACCGGGGTGCCGCCGGGGTCCACCGGGTGCGGCGCGGCGGCGGGGCGTTCCTCCTCACCTACGCCGAGCGGACGGGCTTCCGCGTCGACCCGGGCGCGCAGCAGGCCGGTGCAGGGGGAATCGGGAGAGAGATCGTCCAGCAGGGCATTCGCGCGGTGGCGCAGATCGGCCAGGAGCCGGTTGCACGGGCGCAGCACGTCCGGGGACCGGAGGAGTTCCGTCAGCTCGCGGTGGTCGGGTTCCGAGGCGGCGGCCCGGCTGAACAGCAGCCGGGCCCGCTCCCTCACCGCCCGGTCCGGCCGGTGGAGCAACTGCGCGAGGCGGTACGTGGCGGTCCCGTTCCGCAGGTCCGCGCCGGTGCCGTCGCGCAGGTCGTCGTGGTCACCCGCGCGGAGCAGCAGCCGCCACCCGGGCTGGTCTGCTGTCTGGGGGGCGAGCCAACGGCGACTACCGCCTCCAGCTCGACCACACCGCGGGCGGTGACTCGTCGCTGTCGGTGAGCGTCAACGGTGCGGCGCCGGTCGGCGTGTCCGTCGCTGGCAGCAACGCGGAGGTGCCGGAGAGCACGGCGGTCTCCGTGCCGCTGAAGGCCGGGGCGAACACGGTGAAGGTCTTCAGCACCGACCGCAGGGGCCCGGGCCTGGACCGGATCTCGGTCGGCCCGCTGCCCCCGGCCTCGTACCGGCCGAGGACGACGCTCACCGTCCGCCCGCACGGCCTGCAGTGGGCGGGACCGGGCCGGCGCACGGCCGACGTCACGGAGCGGCTCCGGCTGGACCACGACGAGCAGCTCACCGGCGTCCGCCTCGCGCCGCGGCTGCCGGCCGGCTGGACGGCGGAGGGCGGGCCGGTCACGGCCTCGTCGCTGCGGCTGGGCGAGACGCTGGAGGCGAGCTGGACGGTCACGTCGCCGCCCGGGCAGGACATCGGCTCGGCGGACATCCCGGTGGCGGGCGGACTTCGACGTGCTCGGGCGCGGCATGAGCGTGTCGGACGAGGTGTCGCTGCGGACGCTGCCCGCGGACCGGGAGTGGATGCGGGAGGCGGAGGACTCGGCGAACGACCTCGGCACGACCGGGGATCACCGGGTGCGGTCCCTGCTCGGGCGACGAGAAGGTCCGCAGCATCGGCGGCGGCCCGGGGGCGTCGGTGGTCTTCCCGGACGTGCGGGTGGACGAGGGCGGTGAGCGGACGCTGTACATCGACTACACGGTGAACGGCACGCGCACGTTCCAGGTGAGCGTCAACGGCGGCCCCCCGGCGGAGGCGACGGTGACGGACATCGGCAACAACACCCCCCGCACGAGGTCACTCCCGATCACCCTCCAACCGGGCACCAACACGATCACCGTCGGCAACGCCGCGGGCTCCGCCCCGGACCTCGACCGCCTCTCCCTGGGCCCTCGGGGAGGCACGCCGTAGGCCCCTGGGCCGGGAGCGCCACGACGCGTGGCCGCGTGGGGGTACGGACTCCGGTCCGTAACCCCACGCAGGCGGGTTCAGCTGCGACTTCGCGACGCGTGTCGAGGCCCGCCGGGTGGGGTGGGGGCACCCGGATGGGTGTCTCGGGAGGCTGGGGTGGGGGCGGGCGCGCAGCATGGGGGTATGGATGCCGAGCGGATGTCCGGGATCGATCCCGCCTCCACCCCCAGCGGGGAAGGGTGTGCCGGGTGTGTGGCCGGGGAGGGACCCGGGTGGTGGTTTCACCTGCGGCGGTGTGCCGCCTGTGGGCGTATCGGGTGCTGTGACTCCTCGCCCTCGCAGCACGCCAGCCGGCATGCGCGGGAGAGCGGGCATCCGGTGCTGACCAGTTTCGAACCCGGCGAGGACTGGTTCTGGAACGCCGACACGGGGCAGTTCGTCGACGGCCCGGCGATGAGCCCGCCGCACGCGCACCCCGACGGGCAGCCGGTGCCGGGGCCCGCGGGGAAGGTCCCGCAGGACTGGCAGCAGCACCTCCACTGACGCGTCCTGGAGCTGTCGATGACGAATGTGCTTCCCACCGCCGACCCGTGGCCGGCACTGCGCGTCGCGGACTGGGCGGACACCCGCGAGACCCTGCACATGTGGACCCAGATCGTCGGGAAGGTCCGGCTGGCGCTGGCGCCGATGGTCAACCACTGGTGGCAGGTCGCGTTCTACGTCTCCGCCCGCGGGCTGACGACGTCCGCGATCCCCGGCCGCCGCACGTTCGACATGGAGTTCGACTTCATCGACCACCAGTTGCGGCTGCGCACCACGGCCGGCGCCGTGGAGACCGTCGCGCTGGAGGCGAAGCCGGTCGCCGACTTCTACCGGGAGACGATGGCCGCCCTGGAGCGGGCCGGGGTCGACGTCTCCATCCTCGCCCGCCCCGTCGAGGTGGAGGTGGCGATCCCGTTCGCCGAGGACCGCACCCACGCCGCGTACGACCCCGCCCACGCGCACGCCTTCTGGGGGCAGTTGGTGCAGGCGTCGCGGGTGCTGAACGAGTTCCGCTCAGGCTTCATCGGCAAGGTCAGCCCCGTGCACTTCTTCTGGGGCGGCATGGACATGGCCGTCACCCGGTTCTCCGGACGCACCGCGCCCGTCCACGCGGGCACCACCCCCAACTGCCCGGACTGGGTGATGACCGAGGGCTACTCGCACGAGCTGAGCAGCGCCGGCTTCTGGCCCGGCGGCGACGGCGAGGGCATATTCTACGCGTACGCCTACCCGGAGCCGCCGGGCTTCAGCGACCATCCGGTCCCGGCCGGGGCCTACTCGCCGGAGTGGAAGCAGTTCCTCCTGCCGTACGAGACCGTACGCACCGCCGCCGACCCCGACGCCCTGCTGCTGGGCTTCCTGCAGTCCACGTACGAGGCGGCCGCCCTCCACGGCGACTGGGACCGCGCCGCCCTGGAGGACGACCCTGCCCGCCGGGCGGGACCCCGCTGACAGGAGGAGAGCCGTGACCGACCGGAAGCCGGCCATCGACCTGGAGAACCTGCCCGCTCCCGAGACCGGGATGGCCGTGACGCTCTTCCTCACCGTCCGGCGCGTCGCCCGCTCCCGGGCCTTCTACAGCGAGGTCCTGGGCGGGCAGGTGGTCCTGGAGGAGAACCCCTGCATCGTCAAGCTCGCCAACTCCTGGGTGATCATGAACCCGGGCGGCGGTCCGACCCCCGACAAGCCGGACATCACCGTGGTGGACTACGAGCCCGGCGACACCGTCTCCAGCTTCATGAACCTCCGCGTCGCCGACATCGACGCGGTCTACCGGGACTGGAGCGCCAAGGGCGCCACCTTCCTCACCCCGCCCCTCGACCGCGGGCCGGAGAAGCGCTGCTACCTGCGCGACCCCGACGGCTATCTGATCGAGGTGGGCCAGGCCACCGGCATGCTCGAAGGCGTCTTCGCGAAGAAGCGCCCCGAGGACTTGCCCGGCTGAACGACCCCGCCGCGGGATCCGGGCCGACCCGCCGGTGCGGCACGCCGCTGCCGCCGATCGGGTGAACGCCGTGTCCGCCGTCGGAGTGGCGGGAGCACCGGTGACCCGTCCGGCCCAAACATGGGGCCATGACTGTGCGTACCGCTGACGGAGCGGCATCGGTGGACCGGGCGATGGCCGCGATGTCCGAGGCCGGCGTCCGGCTCATCGCCTTGAGCTGGGTCGACAACGCGGGCATCGGCCGGGTCAAGACCGTGCCGCTCGCCCGGCTTCCCCGGCTCGCGGTCCACGGCGTGGGGATGTCCCCGGTGTTCGACACCTTCCTCGTGGACGACTCGATGGCCCGCACCGACGGCTACGGCGGCCCCGTGGGCGATCTGCTCCTCCTGCCGGACCTGCACCGGCTCACCCGGCTCGCCGCGCAGCCCGGCTGGGCGTGGGCGCCCGCGGACCGGTACAGCCAGGACGGCGAGCCGTACCCGGGGTGCCACCGGTCTTTCGTCAACCGCGTGGTGCGCGCCGCGGCCGGCCAGGGGCTGAGCCTGCGGATGGGGTTCGAGACCGAGTGGAGCGTCGGCCCCGGCGCCCTCGGCGAGGGGCCGGCGTACGGGCTGTCCCGGCTGGCGGACTCCGGCGCGTACCTCCTCGACATCGTCGACGCGCTCACCGCGCAGGGCGTGGAGGTGCTGCAGATCCACCCGGAGTACGAGCCGGGGCAGTTCGAGATCTCCACCGTCCCGGAAGCCCCGCTGGACGCCGCCGACACCGCCGTCCTCGTCCGGCACACGGTACGGGCCGTCTCCCACGCCCACGGGCTGCGGCCCTCCTTCGCACCCCTCCCCGGGCACTCCGGCATCGGCAACGGCGGGCACGTGCACCTGAGCCTCTGGCGCGGCGAGAAGAACCTGATGCACGGCGGTACGGGCCCGCGCGGCATGACGCCGGACGGCGAGGC
This sequence comes from Streptomyces sp. CNZ287, assembly GCF_007827615.1. Taxonomy (NCBI): domain Bacteria; kingdom Bacillati; phylum Actinomycetota; class Actinomycetes; order Kitasatosporales; family Streptomycetaceae; genus Streptomyces; species Streptomyces sp. CNZ287. Next base: position 558,910 of record NZ_VISV01000003.1, on the reverse strand, counting down.
GTTCCTCGCCGGGCTGCTGCGGTCGCTGCCCGCCCTGACCGGCGTCGGCTGCCCGTCCCCGGCCAGCTATCTGCGGCTGGCACCGTCGTCGTGGGCGGGCGCCTATCGCTGCTGGGGCTGGGAGAACCGGGAGGCGGCGCTGCGCTTCATCACCGGGCCCGCGGGCGAGGCGGCCCAGCGCGCGAACGCCGAGCTCAAGTGCTTCGACCAGGCGGCCAATCCGTACCTGGTGGTGGGCTCGGTCATCGCCGCGGGGCTCGCCGGCCGCGAGGACGCGCTGCGCCTGCCCGCGGAGTTCACCGACGACCCGGCCCACGCGGACCCCGGTGAACTCGCACGGAGCGGCATCGAGCGGCTGCCGACCGGTCTGGCGGAGGCGGTACGGCACCTCAGGGGCTCGGTCGTGCTGCGCAAGGCGATGGGGGACCACCTCTTCGACGCGCTGCTCGCGGTACGCGAGGCGGAGGAGAGTCTCTTCGCCGACCGCTCCCGGGCCGAGACCGTCGACGCCACCCGCCGCCGGTACTGACCGGGACGTACCGTCCGGCCCGCCGGTCCCGTCAGCCGAGCAGCCGCCGCAGTTCCTCGGCGAGTTCGCGCGCCCGCTCCAGATCGGCGGGTGCCGGTGCCCCCGCCCCGCGGGTGTCCGGGCCGGCCTCGGGGGCCTCGGCGCCTGCGGCGCCGAGCGCGCTCAGCCGTACGGTCTCGCTGGTCTCGGAGACGTCGATGTCGAAGACCACGCGGTCGGCGCGGTGCCAGGTGGTGAACCACTCCAGCGCGTGCCCGTGCTGGTCCGTGGTCTCGCCTTCGAGCATCAGCAGCGGGCCGCCCGGCTCGGTGCGCAGGGCCTCCGCGAGCATGTCGTCGGCCGCGACCGCGCGGACCTGCCGCCGCCCGCTGACCGGCCGCAGCCCGTAGTTGCGGGTGAGCAGCCGGTGCAGCGAGGCGTCGGTCAGGTCCTCGGCGCGCAGCCCCGGGACCTTCGCGGCGGGCAGCCAGGTGCGTACGTACGCCAGCGGGTCGCCGCCGACGAGGCGGAGGCGCTCCAGCTTCAGCGCGTCCGCGGTATGCAGGAACGCCTGCGCGCGCGGCGGCGGGGTGCCGGGGTCCAGCGTCCGGACGACGGTGCGCAACTCCTGCCCGGCGACGGCGAACTGGTCGGAGAGCCCCGTCGCCCGCTGCACCAGCCGCCGGTACTCGGCCGGCGACGCCACCAGTGTCGGCCGCCCCTGCCGGCGGATGACCAGGCCGTCGGCCGCCAGCCCCGCCACCGCCTGGCGTACGACGCTGCGCCCGACGCCGAAGGTGGCGCACAGCTCGGCCTCGCTCGGCAGGGGCGCCCCCGGCGGCAGGTCGTGGCCCAGGATCTGCTGGCGCAGGGACTGGGCCACCTGCTGGTGCAGGGGCCGCGGGTCACTTCTGTCGACTGCCATATCGCCCGGAGTCTACGAGGCCGTCCCCGGCCGCTCCACGGCGGCTGCCGCGCTCGCCGCGGCCGACTCGCCCGCCTGCGCGGTCCGCCACACCTGGCCCCAGCCCGCCGCCAGTTCGGCCGCGCGCCGGGTGGCCAGCACCAGACTCGCCTCCCGGGCCACGCCCTTGCCCGCGATGTCGAAGGCCGTGCCGTGGTCGACGGAGACCCGGACGACGGGCAGGCCGACGGTGATGTTCACGCCGTCGTCGCCGTACACCGCCTTGAAGGGGGCGTGCCCCTGGTCGTGGTAGCAGACGACGACGAACTTCCACGCGCCCTTCACCGCGGCGGGGATGAGCGCGTCGGCGGGCAGCGGCCCGACCGCGCGGATCCCCGCGGCGTTCGCCCGCTCCACCGCGGGAGCCAGCACGTCGGCGTCCTCGTCGCCGAAGAGGCGGTTCTCGCCCGCGTGCGGGTTGAGTCCGGCGACGCCGATCGGCTCCTCGGGCAGGCCGAGGGCGCGGGCGAACGAACCGACGAGGCGCAGGACGTTGTCCGTACGCGCGGGGGAGACCCCGGCGATGGCCTCGGTGAGGGACACGTGGGTGGTGAGGTGGAAGAAGTACAGCTCGCCCGCGGAGAGCACGAGGCTGAAGTTCTCGACGCCGAACTCGTGCGCCAGCAGCTCGGTGTGCCCCGGCCAGAGGTGGCCGCCGGCGTGCATGGCGGCCTTGTTCAGCGGCGCGGTGACGATGCCGTCGACCAGTCCCTCGCGGGCCAGCGCGCACGCGCGCTTGACGAAGCGGGCGGAGCCGTCGCCGGCCGCCGCGCTGAGTTCGCCGTAGGGGACCGCGCCCAGGGAGGGGCCGTCCTGCACCAGGTCGATGGTCCCCGGCTCGTTCCCGGCGTCGCGGGGCGAGTCGACGACGCGCACCGCGCCCGGGTCCTCGCCGATGAGCGCGACGGCCCTGCGGACGGCGTCGGCGTCGCCGATCACGACCGGCCGGCTGACGCCGCGCAGTTCGTCGTGGTGCAGCAGGGTACGGGCCGTGATCTCCGGTCCGATTCCGGCCACGTCGCCCAGGGTGAGGGCAAGCGTGGGCACCTGCGGGTCGTTCACCGGTGACTCCTCTCCGTTCGCACCGCTTGCGCGGCCTTGATCAGTACGTCGGGGCTGCCGAAGCCCCCGGCCTTGGTGGCCACGGGCAGCCCGGCGGCCGGGCCGCCGACGACGACGCCGACCGGCACGCCCGGCTCGACGGTGTCGTACAGCCTGATCCCGGTCCCGCCGAGGCGCGCCAGGACCGCGCGGGCGCCGTCGCCTCCGGTGGCGACGAGGCCGGCGACCGAGCCGGCGGCCACCGCGTGCGCGGCGGCGTCCGAGACCCGGCGGGCGACCAGTTCCGGGTCGACGGCCGTGGCGCCCCGGTCCGGGGTGCTCAGCAGCAGCGTGTCCGGACGGCCGGCCGCGGCTGTCCGCACCCGGTCGAGGAACCCGGCCCACGCGTCGTCCTCGGTGAGGTCCCGGGCGGTGGGCCGCAGGTGCTCCGCGGAGTGCGCGGCGAGGGCTTCGGCCTGCGCGCGGGAGGCGTCGTGCAGGCTGGTCACGACCACGAGGGCGGTGCCCGCGGGATCCCTGGCGGGCACGGAGCCCGCGCGGTCCTCCGGCGCGGCGCCGGGCGCCCGCGCCTCCCGCCGCCACCGGGCGGCCAGCGGGCCCGCCAGGCCCGCGGAGCCGACGGCCAGCGCCCGCTCGCCGAGGTCCGCGACGCTCCGCGCGATCCGGTCCAGGTCCGCGTCGTCCGCGGCGTCGAGCACGACGATCCGGCTGCCCGCCGCGCGGACCTCCGCGGCCCAGGCGGCGGGTGCGCCCCGCGGATCGAGGCGTACGAGCGGCGCGTCCAGCAGCGTCGGCAGATGGCTGACCGTCACGGGCGTCACCGGGTCCCGGCCCACCGCGGTCTCGCCGACCGGGCGTCCCCCGACCAGCAGGACGCCGTCCACGACGGTGCGGCCCACGGCAGGGAAGGCGGGGCACACGAGCGCGACGGTGCCGGGGGAGAGCACGTCGAGCATGGCGTCGATCTCGGCGCGGACCGGCCCGCGCACCGTCGAGTCGACCTTCTTGAAGAGGTGGGTCACGCCGCGGCGCAGCAGCCCGGTGGTCGCTTCGCGTACGAGGTCCGCCGCCCCGGCGGGCGGCCGGGCGCGGGAGTCCGTGGTGATCGCCACGACGGCGACGTCACCGCCGCTTTCGGTGTCCCCGGGCCGGTCCCCGCCCAGCCGCAGCAGGGTGGGCCAGCCCGCCCCGGCGAACTGCACGGCGGTGTCGCCGGCGCCGGTGAGGTCGTCGGCGACGATCGCCACCTCGTACGTCATGCGCGCTGCTCCTGCTCCGGGCGGTCCGCGAGGCCCCCCGCGGTGGTGTCCGCGTCTGCTGCGACGGCCGTCACGGACGCCCCGGCTGCGTCCGCCGGCTCGTCCGGGACGCCACCCTGCCGCAGGGCGCCCTTCCGCTTCAGCATGTACGCCGCGAGCAGCGGCGCGACGATCGCCGTGACCAGGGCTGACGCCGCGACCTGTGCCGTGGCGGTGCCGACGTACTCCTCGAACCGGGGGTCCGCGGCGGCCACGACGGCGGGGGTGGCGATGGCGTTGCCCGCGGTGGTGCCGGCGGCGAAGCCGAGGCCGGACATGGTGCCGCGGCGCAGGATGTACCGGTAGCCGAGGTAGACCAGGCAGCCGGTGAACGGCGCGATGACCAGGCCGAGGAGCAGGCCGGTCACGCCGCCGGTGACGATGTCGCCGAGGTCGATGCCGGTGCCGAGGGAGAACGCGAAGAACGGGATCACGATGTTCGGCACCGGCTGGACGACCTTGCGCCACTCGGCGTCGACGTTGCCCACCAGCACGCCCAGCAGGAACGGGACGATCGCGCCGAGCAGGGCGAGGAACGGGATGTCGCCGAGGCCGGAGGCGCCGAGGAAGAGGAGCGTGAGGAAGGGCCCGTCGTTGACGGCGCTCGCCACGTACGCGCCGCGGTCCCGCTCGTCGCCGTACTGCCCGGAGAAGGCGAGCCACAGGCCGCCGTTGCTGTTGTCCATCGAGGCGAGCAGGGCGAGCAGCGAGACGCCCAGCAGCCCGTCGAGGCCGACGCCGAGCCCGAGCAGCACCACCAGCGTGGCCGGGATCAGGCTCTTCATCAGCAGCACCGTGCCCGCGTGGGCGAGGATCGGGCCGCCGGTGCGGAGGGAGACCTGGGTACCCGTCGCGAAGATCAGAAGGGCGATGAGGGGCAGCGCGCTGTCCTGGAAGAGCGCGGTGGTGAAGCTGCCGATCCCGAGGGCCCCGGGGGCGAAGGTGCCGAAGACCGCGCCGAGGATCAGCGGGATCAGCATCAGTCCGCCAGGTATGCGCTGCATGGTGGCGAACAGGGGGACCCTGGACTTCTCTGGACCGCTCACGCCAACCTCCTCGTCGGCATCAGGACGGCGCGGGCGCCGAACTTGTACGTATCTGTTGTACGTACAAGATGCCACACCGGGCCGGGAAGGGGAAGCCTCGGCTCTCCGGACCCGGTGGCGGACGCGGAGAACCGGCCCTCGCCTGGGCGGGGGCCGGTGCGGAGGGCCGCGGGGCAGGGCGGCGCGCGCGTCCCCGCTCAGATCCGGAAGACCCCGGTGGTGGCGGTCAGTTCGTCCGCGCCGGGCGCCGGTGGCGCGGCCCGAGCGGACCGTGCCGCCCGTGGCGAGCACGGTGCCGACGGCCAGCGGCGTCGCCTGGTGTCCCGCGCGGGCGGCGGCCAGGCTGGCGGTGCGCGTCCCGGCGTCGGGCGCCGGGTCGTTCAGCTCGCAGAACGATGCCCCGGCCGCGGCCGATGCTCCGTCGGCCGCCGGCGCCGGGCACCCGGCCGTCCTGGAGCGGCCCCAGGGGATGGGCGCTACGGGAGTCGGCCATGGGCGCGGCGCAGGTCCACTCGCCGGTGGCCGGGTCGAAGAGTTCGGCAGAGGACAGCCTGCGCCCCGCCGTCCGCCAGCGGCACGGCGCCCTCCGTGGGGCCGAACCACCGGCGCGGCGCGGGGAGTTCGTGCGCGGGGAACCACGCGCCCGGCGGCGGGACCCCGGCCCCGCCGGGCGCCGCCCGGTGCAGGCCCGCGGTGAGCGCTCGTAGGCGTAGGAGGTACGGGCGCCGCAGCCGTATTCGATCAGCCGGTCCGCCCGGTGTAGCCGAAGGTGAGCCGGGGCAGCTCCGCGTACGCGTAGCCACGCCCGTCCGGCACGTAGCCGCGGTGCGTGAGGGAGACCAGCCTGGTGGCGGCCGGGTCCTCGTCGTACCCGAGCAGCAGGGCGCTCGCCGACTGCGGCCGGGGCCCGAGTTCGGGGGTCCGGTGGAACATCAGCACGCGGCGGCAGAGCCGGTACGTGCGCACCTCGAAGCCGGGCCGGCGGGTCGACCACGGGTCGGCGCGCACCGGCCACGGAAGGACCTCGCCGGGAGCGGGCGCGTCCTCGTCGTGCTCCCCGTAGCCGAAGACCACCTCGAAGCAGAAGTCGGCGGAGGTGCCGGGCTCGGTGTTCCCGTACCGGATGCGCTTCAGGTACCGGCCCGCGACCCGGGCGCGGTTGCGCTCCTCGGGGGCGGAGGTGTCGACGCGTTGCTCGCGGTCGCGACCACGGGGAAGCCCGCGGCGGCGACGGCGCGGGCGCTGCCCACGTCCCAGGCGTTCGGCAGCATCAGCGGAACGCCCGGGATGTGCAGGGAACGAAGCAGCTCGGCCTTGTCGGCCTGATCGGTCACAGCGGCCTCAGTCGACAAGTGCGCCGGCGGACAGATTGGCGATGGCACCGGTCATGGCTCCGGCTCGGTCCGAAGCCAGGAACGCGGCCGTCTCGGCGATTTCGGAGAGTGTGGGCAGCCTCTTGAGCAGCGTCATCTGCGCCATCGCCCCGTCTTCGAGCAGTTCCTGGACCGACTGCCCGGCCGCTGCCGCGGTTTGCTCGAAGAGCTCCTTGGTGTAGGAACCCGCTTCCGGCGCATCGACGACAGCGTGTGGACGGATGCAGATCACCCGGATGTTGCTGGGTGCCAGCTCCGCGGCCAGAACTCGCGAGAAAGCCTCCTTGCCAGCCGCGCTCACGCTGTGCCCCAAGATGCCGCCCACAGCCAGTTTGGAACCCGGCTCGGACAGCGTCAGGATGACACCGGGTCGCTCGTGACCCATGTGCCGTGCCACGGCCTTGCTGGTGATGAAGAGCGTCCGCAGGAAGCCGTCGACCGGCCGCATGAACTCCTCCAGCGAGAGGTCCGCCAGCAAGGTCCCCTGGTCATGCATGACGCTCACGGCGTTGAGGGCGATGTCGATGCCGCCGACCGTCGCTGCGATCTCATCGGCGTGCTTTTCGACCGCCTGTTCATCGAGAACGTCGACCTTCGCGGCCCTGACTGTTCCGCCCGCGGCGGTGACGTCACGCGCCACGGCGTCGAGCTTCGCCTGCGTCCGCCCGGCGATGAAGACTCTCGCGCCTTCCCGGGCGAATACCCGTGCGATGGCGCCGCCGATGGCGCCCCCGCCTCCGTAGATCACAGCGTTCTTGTCGCGAAGCAGCAGTCCGGTCATGTGTCCTCCAAAGGTGCGGTGGCCTGTCGGTCGGTCGTGTTTCTCGGTCGTGTTTCTCGGTCGTGTTTCTGGCGCTGGATCTGTTCCGCGATGCGCTTGATGCGGTTCAGCCGCGCATCCCAGGTCTTGCCGACCTCGTTCAGTTGCCGGACGGCGCGGGCGAGCTGCGCCTCGTCGACCTCGTAGCGCCGCTCTCGGCCTATCGGCGTCGCGTGCACGAGGCCGGCGCGATCGAGGACGCCCAGGTGCTTGGCGACCGCTTGGCGTGTGACCGGGAGGCGATCGCTCAGGCTGGTCGGCGTACCTACTCCTTCCGCGAGCAGCAGGTCGAGCAGGCGGCGCCTGATCGGGTCGCCGATCGCCGACCAGAGTTCGTCGTCGACGGCGACGGTCATCGCGTCACCGCGGAAGGGGCGTACTTCCGCAGCCTGGGCAGGAACAGGTCCCAGCCGCGCTCGTGGTCGTGGAAGGCATCCTCGAGCACAGCGGCTTCCCAGCCCTTCTCCCGCCAGCCGCTCTCGGTCAGGCGCAGGATCGTGCCGTCGCCGGAGGGCTCCAGCTCGAAGGTGACCAGGAGAGAGTTGTCCGCATCGGCCGGCTGACCATCAGGGGCGACCCAGCGGAACGTGAACCTGTGGGGCGGTTCCACGTCGACCACCGTGATCGTCTGAACCGTAGCGCGGTCGCCCCACACCAGTTCGCCGACCGCGCCCGGCGCGGGCTCGAACGACGCATCGTCGGACCACCACATCTTGATGTGCTCGGGACGGCTCACCACCTCGAACACGATCTCCGGTGCCGCATCGATACGGATCTCGCGCTCCAGCTTTCCGAACTCCACAACGACCTCCAATAAGCAACCATCGGTTGCGCATCACGCTAGCGGTCGCAGCGGCAATTCGCAACCTTCTGTTGCGCAATAATGGCGAGGCGCGGCCCCGCCGCCGAGGGTGATCCCATGGGTGTGGGGGCGGTACCGATTGCGATCACCGGCGTGGCGGGGGTTCTTTTGGGGGCGCTGCTCGCCCAGCGGGGTGCCGACCGGGCCAAGAGGCGTGCGCTGGAGCCGGCTGCTACGTCCACTGCGGCATCCGCGGGCCTTGGGCGCACGGACCAGGACCGCCCGATGGCGGCGGGCCGCCGCCCCACGCGAAGGGAGCGCCCTTCAGTCCGCGTGATGCAGCGAGGGCGGCGACCTCCGTCGCGGCCGGGGCCGCCCCGGCGATGTGCGCGCCCGCCGCCCGCCGTCCTCCGCCACCCGCCTGGACCTGGACGGCGGGCGCGGTGGCGGCGGCGCTGGCCCCGCTCGCCGTGCTCAGCTCCCGGCAGTCGGCGCAGGTCGCCTGGATCGGACCGCCCGGCGCCGGCGCGCTCCTCGGCTACGTCGTCCCCGCCCTCGCCGGCCTGCTCTGCGCCGCGCTCCTCCCGGCGGCCGCGCGGCTGGTGCGGTCCCTGGCGCTGGCGCTGCTGATCCTGCCCGGCGGACTCCTGCTGCTCTCCTCCGCGATCATGCCGCTCTACGTCTCCCGTTACGTCCTCTACGAGGAGGCCGGCCTCGCGCTGCTCCTCGGCGCGGCGCTGGACCACCTCTGGCGCCGCCGGTGCCACCGGCGGCTGCTCGCCGCACTCGCCGCGGCGGGCGTGCTGGTGGCGCTGGTTCCGGTCGGGCTGCATCTGCGCGGCCCGGAGAGCCGCCAGGACGACCTGGCCGCCATCGCCCGCGCCGTCCAGGCGCAGGGGCGGCCCGGTGACGGGCTGCTCTTCATGCCGGGCAGGCGCCGTGGCTGGCAGGCGGCCGCCCCCGCGGCGTACGCCGGGCTGGTCGACCTCGCGGTGCGGGAGGACCCGCGCGCGTCCGGGACCCTCTACGGCGTGGAGCTGCCGCCCGCCGCCGTCCGCGCCCGGATGCTCACGGCCGAGCGGATCGTCGCGCTGCGCGCCCCGGCCGGCGAACCGGCCGACGCCGCCCCCGTCGAGGAGGTGAAACGGGCGGTCCTGCGGGCGCACTTCCGCCTCTGCGGCACCACGGAGGTCCACGGCGCGCGCGTCACGGTCTACGCCCGGCCCGGCCGCTGCGACCCGGCGTAGTACCTGAGGAGGACCCGCCCGGATCCCTATCCGGAAGGACGCCGCCGCGCCGCGCACGCCCGTACGGTGTGCGGGTGACCGAGTCGACACACAAAGCCCCCCGCGTCCGCGGCGAGTTCGAGGTGATCCGGGACGGCCTGCGGCTGCTGGGCCTCCGGACGCGTACGACGCGCCGCGAGCTGTTCAGGGAAGCGTTCGCGCTGACGCCGCAGCCCGCGCTGCCCCCGGACGCGCCGGTGGTGAGAGGCATGCCCCCCGCCGTCAGGCGCGTGGTCGTCCGGCTGCCGCACATGGCGATCGTCGCGCTTGCCCTGTACCTCTTCGGCTGGGGCAGCGGCTGGTACGGGATGAGCGACAGCGAGTACTACGACGAGTTCGGGACCCACGATCCGTTCGCGGGCACCCTGGAAGGCGGCCATATCGGTCTGCCCGTCAGCCTGGCCGCGGCGCTCCCCTTGCTGCTGGTCCTCTTCCGGCCGGTCGGCGCCTGGTGGCTCTCCCTGGTGGTGTGCTTCGCCATCGCGGCGACGATCACTTCGGCGGACGACTGGCCCTGGGGGGAAGCGACCTTCGTCTCGCACCTCGTGGTGCTCGCGATCGCCGCGCTGCGCCGAAGCGTCGGCACCGCCGTGGCGATGTGGCTCCTCACGACCCTGTGCGGTCTCGTCGGGTCCTGGCTGAGCCTGCGGTCCCGTGATGAAGTGAACGCCGTCCAGATGGCCGTCGCCTCCGCCGTCGTGATCGCCGTCGCCGTCTCCGTACGCGGCTGGACCGCCGCCAGCCGCCGTGCCGAGGCCAGCGGGGCGCTCACCGCCCAGGAGCGCTCCCGGCGTACGCGGCTGGAGAAGCGCACGTCCATCGCGCACGAGTTGCACGACGTCGTCGCGCACCACATGTCCGTCGTCGCGATCCAGGCGGAGGCCGCCCCCTACCGGGTAAAGAACCCGCCGCCCGAACTGACCGCGTCCTTCGCGACGATCCGGGAGAACGCCGTCGCCGCGCTCGCCGAACTCCGGCGCGTCCTGGGCGTCGTACGCACCGAGGACTACGGGACGCCGTCCGCCCCCCAGCCGACCCTCGCCGACCTGGACCGGCTGCTCGGCAACGTCCGCGACGCGGGCCTGGCCGTCGAGAAGACCGTCACCGGCGCGCGGCGTGAACTCCCGCAGGGCGTCGAGCTGTCGGCCTACCGCATCGTCCAGGAGGCCCTGAGCAACGTCCTGCGCCACGCGCCGGGCGCCCCCGCGAAGGTCGAGCTGTCGTACGTCCTGGGCGGTCTCGCCCTGCGGATCGTCAACGAGGCGCCGGCCGGCGAGCGGCCGCCGTCGCCCGGTGCCGGGCAGGGCGTCGCGGGGATGCGCGAGCGCGTCGCGATGCTGGGCGGCCGGATGACCGCGGGGGAGACCCCGGACGGCGGCTACGAGGTGGCGGTGCTGCTCCTCACCGACGACCCCCACGAAGCCCTCGCCGACGCTCCCGTGGCCGCACCCGCCGACGGCATCCGCGAGAAGGCGTTCGGCACGTGACCATCCGGGTGCTCATCACCGACGACCAGTCCATGGTGCGCGAGGGGTTCACCGTGCTGCTCGACGCCCAGCCCGGCATCGAGGTCGTCGGCGAGGCCGCCGACGGCGGGGAGGCGGTGGAGCAGGTGGGCCTGCTCGCACCCGACGTCGTGCTCATGGACATCCGGATGCCGGAGGTGAACGGGCTGGAGGCGACCCGCCGGATCGCCGGCGCCGGGCTCGGCACCAAGGTCCTGATCCTCACCACGTACCACCTCGACGAGTACGTCTACGAGGCGCTGCGCGCCGGCGCCAGCGGCTTCCTCCTCAAGGACGCCTCGGCCCGCCAGCTCGCCGAGGGCGTCCGCGTCGTCGCCGCCGGCGAGGCCCTGCTCGCGCCCACCGTCACCAAGCGCCTGATCACCGCCTTCGCCGAGCGCAAGCCGGTGCTGAACCTCCCGGCGGAGACCCGCGTCGCCGGTCTCACGGGCCGCGAGACGGAGGTGCTGGCCCTCATCGCGCAGGGGCTGTCCAACGCCGAGATCGCGGCCCGCCTGGTGGTCGCCGAGTCCACGGTCAAGACCCATGTGGGCCGGATCCTGGAGAAGCTGGGGCTGCGGGACCGCACCCAGGCCGCGATCTTCGCCTACGAGACCCGCCTCGTACAGCCTGCGGGCTGACCGGGTCAGACGGGGATGCCCAGCAGGGCGTCGAAGGCGGTCGACAGCGCCCGCCAGCCGTCCGGGCCCGCGGCGTACTCGGCGTCGGTGAGCAGGCAGGAGTCGAGCATCCGGCGGAGCGTGGTGCGGTCCAGGCCCGGGCCGGTGAAGGTGAGGTGCTGGCCGCGGTCGCCGTGCTCGGGGTGCCAGTCGAGGGCGGCGGCGACCCGGCGCGCGGCGGGCTCCAGCTCCCAGGCGGCCTCGGGCAGCGCGGCCAGCCACGGTCCCGCGTGCTCGATGCAGAGCGCGCCGCCGGTGGCGTCCCAGGTCAGCAGGGCGTCCGGGCGGTCGGCGAGCCACAGGCGCCCCCGGCTGCGTACGGCGGCGCAGGTGAGGTCCTCCAGGGCGGCGTAGAGCCGGCCGGGGTGCAGAGGTCGGGCGCGCCGCCAGACGAGGGTGGCCACGCCGTGCCCGTCGGCCTCCTGCGGCAGCAGGGCGCAGGCGGGGTGGTGGCGGGTCGCGGCGGCGTCCACGTCGACCCCGGCCAGCGCCGCGCGGGCCAGCTCCGGCGAGCCGAGGGACACGCGGCGGGCGGTGGCGTGGAGCTGGTCGAGCAGCGCGACGTCGGCGGGGTCGGGGTCGCCGAGGCAGGTCACGGCCAGCAGCGGTGGGTATTCGAGCTGGCGGGCGAAGGTGTCGGCGACGGTGCGCCGGTCGGTGGGCGCCAGGGCCAGGCCCTGCTCGGCGAGGTCCTCGCCGCAGGTGAGGTACGGCACGAGCGAGTCGACGTCGACGACGGTGACCACCCCGGTGAGCCGGAGGGCCTCCGCGGGTGCGGCGGCGATCAACTCGGCGAGGGCGCGCGGCTCGACCGAGTCCCACAGCTCGACGACGACCAGCGGATACGTGCCGCCGACGGCCAGGGAGAGCAGCGTGGGCACGAGGTCGTCGCGGACCGCGCAGCAGGCGCAGGGCGCCGTCATGCGGGGCCGCCCCCGCTCCCGTACCCCGTCCGCGTCCCGCAGGGTGCGCGGCACGCGGCCGTCCTCGATCGCGTCCAGGTCGTGGTGCACGGCGACGGCGCCGGGGACGGCCCGCAGCAGGGTCTCGACGGCCCGCCGCCGGGCCTCGCGATGAAGCCCGGCGACGACGACGACGGGAAGCGGCGACGGATCCTCCGCCATGGGTCACTGCTCCCGGGGGGCGTAGCGGCGGCGGAACCGTTCGACGCGGCCGGCGGTGTCCAGCACCTTGGTCCTGCCGGTGTAGAAGGGGTGGCTGGCGGAGGAGACCTCCACGTCGATGACGGGGTAGGTGTTGCCGTCCTCCCAGACGACGGTGGGCCCGGCGGTAGCGGTGGACCGCGTGAGGAAGGCGAACCCCGCCGCCCGGTCGCGGAAGACGACGGGCCCGTAGGAGGGGTGGATACCGGTCTTCATGCTGGTCGGCTCCTTTCTGCGCGCGGCTCAGCGCTCTTCGCGGAAGGTCACGTGCCGGCGCGCGACGGGGTCGTACTTGCGCAGGAGCAGCCGGTCCGGGTCGTTCCGGCGGTTCTTGCGGGTGACGTAGGTGTAGCCGGTGCCCGCCGTGGAGCGGAGCTTGATCACCGGACGGAGCTCGTTGCTGGCCATGCCCGCAGGATACATCGTAACGGTTTTCATTTTCAAATATCTGGCGCTCCCTCCCCGCCCGGAGGACCGCCCGGCGGGCCCGGCCGGTGCCGGGGGCGAGCGGCTGCTGTGCGCCCGTGTCCCGGCGGACATGCCGGTCGAGTCCGGCGACACCGTGGACCTCGCCATGCGTCCCGAGGCGCGCTGCACTACTTCGCCCCGGCGGACGGCGCGCGCCTGCCGGACGGCGCCCGCTGACGCCGCCCCCCGGCGAAAAAACCGGGGGCCTTCCGCGGGGCCGCGCGGATAGAGTCGGACGATGCCCGAGCTGGAGCGGCTGCGTGCCGGACATGCGCCCGCGGTCCTGGCGTTCGAGCTGGCGAACCGTGCCTACTTCGCGGCTGCGGTCCCCGACCGCGGCGACGCCTTCTTCGACCGTTTCCCGGACCGGTTCGGCGCGCTGCTGGCGGAGCAGGAGGCCGGCGTCTGCGCCTTCCACGTGCTGGTCGGCGAGGACGGCGCGGTGCTCGGCAGGTTCAACCTGGTCGACATCGAGGACGGGACTGCGGAACTCGGCTACCGGGTCGCGGAACACGCCACCGGCCGCGGGCTGGCGACCGCGACCGTCCGGGAGCTGTGCCGCCGGGCGCCGGGCGCGTACGGCCTGCACACCCTGCGCGCGGCCATCGTCCACGGGAACGCCGCGTCCCGCAGGGTGCTGATCAAGGCGGGTTTCGCAGCCGCGGGGCCGGCGGATCCCGCCCACCTCGGCGGCAAGCAGGGCACGTGGTACCGGCGCGACCTGTCCCGCGAGGGCCCGCAGCCCGCTGTGTAACCTGATCCGGACGCCGTACGGGGCCTCGGGCCGGGAGCAGCGGGGGGATCGAGTTCGTGGCGACGTGCAGGAAGTGCGGTGCGGGGAAGCGCCGCTGGCCCCGTTCCTGCCCGGCACGCCGGGCCGGGTCGAGCCGGGCCGACGTGGCCGCGGAAGGCGCGGGCGCGGCCGTGTCGCTGGGGGTGCTCGGGTGGATCGGCCGGGGGATCTCGGGAGCCGTACGGGCCGTGCTGCGCGTGCTCAACTGACCGGACCCGGCGGCGCCGGGCACCCCGGCTGTCGGCCGGGGCGCCCGGCGGTGGTGTCTGGGGTCTGTCCTCACTCTCCCGCCTGCGGCTGGGGGCACCGCCCACGGGCGCGCAGCGCGCTGTGGGGGAGCCTGGCACGCACGCTCGCCGCGTTGTCGGGATCGGCCGAAGAGGATCTATGCGGTCGGCTCTCCGCCTTTGCGATCGCACGCACAGCCTCCCCCTACGCCCCTGGGGCGTGGGCGGTGCCCCCTGCCCCGCCCGCCCCGCGGGCGAACGACGCGAGATCGAAGACAGACCCTAGTACGAGCAGCCGTTGAGCATGCTCTGCACCGCGGACTTCTCCGCGGAGTCGATCTTCAGGTTCCAGCGGTACTTGGTGTGGATCCAGAACTTGGCGTATCCGCACCAGGACGCGGTGCGCGGGGGCTTCCAGTCGGCCGGGTCGCGGTCGCCCTTGGAGCTGTTGACCTCGGTGGTCACCGCGATGAGCTGCGGGCCGGTGAGGTCGTTGGCGAACTGCTGGCGGCGGGCCGTGGTCCACGAACTCGCGCCGGATCGCCATGCCTCGGCCAGGGCCACGATGTGGTCGATGGAGATGTCCGCGGGCGAGCTGCGGGTGACGCCGTCGAAGTAGCTGTACCAGGAGCCGCCGGTGGGGTAGCAGTCGGCGCCCGTGGTGACGTTGGTGCCGTCGCGCTTGAGGACCGTCTCGCGGGTGTTGCAGGTGCCGGAGACGGTGGTCCAGTGGGGGAAGAGATCACGGGAGTAGCCGGTCATCGAGCCTTCCGCGGCCACCGTCAGGCTGTTGAGCTCGGCTTGCACTTGCGCCTTGGGCGGCACGTCGGGCGGGAACGCCGCCGCCGGCGGCGCCGCACCGAGCGCGACACCGAGGGCGAGGGCCAGCAGGGCGAGCGCGGCGATCAGGCCGCGCGGGGATATCGCCGGGGATCCGGGCAACAGGGCCTCCAGGGGGGTGAGGAGGAGCGTGTGCGACCGAGGGAGAGCCGGCGAGGTCCGCCGGTGTCGAACTGCACTACGGTTGACGCGGGTTCGAGCACCCCGCGCCGTCTACGCGTATAGACATGCCCATGACAAACCTTCCCTATGCGCCGCCGCATCCGCCGGGCGCCGGGCCCCCGTTGCCGGGGGCGGCGGGGGCGGGTGTCTTTGCCGGGCGGGGGTGGGTAGGGTGGCCTGTTCGTGCCCGCGCTGCGGGCCCCGTCCGGCTACCTAGGAGACCGCGTATGAGCAGGTACGCGCGCGCGGTCGGTCCCGGCTCCCCGGGTGGGGGCCGGTGGCGGGGTGTGGTCGTCGCCGTCGTGCTCGCCGTCGCCGGTGTGCTCGGGGCCGGCGCCGGGCAGGGTGGCGGGGCGGCGGTGTTCGGCGGTCCTTCGCCGTACGGTGCCGCCTTCGACGTCGTCGGCGAGCCCGCCCCGGGCGCCGATCAGCACCTCGCCGACGCCCCCGGTGCCGGGCCCGAGGACCACGCCGCACCCCAGCAGGGCCAGCGCGGCGCCCCCGCGGAGCGCCCCTGCGCGCCGTTCGTCGCCGTACCCCGGCCCCCGTACGACCTCCCCCGTACCCCCTCCGTCCCCGCTCCGGCCCCGCCGGACGGCGGCACCCTCCCCGGCTTCAGCCCCGCTCCCGGCGGGGAACGCGCACCTCCGCCGGTTCCAGGCATCTGACACCACCCCCTTTTCGTCCACCCCGGCGCGCCCCCGCGCACGCGGGCCACCGCGCCATGCCTGGCTGGAGCAAACCCCATGACACGCGCTACCCGCGTGCGGGCCGTGCTGGCCCTCGCCGTGCTCGCCCTCTCCGTCGCCGTCGCCGTCCTCGTCCCCGTACACCTGGGGCTCGACCTGCGCGGCGGCACCCAGATCGTCCTGGAGGCCCGCGACTCCGACGCCGCGAAGGCCGACGCGGACACCACCGACCACACCCTCGAAGTGCTGCGCAACCGCGTCGACGCCCTCGGCGTCACCGAGCCCACCCTGACCCGCTCCGGCGAGGACCGCATCATCGTCGACCTGCCCGGCGTCCAGGACCCCCGCGAGGCCGCCGACCTCCTCGGCCGTACCGCCCAGCTCACCTTCCACCCCGTCCTCGGCCTCGCGGACGGCACCGCGGCGGACGGCAAGGGAGCAGACGGCAAGGGAACGGACGGCAAGGGAACGGACGGCGAGGAAGCGGACGGCAAGGTGCTGCGCGACGAGGCCGGGCAGCCGCTGCGCCTCGGGCCCGCCGCGCTCACCGGCGCCGACGTCGCCGACGCCGGGGCGCTCTTCGACACCCAGCAGGCCCGCGGCTGGTTCGTCACCGTCGGCTTCGACGGCGACGGCGGCTCCGGCTGGGCCGGACTGACCGGCGCCGCCGCGTGCGCGCCCCCCGGCGACCAGGCGCGCCGCATCGCCACCGTCCTCGACGGCAAGGTCATCTCCTCGCCCCAGGTCGACCCCGGCGTCGGCTGCCGCACCGGCATCACCGGCGGCTCCACCCAGATCACCGGCGACTTCGGCCGCGACGAGGCCCGCGAACTCGCCCTGCTCGTCAACGGCGGCGCCCTGCCCATGCCGCTGGAGACCGTCGAGCAGCGCACCGTCGGCCCGACCCTCGGCGCCGACGCGATCTCCGCCAGCGCCTGGGCCGCGCTCATCGGCGCCGCCCTCACCTCGGTCTTCATCATCGTCGTCTACCGGCTGCTGGGCTTCCTGGCCACCGTCGCCCTCGCCTGCTACGCGCTGATCTCGTACGCCGCCCTGGCCGCCCTCGGCGCCACCCTCACCCTGCCCGGGCTCGCCGGCTTCGTGCTGGCCATCGGCATGGCCGTGGACGCGAACGTGCTCGTCTTCGAGCGGGCCAGGGAGGAGTACGCCGCCGGCCGGCGGCCGACCGTGCGCACCGCGCTGGCCGGCGGATTCCGCAAGGCGTTCAGCGCCATCGCCGACTCCAACGTCACCACGCTCATCGCCGCCGGGCTGCTCTTCCTCCTGGCCTCCGGGCCTGTCCGCGGCTTCGGCGTCACGCTCGCGATCGGCGTGCTGGCCTCGATGTTCAGCGCCCTGGTCGTCACCCGGGTCCTCGCCGAGTACGCCGCGGGCCGCCGCGCCCTGCGGGTACGCCCCGGCCGCTCCGGGATCGCGGGCCACGGCCGGGTACGGGCCTGGCTGGTCCGGCGCGACCCGAAGCTCATGCGCCACTCGCGCCGCTGGCTCGCGCTCTCCGGCGTCGCCCTGCTGCTGGCCGGCAGCGGCATCGTGGCCCGCGGGCTGGACTTCGGCGTGGAGTTCACCGGCGGCCGGCTCATCGAGTACGCCACCACGCAGCCCGTCGACGCCGACGACGCCCGCGCCGCGCTCGCCGACGCCGGGCAGCCGCGTGCCGTCGTCAACACCTCGGGCGACAGCGAGCTGACCGTCCGTACGGAGGAACTCTCCGACGACGAGGCGGCCGAGGTCACCGCCGCGGTGGACGAGCTGGGCGGCGGCGCGGAGATGGTCCGCGACGAGATGATCGGGCCCAGCCTGGGCGAGGAGCTGCGCACCGGCGCGTTCATCGCGCTCGGCGTCGTGCTCGCCGCCCAACTGGTCTATCTCGCCGTCCGCTTCCGCTGGACGTACGCCACCTCCGCGGTCGCGGCGCTCGTCCACGACGCGGTGATCCTCGTCGGCGTCTTCGCCTGGCTCGGCAAACCGATCGACGGCGTCTTCCTCGCCGCCCTGCTCACGGTCATCGGCTACTCCGTCAACGACTCCGTCGTCCTGTACGACCGCGTCCGCGAACTCGTCGCCGCCGACCGCCGCAAGCCGTTCCGCACGGCCGCGAACACGGCGATCCTGCAGACCCTGCCGCGCACCGTGAACACCGGCATGGGCGCCGTCTTCATCCTCGCCGCGCTGGCGCTGCTCGGCGGCGGCGCCCTCACCGACTTCGCGCTCGCGCTCCTCGTCGGCATCGCCGCGGGCACGTACTCCTCGGTCTTCACCGCCACCCCGCTCGCCATCGAACTCGACGCCGGGAGGAGGCGGTGAGCGACGCCGTCCGCGCGCCTGGCGCGCGGACGGCGGGGCACCGGCCGTCCGGGCGGTATCCAACGAACCATGTGACATTGTACTGTTCTCCACGGGCCCGCGCCCGCGCGGCCCGCGCCTGCCTGCCGCGACTCACCCGGAGAACTCCATGACCTCTGCCCCACAGGAACGGTCCCGCCCCTGGCACGGCCTCATGGTCGCCGCCGCGCTCCCGCTCCGCGCCGACCTGACCGTGGACTTCGACGCCTACGCCGCGCACGTGCGCCGGCTCCTCGACGCCGGCTGCGACGGGGTCGTGACCAACGGCTCGCTGGGCGAGTACCAGACCCTCACCGACGACGAGCGCGTCCGCCTGGTGCACACCGCCGTGGCCGCGGCCGGCGACGGCGACCGGGTCATGGCGGGCGCGGCGGCGTACGGCAGCGCGGAGGCCCGCGGCTGGACCGAGCGGGCGGCCGAGGCCGGCGCCGGCTCGGTCCTGCTGCTGCCGCCCACCGCGTACCGGGCGGACGAGGCGGCGGTGCGCGCGCACTACGCCGAGGTGGCGAAGGCCGGCCTGCCGGTCGTCGCGTACAACAACCCGTACGACACCCGCATCGACCTCACCCCCGCGCTCCTCGCCGCCATGCACGGCGAGGAGAGCATCGTGGCCGTCAAGGAGTTCACCGGCGACGTCCGCCGCGCCTACGAGATCGCCGAACTGGCGCCCGGACTCGACCTGCTCGTCGGCGCGGACGACGTGCTGCTGGAACTGGCCGTCGCCGGTGCCGTCGGCTGGATCGCCGGCTTTCCCAACGCGCTGCCCGACGCCTGCGCCACCCTCTACCGCGCCGCCACCGGCGGCGACCTGGCGCTGGCCATGCCGCTCTACCGGGCCCTGCACCCGCTGCTCCGCTGGGACTCCAAGCCGGAGTTCGTGCAGGCGATCAAGCTGTCCATGGACGTCGCAGGGCTGCACGGGGGTCCCTGCCGCCCGCCGCGCTCCCCGCTGACGGACGAACAGGCCGCGGTGGTCAGGGGCGTCACGGAGAAGCTGCTCGCCGAGGGCCTGGGCTGACCTGGCGGACCACCGCGGCCGGAGCACACCCGCGTACGGAACCCGCAGCCACTTTCCGTCCCGGCCGCCGGGGCGGGAGGGCGGGGTACGCTACAACAATGTCACATCGCGCAACGGGCTCCCGCCGCTCCCGGAGGCAGCACCATGGCTGAGGCGAAGCGGGGCAAGCTCATCTCGGTGCAGAAGCACCTGCGCGACCAGGTCGCCAACGCCCTGCGGGCCGCGCTGATAGCGGGAGAGCTGCGGCCCGGCGTCATCTACTCCGCGCCCGCGCTGGCCACGGAGTTCGGCGTCTCGGCCACGCCCGTGCGCGAGGCCATGCTCGACCTCGCCCGCGAGGGCCTGGTCGAGGCCGTGCGCAACAAGGGCTTCCGGGTCACCGAGATGACCGAGGGCGACCTCGACAACTACACGGAGATCCGCGAGCTGATCGAGGTCCCCACCGTGGGCCGGGTGACGGAAGTGGCCACCGAGGAGCAGTTGGAGGCGCTGCGCCCGCTCGCGGAGGACATCGTCAAGGCCACCCGCGACCACGACCTCATCGGCTATCTGGAGGCAGACCGCCGCTTCCACCTCAGCCTGCTCGCGCTCGCGGGCAACGACCACCTGGTCACCGTCGTCGCCGAACTGCGCAACCGCTCCCGGCTGTACGGCCTGACGGACCTCGACCGCGCCGGCGTGCTCGTCGACTCCGCGCAGGAGCACCTCACCCTGCTCGACCTGATGATCGCCGGCAACGCCACCGCGGCCCAGGAGCTGATGGCGAGCCACCTCGGCCACATCCGCACCCTCTGGGCGGCAGGCCGGCGCAGCGCCGCGAAGCGCGCGAGCGCACTGCGCCTCGGCGAGGGCTGACTTCCGCCGCGCCGACCGCGGCGCCGACGGGAGTCCGGCCGCCGCCGGGCCGGTGTCCGTCCCGGAACGCCGGAACGGGCGCGGGCGGCGGCCCGGTTTCCCGGGCCGCCGCCCGCGCCCGTTGCGTACGGGCCCTCCCTGTTTCGGCTACGGCAGTGCGGGGCCGCGCGTGCCGGTGACCTTCCAGACCTTGCCGTTCGCCTTCGCCAGCAGGTACAGCTCGCCCGCCGAGTCCTGCCCGAAGCGCAGGTCGACGCGGGTGTCGCCGGCTAGGTCCTGCGCCGTGACGAGGTTTCCGGTGGCGGCGTCGTAGAGCCTGAGCCGGTGGATCGTCGCCATCTCCGCGCCGCGCCTCATCTCGCCCGTCTTCGTGCCGAAGACGCGGCCGTCGACCAGGTCGCCGAAGAGGTACGTGCCGCGCAGCTTGTCCAGGTCGTCACCGCGGTAGACGAAGCCGCCGGAGACGGCCCGGCCGACGTCGGAGGTGCAGTTCCAGTCGGCCGGCGGGTCGTGGTCGTAGGCGGCGACGGGGTAGGTGTAGCCGTACTGGTCGTCGTCGGGCGGCAGCGGCTGGTACGCGTCGCACGGGTCGGCCGGGTTCTTGTCGAAGACGAACGGGCCCTCGCGCTCGCTCCAGCCGAGGTTGTCCCCGGCCCGTACCTCGTAGATCGACTCGATGGCGTGCTCGCCGATGTGGCCGAGGTACAGCCGGTGCTTGCCGCCGGTGTCCCAACTGAAGCGGTGCGGGTCGCGGAAGCCGTACGCGAAGACCTCGCCGAGGGCGCCGGGCCGGTCGGCGAACGGGTTGTCGGCGGGGACGCCGTACTTGCCGTTGGCGCTGTTGCTGCCGCGCGGGTCGATCCGCAGCAGCTTGCCGTGCGGCAGCGCGAGGTTCTGCGGCTCGGTGGTACGCACGCCGGTGCCGCCGTCGCCCACGGCGAGGTAGAGCTTGCCGTAGTCGGCGCTGCCCTCGCGGGCGGTGGGGTTGAAGGCGATCTGCTGGATGCCGTGGATGCGGCCGTTGAAGCCGAGGCGCAGCACCTCGCGACGGGTGCCGGAGAAGGTGCCGGCGGCCGGGTCGTCGGCGGTCCACTCGGTGATGATGCCGTGGTAGCCGGTGTTCGGCTGCGGGGTGAGGTCCGGCTCCTTGCCGGTGGTGGAGGCCAGTTCGGTGTGCACGGTGTAGAAGATGCCGTTGCGCGCGAAGTCGGGGTGGAAGGCCGCGTAGCCGAAGCCCTGGCCGAGCCCCTGACCGGAGAAGAACTGCGGCGCGAAGGCGGCGCCGACGTCGAGGTACGTGCGGGGCTGCGCGCCGTCCTCGACGAGGTACAGCTTGCCGTTGAGGTCGGGCACCGCCTTGCGGCCGGAGCCGTCGGGGAGTTCGGTGAGCGCGTTGATCCGGGCGTGCCGCATCAGCCGGGGGTCGGACGGCGGGGGCGTGGGCTCGGACTTCGGGAACTGCGCGTACTCCTCGACGACGAGGCCGAGCTTGGCGGGTACGGGCGTGGGCAGGAGGGAGTCGCCGGGCGCGGCGGCGCCCGCGGTCGCGCCCGGCGCGGCGGTCGGCTCGGTACGGGCCTCGGCGGGGGCGGTGAGGAAGGCGGTCGCGGCCACGGCGGCGGCGAGCGCGGGGGCGAGGAGGCGGCGCTTTCGGCGGGTGGGTGGGTGCATGCCGGGCTCCGTTCTGGGGGTGCGTGTGCGGGTGCGCGGGCGCGTGGTGCGGCGGACGGCGTACGGGAAGGGGGCGGGCGGGGACCGGTGGGCCGGGCGGCCGGACGGCCGGGTGGCGGGGTGGCGGGGTGGCGCTCGCTCAGGACCGGGGCGCGACCATCAGCCGGTACTGCGCCCGTACCTGACTGCCGGTCAGCTCGCGGTCGAGGAACATCAGGCTGTCCATGCGGCAGTTGCAGGGATTGGCCTCGCGGGTGTTCTGCGGGAAGCTCCCGCCGATCTTGATGCCCGCGGGGTCGGTGGGCGAGGCGCGGTGCTCGCCGGGCCCTCCGACCTGCCAGGGATCGCCGGGGTTGGTGGAGAAGCCGTCGAGGCGCTCACCGTTGCGGAAGAGCGCCATGGTGCCGTCGGAGTAGTCGAACGTCGCGGCGAGGAAGACCCACTCGTCGGGCGGCAGCAGCCGGCGCCAGTCCTCGGCGGCGGCGAACGTCTGCGAGGAGCCCTCGTCGACCCGGCGGCCCAGCGCCACGAGCCGCAGCTCGCCGTTCACCTCGATCAGCTCCAGCAGGGCCCGTACGCCGTGGCCGTCGGAGGTGCCGGAGAGCACGCCGGCGAGGCCGATGGCGCCGTAACGGTCGTCGGGGTCGGAGGTGTTGGAGTTGGGGGAGGGGTTGTCGCCGGTCATCTTGAACCAGCCCATGACGGTGGCGGACTGCACCCCGTTGAACGCGCGCATGCTCGGCACGCCGCCGGGGCGGTAGACGCCGGCCTTCCAGTCGTCGTTCCCGGCGGTGGCGGGGGAGACCTGGGCGGTCTGCAGCGCGGACCCGGCGCCCGGGAAGGCGCTGTCGGGCACGCGCATGGCGGCGCCGCCGTTGACGAGTTCGATGTCGGTGCCGGAGCGGCCCCGGTCGCGTTCGAGGGCGGGGTTGCCGCGGACCGGATGGCCGAAGTCGTAGTACGCGACGAGGTCGGGCCCCAGCGAGGGCAACACGACGGGCGCGCCACGCTCCGCCGCCTCCGCCGTGTCCCCACCCTGCACCGCCTGCACCGGCCCCGCCGCGAGGGCGGTCAGTGCCAGCGCCGCGGCCGCCGCGACGGCCCGCGCGGCAACGCTCCCGCTGTGCTTGCGCATTGCGTCATCTCCCCTGCCAGAAGAGGACTTTACCGTCCCAGTAAGCGCTTGCTAAAACGCCTTGGCGGACGCTATCCGCGCGACGTGACCGCGTCAAGCGCGCTCGCGGCTCCGCCGCAGGGAACCGGGACAGGGCCCGGCACCGTCGCGGCTCCGCCGCGGGAACCGGGAGGAGCCCGGCGCCGGGAAAGCCGGCGCGGCCACGGGAGCAAGAGCCGCTGAAGCCGACGCGGGTCGGCCGGTGATGCAGCCTGGGAGAGCCGAGAGGCGGTGAGCAGGCCGAGGTCTGGGCGGCCTGCCCGCACCGAGGCGGTGCCAGAGGAAGGTACGCGGCGCGGCGCCGGGCGGCGGAGCCGCGGACGCGGCAGACGCGCCCTGGCCCCCCGGGGGCCGGCCGGCCGCAGCCCTGCCTCCGCCCTCCCGGGGCCCGGCGGGCCGCGTAACGTGCGGTCGCTCTGGGTGCCTTCGCTCCGGCCGCGGCAGGCGCGTCGGCGGCGGGCCGCACGGCCCGCACGGCGAAGGCCCGGCGACGGAGCCGCCGCGCGCGGCGTGCGCCGCCCGGCCGCACCCCCGATATCGCGGTCGGACACCGCCCGTCACCCCGGCCCCGGCAGCTCCTGCCCCTCGTTCGGCCCCGGCCGGCGGCCCCACGCGTGATCGGCTCGGTGCCCCGTCCCCGCCCCGCGCGGCCGCCGCGCGTGGCGGGGCGGCGGCCGGTCGCGCCCCCGATGTTGCGGCCGGACACCGCCCGCGCCAGCCCCAAGTCCCCGTGCCCCCGCCCCTCTCACCCGGCCCCCCGGGCCCGGCTCTCGGGGCCCGGGTGGGCCGTCTACCGCATCGCCGTCCCCGGGGTCGCCGGCTCCGCGGCCCGGGGCGCCTTCGACGTCCAGGTCAGCAGTGCGTCCCGCCGGGGCCCAGTGGGCCGACATGCCGGAGGTGAAGACCGCCGTCCGGCCCGCGCCCACCTCGCGTACCGCGATCAGCGGGTCGCCGTCGATCTCCGCGAGCAGCGTCGCCTCGTCCCGCAGCACCGTCTTGCACGATGAGCCCGGCGATCTGGGAGGCGCCGCTCTTGAGCGTCTGGGCCGCGCGCCGCGGCACGTAGCCCAGCTCGGCCATCGCCTCCTGCACCCGCTTGAGCACGCGGGGGCTGACGGGCCGCTTGCCGGACAGGGCGTGGGAGACGGTCGTCCTGCTGACGCCCGCACGGGCGGCGACACCCGCTATGACCGGTGCCATCCCGCTCTCCTCACGCACATCGGTTTGCCAAACCGTTTTGCCCAACGTGATCCGGGTCACCCTCCCAGCGTCAAAGCCTCCCGGGCGGCGGGACGGGTCCCAAGGCTCTCCCGAGGGGATGCCCTCAGAAACAGCGGGAGAATGTCTGCCCTGACGCAGGGGGAGTGCCATGCAGTCACCAGATGTCCGGGATCCGCACTGGCGTGTCGCGCGCTCCGACGAGCTGCTCCGTGAGACGCAGCGGCAGGCCGAGCGGCCCGGCGAACCCGACCTGCGCCGCATCTGCGACTGGTTATGCAGGCACATCGACGCCCACGTCGCGCTCGTCTGGAGTACGGGAACGGTGGCCGCGACCTCCGCGGGGTTCCCCCGCGCGGTGCTGAGCGCGCTGGCGACTCGGCTGCCCGGGCTCGGTGGGGGCCGGGGCGTGGTCGCCGGGCTGGAGGCCGGCGGTCTCCACCTGCGTCTCGAAGCCCTCGAACCGCAGCCCCGGCCGGCCGACCCCCGCGCCCGTCCGGCCGCCCCCGGTGGCGGCGGCACCGGTCCGCGGCCTCCGCGGCCGGTGCTGGTCGTCGCGAGCGCGGCGCCACTCGCCCGGGAGCCCGCCCTGCTCGCCTCCGACACAGCCCGCTCCGCCCTGCTCCTGCTGCGCCTGAACGAAGCCGCAGCGGTGCACCGCAACTACCAGCACAAGGCGCGGCAGGTACGCTTCGCCGTGCTCCAGGCGCTTCTGGCCGGTGACCCCGACTTGGCCCGCCGGATGACCACCGGAGCCGTCCCCGAGCTGCTGGACGCCCGTACCCTGCGCGTCTACCTCCTGCAGTGCCCGCCGGGCGAGCGGGACCGGCTCGCCCTCGTCCTCCAGGACCCCTCGGGCTACCACGACCGTGACCTCATGGTGCAGTGCCCGGTCATACGCGAGCACCTCATCTGCCTCGTCTCGGAAGACTCCGACGACGACCGCGCACCCGCGGGCCGGGGCGCGGAGCTGTGCAGGCTGGCGGCCGGCAGCGCCGGCTACGCCGTGGGCATCAGCGCCGTCCATGCGCTGGAGGACACCTCACAGGCGTACGACCAGGCCAGACACGCGCTCGCCGTAGCCCGGAACCTGCCCGGCGCCGTGGCGTCCTACCGCGGCGAGTCACCCCTCGCGCAGCTCCTGCCCCGGCCGGAAGCGGTGGAGTGGGCGCGCTCCTTCCTCCGTCCCCTGGCCGGCGCGCCCAGGCTCACCCCGCAGATCCTGCGGGTCGGGCTGACCGTGTCCCGCTCGGGGGCCGCCCGGTTCCTCGACGTCAGCCGGAACACGGTCGCGGCACATTTCAGACGCGCCGAGCGCCTGCTCGGCCTCGACCTCGACGAGGTCACCTCCCGGGCCCTGCTCCACCTCGCGCTTGCCCTGGCGGACCCTCCACCCCCGGCCACGGCCCGCACCGGCACCGCGCCCACCGTCTGCGAGCTGATCCGAGCGCGGCCCGCGGCGGCCTGGGCGGCGGCGTTCCTGCACCCGCTGGACGACACCTTGCGCACCACCGCACGGGCCTGGGTCGCCGCCAACGCCAACGCCCAGCGCACCGCCCGCGACCTGGGCATCAGCCGCAACACCGTCAGGGCGCGGCTGCGCACCGCCGAGGCCCTGCTCAACCGGGACCTGCTCACCACCGGTTTCGGCAGCTACGACCTCGTCCACGCCTTCGCCATCGCGGAAGGGCGTGCGGCGGTCGTCCGTGAAGGATTCCTGAGAACCTCCTGAGAATCCGTGCACCGTGCCCAGTCCGCCCGGCCCGGTTGCGCGCCGTGCTCGTTGTCCCCCGAACCCCGCCCCGCTTAGCGTCCTTTCGGTCATGAACGGAACAAAGCAAAGAATCGGAATCTGGGGAGGCGGCATGAAGTGGGTGAAGGCCGGCGCAACTGTCGGTGCGGCTCTGGCGCTGAGCATCGGAGGGGTCACCCCCGTGGGAGCGTGGTCCGCGCAGGCGTCCACCGCCGACGCCCTGGACGAACTGGTCGCGCCACAGGCGGACGAGGAGACGCGGCGGATCGCCGCATCCGATCCGCAGGCGGTGCAGACGATGGCCACGCTGTGCGGCGACGGCTACAACCTCGTCGGGGCCGAGCAGCTTCCGGACGACGGCTGGCGGCTGGGGACGCTGTTCCGCTATTCGAAGCTGACGTCCGGGGGCAACTGGCGTTATTGCATGCTCTTCGACAACAACACCGGTAGCACGAAGTACATGCGGCTCAGGACGTGCGAGTACACCCTCGAGGACCCGGAATGCCGCACGGATCAGGGTGACTTCAGCCAGTACGCGGGACCGGTCTACACCGGCCTGCACTGGAAGTACCCGCAGTGCTCCAAGGTCGTCGCGATCATGAAGAACACCAAGGAAAGCGAGAAGGCCCTCATCGACGCCGTTCGCACCGCGAACACCTGCAACTGAGGGCGGGGAGACGGATATGAGGAACGTTCGGCGCGGGCGGAGACCCTTGCTCCCCACCGCTGCCTCCCTCGTGGTGGCGGCGGCCCTTTCGCTGCCGCTCGCCTTACCCGCCCTCGCCGCTCCCGCCGGCCCGCTCCCGCCGGCGTCCCCGGCGGCGGCCGGTCCCGGCGGCCGCCCCGACCGGATCGCCCCCGCCGACCGGCCGGGCGTGCTGGGGGACGGTTACCGCTCCTCGGAGGACCGGGCGTGGACCACCTCCGGTGACGCCGCCGGTTTCCACGTGCTGGTGGCCGATGCCGCGGACGGCTACCGCTGGCGTACGGCGGCGACACTCGCCGAGCCCGGTTTCGAGGCCGATGCCTGGATCGGCAACGCCTGCGTGACCGAGTCCGGCGACCGCGCCGTCGTCGCGTACGCACCGCGTACGTTCACGAACGACCCCGAGCTGATGAGCAGGGGCGCGTTCACCGCGGTCGTCCACCTGCGGACCGGCGAGGTCACCAAGCTGCCGGTGCAGGCGTCGCTCGCCTACTTCTCGCCCGGCTGCGGGGCAGGCGAGCGCGCGGTGCTCGCGCAGTTCGCGGACGAATCGATGGCGGAGAACTCCACCCGGCTGATCGCCGTCGACGCCGCGGCGGGCCGGACGGCCGAGCCGTTGACGCTCGACGGGCAGGTCACCTCCGCCATTCCGTACGACGGCGACACCATCGTCGCCGCCGATGGCACCCGCCTGGTGCGGATCGACGAGCGCGGCAGGCGGGCCGAGATCGCCGACACGGCCGCCACCCCGTTCCGGCTCACCCGGGACGCCGCGGGCGGCATCGGCTACGTCGACCGCCCCGGCCGCGACGCGCGGACCGGCGGCACCGCCGGCGAGGTACGGTTCGTGCCCGCCTCGGCGGTGTCCGCGGCCGGGCGCGGCGGCACGCGGCCGGAGCCGAGGCTCGTCGCCACCGGCGAGCTGACCGCGTTCGACCTCATCGGCTCGGCGTCCGGGGAGGTGTACGTCACCGGTGAGGCCGGCGCCCGCGGGAAGGCCCCCGCGCATCTGCACAATCCCGGCGGGCTGGCCAAGGACGCCGTGCCCAGCACCCGGGGCCACGCGGTCGTGGCGACGGGGTGGGCGGACGGCGGGGACTTCCGGTCCGCCGCCGAGGACGCCGTGGACGTACGCGCCGTCACCGTCGATCTCACCGTGCCGGGGACCGGGAAGACGGCACGGCTCGGCGCCCTGCCCGCTGCTGAACCGGTGGCCCGGAGTGCGGTGGCGTCGGGCCGTGAGACCTCACCCGCCCTCATCGGGGCAGGTGGTACGGAGCGGGGCGGGACCGCGGCCTCCGCTGATCCGAACGATCCGGTGGAGTCGGAACGGACCTGTTCCGTGCCCCGCGGCGACCCTCGCAAGCAGGCGTTCCAGCCGAGTCCGCGGCAGGTCGAGTGGGCCGTGGACCAGGCCGTGATCGACGGCCTGGACAAGTGGATCGACCGCCCGGCGAACTGGAAGAACACCGGGATGGAGGCGTACAGCCCGCAGGAGCTGTTCCCGCTGCGGGTGCTGGCCGGCGACCCGAACGGCACCGTGGACCGCGACGACGAGTGGCACATACCCGCGCAGATCCTGCTCGGCATCACCGCGCAGGAGTCCAACATGTGGCAGGCCACCCGCTTCGCCGTGCCGGGCGTGACGGCCAACCCGCTGATCGGGAACTACTACGGCACCAACTACGCCTCCGACGGCACCCAGGTCGACCCCTGGCGCATCAACTGGGCCGATGCCGACTGCGGCTACGGCATCACCCAGGTCACCGACGGCATGCGGCTCCCCGGCCACGGCCAGCCGACGCTGAGCGAGAAGCAGCAGGAGGCCGCGGCCCTGGACTACACCGCGAACATCGCCGCGGGCGCGGACATCCTGGCGGAGAAGTGGAACCAGACCCGCAGCGCCGGCATGACCGTCAACAACGGTGAGCCGCAGTGGATCGAGAACTGGTTCTACGCCCTGTGGGCGTACAACTCCGGCTTCTACCCGGAGTCGCAGGCGGACCAGAACAAGGGCAAGTGGGGCGTGGGGTGGACCAACAACCCGGCGAACCCGCTCTGGAAGGCGAACCGCCTGCCGTTCCTCGAGAGCGCCTCGGGCGGGGACGACTACTCGCACGCGGCGCACCCGCAGGACTGGCCGTACCAGGAGAAGGTGCTCGGCTGGGCGGGGCGCCCGATCTCCGCGCTGGTCGAGCCGGGCGAGTTCGCCGCGGGCTACGTCGGGTCGTGGTGGAACTCCCACGCCGACCGCACCGCGGTGAAGCCGCCGGAGAGCCTGTTCTGCGACGCCTCCAACGAGTGCGACCCCGCCCTCATCGGTCCGGACGACGAGAACGACCCCGGGCTCGGGGCGTGTGAGCGCGAGGACCTGTACTGCTGGTTCAACAAGTCCACCGCGTGGAAGGACTGCGACCTCAACGCGGCCTGCGGGTATCCCGTGCACCGCTTCAACAACGGCGACTATCCCGAACAGCCGGACCTCAACTCGTACCCGCCGCGCTGCATCAGCGGGCTGCCGCAGGGGGCGCTGATCGTGGACGACCTGCCCGACCAGGCCGGATCGGCCGGCTCCTCCGAACGGCAGTGCGCGGGCTTCCGCTCGCAGGGCTCGTTCGAGTTCACCTTCACCGAGGACGAGGGGCAGTACCCGGGGAAGATCGACACCCATCAGATCGGCGCGGGCTACGGCAACCACTTCTGGTTCGGCCACACCCGCGACACCCACGATCCGCAGGACACGGACGGCAGACGTCTGGCCACCACCGGCACCTGGACACTGAACCGGCAGCTCGACGGCTGGGCCAGGGTGCTGGTGCACATGCCGGATCACGGCGCGCACACCCGCCAGGCCGCATACGTGATCGAGGGCACCGACTCCACCAGCCCGGTGCGGGTGCATCCGCAGCGCACCAGGGAGAACCGGTGGGTGGACCTGGGAGTCTTCCGGTTCACCGGTACGCCCAAGGTGTCGCTCGGTACGGACACCGCCGACGGCAACGGCAGCGAGGACGTCGCCTGGGACGCCGTCGCGTTCCAGCCGCTGCCGGAGAAGCCCGCGGACTTCGTCGTGGCGATGGGCGATTCGTACTCCTCCGGCGAGGGTGCCTCGGCGTCCGGCGGCGGTGACTACCTCCCCGAGACCGACTGGGGCGGCGACCAGGGCGACCTGCGTCACGCCTGCCACCGCTCCACCGAGGCATGGTCGCGCCAGGCGGCGCTGCCGGGCAACGGGACGAGCGTGGGGGAGCGGGTCGCCAACTGGGACGAGACGCTCGATTACCACATGACCGCCTGCTCCGGCGCCACGACCGACGACTTCCCGGTGGGGGGTGAAGGGGGCTACGGGGAGCTGCCTCAGCTTGCCCAGGGCTACCTGGACCAGAACACCTCGCTGGTGATGCTGTCGATCGGCGGCAACGACGCCCGCTTCAGCGACATCGTCGACAAGTGCGTCCGCGCCTTCGACGAGTGCTATCGGGAGACCCTGGACGGTGACGACGCACCACTTGAGGAGGCGGAGCCCGCGTACATCCGCAACCAGGTCAAGGCGGCGATCGTCGAGACTCTGGGGGCGGTCCGGGCCGAGGCACCCGACGCGGAGGTCGTGCTGATGGGCTATCCGCTGCTCTATTCCGACAGCGGTAGCTGCCTCAACTACCTCGGGATCAGCGGCGAGGAGGCCGCGTGGATGAACGAGATGGGCGGGGTCATGAACGAGAGCATGGCCGACGCGGTCACGGAGGCGAACGCCGCCTCGGGCGAGACGTATGCCGTGTTCTCCGATCCGACGGGGGCATTCGAGGACAAGTCGATCTGCGGTGACCCGGAGGCCGTCCACGGCGTCGTGACGGACCTCACGCCCGGCGACGACCCGATGTGGGACTTCGGTGCGTTCGAGGGAGGTATCTCCGCCCAGTCCTTCCACCCGAAGATCGACGGGGCCCGGCTTTACGCGAACACCCTGGAGCAGACGCTGCGGGAGAGGGCAGGCCGAGCCGGCGCCGCCGGAGCGTAGGGACGGCCTACGCCCCGGGGAGGAGGCGCCCCCGGCACGACTGTCCATCGGATGGACGGCCGGGGGCGCCTTACCCCGTAACGTGTGCTCATGAATGTCGAGCGTGGCGATCAGGGGGGCGACAGAGTGGATAAAACCGACACCGACGCTCCGGTGGCAAAGCTGGACGAGCCGGAGAAGCCGGACGCCCCGGAGCACAGCACCTGGGGGTCCAAGGCGCCGCACTTCATCCAGCGCTCGCGTGCGCTGCACCTGAGCTGGCAGGTCGGGGTCTTCATAGTGGGCCTGGCGATAGTCATCGGCGGCATCATCCTGCTGCCGCTGCCGGGCCCCGGCTGGCTGGTGATCTTCGCGGGCATGGCGGTGTGGGCGACGGAGTTCGTCTGGGCGCAGATAATCCTGCACTGGACGAAGCGGAAGGTCACTGAGGCCGCGCAGCGCGCCCTGGACCCGAAGGTCCGCCGGCGGAACGCGATCCTGACCGCGATCGGCCTGGTGATCTGCGGCGTACTGCTCGGTATCTACCTGTACGAGTTCGGCTTTGAGATGCCCTGGAAGGTCTGAGCCCCCGGGCGCGGCCCCCATCCCACCGCGCCTGGCCGGCCCCGGTACGCAGCCACGACGCTGCGCGCCGGGGCCCGCTTTTGCGGGCCGGGGCCCGGCACGAGACGCCCCTAGGGTTGAGCGCCGAGTGGAAGAAGACCAGCCCGATCACGACCAGCATCCGGATCGCGTCCAGCTCCGGCCGCCGCTCCGGTCGCGGTGCCTGCGACGGTTCTGTGCGCGCCGCCATGTCCGTCCCCCCCGTCGCCTCTGCGCCACCAGTGTGGGGAAGGCGGCTCTGAAGATGTTCGTGCCGGCCGACCGAGGACAGCGGAAGGGGTGCGCCCGGCGGGCGGCCGTGTCGAGAGAGTTGTTATCCTCTCATGACATGCAGTCAAGTATCGATCGTTCGTCGCTGCTCCCCTTCTACCACCAGCTCAAGCAGATTCTCCTGGGCGAGATGGAGAGCCGCGAGCTGAAGCCCGGCGACCGGCTGCCGGGGGACCACGAGCTGTGCGAACGCTACGGGGTCTCCCGGACGGTCGTCCGCCAGGCCCTCGCGGAGCTGGAGTCCGAGGGGGTCATCGAGCGGATCAAGGGCCGCGGCACCTTCGTCGCCCACCCCAAGACCCCCGAGGGCCTGGTCCAGTCCCTCACCGGGCTGTACGAGGACGTCGCCGCCCGCGGCGGCCACCTGCGCAGCCAGGTCCGCCGGCTCGAAGTCGTCCCGGCGGACGCGCAGGTCGCGGGTGCCCTGGACGTACCGCCGGGGCATCCGGTGATCGTCATCGAGCGGCTGCGGTTCGTCGAGGAGGAGCCGTGGGTGCTCACGATCACCCACGTCCCGCAGGAGGTCGCCCCGGGGCTGGTCGACGAGGACCTGACCCAGGAGTCGCTGTACGCGCTGCTGGAGGGCCGGTTCGGGGTACGGCTCGTGCAGGGCCGGCGCTCGGTGGAGGCGGCGGTGGCCTCCACCGAGCTGGCCCGCAGCCTCGGCGTCAACCGGGGCGCACCGGTGCTCGTGCTGCGCAGCGTCAGCGTCGGTGAGCAGGGCCGCCCGGTGGAGAGCTTCGTCGCCTTCCACCGCGGCGACCGCAGCCGCTTCGAGGTGGAGCTCTCCCGCCGGCAGGGCGCCCCGCCCCGCCCGCTGATGATCGTCACCGACTGACGCGCCCGGGGCGTACGGGTCCCGTACGCCCTCATCCGGCACGACCCACGCGGCCGGTCCGCTCACCCGAGCGGGCCGGCCGCGACGCGTCTGCGGGGAGCGTGGGGGCCGCTGCGGGGACTCTTGACATCCTGACCGTACAGGATGTCAAATGACCAGATCATCACGCTGACGCCCTCCGGAAGCACCCCGCACGACCCCAGGAGGCCACGGTGCCGTCATACGCATCGCCCCCCATCGAGCCGAGTCTCATCACCTTCGATCCGCGGGCCGGCGGCATGAGCCCGTCGGGCCCGGTGCTCACCCGGCGCATGTCCGATCTCGACGGCCTCTTCGCCGACGGCGACGCCTGGCGTGCCGCGGTACGGGACGGCGACCCCGTCGTGTACGACGTCGCCTCCTCGCCCGTGCCGGAGGCGGAGGGCGAGCTGCCGCAGTCGATCACCACGATCCGGCCCGGCACGGTCGGCGGCGAGTTCCACATGACCAAGGGGCACCAGCACCCCAACCCGCAGGGCGAGATCTACCTCGGCCTCGCCGGCACCGGCGGGCTGCTGCTCTTCGACGGCGGCCGGCCGCGGTGGATCGACATGTACCCGGGCGCGATCGGCTACATCCCGCCGGGCTGGGCGCACCGCAGCGTCAACACCGGCGACGAGCCGTACCGCTTCCTGGCCGTCTACCCCGGCAACGCCGGGCACGACTACGGCTGGGTCCTCGACCACGGCATGGGCTACCGCGTCCGGCGCGCCCCGGACGGCGCCCCGCCGCTGCTGGTCCCCTTCACCGCTTCGTCCCCCCGCACGTCCCCTAGCAACCAGGAGTAGCCATGGCGCGCATCCGTTTCGTCTCCTCGGGGGTGGCCGCCGCGCTGGCCGTCGTCTTCGCGGCCGGCGGCGTCGCCGCCGGAAAGGCGGCGTTCGACGACTCCGGCTCCTCGTCGGGCGGCGGCGCCGCGGTCGGCGGCACCAAGGTCGACGTCATCACCAAGGCCACCGACTCCGACTTCTGGCAGTCGATGCTCGCCGGCTCCAAGCAGGCCGGCGACGACTTCGGCATCGACCTCGGGCTCTTCGGCCCGACCTCGGAGACCGACATCGAGGAGCAGGTCAGCCTGGTGGAGAACTCCATCTCCCGGGGCGCCGACGCCATCGTGCTGGCCTCGAACTCCTCCACCGCGCTCAACGGCGCGGTGGACCGGGCCCGCAACGCCGGCATCAAGGTGATCACCGTCGACAACGCGGTCACCACCGAGGCCGAGGGCTTCATCGGCACCGACAACGTCAAGGCGGGCGAGCAGGCCGGCGTACGCATGTGCGAACTGCTCACCGACAAGGGCCAGAAGAACGGCAAGATCCTGCACGAGAGCTCGACCTCCGGGCAGCAGGTCCTGGTCGACCGCTTCAACGGCTTCAAGAGCGGCCTGGCCGCCAAGTGCCCCGACGCCGAGATCATCCAGACCTCCGTCAACGACAACGACCTCAACAAGGCCGTCTCCCAGGTCAACGACGCCCTCACCGCGACGCCCGACCTGGCCGGGGTCTTCGCCGACAACAACACCTCCGGCACCGGCGCCGCCAAGGCCGTCGCCGAGCGCGACGCCAGTGACCGCGTGGCGGTCGTCGCCTTCGACTCCGACCCCGCGGAGATCGCGGGCGTACGCGACGGGTCCATCGACGCGATCATCGTCCAGAACCCGTTCTTCTTCGGCTACCAGGGCGTCGTCGAGGCCGCCATGGCCGCCGGCGACAGCACCCCGCCGGTCCGGCTCGACCCGGGCGCCGTCGTCATCGACAGGTCGACCGTGGACGAGGCCCAGTACGAGCAGCTGCTCAACCCGCCCAAGACCAAGGGCTGAGGGCCGGCCATGGCAACCCCCGAGTCGAGCCCCGTGGTCAGCCTGCGGGGCGTGGGTAAGAGCTATCGCGCCGTGACGGCGCTGGCCGCCGTGGACCTGGACATCGCGCCGGGCGAGGTGCACTGCCTCGCCGGCGAGAACGGCGCCGGGAAGTCCACCCTCATCAAGGTGCTCACCGGCGCGGTGGCCCGCGACGGCGGCACGTACCGGGTGCTGGGCCGCGAGATGCGCGCCCACGTCACCCCCGCGGAGGCCCGCGCCGCCGGCATCGGCGTGGTGTATCAGGAGCTGAGCCTCATGCCCGAGCTGACCGTGGCCAGCAACCTGAGCATGTTCGGGATGCCGGCGCGCGCCGGCTGGGTCGACCGCCGCCGGCAGCGCGCGCAGGCCGGGGAGATGCTGGCCCGCGTCGGTCTCGCCGACCTCGACCCCCGTACGCGGGTGTCGGAACTGACCACCGCCACCCGGCAGTTGGTCGAGATCGCCCGGGTGCTCGGCCAGGACGCGCGGCTCGTGGTCTTCGACGAGCCGACCACCGCGCTCTCCGCGCAGGAGGCGGACGCCCTGCTGGCCCGCATCGCCACGCTGCGGGACGAGGGCGTCTCCGTCCTGTACGTCACCCACCGGCTGGAGGAGATGTCCGCCGTCGGCGACCGGGTGACCGTGCTGCGCGACGGCCGGGTGGTCGAGACCCGGCCGATGGCCGCGTACGACGAGGACTCCCTCGTGCAGTCGATGGTCGGCCGCCGGATCGAGAACCTGTACCCCGGCGAGCGCCCCGACCCCGGGGACGTACGGCTGGAGCTGCGGGGCCTGCGCCCCGCCGGCTTCCCCGCGCCGGTGGACCTGACCGTACGCCGCGGCGAAGTCGTCGGCCTGGCCGGGCTGCTCGGCTCCGGGCGCACCGAACTGCTGCGCGCCGCCTTCGGCGCCGACCCGGTGCTCGGCGGCGAGGTCCTGGTCGACGGACGCCGCGTCCACGCGACCTCCCCGCGGGCCGCCGCCCGGGCCGGGCTCGGGCTGCTGCCCGAGGACCGCAAGGAGTCCGGGCTGCTGCCGGGCCTGAGCATCGAGAAGAACGTGGCCATCGCCAGCCTGCCGCGCGCCGGCACCTTCGGGGTGCTGCGCCGCCGCCGGATGCGCGAGCACGTCACCGCCGCCTCCGCGGGGCTGCGCATCAAGCTCGGCGACTGGGGCGACCCGGTCTCCTCACTCTCCGGCGGCAACCAGCAGAAGACGCTGGTCGCCCGCTGGCGGGCCACCGGCGCCAAGGTGCTGCTCCTCGACGAGCCCACGAAGGGCGTCGACGTCGGCTCCAAGGCCGACATCTACCAGGTGATCGCCGAACTGGCCGCGGACGGCCTGGCGATCGTGGTCGTCTCCTCCTACCTCCCCGAACTGCTGGGCCTGTGCGACCGCGTCGAAGTGGTGCGCCAGCGCCGTCTCGTGGGCTCGCTGCCCGCCGCGGAGGCCACCGAGGAGGCCGTGCTGCGGCTGGCGAGCCCCGTGGGCCCGGCGGCCGCGCCCCCCGCCGCCGGCGCCCCCGCGACCGGCCGGCCAGGACCCGCCGAACCTTCCGCACCGTCCCTGGAGAACCGATGACCGACCTCGCCAGAGCCACCGCCCCCGCCGCCGGCGGCGGCACGTCCAAGGGCATCCGGTTCGGCAAACGCCCCGCCCGCCAGCCCGCCGACGGGGAGATCCTGCGCCTGGGCCAGGTGCTGGGCCGCACCTCCGGCGGCATCCCCGTGCTGCTGGTGCTGGCCTTCGCGCTCACCATGTCCACCGAGTCGTTCCTCACCGGCACCAACCTGGACAACCTCGGCAGGCAGGTGTCCATCTTCGCGATCATCGCCGTCGGCCAGCTCATCGTCATCCTCACCGCGGGCATCGACCTGTCCGTCGGCTCGGTCGTCGGCCTGTCCGGCATCGTCGCCGCCAAGGTGGTCTACGACACCGGCGGCGGACTGCCCATCGCGGGCGCGGTCCTCCTCGCGCTGCTCGTCGGCGCCGCCGCCGGGCTGATCAACGGCCTGCTGGTCGCGTTCCTCAAGATGCCCCCGTTCATCGTGACGCTCGGCATGATGGGCGCCGCCCGCGGCGCGACCCTGCTGCTCAGCGACGGCCGCACCGTGCAGCCGCTGCCCGACGGCTTCGCCGAGATCGGCGGCGGCAGCCTGCTGGGCATCTCCCATCTCACCTGGCTGATGGTGCTCATCACGGTGTTCTTCGCGCTGCTGCTGCGCCGCACGATCTGGGGCGAGTACGTCTACGCCGTCGGCTCCAGCGCCGAGTCCGCCCGGCTGACGGGCGTGCCCGTACGCCGCGTGCTCGTCAGCGCGTACGTGCTCTCCGGCACCCTCGCCGCCGCGGCCGGCGTGCTCCTCGCCTCCCGCCTCGGCAACGGCGTGCCGACCTCCGGCAACGGCTACGAACTCCAGGCCATC
Organism: Streptomyces sp. CNZ287; assembly: GCF_007827615.1. Classification (NCBI taxonomy): domain Bacteria; kingdom Bacillati; phylum Actinomycetota; class Actinomycetes; order Kitasatosporales; family Streptomycetaceae; genus Streptomyces; species Streptomyces sp. CNZ287. The sequence goes on along the minus strand of NZ_VISV01000003.1, from coordinate 522,431 downwards.
GCCGCCTGCGTGATCGGCGGCGCCAGCCTCTTCGGTGCCAAGGGCAGCGCACTCGGCGCGCTCGTCGGCGCGCTGGTCGTCGGCATGCTCAACAACGGCGGCACGCTGCTGGGCATCGACCCCTTCTGGCTGCAGATCGTCATCGGCGTGCTGATCCTCGCCGCCGTCGCCACCGAGCACGTCCACAACCTCCGCCGCGGAGGCAAGGCCAAGCCGGTGGCGGACGCGCCGCCGCCCGGAGGGCCGGGAGAGCCGGTGCCGGCGGGCGGCACGGCGCAACCGGACCGGGGGACCGCGGGCGACGAGACTGCCGGTGAGCCGACCCCGACGAAACGAGCGGCACCATGATCATCGCGCACGATCTCGGCACCACCGGCGACAAGGCGTCGCTGCACGCCGACGACGGCACCCCGGTCGCCGCCCTGACCGAGCACTACGGCACCGACTTCCGCGCGGGCGGCGTCGCCGAGCAGGACCCCGAGGTGTGGTGGCGCGCCGTCTGCGCCGCTACCCGGCGGCTGCTGGAGCACACCGGCGTCCGCCCCACGGAGGTCTCCGCCGTCGGGTTCAGCGGGCAGATGATGGGCGCGGTGCTGCTCGACTCCGCGTACCGTCCCGTGCGGCCCTCGCTGATCTGGGCCGACCACCGCAGCCAGGAGCAGGCCGGCCGGCTGACCGCGGCGCTGGTGGCCGAGCGGGCGTACCGCCTGCTCGGCCACCAGCTCCACCCCACCTACTCGCTCACCAAGGTGATGTGGGTACGCGACCACGAGCCGGAGACCTTCGCCCGGGTGGCCCACGTCTGCCTGGCCAAGGACTACGTCGTGCACCGGCTCACCGGCGTGCTGGCCACCGACCGCTCCGACGCCTCCAGCACCAACGCCTACGACCAGCCCGCCGGCGCCTGGTCCGCCGAGGTGCTGGCGGCGGCCGGCCTCGACCCGGCACTCTTCCCCGAGATCGTGCCGTCGACCACCGTCGCGGGGCCGCTGCTTCCCGAAGCCGCCGAGGCCACCGGGCTGGCCGCCGGCACCCCCGTCGTCCTCGGCGGCGGCGACGGCCCGCTGGCCGCGCTCGGCGCCGGCGTCATCGACCCCGCCGACGGCGCGTACACCTACCTCGGCTCGTCCTCCTGGGTCTCGCTCTCCGCGGAACGGCCGCTGCACGACCCGCGGATGCGCACCATGACCTTCGACCACGTCGTCCCGGGACGCTACGTGCCGACCGCGACCATGCAGGCGGGCGGCGCGTCGCTGGACTGGGTGGCGGAGGTGCTCCGTCCCGGCCAGGGCGGGGACCGCTTCCCCGACCTGCTCGCCGCGGCGGCCGACGCCGACACCGCGGGCCTGTACTTCCTGCCGCATCTGCTCGGCGAGCGCTCCCCGTACTGGAACGCCGCCGCGGCCGGCGCGTTCCTCGGCCTCACCCGCCACCACCAGGAGGCCCATCTGACCCGCGCGGTGCTGGAGGGCGTGGCGTTCAACCTCGCCACCTGCGTCGGCGCGTTCCGCGAGGCCGGCCACCCGGTCGACCGGGTCGACGCGATCGGCGGCGGCGCGGCCAGCGACCTGTGGCTGCAGATCCTCGCCGACGTCTGGGGCGCCACCGTCCGCCGCCGCAGCATCGTCGAGGAGGCCAACAGCCTGGGCGCGGCCGTCACCGCGGGCGTCGGCGCGGGCCTCGTCGACGGCTTCGCCGTCGCCCGCGACCTGTCCGATGTCACCGCCGAGTTCACCCCGGACCCGGGACGGCACGCCGACTACCGGTGGCGGCACGCGCTGTTCCTGGAGGCGTACGAGCGGCTGGAACCGTGGTTCGCGAAGGAGAAGCGATGAGCGGCATACCCGAATCCGCCGCGGGCGCGGCCCCCGTGGTGCTGGTGACCTCGCGGTCCTTCGGCAGCGGCACCGCGCCCGTCGAGGACCGGCTCGCCGCCGCCGGGCTGCGCGTGGTGCGCGGCTCCACCGTCCACGACCCCGCCGAGCTGGCCCCGCTGCTGGCCGGCTCCGTCGCCTGGATCGCCGGCACCGCGCCCGTCACCGACGCGCATCTGGCCGCCGCGCCGCGGCTGAAGGTCGTCGCGCGCTACGGCGTCGGCGTCGACAGCGTCGACCTGGCCGCCGCCGCCCGCCGCGGCGTCACCGTCACCCACACCCCGGCCGCGAACAGCGACGCCGTCGCCGACCTGGGCATCGCGCTGCTCCTCGCCGCGCTGCGCGGCGTCGCCGCCGGCGACCGGGCGGTACGCGCCGGGTCCTGGCAGCCGCGCCGCGGCCGGGAGCTGGGCACCCTCACGCTCGGCGTCGTCGGCCTCGGCCGGGTCGGGCGCGGGGTGGCGCGGCGCGCCGCCGGGTTCGGCACCGAGGTGCTGGGGCACGACCCGTACCTGGACCCGGTGGTCTTCGAGGTGCTGGGCGTCCGGCGGACGCCGCTCGCGGAGCTGGCCGGGCGGTGCGACGCGGTGAGCCTGCACGCTCCCGGCGGCACCCGGGTGGTCGACGAGCGGTGGCTCGCCGGGGCCAGGCCGGGGCTGATCGTCGTCAACACGGCACGAGCCGACCTCGTCGACGAGCACGCCGTCGCCGCGGCGCTGCGGGACGGCAGGCTGGCCGCGTACGCCGCGGACACCCTCGCCGGCGAGGGCGGCGCCGCCGCGGAAAGCCCGCTACTGGCGGCCGAGTTCGCCGACCGGGTGGTCCTCACGCCGCACCTCGGCGCGCAGACCGTCGAGGCGGTGGACCGGATGGGCGCGGGTGCCGTACGGGCCGTCCTCGACGTGCTCGCAGGACGCGAGCCCGCGCACCCCGTACCCCTGCCCGTACCGGCCACCGAAGAGAGCGCACCGTGACCACCCAGCAGTCCCCCGCGAACCCCGCCGCGCCCCCGTCCCCGCTCGCCGGCCTGCGCCGCGCCGGCGTCGTCGCCGTCCTCCGCGCCCCCACCCCGGACGGCGCCCTGGCCGCCGTGGCGGCGCTGATCGAGGGCGGTGTCACCGGCATCGAGATCACCTACTCCACGCCCGACGCGCCCGCGGTCATCGCCGAGGTGCGCGCCCGGCACCCCGAGGCGCTGGTGGGCGCGGGCACGGTCCTCACCTCCGCGCAGGCCGCCGCCGCGGCCGACGCCGGCTCGGCGTTCCTGGTCAGCCCCGGCACCACCGCGGAACTGGCCGCCGCCATGCTGGACACGGGCCTGCCCGTGCTCTCCGGCGCCCTGACCCCCGGCGAGGTCATGACCGCCACCGCGCTCGGCGTGCACGCGGTCAAGGTCTTCCCCGCCTCCCTCGGCGGCCCCGGCTATCTCCGCGCGCTGCGCGGCCCGTTCCCCGACGTGCCGCTGGTGCCGACCGGCGGGGTCTCCGCCGCGAACCTGGCGGAGTGGTTCGGCGCCGGCGCGCTGGCGGTCGGCGCGGGCGGCGAGCTGGCCTCCGCGGCGCACATCGCCGCGGGCCGCTGGGACTCGCTCACCGTACGGGCACGGGCGTTCGCGGCGGCGCTGGCGAAGGTCCGCGAAGCGGCGTCCGGAGCGGACGGCTCCGGCGCCGCTGCCGGTCCCGTGGAACCGGCCGCGGCGCCGGAGCCCGCAGACCCGGGTGCGGAGGCGGTCCGTTGAGCGCGCCGACCGGTGCCGGCATCGGCACCGCCGCGGACACGGCGGCCATGGCCTTCGTCGGCGTCAGCACCGGCGAGTCGTCGATCATGCGGATCTTCCCCGAGTGGGCCCGCCTCCTCGGCCTGCCCACCGCCCGGCTCGTCGGCTTCGACCTGCCGCCGGACGCGGAACCCGCCCGCTACCGTGCCGTCGCCGAGCGGATCAGACGCGACCCGCTGCTCCTCGGCGCGCTGATCACCACGCACAAGATAGGCGTCTACCGGGCCGCCGCCGACCTCTTCGACGAGCTGGACGACTTCGCCAGGCTCTGCGGCGAGGTGTCCTCCGTCTCCAAGCGGGACGGACGCTTCATCGGCCACGCCAAGGACCCGCTCACCGCGGGCCTGGCCATCGAGGAGTTCCTCGCGCCCGGCCACTTCGCCGCCACCGGCGGCGAGTTGCTGTGCCTGGGCGCCGGCGGCGCCGGCACCGCGATCAGCTACTACCTCGCCCGCCGCCCCGACGCCCCCGCCCGCATCGTCTGCACCGACCGCTCCGCCGGCCGGCTCGCCGAGCTGGCCGACGTGCTCCGGCGCGGCGGCGCGGACCCTGCCCGGCTGCGTACCGTCGTCGCCGAGGGCCACGCAGACGACCTGCTCGCGGCGGCCCCGCCCGGCACCCTCGTCGTCAACGCCACCGGTCTCGGCAAGGACCGGCCGGGATCGCCGCTGTCGCCCGCCGCGCGGTTCCCGCGCGGGGCCGTGGCGTGGGAGCTGAACTACCGCGGCGCGCTGCCCTTCCTGCACGCGGCCCGCGCCCAGGCCGCCGAACGGGACCTCGGTGTCGTCGACGGCTGGCGGTACTTCATCCACGGCTGGTCCCAGGTGACAGCCGAGGTGTTCGGCCTCACCCTGGACGCCGCGACCGTCGACCGGCTGTCCGCCGCCGCCGAGGCCGTACGGTGAGCGTCCGCACCGTCCTCGGCGACCTGCCCGCGGACCGGCTCGGGCGGACCGACTACCACGAGCACCTCTTCCAGGTCTCGCCGCTGCTGCCCGGCGACGAGCTGGACGACGAGGCGCGCAGCGGGCAGGAGGCCGCGTACCTGCGGGCGGCCGGCTTCACGGCGATGATCGAGGCGACCCCGGTGGGCCTGGGCCGCGACCCGGCGGGCGTCGCCCGCATCGCGCGCGCCACCGGGCTGCACGTCGTGCACACCACCGGCGCCCACCGCGAGCCGCACTACGCGCCGGGACACCCGCTGCTCGCGCTCACCGAAGCCGGACTGGCCGGCCTCTTCACCACCGAGCTCACCGACGGCATGTACGCGGACGCGGACCTGACGGTACGGACCGGGCCCGCCGTGCGCGCCGGGATCGTCAAGGCGGGCGCCGGGTACTGGTCGCTCACCCCGTTCGAGCACCGGGTGCTCGCGGCGGCCGGTGCCGCGCACCGGGCCACCGGGGCGCCGGTGATGGTGCATCTGGAGTACGGCAGCGCGGCGTTCGAGGTGCTGGCGGAGCTGGCCGGACACGGGGTGCCGGCGCACCGGGTCGTCCTGGCGCACGCCGACCGCAACCCCGACCCCGGGCTGCACGCGGAGCTCTGCGCGGCCGGCGCGTACCTCGGCTACGACGGCATGGCCCGGCACCGCAGCCACCCCGACTCCACCGTGCTGGCCTGCCTGCTGGCCACCGCGGAACGCGCGGGCCCGGACCGGCTCGTCGTCGGCGGCGACGTGGCCCGCCGCAGCCGCTACCGCGCCTACGGCGGCATGCCGGGCCTCGACTATCTGCCGCGCCGCTTCCTCCCGCGCGTCGCGGCCGAGGGCGGCGAGGAACTCCTGCGCGCGGTGACGGTCACCAACCCCGCCCGGCTGCTGGACTGGGCCGGCTGATCCGGCGCCCGCCCCACCGGCCTGAGCGCAACCTGAGACGGGATCAGAGCCCGAAGACGGCTCGCCGGTACGGGTTCGCGCGCTGAGCAGGGCGGACGCGGCGCTCAGTCCGCGGTGGCGATGCGGTCCAGCCACTCGGTGAGCAGGGCGCGTTCGGGGGCCGTCAGGGAGGTGGTCTGCGGGAGGGCGGCGCGCAGTGCGACCGCGTGGCCGACCACTCCGCCGCCGTCCGGCTGTGTGCGCCGGGGGGGATCGGTGGTGACGGTGGCGATGACCGACTCCCGGGCGAGGACAGAGAGGGACATGTCGCGCGCATTCTCGGGCTGCGAGATCAGCGTGAGCGTCACGCCACGCCCGGTGGAGTGGACGAGGAAGGCGGCCCGGTCCTCGCTCATCCGCAGACGCCCCGCTGCGGCGATGCGACTGATCATGCCGGCCAGGACCGCGGATGCCTCCCGTGCGGCCGAGGGCTCGGTGCCGGGCCGCTGGTCGCCGTAGATCAGGGTGTAGAACGCGGGGTTGGCCAGGCCGAAGCCGACGTGGAGATCCCACCCGCGGCGCAGGTCCGCCACCGGGTCGTCGGTCGGCTGTCCGGCGGTCTTGCTGCGCAGGTAATCCGCGAAGCCGTGGCTCGCGACGGCGTCCAGCAGTCCCTGCTTGTCCCCGAAGATGCGGTAGATGGCCGGGGCCTGGACGCCGGCCGCCGCGCTGACCGCACGGGTCGACACGGCGTCCCCGCCGCCCTCGGCGAGCAGGGCGGCGGCCGCCTCGATGATGCGGTCGCGATTGTTCCTCGTCTCCATGTTTCCAACGTTAACAGAGAGGTGCTATCGATTCTGTTATCCGTGCTATCGTGATTCCGTTTCCAGCGATACGCGGTCGAGGCGGTGGGCATGAACGAGAGCATCCCGAAGAGGCGATCCGGCATCGCGGCGGTCATCGCGCTGACCGTTGCGCTGGGCGGGTGTACGGCGCCGGACGACCGGCCGGCGGCCTCCGCGCCCCCGGCCGGCGCCGGCACCGGCGGTGCGGACGCCGCGGTCGTCCCTGGCGAGGTGTCCGAGATCGCTACACGGCTCGACATGCCCTGGGGGCTGACGTTCCTGCCCGACGGGACGGCCCTGGTCTCCTCCCGGCTGTCCGGGGAGATCCGCCGCGTCCCCGCGGCCGGAGGCCGTACGTCGCTCGTCGGCACGGTGCCGGGGGTGCGGAAGAGCTCCGAGGGCGGCCTCCTGGGCCTGGCGGCCTCCCCGGACTTCGCGAGCGACCGGACGGTGTACGCCTACGTGTCCGCGGCGCCCACGAACCGCGTCGTCGCCCTGCGGATCGGGGACGACTTCCGGTCGGTGACCCGGGAGCGGGTGGTGCTTTCGGGCATCGAGACGGCGGATCGCCACCACGGTGGCCGCCTGCGCATCGGGCCGGACGGCAACCTGTGGATCGGCACGGGGGACGCGTTCCGGCCCGGGAACGCGGCGGATGACTCGTCGTTGAGCGGAAAGGTGCTGCGCGTGCGGCCCGACGGGTCGGTCCCCGACGACAACCCCTTCGGTACGGCGGTCTACTCCACCGGCCACCGCAACGTGCAGGGCCTCACCTTCGGCCCGGACGGCACCATGTACGCCTCCGAGCTGGGGCACCGGACCTGGGACGAGGTGAACGTCCTGCGGTCCGGAGCGGACTACGGCTGGCCGGAGACCGAAGGAACCGCGGGAGAGACGGGGGAGCCGCCGCTCTTCACGGTTCACCCCGACGACGCTTCGCCCTCCGGCATCGCCTACGCGGGCGGCTCGCTCTGGATGGGCGCGCTCGGCGGGCAGCGGCTCTGGCAACTGCCGGTCGACGGCCCCCGGGCGGCCGGCGATCCGATCGCCCATTACGTCGGCGAGTACGGCCGCATCCGGACGGTCGAAACCGCGCCCGACGGCTCGCTGTGGATCACGACGTCGAACACCGACGGAGCCACCTGGGGCGGCACCGAGCCCCGGCCCGGCGACGATCGAATCCTGCGGATCGGCCTCTCCTAGCGGAAGCCCGCGATCCGTGCCGGTGCCGCCTCGCGGTGGAGGGGACCGGCGGTCTCGGACAGGCGGAGCCCGTGGTGCCCGTGGCGCAGCAGGAGTATTTCGGCCGCGATGGAGACCGCCGTCTCCGCCGGGTCGGCGCCGCCGAGGTCGAGTCCCACGGGGGAGCTGAGCCGCGCCAGCCGGGCGGCGGGAAGTCCCGCCGCCCGCAGTGCCGCGATGCGCTGGGCCACGCTGCGCCGGGAGCCCATGGCGCCGACGTAGGCCAGATCCCTCTCCAGGGCGGCCGTGAGCAGCGGTATGTCGAACTTCGGATCGTGCGTCAGCGAGACGACCACGGTGCGGTCGTCGATGCGCCGCTTCTCGGCTTCGTCGGCGAGGTGGCGGTGCGGCCAGTTCACGACCACCTCGTCGGCGTCCGGGAAGCGCTCCGGGGTGGTGAACACGGGGCGGGCGTCGCAGACCGTGACGCGGTAGCCGAGCAGGGCGCCCTGGCGGGCGAGAGCCGAGGCGAACTCGCCCGCACCGTAGATCAGCATGCGGGGCGGGGGAGCAAGGCAGTTGACGAAGATCCGCGGGCCGTGCGCGCACTCCGCTCCGGCCGGACCGGGGCGGACGGTGGCGGAGCGGTTCTGGGCCAGCAGCCGGCGGGCCGCCGAGGCCGTCTGCGCGTCGAGGACGGGGCTGCCGGTGCTGCCCGCCGCGCCGCCGGCCCAGCAGACCAGGTGGTCCCCCGGTCGTGCTTCCGGCCACGACGGGTCGGCTTCGACGACGGTCGCCAGGGCGACGGGAGTCGCGGATCTCAGGTGCCCGAGGAGGACGCCCAGTTCGGGAAAGGACCGCCGGTCGACGCGCTCGACGAGGACCTCGATGGTGCCGCCGCACGTCAGACCGACGGCCCCGGCGTCGGAGTCGGCCACTCCGTAGCGTTCGAGCACGGCGGTGCCGTCCGCGACGGCCTGCTGGGCCAGGTCGTGGACGGCGCCCTCGACGCAACCGCCGGAGATGCTGCCGGTGACCCCGCCGTCCGGGGCGCAGATCATGATCGCTCCGGGCCGCCGCGGGGCGGAGCCGAAGGTGGACACGACCGTGGCCAGTCCGCACGGGGTGCCCGCCTCCCACAGCCGGTGCAGGCGCTCCCACAGGGCGTTCACCGTGTGCGCGCCCCTCACAGCAGCTTGTCCGGGGTGATGGGCAGGGCGCGGATCCGGCGCCCGGTGGCGTGGTAGACGGCGTTGCCGATCGCCGCCGTCATCCCGGTCCCCGGGGTCTCGCCGAAGCCGCGTGCCCCCAGTGCCTCCTGCTGTACAGGGTCGGGTTCGTCGAGGAACACCGTCTGGATGCGGGGGATGTCGGCGTTGACGGGCACCAGATAACCGGAGAGGTTCGGATGGACGACCCGGGCCCGGTGGGGGTCGACCAGGGTGTGCTCGGTGAGGGCGAAGCCGACCGCGCAGACGGCGCCGCCGAGGGCCTGGCTGCGCAGGGTTCTGCGGTTGAGGACGCGGCCGGCGTCGTACGCCCCGGCCATGCGGGTCACCCTGACCCGCCCGGTCCTGGGATCGACGCGCACCTCGGCGAACTCCGCGCCGACCGAGTAGCCGGGAGGGATGGGCACGGGGTCGGTGGTGGCCTCGACCACTCTGCCGTGCCGGGCGAGGACGGTACGGATGCGCTCCCGGCGCCGGGGTTCGCCGGTCACGTACAGGACCCCGTCCTCCGCGGTGACCTGCTCGGCCGCGACACCGTGCAGGGGGGAGCGGGGGTCGGCGACCGCGATGCCGATCAGCGATCGGCGGGCAGCGGTGCAGGCCCGGGCGACGGCGGCCCCCACGCCGGGGACGGTGGCGGACGCGACGGACATGAAGGCGAAGGGGTAGTCGGTGTCGCCCAGTTCGAAGCCGACGTCGTCCAGGTCCAGACCCAGGGTCTGCGCGGCGATCTGGGTCATGACCGTGTAGGTCCCGGTGCCGATGTCGTGGGTGCCGGCCTGGACCACCGCCCGCCCCGCGGTGGAGAGGACCACCCGGGCGCCGGCGCCCGGCCTGCCGCCCGTCGTGTGCCCCGCGGTGGCCATGCCCCAGCCGATCAGGGTGCTGCCGTCGCGCATCGACCGCGGACGCGGATCGCGTTCGCTCCAGCGGAACATGGCCGCTCCGCGCCGGTAGCACTCGATGAGGTGCCTGCTGCCGAACGGTTCGCCGGTCTCGGGGTCGACGGCCGTGTGGTTGCGCAGCCTGAGTTCGACGGGGTCCATGTCCAGCGCGTAGCTCAGTTCGTCGAGGGCCGACTCCAGCCCGAAGGAGCCGACGGACTCCGGTGGCCGCATGAAGCTCGGCGCGGACAGGTCGAGCCGGACCGCCCGCTGGGCGACGTGCACGTGGGGGCAGGCGTACAGCACGCGGGTGGAGTGGCTGGTGGAGAAGATGCCCTGCTCGGTGCGGGTGACCTGGTGGGTGCTGACATGGTCGATGGCGGTCAGGGTGCCGTCCCGCCTGGCTCCGATCCGCAGGCGCTGGTGGGCTTCGCCGCGGTGCCCGTTGGAGGTGAAGGTCTGGGCGCGGGAGAGCACCAGCTTCACCGGGCGCCCCAGCTCCCGGGCGACGGCGGCGGTGAGCAGGGTGTGCGGCCAGACCGGACCCTTGGCGCCGAAGCCCCCGCCCAGGAACGGCGAGAGCACACGCACGTTGCCGAGGGGGAGGTCCTCAAGCGCCTCGGAGACGCAGATCCTGGTGGCGTGGCCGCCCTGGGCGGACTCGTACACCGTCACCCGGCCGCCGTCCCAGACCGCGGTCGTCGTGGACGGTTCGAGGGGATTGTGGTGGTGCATGGGCGTGGTGTAGGTGACGTCGACGCTGACGTCGGCGTCGGCCAGCCCTGCCGCCACGTCCCCGCGGGTCGTCTCGTTGGGGCCCGCCAGGCCGGGCGGAGGCACGAAGGCGTCGTCGAGCGCGTCGGCGACGGCGGAGCGGGGCCGGCGGGTGTCGTAGGAGACGTCGACGAGCGTGGCGGCGTGCTGGGCCTGCTCCAGTGTCCCGGCGACGACGTAGGCCACGGGCTGCCCGCTGTGGTGGATGTCCGTCTCCTGCAGGGGGATGGAGCTCTTGAGGAAGCTGAGGTATGTCGGCCGCGTGAGGCGCGGCATGTTCCGGTGGGTGAAGACGGCGACCACCCCGGCCGAGCGCTCGGCCTCTTCGGTGTCGATGCCGGTGATCCGGCCGCGGGCGACGGTGCTCGTCGCGAGGAAGCCGTGCAGCGCCCCGCCGACCACGGCGTCCGCGGCGTAGGTGGCCGCGCCGGTGACCTTGGCGCGACCGTCGATCCGGGGAACGGGACTGCCTACGATCCGGCTCATCGGTCGCCTCCCAGGGCGTCGAGGACGTCGGCGAGGGCGCGCTGCACCAAGTCGACCTTGAATCGGTTGTGCTCGCGCGGCTCGGCGCCGCGCACCAGATGCCGGCCGGCCGCGGCGACCGCGGCGCCGGTCAACGGCCGGCCGCGCAGGGCGTCCTCGGCCGCGGCCGAGCGCCACGGACGGGGCGCGACACCGCCGAAGGCGAGCCGGACGTCGGTCACCACCCTCCCCCGGAAGGCCAGCGCGGCTGCCACGGAGACCACGGCGAACTCGAACGAGGCCCGGTCGCGCAGCTTCAGATACCGGGAGGTGCGGGCCGCCGGGGAGACGGGGACCTCGACCCCGGTGATGATCTCGCCGCGGCGCAGGGCGGTCTCCCGGTGCGGGGTGGAGCCGGGCAGGAGGTGGAGGTCGGCCAGTGCGATCGAGCGCCGGCCCGCGGGTCCGAGGGTGAGCACGAGGGCGTCCACAGCGGTGAGCGCGACCGCCAGATCGGAGGGGTGCACGGCGATGCAGTGGGAACTGCCGCCGAGGATCGCGTGCCGGCGGTTCTGCCCGTCGATGGCGGGGCAGCCGCTGCCGGGCATGCGCCGGTTGCACGGGCTGCCGGTGTCGCGGTAGTACCCGCAGCGGGTGCGTTGCATGAGATTGCCGCCGATCGTGGCCCGGTTGCGCACCTGGGGGGACGCCGAGGCGAGCAGGGCCTGGGAGACCACCGGGAAGCGTTCGCGGACCACCGGGTGATCGGCCACCGTCTGCATCCGGGCGGTGGCCCCGATGTGCAGCCGTCCGCCGCGCAGTTCGACGCCGGAGAGGGGGAGTCCGCCCACGTCCACGACCAGGTCGGGAGCGAGGACGCCGTCCTTCATCAGATTCGTCAGCTCGGTGCCCCCGGCGATGAACGCCGCTGCGTCGCGGGAGGCGACCAGGCCGGCGGCCTCGGACGGGCCCGAGGCGCGTACGTAGTCGAAGGGCTTCATCGTCCGGCCCTCCTGGCGGCGTCCCGCACGGCGTCGACGATGTTCGGATAGCAGCCGCAACGGCACAGGTTTCCGCTCATGTGCTCCCGGATCTCGTCGTCGGACCGTGCGTGGCCCTCGTCGATGCAGGCGACGGCGGAGAGTATCTGCCCGGGGGTGCAGAATCCGCACTGGAAGGCGTCCCGGCGGATGAAGGCCGCCTGCACGGGGTGGAGTTCGTCCCCGTCGGCCAGGCCCTCGATCGTCATGATCTCCCGGCTGTCCTCCATGACGGCGAGCGTCAGACAGGACGAGACGCGGCGGCCCTCGACGAGGACCGTGCAGGCGCCGCACTCTCCCCGGTCGCAGCCCTTCTTCGTGCCGGTGAGCCCCAGCCGCTCGCGTAACGCGTCCAGGAGGGTGACCCGGGGCTCGACGGTGACCCGGCGCGCCTCGCCGTTGACGCGGAGCGTGATCTCGGCCGTCGGGTCCGGGGGAGCGTGGGCCCCGGCTTCCCCGGCGGCCGCGATCGCGGGGGCGGTCACGCCGCCTGTCGCGACCAGCTCGGTGGCGGCGATGCCGCCTGCTTTGAGCACGCCGCGGCGGCTGTGCCCGGCGGTGGTGGTGTGCTCGTGCTCGGACATATGTCTGCATCTCCTGGATCGCCCCGACACGCTGTTTCCGTGGATAACGGAAGCATGTTAACGTCGGAACGGTCAAGGTGATAACTCAGAACTGTTTACATTGATACCGCCGTCGCGCGAGGGTCCGGTGCCGCTGTCCTTTGCTGCCGTTGCCCGTGCCCCTGCCCGGGATCCGGCTCGCCGGGACCCGCCCCGAGGCAGGGGCCGCCCGGTCTCAGCCGGCGTCGTCCTCCGCGACGACCGCAAGGATCTGCTCGCCGTACTTCGCGAGCTTGTTCTCGCCGACGCCGCTGACGGAACCCAGCGAGGCGAGCGAGCCGGGGCGCTCGGTGGCGATCTGCCGCAGCGTCGCGTCGTGGAAGATCACGTACGCGGGCACCCCCTGCTCCTTCGCCGTCGCACCCCGCCACGCGCGCAGCCGCTCGAAGAGCGACGCCGCCTCCGCCGGCAGATCGACGGCCTCGGCGCGCTTGGACCCGGACTTCGCCTTCGCCGCCTTCGCCGCCCGCTTGGGCTCGGTGCGCAGCGGCACCTTGCGGCCCCGGTAGAGCACCTCGTCGGCTTCCTCGGTGAGCACCAGCGTGCCGTAGTCGCCCTCGACGGCCAGGAGCCCCTTCGCGAGCAACTGCCGTACGACACCGCGCCACTCGTGCTCCGCGAGGTCGTCGCCGACGCCGAAGACCGAGAGCGTGTCGTGGTCGTGCTGGATGACCTTGGCCGTCTTGCGGCCCATGAGGATGTCGACGATCTGCCCGGCGCCGAACTTCTGCCGCCGCTCGCGCCGCAGCCGCACCACCGTGGACAGCAGCTTCTGCGCGGCGACCGTGCCGTCCCAGGATTCGGGGGGCGTGAGGCACGTGTCGCAGTTGCCGCAGGGGGAGCCGCTCTGGCCGAAATACGCGAGCAACTGCGAGCGCCGGCAGTCGACGCTCTCGCAGAGCGCGAGCATCGCGTCGAGGTGCGCGCTCGCCCGCCGCCGGTGCGCGTCGTCGCCCTCGGAGCCGTCGATGAGCTTGCGCTGCTGCACCACGTCCTGGAGCCCGTACGCGAGCCACGCGGTGGACGGCTGGCCGTCGCGTCCTGCGCGGCCGGTCTCCTGGTAGTACCCCTCGACGGACTTCGGCAGGTCGAGATGGGCGACGTAGCGCACGTCCGGCTTGTCGATGCCCATGCCGAACGCGATGGTGGCGACGATCGCCATGCCCTCCTCGCGCAGGAACCGCGACTGGTGCTCGGCGCGGGTCGCCGCGGGCAGCCCGGCGTGGTAGGGCAGCGCGTCGATCCCGTTCTCTACGAGGAAGGCCGCGGTGTCCTCCACGGACTTGCGCGACAGGCAGTAGACGATGCCGGCGTCGCCCGCGTGCTCGGTGCGCAGCAGCTCCAGGAGCTGCTTCTTCGGCTCCCGCTTGGGCACGATGCGGTACTGGATGTTCGGCCGGTCGAAGCTGGCCACGAAGTGCCGCGCCTGCTCCAGTTGCAGCCGGCTCGCGATCTCCGCGTGCGTCGCCTTGGTCGCGGTCGCGGTGAGCGCGATGCGCGGCACGTCCGGCCAGCGCTCGGAGAGCGCCGACAGCGCGAGGTAGTCGGGCCGGAAGTCGTGCCCCCACTGCGCGACGCAGTGCGCCTCGTCGATGGCGAACAGCGCGACGGTCCCGCGGTCGAGCAGCCGCATCGTGGACTCCACCCGCAGCCGCTCGGGCGCCAGATAGAGCAGGTCGATCTCCCCGGCGAGGAACTCGGCCTCCACCATCCGCCGCTCGTCGGGATCCTGCGTGGAGTTGAGGAACCCGGCCCGCACGCCGAGGGCGCGCAGCGCGTCGACCTGGTCCTGCATGAGCGCGATGAGCGGCGAGATCACCACACCGGTACCGGGCCTGACCAGCGCGGGAATCTGATAGCACAGGGACTTGCCGCCGCCGGTGGGCATCAGCACGAGGGCGTCGCCGCCGCCCACGACATGGTCGATGATCTCCTGCTGCCCCTCGCGGAACGACTCGTAGCCGAAGACCTTGCTGAGGACCTGCAGCGCCTCGGTGGAACTCATCGGGCGAGTTTATGCCCCGCCACCGACACCCCGCGGGGCGACCTCCGGACCGGCCGGGGGGCGCGGCCGGTCCGGTCGGGTCCTGCGCTAGTCGGACTCCCGCTGCGGCAGCGGGCGGTACGAGTCGGGGCCCGGGCTCCGGCCCTCGGGCGGGTACTCGCAGTCGAGGCCGGTGATCTCGTAGTCGGTGCCCTCGTTCTGCTCCCGGTCCACGACGACGGAGCCCGTGCACACGCGGCCGTGCCCGTCGGTGAAGGTGACGATCTCGCTGGAGTCGGTCGGGGGGTCGGTGCACCCCGCGACCAGCAGTGCCGTGCCCGCGGCCATCGCCGTCGCGCCGAGCTTCCACCGCCGTGCCATGCCACGCTCCTCCGCGTCGGTGCACCCGGCGGTCCGGGCGCCACCACCGGCACCGTAGGACGGAGCGCCCGGGAGCCCTCCCGCGGGGGCCCGGAACTACAGTGTGAAGCCGGCGGGAAAGGGGTCGTCGGGGTCCAGGAGGTACTGGGACATGCCCGTGATCCAGGCGCGGCCCGTCACCGTGGGGATCTGGGCCGGCAGGCCGGCGATCTCCGTCCCGGCCTCCAGGCGCCCCGTGAACAGCGTGCCGAGCAGCGACTCGTTGACGTAGTCCGCGCCCAGCTCGAGCTCCCCGCGCGCGTACAACTGCGCCATCCGCGCCGACGTGCCCGTGCCGCAGGGGGAGCGGTCGAACCAGCCCGGGTGGATGACCATCGCGTTGCGCGCGTCCGCCGGGCCGCCCGCGGGCGGCGCCGTCAACTGGACGTGCTTGCAGCCCGAGATCCGGGGGTCCGCCGGGTGCACCGGCCTGTTCCGCTCGTTGACCGCGTCCATGATCGCCAGGCCCGCGGTGAGCATCCGCTCCTTCTCCGCCTTCGCGAACGGGATGCCCAGGCGCTCGATCGGCAGGATGGCGTAGAAGTTGCCCCCGAACGCCATGTCGTACGTGACCCGCCCCAGGCCCGGTACCTCCACCGCCGCGTCCAGCTCCAGCGCGAACGACGGCACGTTGCGGAACGACACCGACTCCGCCTTGCCGCCCGAGACCGCGACCCGGGCGGTCACCAGCCCCGCGGGCGTGTCGAGACGGACCTCCGTGACCGGCTCGGTGACCGTGACCATCCCGGTCTCGACCAGCACCGAGGCCACCCCGATCGTGCCGTGCCCGCACATCGGCAGCAGCCCGGAGACCTCGATGTAGAGCACGCCGTAGTCGGCGTCCGGCCGGGTCGGCGGCTGGAGGATCGCGCCGCTCATCGCGGCGTGCCCGCGCGGCTCGTTCACCAGCAGTTGCCGGATGTCGTCCAGGTGCTCGGCGAAGTACGCGCGGCGCTCGGCCATCGTGGCGCCCGGGACCACCCCGACGCCGCCGGTGATCACCCGGGTCGGCATGCCCTCGGTGTGCGAGTCGACGGCCGTGAAGTAGCGGGAGGCGCGCATGTCACACCCCCGCCGGGTGGGCCGGGGCGGCTCTGTCCAGGGTGTCGTGCGGCATGGCGCTCTCCTTGAAAGGACGGTGTGGCGGTACGGGGACGGTCACGTTCCCGGCTCCGGGTCCGCGGGCGGCTCGGCCAGCTCGCCCAGCCGTACCGGCGACGCGATCGGGCGGCGCGCGAACGCCGCCGCGTCCGCCAGGCCCGTCAGGCAGGCGACGTTGGGGCCGCACACGCGGCCCTGGCACTGGCCGAGCCCCGCCCTGCTGACCAGCTTCACGGCCCGGACCCCGAGCGCCTCGCGCTCCCGCACCGCGCGGCGCAGTTCGCCGTACGGGACCTCCTCGCAGCGGCACACCAGGGTGTCGTCGGCCAGCCAGGTGCGCCACCCGTCCGGCACCGGGTACGCCCGCGCCAGCGCGGCGGCGAACCCGCGTCCGGCCCGTACCCGGCGCAGCGCCGCCGCCGGGGGCGCCGGGCGGGCGCCGAGGAGCTTCGCGGCGGCGACGCCCGCGACCTCGCCCTCCGCGGCGGCGGGGCCGGCGCCGCCGACCCCCGTCAGCTCGCCCGCCGCGAACACCCCCGGCACCGAGGTGGCCTGCGCCGCGTCGACTGCGACGAACCCGCCGTCGAGCGCGCAGCCCGCGGCGAGGGCGGTCTCCACCTGCGGGACGAACCCGAAGCCGACGCACACCGCGTCGGCCTCCACCCGCCGCTCGCTGCCCGGCACGATCTCCCAGCCGGAAGTGAGGCGCGCGGTGGTGACCGCCTCCACGCGGTCCGTGCCGTGCGCGGCGACGACGGCGGTGCGGCGCCGGTAGGGGATGCGGTGGCGGGCCAGGAGCGCGCCGTACCCGGCGAGTTCGCCGGACTTGCGCCATCCGGCGACGGCGTCGGCGGGCCGGCGCAGCCAGGCCGTGACCGGCTCGGCGGCCTCCAGCACCCCGGCCACCCCGGCCCCGGCCGCCGTCAGCGACGCGGCGACCGGCAACAGGAAAGGACCGGTGCCCGCCACCAGGACCCGCTCGCCGACGCGCACGCCCTGCCCCTTCGCCAGCGCCTGCGCGGCGCCCGCGGTGTAGACGCCGGGCAGGTCCCAGCCGGGGAACGGCAGCGCCCTGTCGTACGCCCCGGTGGCCAGCACCAGCGCGCGGGTCGCCACGCTGCGCGCGGTACGGCCGGGGCCGTCGGCGGGGCCGGTGTGCAGGTGCACCCGGTGCCCGCCTTCCGGCACGGGCTCCAGCGCCCAGACGACGGTGTGCGGCAGATGCCCGACGCCGGGCGGCAGCGCGAACCGGTCGCGGCCCGCAAGGGAGTTCTGCCGGTGGTACTGGCCGCCGAGCGCCGCGCCGGAGTCCACGAGCAGGACGCGGACGCCGTGCCGGGCCGCGGCCCGGGCGGCGGCCATCCCGGCGGGGCCGCCGCCGATGACGACGACGGGCCCTTCCACCCGGGGCCCGCTCACGCCGGCAGCTCCGCGCCGTCCTGGCTGCGGATGTCGTCGCCGTCGCGGACGAGGCGCTGGCAGGCGCGGACGTCGGCGGCCCCGTTGACGACCACGAGGCAGTCGTGGCAGACGCCGATGCCGCAGAAGACGCCGCGCGGCCGGCCGCCGCCGCGGGTCGTGCGCCAGGACACCCGGCCGAGCGCCAGCAGCAGCCCGGCGACGGTCCGCCCCGCCTCGGTGACGAGTTCCTCCCCGTCGACCCGCACGCTCAACGGGTCCCCGCCCCGTCCCGCCGGGGCCGCGCCCGGACGCCGCTCACCGGCCCCCGCCGCACGGTCCGGCAACGGTCCTCCCGCACCGGCCCCGCCGCCGCGCCACGCCCGCCCCCGCCTACGCCGGTTCATCCGCCGCCTCCGCCTCCGCCATGACTCCCGGCCGGTCCACCCGGAACGGCTCCGCGGGCACCTCGGGTGCCCGCCCCGTGAACAGGTCCGCCAGCAACTTCCCGGTGCCCGCCGCCAGCCCGATGCCCGCGCCCTCGTGGCCCGTGGCGTGCCAGAGCCCGGGGCGCCGCGGGTCCTCGCCGATCACCGGCAGGTGGTCGGGGACGTACGGCCGGAAGCCGCCGTACGCGCGGATCACCGGGACTCCGGCGAGCACGGGGAACAGCCCGGCCGCCTTGCGCGCCAGCTCGCGCAGCACCGCCACCCGCACCGTCTCGTCGAAGCCGGCCCGCTCCCGGCTGGAGCCGACGAGCACCGTCCCGGCACGTGTGGCCTCCACGACGGTCGACGTCTGCAGCGCCGCGGTGCCGCCGGCGACCGCGCCGACGTAGTCGGCGTCGTAGACCTTGTGGCGCACCGTGCCCGCCGGCACCGCGGCGGTGACGAGGACGAGACCGCGCCGCGGCAGTACCGCGACCGGCGCCCCCGCCGCCGCGGCGAACCGGCCGGCCCACGGGCCGCAGGCGTTGACGACCGCGCCGCACGGCACCGTGCCCCGGTCGGTGCGCACGCCGGTGACGGCGCCCCCGGCTCCGGTCTCGACCCCGCGCGCGGTGACACCGGCGCGCACCCGCCCGCCCCGCTCCCGTACCGCCGCCAGCAGCGCGGTCGTCGCGAGCACCGGCTGCAACTGGCCGTCCTGCGGGTAGTGGACGGCCGCCGTGACGTCCACGGTGAGGTGCGGCTCCAGCGCCCCGGCCTCCGCGGGGGTCACCGGCTCCGCCCGGACGCCCGCGGTGCGCTGGGCCGCGGCGAAGTCCGCGAGCGCGCTCGCCGCCGCGGGCGCGGTGGCGACGACGAGGCCGCCCTTGGCCTCCCACTCCGCCTCCGCGCGGCGCGGACCGAGCAGGTCGCGCAGTTCCGCGAGCAGAGGGGGCCAGCGGCGGCGGGAGCACTGGGCGAGGGCCAGTTCGGGTCCCGGCGCCTTGTCGGAGACCAGGACGTTGCCCTCACCCGCGGCGGTGGTGCCGCTCGCGGGGGCGCCGCGGTCGAGCACGGCCACCGAGAGCCCGGCGGCGGTCAGCGCCTCGGCGCAGGCCGCGCCGATCACGCCGGCGCCCACGACCACGACGTCGTACGCCACCTGCCGCCCACCTCCGTTCATTAAAACGAACGCCAACGAGCGTATGGAGGGCGCCGATCGGCGGTCAAGCCCCTGTTCCGGGGACGCGAGGTGCGTTCTGCCGCGGCGCCGGCACGGCGCACGAGGCGACCGGCGGGACCGGGTGCGCGGCGGCCGGGTACTCCAGCATCAGCACCGAGAGCACCGGGCCCCCGACCGTCTCGTAGACGTGCGGGGCGGCGGCCGGGAAGCAGACGTAGTCGCCGGGGCCCAGCTCGTACGGTGCCTCCGGCGGGCCCACCCGGAGCCGCCCGGAGGTGACGACGACGTGCTCGCGCCCGGGGTGGCCCGCCGAGTGCTGCACCTCGCCGGGGCGCACCCGCTGGTCGTACAGCTCGACGACCGTGTCGGTGAGGTCCATCCGGCGCAGCATCCGCAGGTCGACCGCGTTGCTGCTGAGCACGTCGAGGCCCGCCGAGCGCACCAGCAGCACGTCGGGGTCCTCGCGCTCGGTGAGCAGCGAGGACACCGGCACCCCCAGAGCGTTCGACAAACTGAACACCGTCTCGATGGTGGGGTTCCCGGTCCCGGACTCCAGTTGCGACAGCGTGCCCTTGGCGATCCCGGAGGCGCGCGCCAGCCCGGAGAGGGAGAGCCCCGCCCGGGCGCGCAGCGCCCGCAGGTTGGCCCCGAGCACCCGGCCTGCCTGTTCGCGTACCACCGGACCTCCTCGACAGTCGTGCGAGAGGCTACCCCGCGCCCGGCGAGGCGGCGACGAGCGTATTGGCTATTCGCGTATCGTCGGTTTCATTGGTCGGCCCATTGACGCGGGATTTGACCCCAATTCCCCGTGGAATAGGGGCCGTTGTTACTCAGGGGTTGTCGTGTGCATGTCCTGGATGTTTTCATGGCCGACCGGACAGCGCGCGCACAATCCTTGATCCCCCCACATCCACCCCCCACCTGAAGAAGGAGACCAGGATGGCAGCACATCCGGGTTTCGACCGCCGCGCCCTGCTGCGCGGCGGACTGACCGCCTCCGCGGCCGGTGCGCTCGGCCTCGGCGCTGCGGGGCTCGCACACGCCGCGCCCAGCTCAGCGACCCTGGCCGCGCCCGGCGCGGCCACCGCCCCGGCGCGCGGCGCCCGCGCGCTCGCGGCGCCCGAGCCGCGCATCTACGGCACCGCGGAATGGGGTGCCCGACCCCCGGCGACCGACATCGTCATCCTCGACCACGTGCCGACGTACATCGCCGTCCACCACACCGCGGAACCGGGCAACAGCGAGGATTACTCGCTCGAACACGCCATGGAAATCTGCCGGTCCATCCAGAACTTCCACATGGACACCCAGGGGTGGGGCGACACCGGCCAGCAGTTCACCATCAGCCGCGGCGGATACTGCCTCGAAGGCCGGCACGAGAGCCTGGGCGTCGTGCGCGGCGGCACCCAGCACGTGCAGGGCGCCAATGTCGGCGGCCGCAACAGCGAGGTCATCGGCATCGAGAACGAGGGCCTCTACACCGACGTCGACGTGCCCACCGCGCTGTGGGACTCGCTCGTCGCGATGGTCGCCTGGATCGCCGGCCAGTACGGGCGGCCGGTCGAGAACATCCAGGGCCACCGCGACTTCAACTCCACCGAGTGCCCCGGCGACGTGCTCTACGCCCGCCTGCCGGAGCTGCGCGACGCGGTGGCCGGGGTGCTCGGCGCCCCGAAGCCCGAGCGGACCGCCGTCTGGCCGCTGCTGCGCCCCGGCGACAGCGGCCCCGTGGTGCGCGCGGCGCAGCACCTGCTGCGCGCCCGCGGGTTCACCGGGCTGCCCGCCGACGGGCTCTTCGGCCCGGAGACGAAGCGGGCCGTGGCCAAGCTCGCCGAGGAGGGCGGTGTCGAGCGGCACT
The DNA here is from genome assembly GCF_007827615.1 of Streptomyces sp. CNZ287. Lineage (NCBI taxonomy): Bacteria > Bacillati > Actinomycetota > Actinomycetes > Kitasatosporales > Streptomycetaceae > Streptomyces > Streptomyces sp. CNZ287. Next base: position 501,550 of record NZ_VISV01000003.1, on the reverse strand, counting down.
CCTGCTCGGCGGAGTTCCACAAGCGCAACGACGAGACCGGCTATCTCGGCGCGGACATCTGGCCGATGATCACCCCGCGCGGGCGCGCCGGGGCGGGCGGCGAGGTCGGGAAGGCCGTCGAGGCGCTGCTCGGCCGCGGGCGGCGGGCGCCGGCGGGCCGGGAGCTGGACGCGACGGTGTGGAAGCAGTTGCTGTCCTGAGGGCCTGAGCACGTACGGAACGGCACCGGCGACCGCCGCGCCCCCCGAGGGCCCGCGACGGTCGCCGGTGTCAGCGGCGGCCCGCCACGAACGGGCGGAGCCGGTCGGCGAGCGCTTCGCTCGTCACCAACTGGAAGTCCGTGGCCGGATACAGGGCCGAGTCGGGGCACGTCTGCTGCGGGCTCGTCGTGCCGTCCAGGGCGAACTTCGTCACCGGCTCGCCGGTGGCGGCCTCGAAGACCCGGAAGACGTAGCGCGCGCTCTGCACGTCGACCACGCCGTCGCCCGTGTTGTGCGAGCCGCCGAGATAGGTGCAGGTGCCCACGGTGCGGCTGTCGTGGCTGTCGTCGTCGTACTGGCAGACCACGAGCTGGGTGTCGGTGTTCGCGAAGTCCGGCGTCCAGTCGCCCGGAAGCTGGGGCGGCTCGCTCTCGTCGACGGCGATGTCGTCCTTGAAGAGCACGGCCGGATGCGGCCCGGGGCCCTCGTATGCGGGCCCGCCGGGAAGGTACGGCTTCACCTTGCCGGCCTCGAACGGCCCGGTGAAGTCGCAGGCGTCCTCGCTGCTCGCCACCGTCTGCCGCGCCGGCGGCGGCGTACGCGGCAGCGGGTCGGGGGAAGCGGTCGGGTCCGCCTCCTTCCGCCCCTTCGCGTCACCGCCGTCATCGCCCCCGGTGCAGGCGGCGGTCCCCGCCAGCCCGGCGACCGCGGCCAGCACGAGCCCGGCCACGCCCCGTCGCGCACGTCCCACGATGCCGCTCCTCCCGCCACGATCCGCCCGCACGATAATGCCCCGGGCCCGGGACGGGTCCCCCCGTCACGAGGTGATTCGCGCGCACCTGCCGCCAAGGTCGACTACGGCGGCTCTCCAGGTGGTTGGGTAGGGGTCGAGCAGTGCCGGGGGGACGTGTGCTCCGGTGCGGAAGGAGGAGTGCCGTGGAGCCGCTGGCGGCTGGGGATCCCGCCCGGGTGGGCGACTTCGTGCTACGCGGCCGGCTGGGCGCGGGCGGCATGGGGGAGGTGTTCCTCGGCCGGTCGCCCGGCGGGCGGGCCGCGGCGGTGAAGGTGGTGCACGCCCACCTGGCGCGGCAGCCCGAGTTCCGCGGCCGGTTCCGGCGGGAGGTGGCCGCCGCGCGGTCGGTCAGCGGCGCGTACACCGCGCCCGTGATGGCCGCGGGCCCGGAGGACGATCCGCCGTGGATCGCCACGCTCTACGTCCCCGGCCCCTCCCTGGCCGAAGCCGTGCGCGCGGCCGGGCCGTTCCCCGAGGACGCGGTGTGGCCGCTGGCCGCCGGGCTGGTCGAGGCGCTCCAGGCCATCCACGCCGAAGGGCTGCTCCACCGCGACCTCACGCCGTCGAACGTGCTGCTGGCCGCGGACGGCCCGCGGGTCATCGACTTCGGGATCTCCCGGGCCGTGGACGGCACCGTGCTCACCGGGACGGGCGCGACCATCGGCACGCCGGGCTTCATGTGCCCGGAGCAGGCCCAGGACGGCGAAGTCCGCCAGCCGGGGGACGTCTTCTCCTTCGGCGCCGTACTGGCCTACGCCGCCGGCGGCGTCGAGCCGTTCGGGCACGGCGCGCCGCTGGGCGTGCTGCACCGCGTGGTGACGGCGGAACCGCACCTGGACGAGGTGCCCGAGCGGATACGTACCCTCGCCGCGGCGTGCCTGGCCAAGAACCCGGACGACCGGCCCACCCCCGCCGAACTCCTCGGCCTCATCGCCGCGGAGTGGGACCCGGGCGACGATTTCTCCGCCGCGGCGCCGTGGCCCGAGGCCGTGCACACCCTCATCGAGGCCCGCGCCGTACCCGGTACGGCGCGGGCCACCGAACCCGACGGCGCCCCGCCGCCCCCGCATGCCGCGCCCACGGCCACCGCGCCCCCGCGGTACACCCCGACGGAGCCGGGGCAGCCGCAGGAGCCGGAGCCGGAAGCCCCGCCCGCCCCCGCCGCCTCCGGCCGCGTACCGAAGGAGGACCGCCCCCGCGCGCTGCGGCGCCGCCACCGGCAGGCGCTCAAGCTCACCAGGTCGGGCCGGTACGAGGAAGCCGAACGGCAGCTCGCCGCACTCGTCGCGGACCGGACCCGCGTGCTGGGACCCGACCATCCCGACGTGCAGTTCACCCGCCAGCACCAGGCCCGGGCGCTCGCGGAGACGGGCCGGTACGCGGAGGCCGAGCGGCTGCTGGCCGACGTCCTGCCGCGCATTCTGCGGCTGCGGGGGCCCGATCACCGGGACACGCTTCTCACCCGCCGGCACCACGCGGAAGCGCTCGGGAACGCGGGCCGGCCGGGGGAAGCCGTGCCCCTGCTCGCCGACCTCGTCGCCGACATGGTGCGCCTGCGCGGCCCCGACCACCCCGACACGCTGCTCACCCGCCATCTGCACGCCTGCAACCTCGCGGACACGGGGGACTACGCGCAGGCGGCGCGCCTCTTCGCCGACCTCCTCGACGACCGGATCCGCGTGCACGGCCGCAACCACGAGAAGACCCTGGTCGCCCGCATGCTCCACGCCCACTACGTCGGATCGGCGGGGGAGTACGCGGAAGGCGCCCGCCTGATGAGCGAACTCATCCCCGACCTCTCCCGGGTGCGGGGGCCCGACCATGCCGAGACCCTGGCCGCCCGCGGCAGCAGGGCCCGCCATCTCGGGGAGGCCGGGGAGCACGCGGAGGCCGTGCGTGCGTACGCGGAACTGGCCGCCGACGCCGGTCGCGTCCTGGGTCCTGACCACGACGACACCCTGAGCGCGCGCGAGCGCCACGCTACTTATCTCGGCGCGGCGGGGGAGCACGTGGAGGCCGCCCGGCTGCACGCCGGACTGGCCGCCGACCACGCGCGCCTCCTGGGCCCCGACCACCGCGACACCCTGCTCGCCCGCCACCTCAGCGCGTGGGAGCTGGGAGAGGCGGGCGAATACGCCGAGGCGGCGCGGTTGATGGACGAGGTCGCGGCCGACTGGGAGCGCGTCATGGGGCCCGACTGCAAGGACACCATGAACGCGCGCTATTTCCACGCCCGTTACGTCGGCGGGGCGGGGGACCATGCCGAGGCGGCCCGGCTGCTGGCCGAGGTCGCGGCCGACTGGGCGCGCGTCGAGGGCCCCGGCAACCCGGAAGCCCTCTGCGTCCGCGAGTGGCAGGCGTTCCACCTCGACGAGGCGGGGGAGCACGACGAGGCCGAGCGCCTGCGGGCCGAAGTCGCCGCCCACCGCACCGCCACCGAGGGAGAACCGGCGGTCTGACCCCCGGCGGCGGCATCCGGAGCGGTCTCAGGCCGCGGTGCCGGCGTCGGTCGTCATGGCCAACTCCCATCGGTGGCGGGGCACGTGCCGCTCGGAGCGTAAGCCGGGGCCCCCGGTCTCGCGGCGCTGGTCCGCACTCTCGCCGCCGCCGAGGGCTGGACGGCAGGCCGCCCGCCCGCCCATCGGTGAGTAAAGAAGTCGTCAAGAAGTGCGCGCCCGCGGGCGGGTGGAGGCGGGCCTTCCGTGGGGGCCGCCGCCGACCGCCGCGCGGCGGGCCCCTCAACCCGCCGCCTACCTGCGGCGGAGCACCGCCCGCGGCGTGCGTGCCGGCCGGATCCCGCGCGTGGCCGTGTCCGGTCCGCGTTCATGTTGTTGAAGAATGAATCAGTCCGCTTCGGGCTTTGCCGCCATCCCTCCTGCATGAAATCAAGTCAGTCCCAAGTGGGGCGATCCATACTGCGGACGTGGGGTGCGAGTCGCTCACACCTCTCCTGTCGATCCGTTACGGATCCCGCAGAACCCGTTGCGGGCCGGGCCCAAAGGCTCCCGGACCCGGCCCGCACCGGTGACCGCACGGACTGTCCACGGCCCGGGTGGCACACCCCCGGGACCGTCTGGACACCACGACCCTCATCCCTCCCGCACCCCCTGATCCCCGTCCGCCACGGCGCCGTGGCGATCCGGCGTTCCGGGGCGCACACAAGTTCACAGTTCGATGGAGGCAATTTTCATGGTGAGTCGGCGCAGGGTGCTCGCTGCGGGTATGGCAACGGCGTGCACGGGGGTGACCGGCGCGGCGTTAGTGCCGCTGGTGACCACACCGGCCGGGGCCGAGCCCGCCGGCGCGGAGCGGGCGGCGAACACCGCACTCGCGGTCACGCCCTTCACCCAGCCCATGCCGCGGCCCACGGTGCTGTCCCCGGTGTCGACGGCCGGCGGCGTCGACGTCTACGTCATGACGATGCAGCCGGGGACCGCGGAGATAATCCCCGGCGTCCAGTCGCAGGTGCTCACGTTCAACGGCAGCTTCCCCGGCCCGCTGATCAAGGCGCGCCGCGGCCGTCCCGTCGTCATCCAGCAGCGCAACCGGCTCGACGTGCCCGCGTCGGTGCACCTACACGGCGGGGAGGTGGAGCCGCAGCACGACGGCCAGCCGATGGAGACCATAGCCCCGGGCGCCGACCGTACGTACTACTACCCCAACACCCAGCCGCACGCCTCGCTCTGGTACCACGACCACGCCCACCACATCGAGTCCGAGAACGTCTACCGCGGGCTCTCCGGCCAGTACCTCATCACCGACGAGGTCGAAGAGGCGCTGCCGCTGCCCACCGGGCAGTACGACCTGCCCATCGCCATCCGCGACGCCAACGTGGACGCGACGGGACTGCACTACACGATGGGCGACCGGCAGCGCTCCACGATGATCGCCAACGGCAAGGCGTACCCGTACGTCCAGGTCGCCGCCCGCAAGTACCGCATCCGGCTCCTCAACTCCTCCAACCAGCGCTTCATGGAACTGCGGCTGGAGGACGACAGCGAGATGATCCAGATCGGCTCCGACGGCGGGCTGCTGCCGCGCCCGTACCGCACCACCGCCATCCCGCTGTCCGCCGCCGAGCGCGCCGACGTCGTCATCGACTTCTCCCGCTACGCCGTCGGCAGCAGCGTCGTGCTGAAGAACACCGGCGGCTTCGGCACCCCCGAACTCGTCGGCCAGGTGCTGCGCTTCGACATCGTCAGGACCGCGAAGGACAGCAGCCGCGTGCCCGACGTGCTGCGCGAGCTGCCGCCGCTGCCGCAGCCGACCGCCGAGCGCACCGTCACCCTGCGGATGGACGAGGACGGCCGGCCGTCCCCGCAGGCGTACATAGACGAGAAGCTGTACGACCCGGCCCGGGTGGACCAGCAGATCCGGTTCGGCGCCAGCGAGATCTGGACGATCAAGAACCTCAACCAGATCGCGTGGCACAACTTCCACATGCACCTCGTCCAGTTCCGCGTCCTGGAGCGCAACGGCCAGGCGCCGGGGCCGGGCGAGGCGGGGCTGAAGGACACCGTCAACCTGCGCCCGAACGAGACGGTCAAGGTCCAGGCGACGTTCGACACCCACAAGGGCTCGTACGTCTACCACTGCCACATGCTCGACCACTCCGCGATGGGCATGATGGCGACGATGAAGATCGCCTGACCGGAACGGCCCGCCGACGTGCCGGCCGGGGGCCTCCCCGGCCGGCCTGGTCGTACTGCCCCGGCCCTGGTCGAGTACGACGCGGCCGACCGTCATTGACGTAAACATGACATCCGGTCACTGTGTGCCTATGAAGCGCTTAGCGACGCTGACGGCGGCGGCCGCGCTGGCCGCCGGCTCCCTGGCCGCCGTCCCCGCCCCCACCTCCGCCGCGCAGCCCACACCCGCCGCGCCCGAGCTCGCCCGGATCTGCAACGTCTACTGCGACGCCCGCGATCCCGCCCAGGCCACCCGCGACCGCACCGCGGTCACCGCCACCCTCTTCTCCCGCACCCTCGCGCTGCACGTGGACGACGACAGCGCCATGGGCTGGGCGACGATCGGCAACGGCAGCCCCGGCGACGAGGTCTGGCTCGACCGCTCCTTCGACGGCGGCCGCACCTGGGCCTCCGGCAGCCGGCTCGGCAACACCGCCGTCCCCGCCGGCCAGCGCGGCTGGCGCACCGGCATGTACAACGTCGACGACTGGGCGAACCGCGGCGTCGGCGCCCTGCGCGCCTGCGGCAAGGCCGCCGACCGCCCCGACATCGCCTGCACCCCGTGGGCCCGCAGCACCTGGAACGCCTGGGACCGCAGAACCGCCGCCGCCACCGCGCAGATGTCCTTCTACGACCAGGCCACCGGCCTCTTCGCCACCACCGGCTGGTGGAACTCCGCCAACGCCCTCACCGCCGTCATCGACAACATCCGCGTGAGCGGCATGCGCAGCTACGAGTACGCCATCGGGCACACCTACGACCGCCAGCTCGGCGCCCACCAGGGTCAGTTCCGCAACGACTACATCGACGACACCGGCTGGTGGGGCCTGGCCTGGATCGCCGCGTACGACCTGACCGGCGACCGCCGCTACCTCGACACCGCCCGCGCCGACGCCGACCACATGGCCGCGTACTGGGACGGCCGCTGCGGCGGCGGCGTGTGGTGGAGCCAGGCGAAGACGTACAAGAACGCCATCTCCAACTCCCTCTACATCCACCTCAACGCGGCCCTGCACAACCGCATCGCGGGCGACACCGCGTATCTGAAGCGGGCGCGCGACGGCTGGAGCTGGTTCCAGGGCACCGGCATGATCAACGGCTCCTCCCTGGTCAACGACGGCATCGACCTGGGCACCTGCCGCAACAACGGCCAGCCGGTCTGGTCGTACAACCAGGGCGTGCTGCTCGGCGCCCTCACCGAACTCCACCGCGCCACCGGCGACGACACCCTCCTGACCACCGCCCGCCGCCTCGCCGACGCCGCCACCACGGCGCCCTCACTGCACACCGCGGACGGCATCCTGCGCGACCCCTGCGAGTCGGGCGACTGCGGCGCCGACGGCCCGTCCTTCAAGGGCGCCCACGTCCGCGGCCTGGGCAAGCTCAACGCCGCCCTGCCCGACCACCCGTACACCGCCTACCTCACACGCCAGGCGGACCGCGCCCACGCCGCCGACCGCAACGCGCTCGACCAGTACGGCCTGCGCTGGTACGGCCCCCTGGACACGACGGACGCGGCCCGCCAGCAGAGCGCCCTGGACCTGATGAACGCGGCCCCGTAGCCGTTGTCACGGATCACCGGGACCGCGCTCCCCGATTCCCGCGGTCGTCTCCTCCCGGGCCCGGGGCGCCGCCGGCGGCACGCCCCGGGGGCGGTCACCCGACTGCGGGCGTAGCGCTGGTGTGTCCGGCGCGGGTGGCACAGGCTCGGGTCAGGACCCCTGGTGTGCGGCCCGCGGGAGGCGTGAGGCGCGCGGGAACGGAGAGTGGCGGGATGGAGACTGCGCCGGTCGTCGTGGGCGTGGACGGCTCCGCGGCGGGCCTCGACGCGGTCGCGGTCGCCGCGCGCGAGGCGAAGCTGCGCGGCTGCCCCCTGCGGGTCGTGCACGCGTTCCTCTGGCCGGCCTTCGGCGCCTACCCCGGCGCCCCCGGGATGCTCCCGGGGGACACCGCGCTGCGCAAGGAGGCGGAGAAGGCCGTCGAGGACGCCGTGGCGCACGCCCGCTCGGCGGAGCCCCGGGTCACGGCCCACGGGGCCGTGGTGACCGGGGAGGCCATGGAGATCCTGGTCAGGGAGACGAAGACCGCGCAGTTGGCGGTGGTCGCCGGCCGCGGCCTCAGCGCGTTCACCCGGCTGCTCGTGGGCTCGACGGCGGTCCACCTGTCCGCGTACGGCCACTGCCCCGTGCTCGTCGTACGCGCCGGCGGCGCGGGCCCCCGCGGTCCCGTGCTGCTGGCGGTCGACGGCTCGCCGGCCGGGGCCGCCGCCGTCGAGTTCGCCTTCGCCGAGGCGGCCAGGCGGCGCGCGGGACTCGTCGCGCTGCACGTGTGGAGCGCCTGGACCAGGTACGCGCCGCGGCGGGACGAGCCCGCCAGGCCCACCGCGGACGGACCGGCCGCGGAGGGCGACCGGGTGCTCGCCGAGGCGCTGGCGGGCGCCGAGAAGTCGTATCCGGACGTACGGGTCGAACGTACCGCCGTCGAGGGCTCGGCCCGCGAACTGCTCATCGAGGCCAGCAAGGACGCCGGCCTCCTCGTCACCGGCGCCCGCGGCCACGGCGGCTTCGCCGGGCTGCTCCTCGGCTCGGTCAGCCAGGCGCTCCTGCAGCACGCGCACTGCCCGGTCGCCGTCGTACGCGGCGCGGGTGGGCGCTCCTGACCGGCACCGGCCCCCACGCCCCGACCCCCGGCCCTGACCGGCCCTGATCCCGCCGCACCGACGGCCGAAGGACCTGGAGAGGCACGATGGACACCTCGCTCACCCCCACGGCGCTCGCGGAACTGCGCGAGCGGCGCCCGTACCCCGCCGTGTCGCTCACGCTGCCCACGCACCGGCGCGCGCCCCGCAACGCGGAGGACTCCGTGCGGCTGCGCAACGTCATCGCCGAGGCCGAGCGGCAGCTCGACCGCGACCCCGGCGTGACCCGCGCGGCCCGCGAGGAGATCCGCGCGCAGCTCGCCGCGGCCGTCGAGGAGACCGACCTCTCCCTGGCGCTCGACGGCGTCGTCATCTTCGCCACCGTGGCCGAGCACCGGGTGTTCGCCCTCCCGCGCGCCGTCCCCGAGCGGGTCGTGCTGGCCGACTCCTTCCTCACCCGCAACCTGGTGGCGGCCTACGCGGCGCAGCGCCCGTACTGGGTGCTGTCCCTGGCCGCCGACCGCGTCACCCTGTGGAGCGGCTCGGGCGAGCGCGTCACCGAGGCCACCGCCGGGGGCTTCCCGATGACCAGGACGGTGGACAACCCGGACACGGAGCGGGAGGAGCGGATCGGGGACACGCCCAGCAAGTTCCGCGACGAGGAGGTCCGCACCTTCCTGCGCGACGCCGATGCCGCGCTGCACGCCGTCCTCGCCCAGGACCCCCGGCCCCTCTACGCCACGGGCGAGGACGCCGCCCTGGCCCTCCTCGCCGGCACCGGCACCGCCTCCGCGACCGCCGTCCACATCCACCACGGCGGCCTGGCCCAGGGCCCGCCGGACGCGGTCGCCCGTGCCGTCGCCCCGGCCCGGGAGACCCAGGCCCGCCAGCACGCCGCCGCGGCCATCGCCGCCCTGGACGACGCCCGGGGCCGCCGGGCCTTCGCGGGCGGCGTGGACGAGGTCTGGTCGAAGGTCACCGACGGCCGCGTCCACCGCCTGGTCGTCGAGGAGAACTACCGCGTCACCGTGCGCTCGGCCGACGACGATCACCTGGTCCCGGCCGAGGACGACGACCCGCAGGCCCGCCACGACATCGTGGACGAGATCGTCGAGCAGGCCCTCGACACCGGCGCCGACGTCACGTTCGTCCCCGACGACGCCCTCGCGGACCACGAGCGCATCGCGGCGGTGCTGCGCTACTGAGGCCGCGCCGGGGGACCGGGAGCCGAAGGCAGGCGCGCGGCGGGCGATGACTTCCGGGCGCCGGTGCCGTCGTAAAGGATGACAGCAAGCGGCGCGGGGCCACCCCGCCGCAGCCACCACCGGACCAGGAGCCACCGACCATGCGCACTCTCATCAGCACCGCCTTCGTCTCTCTCGACGGCGTCATGGAGGCCCCGGGCGGCGAGCCCGGCTACCGCAACTCCGGCTGGACCTTCAAGGAGACCGAGTTCCTTCCGGAGGCGTACGCGCTCAAGGGCGAGGAGCAGGAGGAAGCCGGCGCGCTGATGATGGGCCGCGTCAGCTACGAGGCGTTCAGCCCGGTGTGGCCGGGCATGGAGGAGTTCGCCAGATACAAGGTGCTGCCGAAGTACGTCGTCTCCACCACCCTCGCCGAGGACGACCTCGTCACCGACTGGGGCGACATCACGATCCTCCGCTCCCTCGACGACGTCGCCGCCCTGAAGGAGACGGAGGGCGCGCCGATCATCGTCCACGGCAGCGCGACCCTCAACCACGGCCTGGCGGACGCGGGCCTCATCGACCGCTACCACCTGCTGGTCTTCCCCCTGCTGCTGGGCGCGGGCAAGCGCCTCTACAGCGACACCTCCAAGGACACCCAGAAGCTGAAGCTGGTCGCGGCGGAGGCGTACGCCAACGGCATCCAGAAGAACGTCTTCGACGTCCTCCACTGAACCTCCCCGGCGGGCGGGGAGGTTCCGGTGCGCGACGGGGTAACCGCCCTGGCAGGAGGGCGGGTCCGGGGCCCCGGGACCGGTGGGCGCGGTGGCCCTGACCGCTACCGCAGGGGGAGTCCAGCCCTAGGGGGCGAAGGGGGGGTAACCCCTACCAGGGCCGGGGGGAACCCGGATCGTGCCGGGCGCGGATGATCCGTAACTTCGAGGGTGGCATCGCAACGGCGGTGCGCACCGACCTCGGAGGACACCGTGATCCAGCTCCCCAGCCGCCCGGCAGTCGCGGCCTTCACCCGGTTCGTGGCCTGCGGCGGCGGCGTCGGACTGGCCTCCAGCGGCGCGCTCGTGCTCCTCGACGGTGCCATGCCGATGATGGTCGCCAACGCGCTGATCACCGTGGTCTCGACGCTGCTGGCCACCGAGCTGCACGGCCGGGTGTCGTTCCGCAGCGAGCGCGGCGGCTGGCGCGTCCACCTCCAGTCGGCGCTGACGGTCGCCGTCTGCTACGCCTTCACCACCGCCGCGCTGCTGGCGCTGCACGCGGCGCAGGCGAACCCCTCGGTCGTCACCGAACAGGCCGTCTACCTCGCGGCGTCGGCCCTGGCGGGCATAGGCCGCTTCGCGGTCCTCCGCGCCGTCGTCTTCGCCGACGACCGCCGCACCCGCCGCGGCCACCGCACGCCGGCCCTCGCCCGGACGTCGGTGACGATGGCCGCGTAGCGGCTCCGCACGGCCGGGCCCCGGCCCCTCGAAGACGGCCGGCCCCTCCCGCAAGCGGGAGGGGCCGGCACATGGGGTCGGACGGGGGTCGGACCGGGATCAGTCCAGGTCGAAGCGGTCCAGGGTCATGACCTTGTCCCACGCCGCGACGAAGTCGTGCACGAACTTCTCCTTCGCGTCGTCGCTCGCGTACACCTCCGCCACCGCGCGCAGCTCCGAGTTCGAGCCGAAGACCAGGTCCGCGCGCGTGCCCGTCCACTTGACCTCGCCGGTGGCCGGGTCGCTGCCCTCGAAGAGCTGGCCGTCGCCGTTGGCGGACGTCCACGTGGTGTCCAGGTCGAGCAGGTTGACGAAGAAGTCGTTCGTCAGTGTGCCCGGGGCGTCGGTGAACACGCCCTGTGCGGACTGCTGGTAGTTGGCGCCCAGCACGCGCAGGCCGCCGACGAGGACGGTCATCTCCGGGGCGGTCAGGCTAAGGAGGTTGGCGCGGTCGAGCAGCAGGTACTCGGCCGGCAGCCGGGTGTCCTTGCCCAGGTAGTTGCGGAAGCCGTCCGCGGCCGGCTCCAGCGCGGCGAAGGACTCGGTGTCCGTCTGCTCCTCGGTGGCGTCGGCACGGCCCGGCGCGAACGGGACCTGGACCTCGACGCCGCCGTCCCTGGCCGCCTTCTCGACGCCCGCGGCGCCGGCGAGGACGATCAGGTCGGCGAGCGAGACGCGCTTGCCGCCGGACTGCGCCGCGTTGAACTCCTCCTGCACGCCCTCCAGCGTGCGCAGCACCCGCGCCAGCCGGTCCGGCTCGTTGACCTCCCAGCCGATCTGCGGCTGCAGCCGGACGCGGGCGCCGTTGGCGCCGCCGCGCTTGTCGCTTGCGCGGAACGTCGACGCCGAGGCCCACGCCGTGGAGACCAGCTCGGAGACCGAAAGCCCGGACTCCAGCACCCTGGCCTTGAGCGCCGCGACGTCCGCCGCGTCGACCAGCTCGTGCGTGACCTCCGGCAGCGGGTCCTGCCAGATCAGGTCCTCGGCCGGCACCTCCGGGCCGAGGTAGCGCACCTTCGGGCCCATGTCGCGGTGGGTGAGCTTGAACCAGGCGCGGGCGAAGGCGTCCGCGAACTCCGCGGGGTTGTCCTTGAAGCGCCGCGAGATCTGCTCGTACGACGGGTCGAAGCGCAGCGACAGGTCGGTCGTCAGCATCCTCGGCTCGTGCCGCTTCGACGGGTCGTGGGCGTCGGGCACGGTGCCCGCGCCGGCGCCGTCCTTCGGCCGCCACTGGTGGGCGCCCGCGGGGCTCTTGAAGAGCTCCCACTCGTAGCCGAAGAGGATCTCGAAGAAGCTGTTGTCCCAGGTGGTGGGGGTGCCGGTCCAGGTGACCTCAAGGCCGCTGGTGATCGCGTCGCCGCCCTTGCCGCTGCCGTGGGTGCTGATCCACCCCAGGCCCATGGCCTCGATCGGGGCGCCCTCGGGGGCGGGGCCCACGGCGTCGGCGGGGCCGTTGCCGTGGGTCTTGCCGAAGGTGTGGCCGCCGGCGATGAGGGCGACGGTCTCCTCGTCGTTCATCGCCATCCGGCGGAAGGTCTCGCGGATGTCGCGGGCCGCGGCGATCGGGTCGGGGTTGCCGTTGGGGCCCTCGGGGTTGACGTAGATGAGGCCCATCTGCACGGCGCCGAGCGGGTTCTCCAGCTCGCGGTCGCCGCTGTAGCGGCTGTCGCCGAGCCACTCGGTCTCGGGGCCCCAGTAGACGTCCTCCTCGGCCTCCCAGACGTCCGCGCGGCCGCCGGCGAAGCCGAAGGTGGTGAAGCCCATCGACTCCAGCGCGACGTTGCCGGAGAGGATCATGAGGTCGGCCCAGGACAGGCTCTGGCCGTACTTCTGCTTCACGGGCCACAGCAGCCGGCGGGCCTTGTCGAGGTTGCCGTTGTCCGGCCAGCTGTTCAGCGGGGCGAAGCGCTGCTGGCCGGAGCCGGCGCCGCCGCGGCCGTCGTGGATGCGGTACGTACCGGCGCTGTGCCAGGCCATCCGGATGATCAGCGGGCCGTAGTTGCCGAAGTCGGCCGGCCACCAGTCCTGCGAGGTCGTCAGCGCCTCGGCGATGTCCCGCTTCACCGCGGCCAGGTCCAGGCTGCGGAACGCCTCGGCGTAGTCGAAGTCCTCGCCGAGGGGGTTGGAGGCGGGCTGGTTCTTGGCGAGGATCTTCATGTTGAGACGCTCGGGCCACCACTGGCGGTTGCCGCCGCCCTGGGTCGGGTGCGGGGCGCGGCCGTGCGCGACGGGGCAGCCTGCAGCCCCCTCCGGGTGGGTGTCGGTGACGTGTGCTTCAGGCTTGTCGGCCATGAAAATCCTTCCGGACCATGCGGTTGAGGGTGCGGCGCTCGGGGGCCGCGGAGCGGAGGAAGTACGGAAGCGCCGGGGCAGCCGGACGTGAACCGTGCGGTGTGGCCGGTTCACACCTGGACGCGACCCTCGAACCGGGCTCCGGGCAGCCGTGCGGTTCGAAACGGCGGCGTACGCGCATGTCGGAGTCTTCGTTCCTGCCGTACGAGTTCTTCCTGTTTCCTGTGGCTGTCGCCGACCCCGATCCTACGGTGGACAGATTCTAAGTCAAGAAGGACGCCAATTTAGTAACGGATCGGAGTGGCGCCCGCCCGCCGGATCCGGACACCTGTCCCAGTGCGGTGCCAACGGGGCCTCAGAGCCAGCCGTTGCGCCGGAACCCCCGGTGCACCACAGAGCACGCCACCGCGATGACCAGCAGCGTCGCCGGATACCCGTAGACCGACTCCAGCCCGGGCATGTGGTCGAAGTTCATCCCGTACACCCCGCACACCATGGTCGGGATCGCGATGATCGCCGCCCATGCCGTGATCTTTCGCATGTCCTCGTTCTGCGCCACGGTCACCTGCGCCAGATGCGCCTGGAGGATGGAGTCCAGCAGCGCGTCGTACGACGTGATCTGGTCGGTGATCCGCTGCAGGTGGTCGGCCACGTCCCGGAAGTAGGCCCGGATCCCCGGCGCGATGTGCGGCATGGGGTGGGTGGCGAGGCGCTGCAGCGGCCGGTCCAGCGGGGCGACGGCCCGGCGCAGCTCCAGCAGCTCGCGCTTGAGCTGGTAGATCCGGCCCGCGTCGCCGCTGCGGGCGTGCTCGCTGAAGACGGCGGTCTCCACGTCGTCGATGTCGCGCTGCACCGCGTCGGTCACCGCGAGGTAGTCATCGACGACGTGGTCGGCTATCGCGTGCAGCACCGCCGCCGGGCCCTGCGCGAGCTGCTCGGGCGCCGCCTCCAGCGCCTCGCGCAGCGGGCCGAGGGAGCCGTGCGGCCCGTGCCTGACGGTGATCACGAAGTCGGGGCCCGCGAAGACCATCAGCTCGCCGGTGTCGACGACCTCGCTGGTCGCGGTGAGCTCCGCGTGCTCCACGTAGCGCGCGGTCTTGAAGACGGCGAAGAGCGTGTCGTCGTACTGCTCGACCTTCGGCCGCTGGTGCGCGTGCACCGCGTCCTCCACCGCCAGCGGATGGAGCCCGAACAGGTCCGCGAGCCCGGCGAACTCCTCCTGCCGCGGCTCGTGCAGCCCGATCCACACGAAGCCGTGCCCGCGCCTGCGCACCTGCCGCAGCGCCTCGGCGGCCGGGCAGTTCCCCTGCTGGAGGCGCGCGCCGTCCAGGTACGACACGCAGTTCACCACCGCGGTGCCGAGCGGCGAGCGGGCGTGGTGGCTCAGGTCCACGGTGCGCCGGGGTGCCCTGCGCACCACGTGGCGGAGGCTCTTGATCATCGACACTGCGGGCTCCTTCGGCGGACCGGTGCCAGTCTGCCACCGGTCCGCCGCGCGCCGGGCGCGTTGCGGCGATCATCCGCGGGCCGTGAGGGGAGCGGGGGAGCGCGGTCAGTCGGCGGCCGTGCGCCCCCGGCGGCGCTGCACGTAGATACGCCCGTCGCGGCCGCCGGTCCACTCCAGGCGTACGACGCCGGGGACGGCGGCGTCGTCGATGCGGGCGGGGTCGGCCCAGTAGCCGAAGTTGGGGTTGCGGAAGAACGTCGCCCACAGCCGGCCGCCCGCGTCGGCGAAGAAGTTGTTGTGCCCGGCGCCCACGCCCGCGGTCCAGCGCCTGGAGTACGGGCCCTCGAAGCGGTCGGCGACGGCCACCACCGCGTCGTACTGGTACTGCACGCGGCCGGCGCCGCCCGGCTCGTACGCGTGCCGCGTGCTGCCGTACGCGTCGAGCGAGGCCCGGTTCCACGCGGCGTGCAGCAGGAAGTACTTCCCGCGGTGCCGGAAGACGTACGCGCCCTCCAGATACGGCTCGGGGGAGTAGCGCTGCTGCTCGAAGCGCGGCAGGTCCGTCGCCGGGACGATGTCCTCCATGTCGTCGCGGAACTTCGCGTACAGGTCGTTGTGGAGGACCAGCCAGGCGTCGCCGCCCTCGCTGTAGAGGCTGCCGTCGATGTGGTGGTACGCGCCGGGCTCGATGAACGACGGGCCGCCCTTGACCGGATCGCCGAAGGGCTTGTCGAGATTCCCCTCGACCAGCCGGTACGGGCCCTCCACCCCGCCCTCGCTCACCAGCATGAACGAGCCGACCAGGCGCGAGTGGTCGCCCATGCACGCCACGATGTACCAGCGGCCGTGGAAGTAGTGCACCTCCGGCGCCCAGGCGTTGGCGCGCTTGCCGAACATGTCGTCGTGCCAGTACTCCTGCCACGGCGCGACGACGGTACGCCCCGGCCGGTTCTCCCCGGCGAACTCCGGCGACCACACCTTGCCCTTCTCCGCGTCCGGCCGGATGCCGGTGGTGTCCGCCAGCTTCCAGGGGCCGCGCAGGGAACGGGCCGTCCAGACGAAGATCCCGTCGTTCCACGGGCTCGCGGTCGTCAGCCCCGGGACGCGGGTGGTGCCGGTGGCGACGTACAGCGGACGGCCGTCCACCGAGAAGCAGTTGACGTACGTGTCGCGCATCCACACGACGCCGCGCTCCTCGTCGCGGGGGCGCAACTCCAGCGGCAGCACGAAGGAGTTGTCGTCGCGCGGCCACAGGTCGGCGCGGGTGTCGGCGAGCCCGTACGGCTCGGGGTCCGGCCAGTTCCCCGAGGTGTTGCCGCCGCCCCCGGCCGGGGCGGCGGCGGGGGAAGGTCCCGCGGACGCCGGCACGGGCGCCAGCGCCGCCGCCGCTCCCACGGAGCCGGCGCCGGCCAGCAGGGACCGCCGGCCGATGGACGAACCGCTCGCTGGGTGGGTCATCTTCTTCTCGTCCTCCCTCGTCGTGCCGCGCACGCCGGCGGCCCCGGGACCTGTCCTGGCGCACAGCATGCGAACGCCCCAAGATTTTCGTCAACAGGTCGGAAAAATAATCCGGCCGGGCCGTGATCGCCGCCCGGTCCGCGCCCCGGGGCATCGCCGCAGGTCACGCAGGATCCCATCGTGCGGCAGCGGCAACGGAGTTTTGTGACGGGAGTCTTGCGGCCGTGTGTTTCTTTTTTCCGACCTGTTGACGAAAAACTCGGGGCGTCCCCATGCTGTCGGCCATGCACCCCTCCGCAGGCCCCCTCTCCCGCCTCCGCCGCGAGCACGAAGAGCTCGTGCTCTCCCTGCTGCGCAAGCACGGCCCCCTCAGCCGCGGCGAACTCGGGACCCGCTGCGGGCTCTCCCGCACCACGCTCTACGACATCGTCGGCGACCTCATCGCCAGCGGCGCCGTCGTCGCCGCCGTGCCGCTGGCAGAGGAGCGGCGGCGCGGCCGGCCCGTGGAGAAGCTCTCCCTCAACCCCGACGCCGGACAGGCCCTCGGCATCGACTTCGCCCGCCGCGCCGTCCACGTCGCCGCCGTCAACGTCGCCCACGAGATCGTCGGCTCCGCCAGCGAACAGCACGCCCCCGACCTCTCATGGGAGGAGCGCGTACGGCTCGCGGAACGGCTCGTCGGCACCCTCACCGGCGGCGTGCTGCGCCTCGGCGCGCTCGACGCCATCGGCGTCGGCGTCGTCGGCCCCATCGGCGCCCCCGGCGACCTCACCGCCGGCGGCCGCCGCCTCGACGTGCTCTCGGACCTGCTGCGCAAGAGCTTCGGCGTGCCCGTACTCCTGGACAACAACACCCGCCTCGCCGCGCTCGCCGAAGCCACCTGGGGCGCCGCCGCCGACGACGCCGACGTCCTCTACCTGCGCGTCTCGCACGGCGTCGGCGGCGGCCTCATCGTCGGCGGCTCCCTGCACCGCGGCGCCTTCGGGCTCTCCGGCGAACTCGGCCACGTCACCGCCGTACCGGCCGGCGCGCCCTGCGAGTGCGGCGGCGCCGGCTGTCTGGAGACCGTCGCCTCCGTCGGCGCCGTACTCGACGCCTACCGCGCCGCCGGCGGCCAGGCCGGCGACCTCGCCGCCTTCACCGCCGCGCTCTCCGCGGGCGACCCCGCGGCCCGCGCCGTCCTGGCCGTCGCCGGCGCCCACATCGGCACCGTGCTCGCCGCCGTCTGCAACGCCATAGGCCCCGGCGTCATCGTCATCGGCGGCGAACTCGCCCGCGCCGGCGAGGCGCTCACCGGCCCCATCGAGAAGGCGCTCGGCGCCCACATCATGCCCGCCTCCCGCGACCGCGTGGTGCTGCGCCCCGCGACCCTCGGCGCCACCGGCGGCGCGCTCGGCGCCATCGCGCTGGTGCTGCACGAATCCCCCCTGCTCTCCCACTACCCCGCAGACGCCGGTCCCCAGGACGACGCGTGAGACGAACGAGGTACGTATGGCCGTGATCACCACACCCCGCAAGCGGGCCGCCCGGCCACGTACGCGCCGCAGCGAGCGGCGCGGCCAGGTCCGCTCCCTCGCACTGAACCTCATCGCCCTCGCCGCGGGCGTGGCCCTCTGGGCGGTGCTGGCCGTGCTCAACGTCGAGAGCCTGCCGGGACCGCTCGCCGTGGCGCAGAAGGCCGGCGACCTCATCGCCGACGGCACCCTCGCCGACGACCTGCTCGCCAGCCTCCGCCGCGTCTTCACCGGCTTCGCGCTCGGCACCGCGCTGGCGATCCCCGTCGGCTTCCTCATGGGCTGGTACCCCACGGCCCGCGGCCTGCTGGAGCCGTACGTCCAGTTCTTCCGCACCATCCCGCCGCTGGCGCTCATCCCGCTGGCGATCGTGCTGATGGGCATCGGCGAGACGCCGAAGGTCTTCGTCATCTTCCTGGCGGCGTTCCTGTCGTGCGTCGTCGCCGCCTTCCAGGGTGTGGTCGACGTGGACCGCACCCTCATCAACGCCGCCCGGGTCCTCGGCGCCTCCGACCGCGTGATCTTCCTGAAGGTCGTGATCCCGGCGTCGACCCCGTTCATCCTCGTCGGCATGCGCATCGGCCTCGGCGCCGCCTGGGCCACCGTGGTGGCCGCGGAGCTGATCGCCGCCCAGGAGGGCCTGGGCTTCCGCATGCAGCACGCCCAGACCTACTACGACCTCGACACCATCTTCGTGGGACTCATCACCATCGGCGTGCTCGGCCTGGTCATGGACCGGCTGCTGCTGCTCGCCGAACGGCGTCTCACCGACTGGCAGGAGCGCCGTTGACCGAGAAAATCTCCTTCCGGGACGTCGTGAAGACCTTCCCGATGAAGGGCACCGACTTCACCGCCCTCGACGGGGTGTCCCTGGACATCGCCGACCGCGAGTTCGTCACCGTCGTCGGCCCCTCGGGCTGCGGCAAGAGCACCCTGCTCAACATGGCCGCCGGGCTCGCGGAACCCACCTCGGGCGACGTGCTGGTCGACGGCAGCCCCGTCACCGGTCCCGGGCCCGACCGCGGCGTGATCTTCCAGCAGTACGCCCTCTTCCCCTGGCTGACGGTGCGGCGGAACGTCGAGTTCGGGCTGAAGCTCGCCGGCCTCGCGGCGGACGAGCGCAGGAAGCGCGCCGACAGCGCCATCGAGCTGGTCGGCCTCACCGACTTCGCCGACGCGCTGCCCAAGACCCTCTCCGGCGGCATGAAGCAGCGCTGCGCCATCGCCCGCGCGTACGCGGTCAACCCGCAGGTGCTGCTCATGGACGAGCCGTTCGGGGCGCTGGACGCGCTGACCCGGGTGCAGTTGCAGGACCAGCTCCTGGACACCTGGAGCCAGGACAAGCGCACCGTCATGTTCATCACCCACGACGTCGACGAGGCGGTCTACCTGGCCAGCCGGGTGGTGGTGATGGCCGCCCGCCCCGGGCGCATCCACCGGATCGTCGACGTCGCCCTGCCCTACCCCCGTACCGAGGAGATCCGGCTGTCGCCCGAGTTCGGCCGGATACGCAACGAGGTCTGGCACTCCGTCTACCACCAGGGCGCCGCCCCGGCCGCCGCCTGACCGCACCCCGACGCCCGTACACCGCACAGGACTTCAGCACACCCCGAAAGGACCACTCCGCCATGCGTGCGACCCGTCGTACCCTCGCCCTCTCACTCACCGTAGCGCTCATATCACTCCCGGTCGCCGCCTGCTCCGACGACAGCGGCGGCGGTGACGGCAACACCGTCCGCTTCGGCTACATCAACGACTACAACGGCGCCAGCCTGCTGGCGATCGCCGAGAAGCAGGGCCTGTGGAAGGAGGCCGGACTCGACGCCGAGGTCTCCGTCTTCAACAACGGCCCCATCCAGATCCAGGCCCTCGGCGCCGGCGACCTCGACTTCGGGTACATCGGCCCCGGCGCCATGTGGCTGCCCGCCTCCGGCAAGGCCGACGTCATCGCCGTCAACACCCTCGGCTACGCCGACCGCGTCATCGCCCAGCCCGGCATCACCTCCCTCGCCGGCCTCAAGGGCAAGAAGGTCGGCGTCCCCGAGGGCACCTCCGGCGACATGGCGCTGGGCCTCGCCCTCCAGGAGGAGGGGATGTCCATCGACGACGTCGAGAAGGTGCCCATGGACCCCGCGACCATCGTCTCCGCGTTCTCCTCCGGGCAGATCGACGGGGCCGGTCTCTGGTACCCGATGATCGACGAGATCAAGGCCAAGGTTCCCGGCCTCGAAGAGGTCGCCAGCACCCGGGACATGCAGGACAGCTTCTTCCCCACCGCCTTCGTCGCCGGCACCGGCGTCGACCCCGAGCTGTCCACCAAGGTCGTCGGCGTGCTCCAGAAGGCCAACGACTGGCGCTTCGAGAACCCCGGGGAGTCCGTCGCCGAGACCGCCGCCATGCTCAAGCTCGACGAGAAGAAGGTGAAGGCCGACGCCGCCAACCAGGAGCTGCTGCCCACCAAGGACCTCGTCGCCAAGACCGAGGACGGCACCGTCGGCGACTGGCTGAACGACCTCGCCGAGTTCTTCGTCGGCACCGGCCAGCTCCAGGAGGCCCCCGACCCGGCGGACTACTACCTCGGTGACCTCTACACGAAGGCGTCCGCGAAGTGAACCTGCTGTTCTTCATGACCGACCAGCACCGCGTCGACACCCTGGGTTGTTACGGCAACCCGCACGTCGCCACCCCCCACCTCGACCGGCTCGCCGCCACCGGCACCCGGTTCGAGAGGTGCTACACCCCCACCGCCATCTGCACCCCCGCCCGCGCCAGCCTGCTCACGGGACAGGCGCCGTTCCGCCACCGGCTGCTCGCCAACTACGAACGCAACGTCGGCTATCTGGAGGACCTGCGGGACGACGCGTTCACCTTCCCCGGCGCGCTCGCCGCCCGCGACTACCAGCTCGGGCTCATCGGCAAATGGCACGGCGGCACCCACCGCAACGCCGCCTCCTACGGCTTCGAAGGACCCGACCTGCCCGGCTGGCACAACCCCGTCGACCACCCCGACTACCTCGCCTACCTCGACGAGCGGGGGCTGCCGCCGTACCGGATCTCGGAGCCGATCCGCGGCACCACCCCCAACGGCAACCCGGGCAACCTCCTCGCGGCCCGCCTCCACCAGCCGGCCGGGGCCACCTTCGAGCACTACCTCGCCACCCGCGCCATCGAGCACCTGGACGCCTACGCGGCCACCGGCCGCCCCTTCTTCCTCGCCACCCACTTCTTCGGCCCGCACCTGCCCTACCTGCTGCCCGACGAGTACTACGACATGTACGACCCGGATCTGGTCGAACTGCCGCCGTCCATCGCCGAGACCTTCGAGGGCAAGCCGGCGGTCCAGCGCAACTACAGCGCCCACTGGACCTTCGACACCCTCCCCCTCGAGGTCACCCGCAAGCTGATCGCCGTCTACTGGGGCTACGTCACCCTCATCGACCGCCAGATCGGCCGCATCCTCGCCCGCCTCGACGAACTCGGCCTCACCGACGAGACCGCCGTCTTCTTCACCGCCGACCACGGCGAGTTCACCGGCGCCCACCGGCTCCACGACAAGGGCCCGGCGATGTACGAGGACATCTACCGCATCCCCGGCATCGTCCGCGTCCCCGGTGCCCCGCCGCAGGTCAGGGACGAGTTCGTGACCCTGACCGACTGCACCGCCACCATCCTGGACCTCGCGGGATGCGACACCGCGCCCGCCGTCGACAGCCGCAGCCTGCTGCCGCTGGTCCGCGGCGAGCGCCCCGAGTGGCCCGCGGAACTGCTCGCCGAGTTCCACGGCCACCACTTCCCGTACCCGCAGCGCATGATCCGCGACGAGCGCTACAAGCTCGTCGTCAACCCCGAGTCCGTCAACGAGCTGTACGACCTGCACGCCGACCCGCACGAGCTGACCAACCGCTACGCGCACCCCGAGATGCTCCCCGTACGCCGCGGGCTGCTGCGCCGGCTGTACGACCTGCTGCGCGAGCGCGGCGACAACTTCTACCACTGGATGACGCCGATGTACGACGTCGGCGACCTCGACTACGACCCGACCCTCAGCGCATTCGAACCGGAAGGAACCACCGCATGAGACGGACGTGGACACGGACCGCGCTGCTGCTGTGCGCGCTCCTCGCGGGACTGCTGCCGCTGTCGTCGGCGACGGCCGCGGACCCGGCCCCGGAGCCGGGTCCGGCCCAGGCCCCGGCGTCGGCGCCTGCTTCGGTTTCGGCGAAGGAGAGCACCCCCGGGACGTACACCAACCCGGTCACCGACGGCGTCGTCGACACCTTCCCCGACCCGGTGACGATCCGCGGCAAGGACGGCTACTGGTACTCCTACGGCACCCAGAACCCCGTGTTCCAGACCGGCGGCGAGCAGGGCGAGCGGATGCTGCCCGTCCTGCGGTCGAAGGACCTGGCGAACTGGGAGTACGCGGGCGAGGTCTTCACCCCCGAGACCCAGCCCGAGTGGCACCGCGGCTCCCGGCTGTGGGCCCCCGACATCCGCTACAACGACGGCCACTACACCCTCTACTACTCCGTCCCAGGACGTGACACCGTCGGCGGCGCCACCGCGCCCACCCCGACCGGACCGTGGACGGACACCGGCCCCGTGCTGCCCGCACCCAGCGGCTGCCCCACCGGCGGCATCGACCAGGCGCAGTTCACCGACCGCGACGGCAGGACGTACCTGTACTGGGGCAGTTACGACATCCTCTGCGTCGCCGAGATGAACGCCGACCGGACCCGCATCACCGGCGAGGTGACGAAGGTCGCCCAGGGCCGGCGCATGGAAGGCGCATTCGTCGTCCGCCGCGGCGACCACTACTACCTCTTCTACTCCGACGCCGGCTGCTGCGACGGCGCGTACAGCGGCTACCAGGTCAAGGCAGGCCGCTCCACCAGCCCCACAGGACCGTTCCGCGACGACGAGGGCGTCGACCTGATGGCGCCGACCAGCAAGGGCGCCATCGTCCTCGGCGCCAACGGCAACCGCTGGATCGGCCCCGGGCACAACGGGCTCACCACCGACCTCGCCGGCCAGGACTGGCTCGTCTACCACGGCATCCCCGCCGACGCCCCCGACCTCGACCGCTTCCCCGAACTGCCCGACCGCCAGCTCACCCGGCGCCCGATGCTCATCGACCGGCTCGACTGGATCGGCGGCTGGCCCGTCGTCCGCGCCGGCGCCGGGCCCTCCGAGGGCCCGCAGCGCGCCCCCGTCACCGGCTGGGACGCCGGCGGCACCTTCGCCGGCGGCTCCCTCGACGGCTGGCGCGCCGAGGGCGCCGGCACCGGCGGCTGGTCCGTCGCGGACGACGCCGACTCCGGCCCGTACGCGACCCACGGGGGCGGCGAAGGCGCGGCGTTCCTCGTCACCGACCGGTCCGCGCCGCGGGACCTGCGCGCCGAGGCCGACCTGCGGGTGACCTCGTCCGACGGTGCCGCGGGCCTCACCGTCGGCTACCGCGACCCGCGCAACCACACCACCGTCTGGCTCGACCGCGCACGCGGCGCGCTGGTCACCGACGTCGTCGTGGGCGGCCGCAGCCGCGGCGAGCAGGTGACGCCGCTGCCCGCCTCGTACGACTGGGACTCCTGGCACAACGTCACCGCCGAGATCCGCGGCGGCCGCATGAGCGTCGAGGTGAGCGGCGACCGGCTGCGCGACGCCGTCGCCGCCCAGGAGCGGAAGCTGCCGGGGGCGGCCGTCGGGACGGGCGCGGTCGGCACCGCGGCCCGCGGCGGCGGCGCGGCGGCCGACAACGTCGGCGCGGCCCGGCTCCACGAACCGGTCACCAAGCGCGTACCCGAGCCGGCCACGGGCCGTCTCCTGCCCGGCTACGGCGACGAGTTCGACACCCCCGCCGTGCCCGGCACCGGGCCCGGCTCCCCGTGGCGGTGGCTGCGCGGCCCGGCGCCCGGCGTGACCGCGGACGGCGGCGAACTGGTCTGGCCCACGCAGAACGGCGAGCTGCACCTGAACAACAACACCGCCTCCGTCCTGCTGCGGGACGCCCCCGAAGGCGACTACACGGTGACGGCGAAGCTCGACTTCGACCCCGCCCAGCCCAACCAGCAGGCCGGACTGCTCCTTTACGCCGACGACGACAAGTACGTCAAGATGACCCACTCCGCGCTGCCGCTGAACCGCGGCGGCGGCACGGTCCTCGACGTCAGCGAGTTCGGCAAGGAAGGCGGCCGCCCCACCACCTCGCCGCCGACGCCCGTCGCCAACGCGCCCATGTTCGGCGGCCCCACCGCGGACACCATGTGGCTGCGGCTGTCGTACCACCACGACGCGGACAACGGCGAGCACGAGGTGCGCGCGGCCACCAGCCGCGACGGCCGCGCCTGGGTGCACAACGGCGTGTGGACGCTGCCCGGGGACGAGCGGCTGCAGATCGGGCTGGTGTCGATGAACAAGGAAGGAGCGGTCGCGAAGTTCGACTACGTACGCACCCACCGGAGCCGGTGATCGCAGGCTGATCGGTTCCGACGTCTTGACGATCGGCCCGGCCGCGCTCACGGTTGCTGAGGCTGGTCCACCGGCCCCGCCGGCACTCCTGGTGCCGGCGGGGCCGCCTCGTGCGTCCCCGTACGTCACCTCGGAGAGGTCCTCGTGAACAGCAAACTGCTCGGCGCGGGCACGGTCCTGGCGCTCCTCGCCTCCGCCGCCGCGATGCCCCCGGCGTCTGCTTCGGTGCCGGCGTCGTCCGCCCCCTCCGCCCCGGCCTCCCAGGCGGCGGCGAAGCCCCTGCCGCTGGGCGACCCGGGCCTGACCGAGACCAGGACCACCGAGACGCTGCAGCCCGGCGTCACCCTCACCCGCATCGTCCGCGGCGCCGGCAGCCCCCGGCTCCCGTGGACCGTCGAGGTGTCCATCCCCGGCGGCGAAGGCTCGCCCGACCCCGACGCGCCGCCCGCCGCCCTGCGGGACCGGGCCAGCGCCGAGGAGCTGGCCGCGAAGCTCACCGGCGCCGGCTTCGCCGCCCGCGCCGAGGAGGTCACGACGCCCGCGCTCGCCGACTTCGCCGGGGGCACCCTCGGCTGGCGGGTCCGCGTCGGGTCGTTCGACGGGCAGGCCGCCGCGAACGCCGAACGGGCCCGGCTGGTCGCCGCCGGCTATACCGGCTCCGCCGCGTACACCGGCTGGGACGGCGACCCCGGCGTCCGCGGCACCTGGCGGGTCGACGTGCTCACCGTCGACCCGCGCACCTTCCGCGGCGGGCTCACCGCCTCGTACGGTCCCGACCTGGAGAACCGCGAGAAGACCAGCGAACTCGCCGCCGCCGCGGGCGCGACCGCCGGGGTCAACGCCGGGTTCTTCGTCCTCGACCCGAAGGCCGGCGCCCCCGGCGACCCCGCGGGCGCCGGCGTCTACGACGGCCGCGTGCTCAGCGAGTCCGTCGGCACCCGGCCCGCGCTGGTGCTGCGCGAGTCGGCCCGGGACACGAGCGTCACCCGGCTCGGCTGGCAGGGCAGCGTCACCGCCCGCGGCGGCGCGCTGCCGCTGGACGGCATCGACCGCGTACCGGGCCTCATCCGCAACTGCGGCGGCACCGCCGACGACACCCCGACACCCCTTCCGCGGCACGACGTGACCTGCACCGACGACGACGAAGTCGTCGCCTTCACCGGGGAGTACGGGGCCCGCACCCCCGCGGGCGACGGCACCGAGACCGTGCTCGACGCCCGCGGCCGGGTCGTCGAGGTGCGCTCCCCGCGCGGCGGCCCGCTGCCGGCCGGCGGCACCTCCGTCCAGGCCACCGGCGCGCACGCCGACGAGCTGGCCGCCCTCGCCCGCCCCGGCGAGCACCTGCGCGTACGCCACGGGCTGCACGACGACCGCGGCCGTCCGCTGGCCACCCCGCCCGGCACGGCGGTCGCGGGCGGCGGTCCCGAACTCGTCCGCGACGGCCGCACGCACGTCACGCCCGCCGCGGACGGCATGGTCCAGCCGGCGAACCCGAGCTTCTACTACGGCTGGATGCACAAGCGGAACCCGCGCACCCTCGCCGGCGTCGACGCCGCGGGCCGCACCGTCCTCGTCACCGCGGACGGCCGCGCCACGGACTCCCTCGGCCTCAGCATCCCCGAAAGCGCCGACGTCGCCCGCGCACTGGGGCTGCGGGACGCCGTGAACCTCGACGGCGGCGGCTCGACCACGATGGCCGTCGGCGGCGAAGTGATCAACGACCCGTCCGACGCGGCGGGGGAGCGGCCGGTCGGCGACGCGCTGCTGATCCTGCCGAAGCGGCACTGACGACGTTTCCCGCGCCGAGAACACGCACGTCCGAACACGCACGTCCAGCGACCCACACCACCAACGGGAGCCGCCATGACAGTAGTTCAGACCGTGAGAAACCGCTTGCTACCGATCCTCACCGCCCTCCTCCTCACCCTCGTCCCCGCCGCCCCGACGCTGGCCGCGGCCGCCCCGGAAGCCCTCGCGGGAGCCGCCGCGCAGGGCGGGCCCCGGGGTGACGCCGAGGTCGTCGGCGTCGAACAGGTCGGCGAGCGCCTGGTGGACCTGTCGGTTCGGTCCCCCGCTCTCGGTGGCCGCACCGTCCCCGTACGCCTGCTGACCCCCGACGGCTGGGACGCCAGGGAGCGCGGCCGGAACTGGCCCACCCTGTGGCTGCTGCACGGCTGCTGCGGCGACTACACGTCGTGGACGTCGGCGACCGACGTCGAGGACACCGACGACCTGCGGAACGTCCTCGTCGTCATGCCCGAGGCCGGCTGGAACGGCTGGTACAGCGACTGGTGGAACTTCGGCGCGGGCGGCGACCCGGCGTGGGAGACCTTCCACACCGACGAGCTGCGCCGCCTGCTGGAGAGCGACTGGGGGGCAAGCAGCAACCGCGCGGTCGCGGGCCTGTCGATGGGCGGCCAGGGCGCCCTGATGTACGCGGCCCGCCACCGCGGCATGTTCCGCGCCGCCGCCGCCTACTCCGGCGCCGCACACCCGCTGCTCAACGACGAGTCGGTCAACCGCATCATGGGCTTCTTCGCCGGCCAGGGCGACGACCCGCGCCGCGTCTGGGGCGACCCGGTCGACCAGCGCGCCATCTGGCAGGCCCACGACCCGTACTACCTGGCGAAGAAGCTGAAGTCGACGCCGGTCTACCTCTCCTGCGGCGACGGCACGGCGGGCCCGCTGGACCCGCCCGGCGCGAGGGACGCCCTGGAGGCGGACTTCAACAGGCAGAACCAGGCGCTGGCCGACGAGCTGAAGCGGGTCGGCGCAAAAAGGGTGATCACCAACCTCTACGGTCCCGGCACCCACCGCTGGGCCTACTGGGAGCGGGAGTTGCACGCCTCGCTGCCGATGCTGCTGGACGCGCTGAAGGTGCGCTGACGGTGCGCTGACGGTGCGCTGTCGAACCCGTACAGGACCCGCCCAGCCGCCGGTTGGGCGGGTTACTCACTGGACTGGAGCAGTCACGGTCCGTAATCATGGCGGTGTCGGAGTTCCGGCAGTGACACATGAGAGGTGGCCGGACATGGGGAAAGTCGGCAACGTCAGCCTGTACGGGGGCGAGTCGGAGGCGGCGGACAATCTCAAGACTTTCGGGGCGATGCTGAAGGTGCTCCGGGACGAGGCGGGGCTGACGCAGGAGGCGCTGGCCGACGGCCTGGGATACTCGGTGGAACACATCTCCAAGATCGAGCGGGGCGGCCGGTTCCCGCCGAGGGACCTGGACAAGCTGGCGGAGGAGGTGCTGGGCCCGCTGGCGGCGAGGCTGCTGCGGGAGACGCGCCTGAGCCTGACGAGGAAGGCGGGCCTGGCGTCGCGGTTCAGGCACTGGGCGGTGATCGAGCAGGAGGCGCTGACGCTGTACGCGTACGAGTGCCGCACGATTCCGGGGCTGTTGCAGCCGGAGCCGTACATCCGCGCCGTATTCGAGGTCGTTCTTCCCCCGCTGGTCGAAGAGCAGATCGAGCAGCGGGTCGCGGCAAGGCTGGAACGGCAGGCCGTGCTTGATCAGCGGCCGAACACGTTCTTCGGCTTCATCCTGGAACAGGCGCTGCTGGACCGGCAGATGGGCGGCGCGGAGGTCGCTCGCCGCCTGCTCGACCACCTGCTCGCGACGGGCGAACGGCGCAACGTCGAGATCCAGGTGATGCCGCGTCGGATGGAGAACCACGCCGGGGGAGACGGCTCTCTCTACCTTGCCGAAACCGTCGACCACAAGTGGCTTGGCTACTCCGAGGGACAGCGGTCGAGCAATCTGATCAGCGACCTGGCCGATGTGGGTATGCTCCAGCAGCGCTACCGGAAGCTCAGTTCCCAGGCGCTCAGCCACGAAGCTACGGTGGACTTGTTGCAGCAGATGCGAGGAGACCTATGAGCAGGATCGGACCGGAGTGGTTCAAGAGCAGCTACAGCGGTGGCGATGGCGACAACTGCATCGAGGTCGCCGTCACTCCGCAGGCTGTCCTCGTCCGTGACACCAAGGACCGGGAGGGCGGTCAGCTCTCCGTGACCCCCGCGGCCTGGGCCGACTTCGTCACCTTCGCCAAGGCCGTCGAACTCTGAGCACCCCCCGTCCGTGCGGCCGTACCCCGGCAGGCCGCGCGGACGGCCCAGGCCGCAAGCCTGCCGTGTCCGGCCCACCGGACTCTCGGGCAGGAGGACTGCCATGCCTCTTACGTGCAGGGCGGCTTTCGGTGTCAGTCCCGGGCGGTAGCGTGCGCGCCGCACTCAACCACTCGATTCCGCACCGGGGATGACATGACCGACGCCTACTCACCCATTTCCGAACTGAACCTGCTCAAGGAGTTCTCCGACGGACCTGGAGACTCCTACTTCTCGGACGGGTTCGAGTTCTACGAGTACGGCCGGCCCGACGCCGGTCTGGTGGAGTGGCTGAGCCTGGAGAGGCGGGAAGAGGAAGCGCGAAGCCACCTCGACCGGCTCACCCCGTTCGCCCAGGCCACCGCCTCCGGTTCGTTCTACGCCCTGTGGCACTGCGACGACCGCGCCGACCTCGCCACGCTTCCCGTCGTCCGTTTCGGCGACGAAGGCCATCTCGACATCATCGACGGCCTGCGGAACATGTTCCGGCTGCTTGCGATCGACGACGAGTGGTTCAGCCCCTGGGACGAGGAGCGCGAGGCGGACCCGGACGAGGAGCACTCCCCTGGGCACGAGGCGTACGTGGTCTGGCTGGAGGAGACGTTCGGCCTGACCCCTCCCACCGATGCGGAAGCCGACGAGATCCTGGGGTCGGGCGGCAAGAAGTACGGCACCCGGTTCGTGGACTGGCTGGAGGAGTTCGCGTCCGAGGGGGACGACTTTGATCCGTTGCGCAAGGTGTTCGCCGACTCCTGAACGTGAATGCCTCGTGCCGGTCGGCCATCCGCGTCGTCGGTCCCGGGGCCGTCCGGGGCGGCGGCGCGGCGAGCCGATGAGTGCCGCCGAGACGAACTCGCGGTAACCCATCCGCCAAATCGCCCCAAAACGCCCATGTGGCTCGATTTTTGCTCATCGAGACGCAGGCGCCGTGGTGGAGGTCGCTTTTCCCCTCGGGCGGCTGCCCGCGGCCGGGAAGCGAGCTGTCCGGGAAGACCGCCGGAGAAGTTCGCCCGGCTGCCGCCCGCCCGGCCGAGGCTGGTCCGCCATGGTGAGAGGCTGGTCCGCCATGGTGAGAAGAACGACGCGACACCTCCTCGCCGCCGCAGCGGCGATCGCCGTTGGTCGCCACGGGTCCCGCCGCGGCGGCCCGGCCGCCGCCCGAACAGGTACTTCGGTTTCATCGTGAGCAGGAACTGCTGGAACGGCAGATGGGCGGGGTGGAGGTCACCCGCGTCCTTTTCGACCGTCTCCTGTTGCTGGGCGAACGGCGAAAACCGAGATCTAGGTGCTGCCGCGGCGAACGGAGAAGCATGTGGGGGAGAGACGCCTTCGGCGCCCAGTTCGACACTCCCATCTCCCCTCACGCCCGCCCAAGGGTATGCGCCCGCTCTGACAAAGAGCCCGGGTCACCGGCGTCGACGGCTGGTGTGTCGTGTGCGTGGTTACGTGTCGGGGTGGTCGGTCGTCCGTGGGGTGGGCCGGGTCCGGTGGGGCCGGTGCCGGGGTGGGCGCCTGTCCGTGACGGAGGCGGCGTCGGTGGGGTCCGTGTCGGTGCTGGCCTGTGTCGTGGGGGCTCCCCCCCGGGCCACCCCACTCCTGAGTGTGCGGGCCTGCGTCCGGCGTCAAGGGCGTTTCCCTTCGCTTCGCTGCGGGAACGTCGCTGCGCGATGGGGCTTCGCCCCACCCTTGACCCCGGACTCCGGCCCGTGACAGACCGGCGGCTAAGGGTGGCCCGAGGGGAGCGGGCGTCCTTTGACAGGGCTACGGATGCCGTGCCCGGATGACGGGGGCCGGAGGCCAGGGGTGAGCTTGCCCGGGTAGCGGGGCAGCCCCGGCGGACGGGGGCCGACCCACCCGAGCCGGGCCCGCCCCGGTCACGGGCGGCACGGAAGGCGGAGGCCGGGCACCGGAAGGGGGTCCGCCCTGGGGCGCGGAGGCTCCGGTGGACGGGGGGCGGAGCCCCGGGGGTGGGGTTCGTCCCGGTCGCGGATGGGCCGGTGGGCGGGGGGTGGAGGCCGGTGTCGGGTCTGCTCCGGTCGCGGGCGTCCCGGTGGACCGGAGTGCCGGGCAGCGAGGTCGGGTCCGTTTCGGTCGCGGGCGGGCCGGTGGACGCGGGGCCGGGGGCCGGTGCCGGGCTCGCTCCGGTCGCGGGCGGATGTCGGCTCGGTGTGGGGCTGGGCCGGGCGACGCTCGATCGCGGGCGCCCTTGGTGAGTCGGCGGGAACCGGCGTTGGTCCGGTTGAGTTTGTGCATGGGCTGCCGCATGGGCTGCCGCATGGGCTGCCAGGGGAAGCCCTCGTGTGGGAGTCTTGTGCGGAGGAATCTGGCCGTAACTCGCGGTAGCGCCCCTGATCCGGGCCGATCCGGGCACTGAAGGTCATATTCCGCCCAGCCAGGCGTGCCAGCGGGCCTCGGTCTTTACCTGCCGCCGCCCAGGCGGCCCGGAAGGGGCGCTTCCGGCGCGAAGTCACCGCAACCAGCCCGCCGAATCAGGGCAAATCGCCCTCGGAGTTCGAGTTTTGCCCGATGTCGCGCGCCGACCTGCCCCGGGCCGCGCGTGTCACCGCCCGGCCGCCCCGGAATGCGGGTCACCGGCACAAACTCGCCACCACAGGCCCGCCAAGCCAGGCTAGATCGCCCATGGGGAGAGAGTTTCGCCCCGCGGCACGCACAAACCCGCTCGTAGACCCGCCGGCAGCCCCGAATCCGCGGCCTGGAGCGGCCTGTGCGCACGCGGCCGGGGCAAACTCACGGTTACCCTCCCCCCCCAAACTAAGCTAAAACGCCCACGGGGGTGGAGTTTTGCCCCGCGGCACGCACAAACCCACCCGAGGCCCTGAACTCGCGGCCTGGAGCGGCCTGTGCGCACGCCACCGGGGCAAACTCGCGGTAACCCACCCACCAAACTAATCCAAAACGCCCACGCGCCACGACTTTCGCCCACCCACGCACGCACACCCCGCGACCCAGCAGACCCGACTGAGCCCCGATCCGACGTCCACCACCACCAAACCCTCCCCGCCCACCGGGCCTGCCCCCGTCTGCCGGGCGCCTCGGCACCCGGGGGCCCAACACCCGGGCTCCGGCACCCGCCCGCCGGAGCGACCGCGACCGGGCGGGCCCGGCACCGGCCTCCCGCCCTCCGTCCACCGGGCCGCCCGCCATCAGGGCGGCCCCGATCGCAGCCCTCCGGCCCCCCGTCCACCGGGGCGCCCGCGATCCGGGCGGGCCCGGATCCGGTGCTCGGGCCCTCCGTCCGCCGGGCCCGGCATCCGTAGCCCTTGTCAAAGGACGCCCGCTCCCCTCGGGCCACCCTTAGCTGCCGGTCGTTACGGGCCGGAGTCCGGGGTCAAGGGTGGGGCGAAGCCCCATCGCGAAGCGACGTTCCCGCAGCGAAGCGGAGGGAAACGCCCTTGACGTCGGACGCAGGCCCGACAATCAACAAGCAGGGTGGCCCGGGGGGAGCCCCAACGACACCGCCCCACCCCGACACGGACCCCACCGACGCCGCCTCCGTCACGGACAGGCGCCCACCCCGGCACCGCCCACCCCGGCACCGGCCCCACCCCACGGACGACCGACCACCCCGACGCGTACCCCCGCACCCGCCCCACGCACACGACAGACCAGTCGTCGACGCCGGTAACCCGGGCTCTTTGTCAGAGCGGGCGCATACCCTTGGGCGGGCGTGAGGGGGCGTGGGTTCTGGGCGAACAGCGGATCCCCCCGGCACCGCCCCACCCCCCGGCACCGGCACCGCCCCACCCCCCGGCACCGGCACCGCCGCCGCCCCGGTCGGCATCGTCAACACCCCTGCACCACGAGGCGTTCACGCGGCAGCCGCTGCACCAGTCGCAGGGCGAGCACGAACTCGTGGTGCGCATGGACGAGGACGCCTATCAGAACTTCAACCTGGACTGCCTGCAACTGGATCTCCTCCGCGGGTGACCTGAAGCGGTTTCCGGCCGGGGCGGCGGGCTCGTTGCCGTTGCCCCGGCCGGGGCTGCTGTTGTGGGAGCGGCGGAGCCGGGGGAGCCGTACCACGCGCTCGCCTCCCGCTACGCCAGAGCCGCCCGCCACGCGTGGTAAGCCGCGCGTCCCCGGCCGGCGCCACCGTGCGGGTGCCCTCCCTGGGCGCGGCCTCTACCCTCTACTGTCGGTCCGCCCGCAGCGGCTGCGCGGGCCGTGGAGTCCGGGACGGTACGGGACGGGGTGCGCGATGGCGGGTGTGAACGGTGGCGGGGAGCGGGTGCGCACGTACCGCGGGAACCTCGCGTCGATGGTCTTGCTCGCCCTGCTGTGCGCCCTCTTCGGCGCCCTCTTCGTCTTCTTCGGGCTGCTGCTGGTCATCGGGGCGGACGCGCCCGCCGCCGTCGCGATCCCGTTCTGCGCCGTCGCGCTGGGCCTGTTCCTGCTCACGTTCTGCGTCGTGCGCGGGGTGACGGTCGTCGACGACGGCGGCATCACGATCCGCTGGCTGCGCACCAGGCGGCTGGCCTGGCCCGACCTGCTCGCCGTCGAACTGGAGCACAACGTGCCCGCGTCGGCGGAGCGCAAGCGCCCCGTCATGGGCGTCGTCGTCTACCACCGCGACGGCCGCCGGCTGACGCTGCCCAACGTCATCGACACCCGCGGCCTGGTCGCCCACCGGGAGGTGCAGGCGATCCGCGAGGTCTGGGAGCGCCGCCGCGGCGAGGACTGGACGCCGCGGCCGGAGGTGACCGCCGCCGCACGGGCGAAGGCCGACGCCGCCGAGCGCAACGAGAACGCCCTCGTCGAGGCCATGGGCTTCAGCCTGACCGCGGTCCGCGTGCTGGTCGGCTGCATCCTGGTCGTCGCCGTCGTCTTCCTGGCCACGGGCAACGCCGACGCCTTCCCGGACATCCCCGGCGGGGTCATCGCGGTCGTCTTCGCCGCCGTGGCCGTCGCCCCCGTCGCGATCGCGCTGGCGGGCAGGGCCCGTAGACGACGTGGCGAGGGCGAGGGCGAGGGCCCGGACCGGGAGGGCGACGAGGCGCCGCCCTGGTGAGGCGGGCCCGGCGCGGGATCTCGGCGCAGGGCCCGGATCAGGATCCGGAGCGGGCACCAGTGCGGGCCCTCCGCGCGCCGCCCGGCCCGGACCCGGTGCAGGACCCGGCGCAGGAGCCGGCGCGGGACGCCGGCCCCTGCGGGTCCGAGGGGGTTCAGCAGAGCGGCACGCCCGGGAGCTGCGCGGCCGGATGGTCGATGTAGATGTTGGAGATGAATCCGCGCTGGTCACGCAGGCGGCTCCACCAGTCGTTCGTGTAGCCCTCGGCGTTGACCACGTCGCCCCTCTTCTGGCACTCGACGAAGACGCTCGTCGGACCGGAAAGGGTCGTCACCACCGGGGCGCTGAGACGCGCGTCCGCGCGGACGCGCACGCCGCTGCCCCAGGTGGTGAAGTTGGTGTTGCCGCAGTTGTCGCTGCGCAGGTGGTACTGGCCGTACGAGCCCGGATACGGCAGCGCCGAGCCGTTGATGCGGATGTCCTGGCCGACGCCGTTGAGCAGTTGCTCGTAGTGGATGTGCGCGCCGGAGGAGTTGCCGGTGCTGCCCGTGATGCCGATCTGCTGGCCCTGCGCGACCGATTGGCCGTTGGCCACGGAGAACGACGCCAAGTGGAAGTAGTACGTCTTCCAGCCGCCGCCGTGGTCGATGACGATGTAGTTGCCCGCGCCGCTCGGCTGGCTGTGCCGGGTCGCGGTGCCCGCCGCTGACGCGACCTGCGGCGTGCCCGCCGTGGTCCCGCCGTCGGAGCGGATGAAGTCCAGCGCGCGGCGCACCTCGGCGCTGTGGTGGCTGTACGTCCACTGCTGGCCGCACGGGAACGGCGCCTTGAAGTTCGGCGCCAGCTCGGGGCCCGTGTCGGCCTGCGCGGGCACCGCCGCGGTCAGTCCCAGCAGTGCCAGCAGCGCCGCGACGACGGCGGCCGCGGCCCGCCGCGCCGGACGGCGGGCGGGGGCGGAGGAATGGAGGGGTCTGCGAGGCATCGGGTCGCCTCCTTCGGTGGGGGTGGAGGGGTGGGGGGTGGCGCGTTCAGCACTCGGGGACGCCCGGCAGCCAGGCGTCGGCGACGTCGATGAAGATGTTGGAGATGTAGCCGCCGTAGTCGGGCAGGTAGGCCCAGGCGTCGTTGGTGTGGCCGTCGTACGTGATCTGCTCGCCGCGCTCCTGGCACTCCACTCGCACCTGCGTGGGACCGGGCAGGGTGGTCAGCACCGCGGAGGAGGTGTTCGACGCCTGGCGGACCCGCACGTCGGTGCCCCAGGTGGGG
Source organism: Streptomyces sp. CNZ287 (assembly GCF_007827615.1). Taxonomy (NCBI): domain Bacteria; kingdom Bacillati; phylum Actinomycetota; class Actinomycetes; order Kitasatosporales; family Streptomycetaceae; genus Streptomyces; species Streptomyces sp. CNZ287. The sequence goes on along the minus strand of NZ_VISV01000003.1, from coordinate 466,973 downwards.
AACCGCTTGCCGGTCTGGTCGCCGGTCCACAGGAACGTCACGTCGACCCAGCCGTTGTCGTTGAGGCCGACGTTGTAGAACGTGCCGTCGGCGAGGTCGATGCCCGCCGGGTTCGCGACCCGGCGGCCGAACTCGTCGCGCCCGCCGTTGTAGCCGTTCTGGTACGCCGCCTGCGCCTCCGGCATGCCCTGCGGCAGGTCACGCCACGACTCGCGCACCGACGGCGGACTCCAGTAGTCGTCCTTGGTGTTCCACGGCCCCACGTCCCACACCGGCGCCGTCTCGCACCGCGCCGGGCCGCAGACCTGCACCGAGTACTCGGCGCTGCCCTTCGGGGACAGCCCGCGCCGCGACGGCAGGGCCACGAAGTGGTCGTTGGGCTGGATGACATGGCCGTTGGCGGTCGTGCCGCCCACCAGGCCCTCGCGGGTGGCGAACAGCCGGTACGTCAGCGGCGCCGCGGCGGCGCGGGCGCGCGGCGCCGCGTCGGTGTCGGCCCGTAGCCGCAGCCCCTGGACCGCCGGCGCGGCGCCGGTGCCGGAGGCGCGCAGCGTCAGCCGGGCCTGGACGTCGGTGACCGCGAACGGCAGCCGGGCCGCCTCCGCCGCCTCCGCGCCCGCCGGCAGCCACTCCGTCCAGCCGCCGTCCTGTGCCCGGCCGCGGACGTCGACCGCGACCCCGGCGCCCGCCGGGACCCGGGCGTCCAGCTCGGCCCGTACCCGGTTGACGGGACGGTCGAGCCGCTCCGGGGCCAGGACCTGGCTGCCCTCGCCGGGGACCGACCCCAGGGACGCGGGCGCGGCCGTCCGCGAACGCAGCCGCAGATCGCCCTGTACGTACCGGACGTTGACGTCGTCCGCGCCGACGTCCGCGAGGTCCGCCCGCCAGGTGGCGGGCGGCGCGGGGCCGCCGGCCCCCGCCGAGCCGCCGGCCGCCCCGGCATACGCCGGGTGCGCGACGGCGGCCGCGCAGATCACGCCGGTCAGCGCAACCCTGCGCCACCGGCTCCGTGTTGGTGTGCGCTGCATCTGGCTCCTTCCCGTGTTCCGTAGCTGCTCGCGAAGGTGCTGGCCGTGCGGCGACGCATCGTAGGCACCCCGCGACCCCCGTGCCGCACGGGTTTTCCGCCACCGTCGAAAACCCGAGCCCACCGCCGCCCGAACGGGAGCGGTCCCGCGCCGGAGACAGCGCAGGCCGCGGGTGGTTACCCTCGGGTATGGCCGGAAAGCTTCATGTCCACTTCAACGATCGGGACTTCCGCCACGTCCAGCTCGCCCGCACCGCCGACCCGATCTGGGAGGCGATCCTCGGGCTGCACGTCGCGTACACCCCCGCACCCCGCCTCCCCGCCCGGCTGCGCCCCTGGCACCGCCGCGCCCGCCACCGGCTGCAAGAGCACGACCTGCGCCGCACCTGCCGGTTCGTCAACGGCATCGCACCCGCCGACGCCACCTACTTCCCCGACTTCCTCACCCCCGCAGAATCCGAAGACGGCATCACCGCCGCCCTGCGCACCCTGCGCGCCACCCCCGCCACCCGCCTCGCCCGCGAAATCCGCCTCGCCGCCCGGCACCGCCCCCTGCCCTCCTGGACCCGCCGCCTCGCCGCCGGCGACCGCACCGTACTCGCCGACCTCGCCGACGCCTTACACCACCTCCACCACCACCTCGTCGCCCCCGACTGGAGCGAAATAGAAGCCACCGTCGCCGCCGACCGCGCCCGCCAGCTCGAAGCCCTCGAAGCCGGCCTCCCCGCCGTCCTCGCCACCCTCGAACCCTTCACCTGGACCGACCCCGTCCTCACCGCCCCCTACCCCGTCGACTCCACCCTCCACCTGCACGGCCGCGGACTCCGCCTCATCCCCTCCTACTTCTGCCACACCACCCCCATCGCCCTCGCCGACCCCGGACTCCCACCCGTCGTCGTCCACCCCGTACGCCGCCACCCCGCCCCGCCCCCCGCCAACGGCCCCACCCCCCACCGCGACACCGCACTCGCCGCACTCCTCGGCACCAGCCGCGCCCGCGTCCTCGCCGCCCTCACCCCCACCACCGTCCCCGCCACCACCGGCGGCATCGCCGCCCGCCTCGGCATGCCCGCCTCCTCCGTCAGCGGCCACCTCACCGTGCTGCGCCGCGCAGGACTCGCGGAAAGCGAACGCGCAGGACCCCACGTCGTCCACCGCCTCACCGCCCGCGGCCGGCACCTCCTCGACGCCTGACCCGTACAACCCGCGCCCCACCCGCGCCCGGCACCATTCGCCGCACGTCCCCCGCAGGTTCACCCACCGCTGGTGTGATACCTGCGCCCCCCACCCCGACCACCCCCACTACCAGGGAGGCAGGCGTGAACCTCGTCGTCAACGGCGACGCAGAGACCGGACCCGGAGGCACCCCGGACCCCGTCACCACCGTCCACGGCTGGCGCCTCACCCACGGCGGCCCCGCCCTCGTCCCCTACGACCTCGGCGGCGGCTACCCCACCCCCGGCGACCCCGGCCCCGCCCACCGCGGCACCCGCTTCTTCACCGGCGGCAACAGCCCCCGCACCGCACTCCTCCAGGACATCGACCTCCCCCGCACAGGCCCCACCGGACACAAGGCCATCGACGCCGGCCGCGTCCACTACACCCTCACCGCCTGGCTCGGCGGCTACGCCGGCCAGCAAGACGGCGCCCGCCTCTCCGCCGAACTCCGCGACACCCGGGGCACCCCCCTCGCCCTCACCGTCCTCGGCCCCGTCACCGCGGAAGAACGCGCCGGCCGCACCGCCCTCCTCGAACGCACCGCCACCGCCCCCGTACCCCCCGGCGCCCGCACCGCCCGCCTCCTCCTCACCCTCACCCGCGCCGGCGGCACCGCCAACGACGGCTACGCCGACGCCCTCAGCCTCACCCTCACCACCACCCGCCGAGGAGGCCGCCCGTGACCGTCGACCGCCGCACCCTCCTCAAGTCCGCGGCCGCCGCCGGCGCCCTCGGCGCCGCCTGGCCCCTCACCGCGGGACTCAGCCCCGCCCAGGCCCGCGCCGCCGCCGAAAGACTCGGCGCCGCATACGACACCGCACCCTTCACCCTCGGCGTCGCCTCCGGCGACCCCCAGCCCGACTCCGTCCTGCTCTGGACCCGCCTCGCCCCCGAACCCCTCGCCGCCGAACAAGACCTCCCCGACATCGTCGAAGTCCGCTGGGCCCTCGCCGAAGACCCCGGACTCCGCCGCGTCGTCGCCCGCGGCACCACACCCGCCTCCGCCACCCTCGGCCACAGCGTCCACGTCCCCGTCACCGGCCTCACCCCCGGCCGCACCTACCACTACGCCTTCAGCGCCCTCGGCCGCACCAGCCGCACCGGCCGCACCCGCACCGCCCCCGGCGGCACCGTCGGCCGCGTCCGCTTCGCCGCCGCCAACTGCCAGGCATTCCACGACGGCTACTACGCCGCCCACCGCGGCATCGCCGCCGAGAACGTCGACTTCGTCCTCCACCTCGGCGACTACATCTACGAACACGGCCAAGTCGGCGGCGTACCCGAAGACCACGTCCGCGACCACGACGGACCCGAGATCCTCACCCTCGCCGACTACCGCAAACGCCACGCCCTCTACAAAGGCGACCCCGCACTCCGCGACGCCCACGCCGCCCACCCCTGGTTCCTCACCTGGGACGACCACGAAGTCGTCAACGACTACAGCGGAAGCACCGGCGGCGCCCCCTTCGTACGCCGCCGCGCCGCCGCCTACCAGGCGTGGTACGAACACATGCCGCACCGCGACTCCTTCGGCGACTCCGCCCTCCCCGACCCGGAGATCCACCGCACCCGCGACTGGGGCGGACTCGTCCAGCTCGCCATCCTCGACCTGCGCTCCCACCGCTCCGCGCAGAACCTCCCCGACGGCACCATCCTCGGCACCGACCAGAAGAACTGGCTCAAGCACCACATCGACAACGCCCCCGACACCTGGCACGTCTGGGCCAACTCGATCATGCTCAGCCAGCTCCGCGGCTCACCCGGCGGCCCGTACATGTTCACCGACCAGTGGGACGGCTTCCTCGCCGAACGCAAGGAAATCCTCCAGCACGTCCACGCCGCCGGCCTCGAAGACCTCGTCGTCGTCACCGGCGACTGGCACTCCGCCTTCGTCGACGACATCCGCACCGACTACGACGACCCCGAATCACCGCTCGTCGGCACCGAGTTCACCGCCCACTCCGTCACCTCCGGCGCGTACTCACCGGACTGGAACCGGACCAACGGCCCCGTCATGGGCGCCGCCAACCCGCATCTCAAGTACTTCGAGGGCAACCGCTACGGCTACGACGTCTACGACGTCACCCCCGGACGCTTCAGCGCCCACATGCGCGTCATCGGCGACCGCCGCGACCCCGACTCGCCCGTCACCACGCTCACCACCTTCCACGTCGACCGTGGCAGCACCGGCAGCTACGAGGACCAAGCGACGAAGAACTCCCCCGCCCAGTACCGCCGCGACTGACCCGCGCGACCGGAACACGCAGGCGGTCGGCACCCGGCCGGTCCCGTACGCCGCCGGCCGCACGGCGTACGGGACCGGGCCGGGTTGCCGCCTGGGGATCCCGCCCGATCGTCCGCCGCGCCCAACACCCAAGTCAATCCTCGGATTTGCTTAACACGAGCCGAGCGGAACCTTGGAGTCGCACAGGACGCAGAAACCCGGAATCCCGTGTGTCCCTGCGCGGTCACCTGTTCGGCCCATCGATAGACTCGCCCGATGGCCGCACCGGGAGCACGCGGAACCGCAGAGGAGGCACGTTGACCGGACATGACGTCACCGACGAGCAGTGGCAGGGGCTCGCCGAAGTCGTCCCCCTGCGCGGCAACGAATGGCCCTCCTGGACCGGGCACCAAGCCCTCGACGACCCCGAAGTCGACGCCGACCAGCGGCAGTTCGTCGTCATCCGCTGCCAGGTCTTCGCCGACGCCCGGCGCGTCGCCGAATACCTGATAGCGCAAGTCCCCGTCCTGCTCGACCTCACCGGCGCCGAGATCGACGTCGCCAAACGCATCCTCGACTTCGCCAGCGGCGTCACCTTCGGCATCCAGAGCACCATGCACCGCGTCGACCGCAACGTCTTCCTCCTCGCCCCCCTCGGCACGGAAGTCGAACCGGTCGCCGGCCACTGACGGCCCCGTCGCACACCGGCCGCCGGCACGGCGTCCTTACCGTGCCCGAACGGGCGGGCCCCACGGATCCGCGGGGGCTCGCCCGTTCGGGCGAAGGTGCCGCTGCCGGAACGGTTCCGCGGCCGGTGCGCTCAATAGCGTCAGGGAACATGACCTCCCCCACCGGGCACCCTCCCCGCGCCCCCCGCGACCTCCTGCGCGACCCGCCGCGGGACACCACCCTGCGCACCGCCCACACCGGCCGCCACCCCCACACCGACCGCGCCACCCTCGGCGAACTCCGCGTCTCCGCCTTCAAGTCGCACCGCGGCACCCGGCTCGGCCTCGGCCCCGTCACCCTGCTCACCGGCGGCAGCGGCAGCGGCAAGACCGCGGCCCTCGAAGCCTGCGGCGTCCTGGCCAGACTCGGCGCAGGAGCCACCCTGGAAGAGGCGTTCGCCCCGGTGCCGGGAGGCGCCGCCGCCTGCGTACCGCAGCGGGCCAGACCAGACTCCGCAGGACGCCGCGGCGTCCGCCTCGGCTGCACCGTCCGCGGCCCCCTCGGCGACGTACGACTCGACGTCGCCGTACAGGCGGAACCCGAACTCCGCATCGTCGGCGAACGCCTCACCGGCGCCGGACACACCCTGCTCGCCACCGCACTCCGCGACCCCCGCCGCGACCGCGTCCAGGCCACCTGGCACACCGCGGGCCCCGCCCCCGTCACCCGCGCCCCGCTCCCCGACGACCGGCTCGGCACCGCTCTCTTACCGCTCCGCATCGGCGGCCGCACGGACGGCGAACAACTCGTGCTCGCCGCCGCGGAACAAGCCGTCCTCGCCCTCCGCTCCGTCTACCCCTGCGACCCGCACCCCGCCCTGATGCGCGCCGCCACGGCCGTGCCCATCGGCGGCGAACAACTCACCCCCGACAGCCGCAATCTCCCCGCCGTCCTGCGCCGCGTACGCGACGAGTGCAGCCTGCGGCACGCGGCTCTCGTGGACGCCGTGCGCGGCGGCTGCGCGGGCCCGGTCCACGACCTGACGACGGAGGAGTACGGGGACGGGCTGGTCCGCGCCGTGCTGCTGCGCGAACCGGGCCGGCGCAGCACCCCGGTCGAGACCCTGGGCGACGGCGAGTTGCGCTATCTCGCGCTGGCGCTGGTCCTGCTCACCGGACCCGGGGTGCTGGCGGTGGACCCGGCCTCGGAGGTGCTGCCGGCCCGCCAGGTGCTGACGGTCCTGGCCGACGGGCTCGACCGGAGCATGGACGCCCGCCAGGCGGGCGAACTCGTGGCGCTGTCCGGGCGGATGGGCGAGCGCGGCCACATCCGGGTGCTGGGCTCGGTCGGCGACCCGTCGCTTGCGCAGGCGGAGTGCGCCACGGCGGTGCCGCTGCCGCAACGGCGGGAGCGGCCGGGGCCGCAGGGGGAGGGCGCGAAGGGGGAGGAATGACGGAGGAATGACGACGGGATGACGGCGTACGACTGGCGGATGTCAGATGGCGAAATCTGTCAGTCGTCAGGTCGTGGGAAAAGGCGTTGCGGGGCAGGCGGGGGTGTGCCCGATCATGGGGAGCCGCCGATTCCGGCGAGGCGCCCCCACGAACGACCCGAAACGGAGTGCCCATGCCCCTCCAGGGCCGGACCGCACTGGTCACCGGCGTGAGCCGTGAGCAGGGAATCGGGTTCGCCATCGCCCGCCGGCTACTGGCCGACGGCACGCGCGTCTTCGCGCACGGCTGGACGCCGCACGACGACGAGATGCCCTGGGGCGCCGACCGCGGCGGCACCGCGGCCGTCACCGCCGCCCTCGGCGGCGAGGGCGGCCGGCTCGCCTACGCCCACGCCGACCTCGCGGAACCCGGCGCCCCTGCCGCGCTGCTGGCCGCGGCGGGGGAGCGGTACGGGATGGTGGACACCCTGGTCGTCAACCACGCCCGCAGCTCCACGTACGACCTCGACGGGCTGACGGCCGCCGAACTGGACCTGTGCTGGGCGGTGAACGTCCGGGCCACGCTGCTGCTCGTGCAGGCGTACGCGGCGCAGTACGACGCGGCGGCGGGGAAGGAGCGGGGCGGCGGCCGGGTCGTGCTCTTCACCTCCGGGCAGCATCTGGCACCGATGAGCCAGGAGATCCCGTACGCCGCCACGAAGGGGGCGCTCCAGCAGTTGACGCTGACGCTCTCGGACGCCCTCGTCGACCGCGGCATCACCGTGAACTGCGTCAACCCCGGCCCCACGGACACCGGTTGGGCGACCGACGAACTGGCCGCCCAGGTGGGCCGGGCGCTGCCCCGCGGAACGTGGAACACGCCGGAGGAGGCGGCGGCCGTGGTGGCACTCCTCGTGGGCGGCGACGCGGCGACGATCACGGGCAACACGGTCGACGCGGAATCGGGCTTCCGTCGCTGGGTGTACTAGGCCCTGTTCCAGGTGCGGATCACGGGTTCGGGGAGTCGTCGGCGGGCCAGGACAAGGCTGGTCGTCGCCGTGTGAGCAGCCCGCATCCTGCTCCGATGATCCCGGTGGGGCCAGATCACACGCGAGGGGTCGGACCCGCTTGGGCGCTCTTCGAGGAGTCCCCTCCCTTCCGGGTGCCCATCGCGGTGGTGCTGATGTGGAGAGCGTGGACGACGTCGTGGATGCCGGCCCCGGCGGTCAGCAGGTCGCGGCGGAGGTGGGCTTCTGCGGTACGCAGGTGGGCGCGGACGGTGTTGCGGCTGATGCCGAGCCGGCGGGCGGCTTGCTGGCCGTCGGTGTTGGCGTCGATCCACGCCTGAAGGGTGCGGCGCTGCCGGGGTTGCAGGGGCAGCAGGAACGTCCGGGCCCAGGCGGCGGCGGGTTCGGAATGCAGCAAGTCCTCCAGTCTGGGGGGTGTTGGGCGCTCATCGGGTTCATGTGCGGTTAAAGGGCCGGCGAGTGCGAGGGCGAGCTGGACGGCGGCGCGGGCGTGGACGTCGGCGAGATCCAGGCCGAGGGCCCGTTCCGCGCGCCTGATGTGGGCCGTGACGGTGTTGCGGCTGAGGTCGAGCAGGCGGGCCACCGCCGCTCGGGGCATGCTCATCAGGAGACGGGTGATGTCGACGCTGGTCTGCGGAAGAGTGTCCAGTGGGCGCAGGAACGTGCGGGCCCAGGCGAGCGCGGGCCGGCGGGGCAGAACGTTGTCCAAGAGCGTCTGCCCCTGGTAGGAGACCACATGGCCGGGAGTGGAGCGGGCGGCAGCCAGGGCGTGAGCGGCCTGACCGTACGCCTCGGCCGTCGCGCCGAGCGGATGCGGACCGCTGATGCCCATCGCGTAACCGGGGTTCTCCCGCACCACGCGGCGCAACTCCTCGGCCAGGCCACCGGTGCGGCCGCCCGGGCCGCCCCCGCCCCCGCCCCCGCCCCCGCCCCGGGCAACGGTGTCCTCGGCGATGAGACAGATCACGTGCTCCTTGAAGACAGGGCAGTGCACCATCAGATCGGGGCCGTGGTAGCCGGAGGGATCCTGGTAGACCCGTACGATCCGGTCGCGGTCGGCCGGCGAGCAGTGCAGCAGAAGGCCCCGCAGCCGCTCGGCCTTCAGTAGCGGGGGCACGGCGCCGGTCGTCATGCGGCGCGCCAGCACCGGCCCTCCGGCGAGCAGCGCCGAGAGCACGCCGAACCGCACCTGGCGCGCCTTGTACTGGAAGCCGCGCCACGTCCGCTCGCCGTCCGTGGCGCGGCGCAGCAGGGTGATGACTGTGCCGGTGTGCGAGATCAGCGCAACGGTCTCCGGACTCGGCGCCGACCGGGCGACGGCCACCAGTACAGGGCGCGACTCGTGCACACCGAGAACCTCGCAGTGCACGTTCCATTCGCCGGCCCGGGTTGCGGCCGCGGCCAACTGCCCGCCGGACAGCCGCGCGAGCAGCGGAGCGAGTGAAGGCAGGATCTCCCGGGGAAAGCCCGCGGTGGACGAGTCCACCGTGAATCCGTCCTCGGCGACCAGCGCGAAGTCCGCGCCCGTGTGCCGGTGCAGCCAGTCGAGGATCTCCCGCGTATCGGGCTCGTCCCGGCGGGATGCCTGACGTCTGACCTCACGCAGCAGCCCGTCGGGCCCTCCGATGTCCCCACGCGCTACGTCCACGACGGTCGCCCCTCCGCCTTCGTCCTGACTCCCCCGGCCTGCGGACGGCCGGCCGCAGCTCCGCCTGGTCGTCAGCGGGTCTGCGCGGCCGTATTCGCCGCCTGCGGCGCCCGGCGATACCGGTACCGGAATTCTGGCGGGCGCGTCTTGACGAAACCTGGACGGGATCTGGTCCGGAGGCAGGACGGCGGCGAGGTCGCCTACGGGGTTTGCAGGCGGGTCCGGGGTTCGGCGGCGGCCGGGTGGCGGAGGTCTTCGAAGATGCGCAGGGCTCGTGTCCAGGAGGCCCGGGCGGCGGCGTTGTCGCCGGTGTCGGCCTGCGCGTCGCCCAGGGCGGTGTGTGCCTTGGCGGCGTTCAGCAGGTCCGCGGCGTCGGGGGATTCCAGCAGGTCGAGCGCACGTCTGAAGCAGGAGATCGCCTCGTGTGGGTCGCCGAGGCGGTGGTGGGCGCGGCCCAGGGTGTCCCAGGTGATGCCCATGAAGTACAGGTCGCCCACGCTCTCCTGTACGGCCAGTGCCAGCCGGGAGCGGGCGAGTGACGACTCGGGCTTTCCGAGCAGGCCGTAGATCCAGCCGATGAGGTTGAGTTCGCGGCCCTGGCCGCGGCGGTCACCGGCCGCGCGGTAGAGGGCGAGGGATGTGCGTGCATGCCGGAGGGCCGGCACCGGGTCGTCCTGTACCTCGTGCAGGTTGGCTATGTAGTGGTGGACCTCCGCCTGACCGGCAAGGTCGTCATGGGCGCGGAAGAGCTCGTAGGCGCTGTCCAGATGCTCGCGGGCCTGATCGGGGGCGCCGAGGCGGAAGGCGGAGCGGGCCTGGTCGCACAGGACGGCGGCCAGCTCGGCGTCGCCCGCGGGGTCGCCGACGGTCCTGCGGGCTGCCGCGAGGACGGTCTGGAGCAGTCGGTTCTGCTCGATCCAGCGCCCGTCGCGGTCGAGGTGGTTGCCCAGCCTGCGGCCCAGACGTACGGCATGCTCGTCGAGATCGGTGTGCACGGCAAGTCGTACGGCCTCGGTGAGGGTACGCCGCTCGGTGGTGAACCAGGCGTAGGCCGACGGTGCCTCGGTGAAGGTCTCGGGGGTGATGCCGGACGGGGCGGGGCCGAGGTCCGTGAGCCGGTCACGGTGTGCCCACAGGGTGCGGCACGCGCCGTGCGCCGAGTGCAGGTAGTAGTCGAGCACGCGCCGCACGGCTGCCCGGCGCCGCTCTTCCTCATCCTCTTCGCGCGCCAGCTCGGCGGCGTAGTCGCGCAGCAGGTCGTGCAGGACGAATCTGCCCGGCGCCCGCTCATCGAGCACGCTGGCCCAGGTCAACTCGCGCAGGAGGGAGCGGGCCTGCGGCAGTTCGATGCCGGCGAGGGCGGCTGCCGCGCCGGTGCCGAACTCCGGTCCCGGGTGCAGACCGAGCAGACGGAACAGCCGGGCGGTGGCGGGGCTGAGGATGCGGTACGACCAGGAGAACACCGTCCGTACGTCCGCCGTCAGCGCGCGGCCGCCGGAGTCGGGGGTCTGGTCGGCCAGAGCGGTGAGCGTGAGGCCGGGACGGGCGGCGAGGTGGGCGGCGGCCAGCGCCAGGGCCAGCGGCAGCCGCACACATCCCTTCACGATGTCCGCCACCGCGTCCCCCCGGCCCTCCAACTGGTCGGCTGTCAGGCGCCGCACGAGCAGTTGCCGCGCCTCTTCGGTGCTGAACGGCTCCAGCACGATCTGATCCGCACCCGTCTGGGCGACGAGGCTGGGAAGCCGGTGGCGGCTGGTGACCAGGGTGGCGCAGCCCGGGGCGCCGGGCAGCAGCGGCAGCACCTGGCAGTCGTCCCGGGCGTTGTCGAGCACCACCAGCATCCGCCGGCCCGCCAGCAGGCTGCGGAAGAGCCCGGTGCGTGCGTCGGTGCCCTCGGGAATTTGGCTGTCGGGGATCCGCAACGCCTGCAGAAAGGCCCGCAGCACCTCGGCCGGACCCGTGGGACTGTCCGCCGCCGCGAACCCGCGCAGGTTCACGTACAACTGTCCGTCCGGGAAACGCTCCGCGGCACGGTGGGCCCAGTGCACCGCCAGCGCGGTCTTCCCCACCCCGGCCGTACCGACCACCGCACAGATCGACGCATCCGGCGAACCCCCATCGGCCCCCGGCAGCAACCGCTCCAGACGACGCAGATACGTCTCCCGCCCGGTGAACCCGGCCACGCCCGGCGGCAACTGCGCGGGGCGTACGGCCGGCGGGGCATCCTCGGGCACGGCCCTCTCCTCGTCCGCGGGAGAGCCGTGCGGCTCCTGACGCCGGTTCAGGACGGGGCTGCGGCGGAGGATCCGCTCGTGCAACCGGCGCAGCTCGGGACCCGGTTCCTCGCCGATCCCCGCGACGAGGGATGCGCGTGTGCGGGCGTACACCTGCAGGGCATCGGACTGCCGCCCGGAACGGTACAGCGCCAGCATCAACTGCGCCGCCAGCGGCTCGGCCAGCGGGTGCTCCACGACCTCCGCGGACAGACCCGCAACCGACTCCGCGTGCCGGCCCAGCTCCAGCTCGACGTCGTACCACTCGGTCAGCAGTGAGACCCGCTCCCGCTCCAACCCGGCCCGTACCTGCTCCGCCCACTCCCCCCGCAGCCCGGCCAGCGGCGTGCCACGCCACAGAGCGCTCGCCTCACCGAACAGCTTCGCCGCCCGCTCCGGATCGTCGGAACGCTCCGACCTTCCCTGACCGGCCAGCGCGCGAGCGCGTTGCAGATCGACGCTCTCCAGGGCGATGTCCAGCGCATATCCGCCGTTGCCACGGCGCAGTACGGGAACGTACGGACCGTCCTGCGCGGCCTGTCGCAGCAAGCGACGCAGCCGGGAGACGTACGTATACAGCACATCACGAGCGGCGCCGGACGACTCGCCGCGCCAGACGTGCCTGATCAACGTCTCGACCATGACCGGCCTGCCGGGGGCCATCGCCAGCACCGCGAGCACACAACGCTGCTGCGGCGGCCCCAGCGGGTACTGCCGACCGTCCGCTCCGCGGAGTTCCATCGGGCCCAGCAGTCGCAACTCGCTCACTGCGTCGTTCCTCCGCTTGTTCCGCTCCGAGGGCATCTTGTTCCGCCCCGGGAGCATGTCGTCACGCATTCACCTTGCGCATGCGCACCTCGTCCGCCGACGGGAAAGTCCCCCTCGGGGAGGCGTCGGCGGTATCGCGGGGACCGGCGCGAGCGCGGCCCGTCCGTGAACGAGGCTAGGGACGCGCGAGCGACCCGCCAATGTGCACGATGCTCAATTCCGGGCACGGGATGTGCACGATGCTCAGCCCACCCGGGCCGGTCATGGGGTCCTACCTTGATCGTGGGTTGGACGGGCCGTCGTAGGGTCCAGAGGCCCGGAGACTCCGGGTATGGCTTTCATGGGGTTGCCCTCGATGGTTGAGCTCACCTGGCCGCCCGGAGTTCTCACGGCGACTCGGTTATCCTCGCTCGGGAGAAGTTCGGCGAGCTTCTGGCGGGGAAATCCCCCCGCCGCCCTGGTCACCGGGTTCGAGACCGCAGGCCCGCGGGTCTGCGGCTTTGGCCTCGGCCGTCGTGCGGACGCAGTCGCCGCCCTGGCCGAAGGCCCTCTGGTCACCGACCGGCCGCCTCCACCCCGGTCCTTGCACCCGGAGAGCGAGGCCCTGATCGAGCAGGAGACCCGGGAGGCGTTCACCGGGGTGGACGGCAAGCGCCCCGCCGCGTGGCAGCTCGCGTGGGCCCTGCAGGACCAGGTGCGGCTCTTCCAGACGCGCGCCTCCCACTCCGACGACGTCACGGACGTCGCGCTGGCGAACCTGCGCCTGGCCTCCCGAACAGGGGCCGCCCTGTCCGCATAGCCCCTCACCGAGCCCGGCACCGAGGCAGAAGTGACCGTCGATCGCGCACCGCGACCAGTCCAGCTCGCCAGGTGCGCCGAGTTCGTCGAGGACCAGGCGGTGGAGCTTGGCGTGTAAGGCGTGGTCGCCGCGGCGGCGCCGTCCCTCACGTCGAGACGTCGACCTCCACGTCGAACTTGAGCGTGGCCGGCTGCCCCTGGCCGATGCCCCGGTAGGTCACCTTGCCGGTGGGCGTGTACCCGTGCGCCCATGCCTCGTCGATGACGAGTTGACGCTCCTTCGGGAACGGCTCGCCGCGCCTGACGCGGGCGTCGAAGCGCCGGGCGCGGTCACGGTCGGCGTCGAGTTCGACGCGCAGCAGCGTCATGGGTCACCGCTCCCAGGATCGTGTGGACGCCGGCGGCGAAGAGTTCTTCGTCGGGCCACCGGTCGTCCAGGTGGCCGTGCTCGTGGAGCGTCGGGTACAGGTCGGTGCGGGCGGCCAGGTGGGCTTGCGCCTCGGCGCGGACGGCCGGGTCCCGCCCCCGCTGCCAGGTTGCTTCCACCAGGGCCGCGCCGATCGCGTAGTTCGCGAGCAGATGAGTCGCCAGGGCGAGGGCCCGGCCCGTCAGGCCGCCGCGGACGAGCGCGGACTGGAGGAACTCGGTGCGCGCGAGGACGTTCGGGCCGAGCATCGGCCTGCCCACGAGGGCAGGTGACCACGGGTGCCGCAGCATCGCCGCGTGCCAGCCCACCACCAGACGTTCGACGTCCAGGGCCCACTCCGGGCCGGGTTCCGGGATGGGCACCTGCGCGAAGATGTGGTCGAAGGCCAGATCCAGGACGTCCTCCCTGGACGCCACGTGCCAGTACAGCGCGGTGGCGCTCACCTCGAGGCGCTGGGCCAGGCCGCGCATCGTCAGCCGGTCGGTGCCGCCCTCGTCCAGCAGCGCCACGGCCGCGTCGGCGATGCGCGCCTGCGAGAGCGGAGAGGCCCGGCCGGGCCTCTCCGGCCCCTTCCGCAGCCAGACGCCCCTGCCGGCCGCGGCGGTGCGGCTGCCCCCGCCCTCAGAACCGTCGGACTCCACGCAACCCTCCCGGCCGTCCGGAACAACGTAAAGTTTACTGTACGTCGTTAAGTTAAGTCGGGCAAGGGAGCGCCGGGGGGCGCCTCCACCGGTGGCCCGGGTGGTAGACAGGGGCGCATGAGCGACGACGTGCAGGCACTGCAGAAGCGGCTCGTGGCGTTCGCCGCGGCGCGGGACTGGGAGCGGTACCACACCCCCAAGAACCTGGCCGCGGCGCTGAGCGTGGAGGCCGCGGAGCTGGTGGAGGTCTTCCAGTGGCTGACGCCCGAGGAGTCCGCGCGGATCATGGCGGATCCGGACGCGGCGCACCGGGTGGCGGACGAGGTCGCGGACGTGCTGTCGTACCTGCTGCAGTTCTGCTCGGTGGTGGGGGTGGACCCGCTGGCGGCGCTGGCGGCGAAGATCGAGCGCAACGAGGAGCGGTTCCCGGCGCCGCGGGACCCGGAGCCGGGGGAGGGGCGTTGAGACCCGCGTCGTCGTTCGCGGAGGCGGTCGGGCGCGCCGCGTCCTGCGGTCCGCCGCTGGTGCTGGACGGGGGTCTGTCGAACCAGCTCGAAGCGCAGGGCTGCGATCTTCGCGACGCGCTGTGGTCGGCCCGGGTGCTCGCGGAGGAGCCGGCGCAGATCGAGGCCGCGCACGCCGCGTACGTACGGGCCGGGGCGGACGTGCTGCTGACGGCGAGCTACCAGGCGACGTTCGAGGGCTTCGCGCGCCGGGGCGCCGGCCGGGCGGAGGCGGCCGGGCTGCTGGCGGGCAGCGTGGCGCTGGCCCGGCGGGTGGCGGACGGGGCGCCCCGGCCGGTGTGGGTGGCGGCGTCGGCGGGCCCGTACGGGGCGATGCTGGCGGACGGTTCGGAGTACCACGGCCGGTACGGGGACGGGGTGGGCGTCGCGGAGCTGGAGCGCTTCCACCGGCCCCGGCTGGAGGTGCTGGCGGCGGCGGAGCCGGACGTGCTGGCGCTGGAGACGGTCCCGGGCGTGACGGAGGCGACGGCGCTGCTGCGGGCGGCGGCGGGTCTGGGCGTACCGGTGTGGCTGACGTACACGGTCGCGGGCGGGGCGACCCGGGCGGGCGAGCCGCTGGCGGACGCCTTCGCGCTCGCGGCGGACGACGAGGCGGTGGCGGCGGTGGGGGTCAACTGCTGCGCGCCGGAGGACGTCGCGTACGCGGTGGAGACGGCGGCGCGCGTCACGGGCAGACCGGTGCTGGCGTACCCCAACAGCGGCGAGACCTGGAACGCGGAGACGCATGCCTGGCGCGGCCCCGGCTCGTTCGACGCCCAGGCCGCGGCCGGCTGGCGGCGCGCGGGGGCCGCCGCCGTGGGCGGCTGCTGCCGCGTCGGCCCGCAGGCGATCGCCGCCCTGGCGGCGGAACTCCACGGGAGCGGCACGCCCGGGTGAGCACTGCTCCCGTGGGTGAGCACCGCTCCGCGCGGTGAGCGGCCGACGCCTCGGTGACCACCGCTCCCGACCGCGAGCACCGCTCTGCGCCGAGAGCACCGACCACCGCCGGAGAGCACCGACCACCGCCGGAGAGCACCGACCGCCGCCGGAGAGCACCGACCGCCGCCGGAGAGCGCCGCTCTCGCGTGCGGCCGCCGCTCTCCTGCGAGACCACCGCTCCCGGCCGCGAGCGCCGACCCGTACCAAGAGCACCGCTCTCGCGCCCCCCGCCCCCGCCCGAAACCCGATGGCCCGCGCCCCGCCCCGCACGAAATACTCGCTCACGTGTTCTTCACCATCACCGCGACCGGCACCGACGCCGCGCCCGCCACCGACCTCGGCTTCCTCCTGCACAAGCACCCCGGCAAGGCGCAGGAGTTCGCCACTGCACGCGGCACGGCCCACGTCTTCTACCCCGAGGCGACTCCCGCCCGCTGCACCGCCGCGCTGCTCCTCGAAGTGGACCCCGTCGGCCTCGTGCGCGCCGCGAAGGGCAAGGACAGGGGCGGCAAGGGCAAGAGCCCCGACTCCGCCCTCGCGCAGTACGTCAACGACCGGCCGTACGCGGCGTCCTCCCTCCTCGCCGTCGCGCTCGGCCGCGTCTTCCGCACCGCCATGACCGGCACCAGCCGCACCCACCCCGAGCGCGCCGCCCAGCCCCTCCCGCTGCGCATCGAGGTCCCCGCCGTCCCCGCCCGCGGCGGCCCCGAACTGGTCGCCCGGCTCTTCGCGCCCATGGGCTGGCGGGTCACCGCCGACGCCGTGCCGCTGGACCCCGCGTTCCCCGAGTGGGGCGACTCGCGGTACGTGTCCCTCGTCCTCGACGGCGAGGTGCGGCTCGCCGACGCGCTGCGCCACCTGTACGTCCTGCTGCCGGTGCTCGACGACGCCAAGCACTACGGCGTCGCCCCCGACGAGGTCGACAAGCTGCTGCGCGCCGGGGAGGGCTGGCTGGAGGACCACCCCGAGCAGCGCCTCATCACCGGCCGGTACCTCTCCCGCCGCTGGTCGCTGGCGCGCGAGGCGCTGGAGCGGCTGGAGCTGGCCCGCCTCGCCGAGTCCGACGACGCCGAGCCCGAGGAGCTGGACAACGCCGTGGACGAGGCGACCGACACCGAGGAGAAGCCGGTGCCGCTCGCGGTGCAGCGCCGCGCCGCCATCGCCGAGGCGCTGCGCGCCGCGGGCGCGGCCCGGGTGCTCGACCTCGGCTGCGGCCAGGGCCAGTTGGTCAAGGAGCTGCTGAACGACCCGCGGTTCACCGAGATCGTCGGCGTCGACGTGTCCGTACGCGCCCTCGCCGCCGCCGCCCGCCGGCTGCGGCTGGAGCGCATGGGCGAGCGGCAGGCCGCGCGCGTGTCGCTGCTGCAGAGCGCGCTCACGTACACCGACCGCAGGCTCGCGGGCTATGACGCCGCCGTGCTGAGCGAGGTCGTGGAGCACGTCGACCCGCCGCGGCTGCCCGCCCTGGAGTACGCCGTGTTCGGCTCCGCCCGGCCCGCGACGGTGGTCGTGACGACGCCCAACTCCGAGTACAACGTGCGCTGGGAGTCGCTGCCCGCCGGCCACGTCCGGCACGCGGACCACCGCTTCGAGTGGACCCGGGCGGAGTTCCGCGCCTGGGCGGAACCGGTCGCGGCCAGGTTCGGCTACGCGGTGGCGTACGAGGGCGTGGGCCAGGACGACCCGGAGGTCGGCCACCCGACCCAGCTCGCGGTCTTCACCAGGACCGCCGCCCGCAGCGGCACCGAACCGGCCACCGGCACCACCACCGGGACGACCGGCCCCGACCACACCCCGAAGGAGGCGTCATGAGCGACACCACCCCGGCACCCGGCACCGCCGCCCGCCGCCTCGGCGTCCCCGACCTCTGTCTCGTCGTCCTCATCGGCACCACGGGCTCCGGCAAGTCCACCTTCGCCCGCCGGCACTTCAAGCCGACCGAGGTCCTCTCCTCCGACTTCTGCCGCGGCCTCGTCGCCGACGACGAGAACGACCAGTCCGCCTCCGGCGACGCCTTCGACGTCCTCCACTACATCGCCGGCAAGCGCCTCGCCGCGGGCCGGCTCACCGTCGTCGACGCCACCAGCGTCCAGCCCGAGGCCCGCCGTCAGCTCGTCCGGCTCGCCCGCGAGCACGACGTGCTGCCCGTCGCGATCGTCCTCGACGTCCCCGAGAGCGTCTGCCGCGAGCGCAACGCCGCCCGCCCCGACCGCGCCAGCATGGGCGCCCACGTCATCCCGCGGCAGCGCCGCGAGCTGCGCCGCGGTCTGCGCGGGCTGCAGCGCGAGGGCTTCCGCACCGTGCACCACCTGCGCGGCACGGACGAGATCGACGCCGCCCAGGTCGTGCTGGAGCGCCGCTACAACGATCTGGCCCACCTCACGGGACCGTTCGACCTCATCGGCGACGTGCACGGCTGCGCCCGCGAGCTGGAGACGCTGCTGACGAGCCTCGGGTACGAGGACGGGGTGCACCCCGCGGGCCGTACGGCGGTCTTCGTCGGCGACCTCGTCGACCGCGGCCCGGACAGCCCCGGTGTGCTGCGCCGCGTCATGGGCATGGTCGCCGCGGGCAGCGCGCTGTGCGTGCCCGGCAACCACGAGAACAAGCTGGGCCGCCTCCTGCACGGCCGCAACGTCAAGCTGACGCACGGCCTCGCCGAGACCGTCGAGCAGCTGGAGCGGGCGGAGGAGGCGGAGCCCGGGTTCCGCGAGCGGGTGCGGACGTTCGTCGACGGGCTCGTCAGCCACTACGTCCTCGACGGCGGCCGGCTCGTCGTCAGCCACGCCGGCCTGCCGGAGAAGTACCACGGCCGCACCTCCGGCCGGGTGCGCTCCTTCGCGCTGTACGGGGACACGACGGGCGAGACCGACGAGTACGGGCTGCCGGTGCGCTACCCGTGGGCCGAGGAGTACCGCGGGCGTGCCGCCGTCGTCTACGGCCACACCCCGACGCCGGAGGCGTCGTGGATCAACAACACCCTCTGCCTGGACACCGGCTGCGTCTTCGGCGGCAAGCTGACCGCGCTGCGCTGGCCGGAGCGCGAGCTGGTCGACGTCCCGGCCGAGCGCGTCTGGTACGAGCCGGTCAAGCCCCTCGCGGCCGGCGCCGCCGGTACGGACTCCGCACCGGCGGGTACGGCGGGCGACCGCCCGCTGGACCTCGCCGACGTGCAGGGCCGCCGCGTCGTCGAGACCGGCCAGCACGGCCGCGTCGCCGTACGGGAGGAGAACGCGGCGGCGGCTCTGGAGGTCATGAGCCGCTTCGCGGTCGACCCGCGGCTGCTGCTCTACCTGCCGCCGACGATGGCGCCGACCGCCACCTCCGCCGAGGAGGGGCATCTGGAGCACCCGGCGGAGGCGTTCGCGGCGTACCGCGCGGACGGCGTGGCGCGGGTGGTGTGCGAGGAGAAGCACATGGGATCGCGCGCCGTGGCGCTGGTGTGCCGGGACGCGGGCGTCGCGGAGAAGCGCTTCGGCCTGCCGCCGGGCGCGGGCGTGACGGGCGCGCTGCACACGCGCACGGGCCGCCCGTTCTTCCCGGACGCCGAGCGCACCGAGCAGGTGGTCGCCCGCGTCCGCGACGCGGCGACGGCGGCCGGGCTGTGGGAGGAGCTGGGGACGGACTGGCTGCTGCTCGACGCCGAGCTGCTGCCGTGGTCGCTGAAGGCGGGCGGGCTGCTGCGGCAGCAGTACGCCGCGGTGGGCGCGGCCTCGCGGGCGGTGTTCCCGGGTGCGCTGGCGGCGCTGGAGGCGACGCGCACGCGCCTGGCGGCCGCCGCGCCCGCGGTACCGCCGGCCGCGGGCACCGACCCCGCAACCGCCTCGGACTCCGGCCCTGTCACCGCGCTCGCCGCCCTCCTCGACCGCCAGCGCGAGCGGGCCGCCGACGCCGAGTCGTTCTCGGCCGCGTACCGCCGCTACTGCTGGCCGGTCGACGGGCTCGACGGCGTGCGCCTGGCCCCGTTCCAGCTCCTCGCCACCGAGGGCCGGAGCCTGGCGGGCGAGCCGCACGACGTGCAGCTCGCCCTCCTCGACCGGCTGGTGGCGCAGGACGCCACCGGCCTGCTCCAGCGCACCGGTCGGCTGTACGTCGACACCGGCGACGACGCGTCGGTGGCCGCGGGCGTGGCCTGGTGGCAGGAGATGACGGCGGCCGGCGGCGAGGGCATGGTCGTCAAGCCGCTCCAGGCGCTCGTACGGAGCGGGGAGGGCCGGCTCGTCCAGCCCGGCGTCAAGTGCCGCGGCCGGGAGTACCTGCGGATCATCTACGGCCCGGAGTACACCCGGCCGGAGAACCTGACCCGGCTGCGCAGCCGCTACCTGGGGCACAAGCGCTCCCTGGCGCTGCGCGAGTACGCGCTCGGCCTCGAAGCGCTGGACCGGCTGGCGGCGGGGGAGCCGCTGTGGCGGGTGCACGAGGCGGTGTTCGCGGTGCTGGCACTGGAGTCGGAGCCGGTGGACCCGCGGCTGTGAGACGGGCGGGCCCGCGCACCACCACCGCGGGCCCGCCGCACCCCCGCCCTCCCGCGCCGTTTCCGTCACTGATCCCGAACCGCTGCCCCGCGCCGCCCCGCGTGGCAGTCTGATCCCATGCCAGCGCCCTCATTCCGCGTCGACTCAGAGGCCGGTCGCCTGCGCCGCGTGATACTCCACCGGCCGGACATGGAGCTGAAGCGGCTCACGCCCCGCAACAAGGACGCCCTCCTCTTCGACGACGTGCTCTGGGTCCGCCGGGCCCGCGAGGAGCACGACGGCTTCGCCGACGTGCTGCGCGACCGCGGCGTGCAGGTCCACCTCTTCGGCGACCTGCTCGCCGAGAGCCTGGACCTGCCCGAGGCGCGGGCGCTGGTCCTCGACCGGGTCTTCGACGAGAAGGAGTACGGGCCGCTCGCCACCGAGAAGCTCCGCTCCACCTTCGACTCCATGGACTCCGCGGCGCTCGTGGAGGCGCTGGTCGGCGGGATGACGAAGCGCGAGTACCTGGACGGGTTCGCCGAGCCGGCGTCGGTGCGCTTCCACGTGATGGACCCGGACGACTTCCTCCTCGGCCCGCTGCCGAACCATCTGTTCACCCGGGACACCTCCTGCTGGGTCTACGACGGGGTGTCGATCAACGCGATGCGCTGGCCGGCGCGGCAGCGCGAGACGGTCCACTTCGAGGCGATCTACAAGCACCACCCGCTCTTCGCAGGGCCGGAGTCGGGCGAGTTCCACGTCTGGTCCGGCGGCCAGGAGGACTACCCGTCGACCATCGAGGGCGGCGACGTGCTGGTCATCGGCAACGGCGCCGTGCTCATCGGGATGAGCGAGCGGACCACGCCGCAGGCGGTGGAACTGCTGGCGCGCGGGCTCTTCGCGGCGGGCTCCGCGCGGACGATCGTGGCGCTGGACATGCCGAAGGCGCGGGCGTTCATGCACCTCGACACGGTGATGACGATGATCGACGGCGACACGTTCACGCAGTACGCGGGCCTGGGCATGCTGCGCTCGTACACCATCGAGCCCGGCTCGGGCAGCGACGATCTGAAGGTCACCGACCATCCGCCGGAGCACATGCACAACGCCGTCGCCGCCGCGCTGGGCCTGGACGGGATCCGGGTGCTGACGGCGACGCAGGACGTGCACGCCGCGGAGCGGGAGCAGTGGGACGACGGCTGCAACGTGCTGGCGGTGGAGCCGGGCGTGGTGGTGGCGTACGAGCGGAACTCGACCACGAACACGTTCCTGCGCAAGCAGGGCATCGAGGTGATCGAGATCCGCGGCAGCGAACTGGGCCGGGGCCGGGGCGGCCCGCGGTGCATGAGCTGCCCCGTCGAGCGCGACCCGGTCTAGGCATCGGGGTGCCGGCTCAGATCTGGTTGGTGCCTCCGTCGACGTAGAGGTTCGCACCGACGACGTAGCTGCTCTGCTCCGAGGCGAGGAAGGCCAGGACCGCGGCGGCCTCCTCGGGCCGGCCCATGCGGCCCTTGGCCACCGTCGCGGCGACGTTCTCCTTCACGGCCCGCGCGGTCTCCTCGTCGCCGAAGGCGGCGGTGCCCCGGGGGTCTCGATCCATGCGGGCGAGACCACGTTGACCCGGATGCCGCGGTCCTTCAGCTCGTTGGACCACGTCCGCGCGAAGGACCGGACCGCCGCCTTCGACGCCGCGTACGCGCCGAACGCCTCCACGCCGCGGTCGCCTGCGGTCGAGCCGACCAGGACGACCGAGGCCCCGTCGTTGCGCAGCGCTCACGTTTCCCCTGCGCATCGATACTGCGGGAAGAGCGAAGTACGATCCATGATGGAGGGTCCGGACTTCTTTACGTATCGTCCAGGAGGAGGTGCCCGGTGCTCGGCTTCCGTGATCCCGTGGCCGACGCGATCGGCCTGCTCCGGCCCCGCACGGTGATCGGCCCCAGCCTCCGGGCCACGGGCGAGTGGGCGTTGCGCTTCGACCCTTTCCCGCACGTGCGCATCGGGGGTCTCGTGCGCGGCACGTGCTGGCTCATCCTCGAAGGGCGCGAGCCGGTGCTCCTGCGGGAGGGCGACACCTTCATGCTGGGCAACCCCCCGCCCTACGTGCTCGCCACCTCGCCCGACGTCAGCCCGCGTCCCGCGGAGCCGGTGCTGGCGGGGGCGGCGTACGGGTTCGTGCGGATCGGCCCGGAGGCCGAGGACGACCTCTACCTCTGCATCGGGCACATCGCGTTCGACGAGCGGAACGCGGGCCTCCTCACCGACCTCCTGCCGCCGCTCGTGATCGTCCGCGTGTCCGATCCCCACGGCGGGCGGCTCGCGCAACTGATCGATCTCCTTGCCACCGAGGTCGGCGTCACCGCGGCCGGCGGCCCGCTGGTGCAGAACCACCTCGCGCAGATCCTGCTCGTGCACATGCTGCGCGCCCACGCAGGCCAGACGGACCGGCCCACCGGCTGGCTGGGTGCCCTCAACGACGACGGCGTCGGCGCCGCGCTGCGCGCCGTGCACGCCGACGTGGCCCACTCCTGGAGCCTCAAGGAGCTGGCGGAGATCAGCCGCATGTCGCGTTCCGCGTTCGCGCGGGCCTTCAAGAGCCACGTCGGGGTCCCGCCCCTGGAGTACCTGATCCAGTGGCGCATGAGCCTCGCCCGCGACGCCCTCGCCCGGGACACGCTGCCGATCTCCGAGCTGGCGCGGGCCACGGGCTACCTCTCCGAGAGCGCGTTCAGCACCGCGTTCCGCCGCGTGGTCGGCTCGTCGCCCGCACAGTTCCGGAGCCGGGCGCGGCAGCCGCCGCAGCCGACCGCGAACGGAAGCTGACGGAAGCTGACGGGGGCGTCCTGTGCACCACTGCCGTGAGGCGGGTAGGCGTCACCGGCGTGACGGTGGTGACGGGGCCCGGCCCACCGGGCGGTCTGTATAGTGATGCGTTCGCACGCATAGAATCTCAGGAGCGCGGAACCATGGCGATAGACCTCACCGGCCGGACCTTCGTCAAGGAGCTGGACTGCACCGCCGAGGAGCTGCACCACCTCCTGGCGCTGGCCGCCGAGCTGAAGGCGGCGAAGCGGGCGGGCACCGAGCGGCGGCGGCTGGCCGGGAAGAACGTCGCGCTGGTCTTCGAGAAGACCTCGACGCGCACCCGCGCCGCGTTCGAGGTCGCGGCGGCGGACCAGGGCGCGTCCACCACGTACATGGACCCGGCCGGCTCGCAGCTCGGCCACAAGGAGTCGGTGAAGGACACCGCCCGGGTGCTCGGGCGGATGTACGACGCCATCCAGTACCGCGGCGCCGCCCAGTCGGCCGTCGAGGAGCTGGCCGCGTACGCGGGCGTGCCCGTCTACAACGGCCTGACCGACGAGTGGCACCCCACGCAGATGCTCGCCGACGTGCTCACCATGTCCGAGCACCGCCCGGGCCCGGTCGGGGAGATCGCGTACGCCTACCTCGGCGACGCCCGCTTCAACATGGGCAACTCCTACCTCGTCACCGCCGCCCTGCTCGGCATGGACGTGCGCATCGTCGCGCCCCGGGAGTACTGGCCCGCCGACGCCGTCGTCGCCGGGGCCCGCCGGCTCGCCGCCGCCTCCGGCGCGCGGATCACCCTCACCGCCGACGTCGCCGAGGGCGTGGCCGGGGCCGACTTCGTCGCCACCGACGTGTGGGTCTCGATGGGGGAGCCGCAGGAGGTGTGGGACGAGCGGATCGCGGCGCTGCGCCCGTACGCGGTGACGACGGACGTGCTGCGCGCCACCGGCAACCCGGACGTCAAGTTCCTGCACTGCCTGCCCGCCTTCCACGACCTCGGCACGGCCGTCGGCCGGGAGATCCACGCGCGGCACGGACTGACGTCGCTGGAGGTCACCGACGAGGTCTTCGAGTCGGCGCACTCCGTCGTCTTCGACGAGGCGGAGAACCGGATGCACACCATCAAGGCGCTCATGGTCGCCACCCTGGGCTGACGTCCCGCCCCCGACCGCCCGGCAGCCCGCTCCCCGGGGCCGTGCGGCGGGACGCGTGCGCCCCGGCCCCGTATCGCGTGGTCGTGACGACAGTCACGTACAGGTGATAACTTCGGCTTACCGCCACCGCCCGCCACCGTCTGCAGACAGGGGCCGCGCACGATGAGCCCGTTCACCGGATCCGCCGGCCGCACCGCGCAGTGGGAGCATCTGCGGGTCACAGAAGACGACGGCGTCGTCACCGTCACGCTCGACCGCCCCGAGAAGCTCAACGCGCTGACCTTCGAGGCGTACGCGGACCTCCGCGACCTCATCGCCGAGCTGGCCCGCACCGGCGGCACCCGCGCGCTCGTCCTCGCCGGCGCGGGCCGGGGCTTCTGCTCCGGCGGCGACGTCGACGAGATCATCGGCGCCACCCTGGCCATGGACACCGGCCGGCTGCTGGACTTCAACCGCATGACGGGACAGGTCGTACGGGCCCTGCGCGAAGCCCCGTTCCCGGTGGTCGCCGCCGTGCACGGGGTCGCCGCGGGCGCCGGCGCCGTCCTCGCGCTCGCCGCCGACTTCCGCGTCGCCGACCACTCCGCGCGCTTCGCGTTCCTCTTCACCCGCGTCGGCCTCTCCGGCGGCGACATGGGCGCCGCCTACCTGCTGCCCCGCGTCGTCGGCCTCGGCCACGCCACCCGGCTGCTGATGCTCGGCGACGCCGTGCGCGCCGCCGAGGCCGCACGCATCGGCCTCCTCAGCGAACTCGCCGACGAGGGCCGCGCCGACGAGGCCGCCCAGGCGCTGGCCCGCCGCCTCGCCGCCGGGCCCACGCTCGCGTACGCGCAGACCAAGGCGCTGCTCACCGCCGAGCTGGACATGCCGCTGGCCGCCGCCGTCGAGATGGACGCCGCCACCCAGGCGCTGCTGATGAACAGCGCCGACTACGCCGAGTTCCACGCCGCGTTCACCGCCAAGCGGCCCCCGGCCTGGCAGGGGCGCTGAGCGCCGTGCGGGCCGCGGTCATCGGCGGCGGGCCCGGCGGGCTCTACGCCGCGGCGCTCCTCAAGCGGCTCGATCCCGCCCGTACGGTCACCGTCTACGAGCGCAACGCCCCGGACAGCACGTACGGCTTCGGCGTCGTGCTCTCCGACGAGACCCTCGGCGGCATCGAGCACGCCGACCCCGCCGTCTACGCCGCGCTGCAGCGGGAGTTCGTGCGCTGGGACGACATCGACATCGTCCACCGCGGCACCGTGCAGCGCTCCGGCGGCCACGGCTTCGCGGCCCTCGGCCGCCGCCGGCTGCTCGCGGTGCTCCAGCAGCGCTGCCGCGACCTCGGCGTCGACCTGCGGTTCCGCACCGAGGCGCCGCCCGCCGCCGAACTCGCCCGCGGCCACGACCTCGTCGTCGGCGCCGACGGCGTCAACAGCGCCACCCGCGAGGCGCACGCCGACGTCTTCCGCCCGCGGATCGCCGAACACCGCTGCCGGTACGTGTGGCTGTCCGCGCCGTTCGCGTTCGGCGCCTTCCGCTTCGAGATCGTCGAGACCGACGCGGGCGTCATGCAGTTGCACGGCTACCCGTACGCGATATCGGCCGCGTCGTCGGGAGGAGCCTCCACCGTCATCGTCGAGATGCGCGAGGAGGTCTGGCGCCGCGCCGGGTTCGACGCCTGCGGCGAGGAGGAGACGGCCAAGCGCTGCGCCGCGTACTTCGCCGACGCGCTCGGCGGCCGGCCGCTGACGGGCAACCGCTCGCAGTGGACGGCGTTCCGCACGGTCGTCAACGACCGCTGGTGGCACCATCCTTCGCCCGGCGGCGGCGCCGTCGTCCTCCTCGGCGACGCCGCCCACACCGCGCACTTCTCCGTCGGCTCCGGCACCAAACTCGCCGTCGAGGACGCCCTCGCGCTCGCCGCGTGCGTCGGGGAGCAGCCGGACGTGCCGGCCGCGCTCGCCGCGTACGAGGCCGAGCGCAAGCCCGTCGTCGCCTCCACCCAGCGCGCCGCGCACGCCAGCCGTGAGTGGTTCGAGGACCTGGCGCGCCATCTCGGCCGCCCGCCGCGGCAGTTCGCGTTCGACCTGCTGACCCGCAGCCGCCGCATCACCCACGACAACCTGCGGCTGCGCGACCCCGGCTTCGTCGCCGCCGTGGAGCGCGAGGCGGGGGTGCCGGAGGGCACGCCGCCGATGTTCACGCCGTACACCCTCGGCGGCCTCACGCTGCGCAACCGCGTCGTGTGCTCGCCGATGGACATGTACGTCGCCGAGGACGGCCTGCCCGGCGACTTCCACCTCGTCCACCTCGGCGCCCGCGCGCTGGGCGGCGCCGGTCTGGTGATGACCGAGATGGTCTGCGTCGGCCCCCGCGGCCGCATCACCCCCGGCTGCACCGGCCTCTGGTCGGACGAGCAGGAGGCCGGCTGGCGCCGCGTCGTCGACTTCGTACGCGGCCACGCGCCCGGCGCCGCCCTCGGCATCCAGCTCGGCCACTCCGGCCGCAAGGGCTCCACGAAGCTGATGTGGGAGGGCATCGACGAGCCGCTGCCCGAGGGCAACTGGCCCGTCGTCGCCCCCTCCCCGCTGCCGTACCGCGCGGGCCTGAACCAGACGCCGCGCGCGCTGGACCGCGCCGGAATGGACGCGATCCGCGAGGAGTTCGCCGCCGCCGCGCGCCGCGCCGCCCGCGCCGGGTTCGACCTGCTGGAGCTGCACTGCGCGCACGGCTACCTGCTGTCCGGCTTCCTCTCCCCGCTCACCAACCGCCGCACCGACGCCTACGGCGGCGACCTCGACGCCCGGCTGCGCTACCCGCTGGAGGTCTTCGACGCGGTACGGGCCGCGTGGCCGGCCGACCGCCCCGTGACCGTGCGGATCTCCGCCACCGACTGGGCCGAGGGCGGCACCACCGCGGCCGACGCGGTCGCCGTCGCCCGCGCGTTCGCCGCCCACGGCGCGGCGGCGATCGACGTCTCCACCGGCCAGGTCGTCGCCGACGAGCAGCCGGCGTTCGGCCGCTCGTACCAGACGCCGTACGCCGACCGGATCCGGGCGGAGACGGGGATCCCGGTGATCGCGGTCGGGGCGATCTCCTCGTGGGACGACGTCAACTCGCTGATCCTCGCCGGCCGCGCCGACTTGTGCGCCCTGGGCCGCCCTCACCTCTACGACCCGCACTGGACGCTGCACGCCGCCGCCGAGCAGGGCTACACGGGACCGGGCGCGCCGTGGCCCGCCCCGTACCGCGCGGGCAGCCGCAGGCCGCCGACCGGGCGCGCCGACGGGCCGAAGCCGCGGCTGACGCTGGACGGCGGCTGAGCGCGGGCCGCCGGCGGGGCCGGTGTGCCCCGCGCGTCAGCTCTGCCGGACGCCCAACCGGTCGGAGACCGAGGTCCGTTCGTACGCCAAGGACGGCGCGATGCGCTACCACCCCGGGTGGGGGGTTCGGGAGCGTCACTTCTGGAGGAACGCCAGCAGGTCCTGGTTGAACTGCTCCTTGAGGCCCGGCACGAGGGCGATGCCGTGGCTGCCGCCCTCGTAGACCTTCAGCTCGGCGCCCCGGACGATCTCGGCGGTCTTGCGGGCGGTGGCGTCGATCGGCACGATCTGGTCGTCGTCGCCGTGGACGACGAGGGTCGGGATGTCGAACTTCGCGAGGTCCTCGTGGAAGTCGGTGGCCGCGAAGGCGTCGACGCACGCGACGCCGCCCTCGATGGTCTCGTCCATGGCCATGTACCAGAACGCGTCCCTGTTGCCCTGGGTCGCCTTGGTGCCCTCGCGGTCGGCGGAGAAGAAGCCGGCGGACGCGTCCTTCCAGAACTGCGAGCGCTCGTCGAGGATCCCGGCCTTCATGTCGTCGAAGACCTTCTGCGGCACGCCCGCGGGATTGTCCGGGCCCTGGAGCATCAGCGGCGGAATCGCCGAGAGAAGCACCGCGGAACGCACCCGCGCGGTGCCGTGCCTGCCGATGTAGCGGGCCAGCTCGCCGCCGCCCATGGAATGTGCCACCAAGGTGAC
Source organism: Streptomyces sp. CNZ287 (assembly GCF_007827615.1). Classification (NCBI taxonomy): domain Bacteria; kingdom Bacillati; phylum Actinomycetota; class Actinomycetes; order Kitasatosporales; family Streptomycetaceae; genus Streptomyces; species Streptomyces sp. CNZ287. Next base: position 438,952 of record NZ_VISV01000003.1, on the reverse strand, counting down.
GTCCCGCAGATCCAGATCGGTGAGCAGGTCGTTCAGGTCGTCGGCGAAGGTGTCGAAGTCGTACCCGTCGAAGACCGGCGTGGACCGCCCGTGGCCCCGCCGGTCGTGCGCGATGCCGCGGAAGCCGGCGTCGGCCACGGCCTTGAGCTGGTCCTGCCAGGCGTCGCCGTTCAGGGGCCAGCCGTGGATGAACACCACGGGACGCCCCGTGCCCCAGTCCTTGTAGAAGATGTCGACACCGTCGCGCGTCGTGCAAACCGGCATGTCAGGAATCCCTTCCCGCGGGAGCAGCCGGGGGCGGACCGCCGCCCGGCGATTCGGAGAGGCATGACGAGAGGATTGCGGCCGCGAAGACGGGCGGCAGCACCGCATTCATCTTCGCCACGCCGACTAAACCCCGCAATTCGGGCACGGCCGGTGTGGAGGAGGCAGGGGGTCAGCGGCTCATCGCGCAGGACCGCCGGTCACGGTGCGTGCAGGGTCGCGCGGACGAACCGCGACGCGGGGGCACGCAGGCGGTCGTCCAGGGCCGCGAAGACCGCCGCCGCGCGGGCGCCCGGCCAGTCCGGGGGCAGGACCCCGGGCGGCAGGCCCGGGTCGGCGTAGGGGAGGTGGCGCCAGGTGTCGAGGGCCAGGAGGTAGTCGCGGTACGCGTCCGGGCCGGCGGCCCGCTCCGCCGCCGGGCGGGCGGACCACCTCGCCAGCACCGGCTCGTGGGCGTCCAGGAACGCCTCGTGCAGCTTCGCCGTGGCCGGGAGGTCCCACCACCGCGCCACCGCCTCCGGCGTCGGCGTGAAGCCCTCGTGGGTGCCGCGGAAGAGGTCGACGTACGGGGCGAGTTCCAGGCGGCTCAGGGTGTGCCGGGTCTCCTCCGCCACGTGCGCCGGGGCGATCCACACACCCGGGGCCGCCTGCCCGAAGCCGAGCCGGGCCAGCCGGGAGCGCAGCAGGTGGCGCTTGCGGCGTTCCTGCTCCGGCACGGAGAAGACCGCCAGCAGCCAGTCGCCGGGGCCCGCGGGGGCCTCCCGGCGGTAGATGCGGCGGTCGCCGTCGTCGAGGAGGGTGCGGGCGGACGGGGACAGGGCGTACGCGGCCTCGCCCTCGTGCCGTACGGGCACCAGCAGCCCGCGCCGCTTGAGCCGGGAGACCGCGGAGCGCACCGCGGGCGGGTCCACGCCCACCGCGCCCAGCAGCCGGATCAGCGCCGCCACGGGCACGCGCCCGGAGCCCGCGTCCTCGCCGCGGCCGAACGCGCCGTAGAAGCTGACGATCAGGGACCGCGGGGTTCGTTCGGCTGGCACTCGATCACTCTAGCGATTCCCGGCCGCCAGACCGGCCTGCTCCTCCCGCAGCCGGTAGCGCTGCAGCTTCCCGGTCGGCGTCCGCGGCAGCGCGTCCGTGAAGAGGATCTCCTTCGGGCACTTGTACGGCGTGATCTCGCCCTTCGTGAACTCCCGCAGCGCCGCCTCCGTCTCAGGACCCCGCACCACGCCCTCGCGCAGCACCGCGTACGCCACGACCACCGTGCCCCGCTCCGGGTCCGGACGCCCCACCACCGCGGCCTCCCGCACGTCCGGGTGGCGCAGCAGCGCGTCCTCGACCTCGGGCCCCGCGATGTTGTACCCGGCCGAAATGATCATGTCGTCCGCGCGCGCCACATACCGGAAGTACCCGTCGGGCTCGCGCACATACGTGTCGCCGGTGAGGTTCCAGCCGCCCCGCACGTACTCCCGCTGCCGCTCGTCGGCCAGATACCGGCACCCCGTGGGCCCGCGCACCGCCAGCAGCCCCGGCTCCCCGTCCGGCACCTCGGTCCCGGCCGCGTCCACGACCCGCGCCTCGTACCCGGGCACCGGCACGCCCGTCCACCCCGGGCGGGCGTCGTCGTCGGCCGCGGAGATGAAGATGTGCAGCATCTCGGTGGCGCCGATGCCGTTGATGATCCGCAGCCCGGTGCGCTCGCGCCACTCCTGCCAGGTGACCGCCGGCAGGTTCTCGCCCGCGGACACGCAGCGGCGCAGCGAGCCGGTGTCGTACGCGCCGAGCTTGTCGAGCATCGCCCGGTACGCGGTCGGGGCGGTGAACAGCACCGAGACCCGGTGCTCCGCGACCGCGGGCAGCAGCCGGTCGGGCCCGGCCTGCTCCAGCAGCAGCGCCGAGGCGCCGGCCCGCATCGGGAAGACCACGAGGCCGCCGAGGCCGAAGGTGAAGCCCAGCGGCGGGCTGCCCGCGAACACGTCGTCGGGGAGGGGCTTCAGCACGTGCGCGGAGAAGGTGTCGGCGATGGCCAGGACGTCGCGGTGGAAGTGGACGCAGCCCTTGGGCCGGCCGGTGGTGCCGGAGGTGAAGGCGATCAGCGCGACGTCGTCGACGGAGGTCTCCACGGGGGCGTACGCGTCGGGTTTGGCGTCGGCGAGGCGCAGCAGGTCGCCGGGCTCCCCGCCGCCGTACGGGACGACCGTCAGCCCCGCCACCTCCGCCCGGGTCAGGTCGTCGAGCGAACGGGCGTCGCACAGCGCGTGCCGTATCCGCGCGATCTCGCAGATGCCGCGCAGTTCGTGCGCGCGCTGCGCGGCCAGCACGGTGACGGCGACCGCGCCCGCCTTCATGACGGCCAGCCAGCAGGCCACCAGCCAGGGCGTGGTGGGCCCGCGCAGCAGGACGCGGTTGCCGGGCAGCACGCCGAGGTCGTCGGTGAGCACGTGCGCGATCCGGTCGGTGCGGCGCTGCAGTTCGCCGTACGTCCACGTCTCGCCGGCGGCGGTGTGCAGGGCGGGGCGGCCGGCGCCGAACCGCTCGACGGTGGCGTCGAGCAACTCCGCGCCGCAGTTGAGCCGGTCGGGGTAGTGCAGGCCGGGGAGCGGGAAGACCAGGTCCGGCCACTGCCCGGGCGGCGGGAGGTGGTCGCGGGCGAAGGTGTCGGCGTGGGCGGAAGGCTTGAGCTGCATGGCGTAGGCCCCCTAGGTCTGCCCTGCGGTACCCCAAGGAGCGTAGCGTTGGCGTGACGACAGTCAACAGTCCGCGATAACCGCCGGGGCGGGCCCGTACGCGCACCGGACGCGCCTGGGGCGCGGACCGGACGCCACCCCCGCGAGAGAGGAGCACCGCATGGCGCAGCAGCCGCCGCCGCACCCGCAGCCGCCGCAGCCCTTCGCGCTCGACCCCGGGCTCCAGGCGTGGTGCGCCGAGCTGCGTGCTTTCGCCGCGCGGCGGCTGCGCCCGCTGGCCGAGGCCGGCGCGCCGGGACGGGTCAACCGGCCGCTCCTCGCCGCCCTCGGCGCCCCGGGCGACGACGGCGAACCCGGCCTGCTGACGCGGGTGTTCCCCGCCGCCGGGCCGGTCTCGGCGCTCACGCTCTGCCTGCTGCGCGAGTCGCTGGCCCGCGAGTGCACCGAGGCCGAGACGGCGCTCGCGCTCCAGGGGCTCGGCGCGTACCCCGTCGTGCAGGCCGGGACGGACGAGCAGCGGGAGCGCTGGCTGCCGGAGGTGACGGCCGGGCGGGCCGTCGCCGCCTTCGCGCTCACCGAGCCGGAGGCGGGCTCCGACGCGGCGGCGCTGCGGCTGGCCGCCGAGCCGGACGGGCCGGGGCGCTGGCGGCTGACCGGCGAGAAGAAGTGGATCTCCAACGCCCCGGAGGCCGACGTCGCCACCGTCTTCGCCCGCACCACGCCGGACGCCGGCGCCCGCGGCGTGACCGCCTTCCTCGTGCCCGCCGGCCGCCCCGGGCTCACCGGCGAGCCCCTCACCATGCTCAGCCCGCACCCCATCGGCACCCTGCGCTTCGACGGCGTCCCCGTCACCGCCGCCGACGTCCTCGGGGAGGTCGACGGCGGCTTCCGCACCGCCATGGCGACGCTCAACCTCTTCCGCCCCTCCGTCGGCGCGTTCGCCGTCGGCATGGCGCAGGCGGCGCTCGACGCGGCGCTGGACCACGCCGGGCGGCGGGAGGCGTTCGGCGGGCCGCTGAAGGACCTGCAGTCCGTCGCGCACACCCTCGCCGAGACGGCCACCCGCGTCGAGGCGGCCCGGCTGCTGGTGTACGCGGCGGCCTCGGCGTACGACGCGGGCGCGCCGGACGTCGCCCGGCGGTCGGCGATGGCGAAGCTGCTGGCCACCGAGACGGCGCAGGCGGCCGTCGACGCGGCGGTGCAGATCCACGGCGCCCGCGCGCTTGAGGCCGGGCATCTGCTGGAGCACCTGTACCGCGAGGTGCGCGCGCCGCGCATCTACGAGGGGGCGACGGAGGTGCAGCGGAGCATCATCGCCAAGGAGCTGTACCGCAGGTGACCGGCGGGCGTACGGTCGCGGGCCACCGGCGCCGTACGCCACCCGGCCGCCCCGCAGGAACCACCGCAGAACCACCGAAGGGACCCCGCCGCCGTGTCCGTCCACCGCGTCAACCCCGCCTCCCTCGCCCGCCCCTCCGGCTTCAGCCACGCCGTCACCGCGACCGGCTCGTCCCTCGTCTTCCTCGCCGGCCAGACCGCCCTCGACGGCGCCGGCCGGGTCGTCGGCGACACCCTCCCCGCCCAGTTCGAGCAGGCCCTCGGCAACCTCCTCACCGCGCTCGGCGCCTGCGCGGGGGAACCCGCCCACCTCACCCGCGTCACCGTCTACGCCACCGACCCCGAGGACTACCGCGCCCACGCCGCGGAACTGGGCCGCATCTGGCGCCGGCTGGCCGGCGACACGTACCCGGCGATGGCCCTCATCGGCGTCACCCGGCTCTGGGACGCCGAGGCGCTGGTCGAGCTGGACGGCATCGCGGTACTGCCCTGACCCCGGCGCGACACCGGCAGAAACCCCCCGGCAGGTCGCGGTCCCGCTACGAGACGGCCGCAGTGCGGCGACCGCACGCCGCTACGAACTGGTGACCGGGCGGCATCGTAGGTAGATTCATGCGCACCCCCAACCGCCGCACGCAGAACAGAGGTTGCGCTTCGATGGCACACGGCAGGACGGAGCTTGGCCGCTACGAGGCGCGCCTGCTCCTGTGGCTGCTGCGTGAGTCCGGCCACCGCCCCGACGTGCCCGTGCGCACCGCCGCCTTCGGCCTGGAGCAGAACAAGCCGCCCCTCGGCGTCTCCGCCGTCATCGCCGCGCTGGCGGACCGCGGCCTGGTGGACGTCCACCGCTGGCCCGAGCACACCCCCGCCGACACCTCGCTGCGCCCGGAGGGCCACCGGCGCGCGCTGCGCCTGGAGCGCGAGCGCCGCGACCCGGGGGCGCGCCAGGAGTACGCCGAGAACGCGGTGCTGCGCTGGGCGTTCGAGCACCGCGGCGACGAGGCGCTGCTGCTGCGCGACTTCTTCGTGGCCGACCACGTCTTCTTCCACGGCGACGCCCTCCGGGCCGGCGAAGTCCTCGCCGCGGCCCGCTCGTTACGGGCCGCGGGGCTGCTGGGCCTCACCGGCGACGGGGTCGACGGGGACGTGGTCACCGGGCGGGCCGAGCTGACCGAGCGCGGGCTGGACTGCGGCCACGCGGGCACCGGCCTCGCCGAGTTCCTGCGCCAGGAGCGCGAGCGGCAGTCCACGTACCGCATCGACACCATCCAGGGCCCGGTCACCTTCATCAGCAACAGCACCGTCACCTACGTCGGCACGCTCGCCGACGAACTCGCCGGCCTGGGCCCCGGGCTCGGCCTCGACGAGGAGCGGCTGCGGCACCTGCTGCGGCAGGGGGACGAGCTGCGCCGCGCGGCAGAGGAGGGCGGGCCGGGACGGCTGCGGGCGCTCGTCGACCGGATCCGCGAGGAACTGACCAGCGCCCCTGACACCACCGGGCGCCAACTGCTGCTCGACATGGCACGACAGGTCGGCGGCATGCTCGGGTAGCCGGGACGCCGTCGCGCAACGGGAGGGAAGCGGAGCTTGACCCTGTACGGACGTGATGCCGTGCTGCGCGAACTGGTGCCCCGCATGGTGGGGCTGCACCACACGAAGCGGAAGGCCGTACGGCAGGAGCCGCGCGACGAGGTGCCCGCCGTGCTCCTCCACGGCGGGCACGGCAGCGGCCGCACCGCCGTGCTGGACGCGCTGCGCGAGGCGTACGCCGACCGCGTCCCCGTCGCCGCCGTCGACTGCGCCGGCGTCCGCGACGACGACGCCGCCGTCTCCAACACCTCGCCCGTCGCCGAGCTGCTGACCGGCCTGGCCCGCGGCCTGAGCGCGCACTGCCCCGGCTTCGGCCGGCTGCGGCTGCCCCGGCTGCTCACCGGACTGGTGGCCGTCAGCGCCTGGCACCGCGGCGAGCTGGACGAGCAGGCGTGCGCCCGCGAGCGCGTCGAGGCGCTGCTCACCGACTGCGGGCTGGAGAAGAACCCGGAACGGGCCCGCAACTGGCCCGGTGACGTCCTCGACCGCATCGGCGGCTGGGGCACCGACGAGCTGGGCCCGGTCGCCGCCGCGAGCGTCCGGCTCTTCACCGACCGGTACCTCGGCTTCCGGGAGAGCCGGGCGGTGCGCCAGTGGTACGGGGGGCTGGCGGACGTACCCACCTCGCAGCAGGACGACAACCACGTGCTCACCGCGCTGTGCCGCGCCTTCCACCTCGGCGAGGGCATGCGGCGGCGCATCGAGGTCCACCTGGTCGAGGCGCTGCTGGAGGACCTGCGGGCCGCGTACACCGGATGGCGCCACCTCAACGCCGCGCCCCGGCCGCTGGCCCTCCTGGACAACGTCCACACCGCCGCCGGCACCGAGCTGCTCGACCTGCTGCTCGCCCGGCGCGTCACCGCCGCCGAGCGGCCCGACCCGCTGGTCGTCGTCGCCGCCACGCTCGGCGAGCCCCACGGCGACCGGTACGCCGGCGCGGCGCGCTGGACCGCCGCGAACGTCCCCGGGCTGCGCGAGTGGCGCCGCGGCGGCGAGCCGGGCGACCCGGCCGCCGGACTCGTCACCCTGCCGCTGCCGCCGCTGGACCCCGACGAGCTGCTGTCGATGATGCACGTCGGCGAGGAGCGGGCGGTGCGCCAGGAAGTGGCCCGCGCCGTGCACCGGTTCACCGGCGGCAGCCCGCTGGGCTGCCGGATCTTCTACGACGCCCTCGACGCCGCGCCGGACCCCGCGGCCGTCGAGCCGCACGAGCTGACGCGGCTGCGGCTCGCCGGGGAGCACGTGACCGAGCTGATACTCGCCGCGCTCGTCCCCGACGCGGGGCTCAGCTCGTACCTCGTGCTGCTGTCCGTCGCGCAGGACGCCGCCGCGGCCCGCGCACTGGCCGGCGCGTACCTGACCAGGGACCACCAGGCCGGCGCCGTCGAGGAGGCACGCAGCCACCTGCGCGACGAGCGGTGGCCGCAGCCCGGTCGGCCCTTCGTCGGCGACGACTTCCTGCGCGCCGTCCTCGTCGACGAGCTGCGCCGCCGCCCGGCGGACGCCACCGACCCGCCGCAGCCCTGGCCGGAGCTGCACGAGCTGCTGCGCCGGCACCACGAGGACCGCGGCGAGCACGCCGCCGCCCACCACCACGAACTGGCCGCGGGCCGCCCCGCCGAGCCGGCCCGCTGGCTCGCCGAGACCCTCCACGGGCCGGCCACCGACCGGTGGCTCACCGACCTGTGGCACATCGCCCGCGCCCCGCACCCGCCCGACCCCGCCTGGGCCGACGTGTGCCGGGCGACGGCGTCGGGGGAGCGGGACGGCACGCTGGCGGGCGCCGACTCCGTCGCGCGGTCGGTCAACCGGCTGCTGCACGCGGTCTGGTACGCCGCCGACCCCCTGTCCGTACCCGACGCGCACCTGCGCGGCCGGATCGGGCGGGAGCTGGACTTCCTGTCGTTCGAGCACCCCACCGGCGGCAGGGCGCTGTACGCCGCGTCGCAGGACTGGCCGGCGGCGCTCAAGGAACTGCGCACACCGGACTCGGCCGTGGAACGCCGCGAGGGCGGCGAGGAGGGGAGGGGCCATGCCATTCCTTAGCCGGCCGCTGGGCCGCGCCGAGAAGGCGATCCTGGGGATGCTGACCGTCGCGGCGATCACCGCGGCCACCGTGCTGGTGGTCCTCGGTCTCGGCGGCGAAGGGGCGTGCGGCGACGGGCTCGTGGAGTCGGCGAACGGCGAGGAGTGCGTCGGCGTCGCCGACGCCACCGCCGAGTCGCCGGCCTTCGCGCCGGGCGCGGACGGTCCCGACGAGCGGATCGCGGACCTCGTACGGCAGATCGGTGCGGAGAACGAGCGGGTCCGCGCCGGCTGGGAGGACGACGACAGCTCCGCCCGCGAACCGTACGTGCGCGTCGGGCTCATGATGCCGTTCAACGCCACCGAGTCCAGCGCCATGACCCCCGAGGTCGTCCAGAACACCCTCGCCGGCGTGCTCACCGCCCAGCTCGCGGCCAACCGCGGCCAGGGCGTCAACTACCAGCTCCTGCTGGCCAACGTCGGCAAGGACCTCTCGCAGTGGCGGCCGGCCGTCGACGCGCTCGCCGCCCTCACCACCGGCAGGGCGCCGACCAGGGGGGACTCCCCGCTCGTCGGCGTGGTCGGCCTGCCCAACAGCGAGCAGGACACCGAGGACGCGGCCGTGGCGCTCTCCAGGGCCGACATACCGGCCGTCAGCGGCGTGCTCAGCTCGCCGGAGATCAGCGCCGACACCCTGTTCAAGTCCGCGCCGTCCAACACCGAATCGGTCGCCGCGCTCGCCGACTACCTCGAAGGACACCCGGGCGCCAGGCCCGGCAAGCCCTCCGGCTACCTCGTGTGGGACTCGCGCAAGGAGGACGACTACGTCACCAACACCCGCGACAACATGCGCGACGTGTTCGGCGAGGAGTACCAACTGGAGAACCGCAGCTCCTCCTTCGTCGGCATCATGGGCGACTACAAGGGCGCGCCGCGCCGCTTCTCCCCGGCCGCGCGGGGGATATGCCGGCTGGAGGCCGACACGGTCTTCTACGCCGGCCGCGACTCCGACCTGCCGTACCTCATCACCCAGTTGTCCGACGAGCCGGAGTGCGACGACTTCGACACCGAGATCCGCATCCTGCGGGTGGCGACCGGCCTGCCCGAAGGGCTGACGGGCGAGCAGGTACGCGCCGACATGGCCGAGGCCCGCGTCGTCACCGTCGGCGCCTCGGCGACGGACGCGCCCTCGTGGCGGGCCGGGGACGGGGCCGACGAGCGCTTCACCACCTTCGCCACCGGGTTCGCGAAGGTCAGCGGGCTGCCGGGGGAGGCGCTCGACGACGGGTACGCGATCATGCACCACGACGCCTTCACCGTCCTCGCCCAGGCCGTCGGCACCGCGCTCGACGACCTGAACCGGCCGGACGGGGGCGAGTCCGACCGGCTGCCGTCCAAGCTGGACGTGTACAACACCATCACCAACATGAAGGTGGTCGCGGGCGGCGACCCGTGCCAGGACTGCGTGCACGGTGCCAGCGGGCAGTTCGGCTTCGACGTGGAGAAGGACAACTGGCCGGTCTGCAAGCCGGTCCCGGTGATCGAGTACCCGCGCCCGGAGGACGCGGACCGGCCGCGGCCGTACCGGACGTTCCAGGCCCCGGACGGCACGTGCCCGGCCTGAAGGCCCGCCCCGGCGATCCGGCCCGACGACCGCGTACGAGGACCGCGTACGAGGACCGCGTACGAGGACCGCGTACGAGGACCGCGTACGAGGACCGCGTATGACGACCGCATACGACGAGAAAGGTGCACCGCACGTCATGAACCCCTTATCCCGCGACGGCGAGCCCGAAATCGACCTGCACACCGACCGCCCGCACTCCGCGCGGGTCTACGACTACCTCCTCGGCGGCAAGGACAACTTCGCCCCCGACCGCGCCGCGGGCGACGCCTCGGTACGTGCCTGGCCCAGCCTGCCGACCTCCATGAAGCAGACGCGCGTCTTCATGCACCGGGTCACCAGGACGCTGGCCCGCGACTACGGCGTACGGCAGTTCCTGGACGTCGGCACCGGCATACCGACACCGCCGAACCTCCACGAGGTGGCCCAGGAGGTCGCCCCGGAGTGCCGGGTGGTGTACGTGGACAACGACCCCATCGTCCTCGCCCACGCCCGCGCGCTGCTCCAGAGCAGCGAGGAGGGCAGGACCGGCTACATCCAGGCCGACCTGCGCGACCCCGAGTCGATCCTCGGCGACCCCCAGCTGCGCACGGTGCTCGACCTCGACAAGCCGGTCGCGCTGTCGCTCATCGCCATCGTCCACTTCATCCTCGACGAGGACGACCCGCAGGGCATCGTCGCCCGGCTGCTGGACGCGCTGGCGCCGGGCAGCTTCCTGGCGCTGACCGTCTTCACCGGCGACACCGACCCGGAGCGCGTCGCGGGCGTCGGCCGCGAGTACAACGAGCGCGGCATCCCGCTGCAGATCCGCGACCGGGCCGAGGCGGAGCGGTTCTTCGCGGGCCTGGAGCCGATCGACCCGGGCGTGACGCTGGTCCACCACTGGCGGCCGGACGGCATCGGCGAGTCGGTGCCGAACTCGCACATCGCGATGTACGGCGGCGTGGCCCGCAAGCCGGGCTGACCCGACCGGGGCAACCCGCGCGGACCGGGCGGCGCGGCGGGCCGGTCCCGCGGGGCGGCCCCCGTTTCGTACCCGACACGGGTGGGCACCCCGGCGGAGCCATGGAGTAAGGTTTATCTCGACATCGAGATATCTGCCGAAGGTGCCACCCTCAAGTCGCCCCGCTTCGGACGTAGCGGCAGGATTGCGGTGGAACGCGAATGACGAAGGAGACTGTCGTGTCGGCGAACAGCTTCGACGCCCGCAGCACGCTGCAGGTGGGCGGCGAGTCGTACGAGATCTTCCGGCTGGACGAGGTGCCCGGTGCCGCCCGGCTCCCCTACAGCCTGAAGGTGCTGCTGGAGAACCTGCTCCGCACCGAGGACGGCGCGAACATCACCGCCGACCACATCCGGGCCCTGGGGAGCTGGGACTCCCAGGCGCAGCCGAGCCGGGAGATCCAGTTCACGCCGGCCCGCGTGATCATGCAGGACTTCACGGGCGTCCCCTGCGTCGTCGACCTCGCCACCATGCGCGAGGCCGTCAAGGACCTGGGCGGCGACCCCGCCCGGATCAACCCGCTGGCCCCGGCCGAGCTGGTGATCGACCACTCCGTGATCGCCGACAAGTTCGGCACCCCGGACTCCTTCCAGGTCAACGTGGAGCTGGAGTACGGGCGCAACCGCGAGCGCTACCAGTTCCTGCGCTGGGGCCAGACCGCGTTCGACGAGTTCAAGGTCGTCCCGCCCGGCACCGGCATCGTGCACCAGGTGAACATCGAGCACCTGGCCCGCGTCGTCATGGTCCGCGACGGCAAGGCGTACCCCGACACCCTCGTCGGCACCGACAGCCACACCACCATGGTCAACGGCCTCGGCGTGCTCGGCTGGGGCGTCGGCGGCATCGAGGCCGAGGCGGCGATGCTCGGCCAGCCCGTCTCGATGCTCATCCCGCGGGTCGTCGGCTTCAAGCTCACCGGCGAGCTGCCCACCGGCACCACCGCCACCGACCTGGTGCTGACCATCACCGAGATGCTGCGCAAGCACGGCGTCGTCGGCAAGTTCGTCGAGTTCTACGGCGCGGGCGTCGGCCAGATCCCGCTGGCCAACCGGGCGACCATCGGCAACATGTCGCCGGAGTTCGGCTCCACCGCCGCGATCTTCCCGATCGACGCCGAGACGATCACGTACCTGAAGCTCACCGGCCGCGACGCGCAGCAGCTCGCCCTGGTCGAGGAGTACGCCAAGGCCCAGGGCCTGTGGCACGACCCGGCGCACGAGCCGGAGTACTCCGAGTACCTGGAGCTGGACCTCGCCACGGTGGTGCCGTCGCTCGCCGGGCCGAAGCGCCCGCAGGACCGCATCGAGCTGTCGAAGGCCGCCGAGCAGTTCCGCCTCGACGTGCGCAACTACGTCGAGGACGCCGACGAGCCCGGCAAGGAGTCCTTCCCCGCCTCCGACGCCCCCGCCTCCTCCAACGGCGTACCGACGCGCGTCATCCCGGTGACCGCGCCCGACGGCACGACGTACGAGATCGACCACGGCGCCGTCACCGTCGCCGCCATCACCTCCTGCACCAACACCTCCAACCCGTCCGTCATGGTCGGCGCGGCGCTGCTGGCGAAGAAGGCGGTGGAGAAGGGCCTGACCCGCAAGCCGTGGGTGAAGACCACGCTCGCGCCGGGCTCCAAGGTCGTCATGGACTACTACGACCGGGCCGGGCTCACCCCGTACCTCGACAAGCTCGGCTTCAACCTCGTCGGCTACGGCTGCACCACCTGCATCGGCAACTCGGGCCCGCTGCCGGAGGAGATCTCCAAGGCCGTCAACGAGCACGACCTGGCCGTCACCTCGGTGCTCTCCGGCAACCGGAACTTCGAGGGCCGGATCAACCCCGACGTGAAGATGAACTACCTGGCCTCGCCGCCGCTGGTCGTCGCGTACGCGCTCGCGGGCACCATGAAGACCGACATCACCCGCGAGCCGCTGGGCACGGACAAGGAGGGCAAGCCGGTCTACCTGAAGGACATCTGGCCCAGCGAGCAGGAGGTCGAGGAGGTCGTCGCCGCCGCGATCGGCGAGGAGATGTTCACCGAGTCGTACCAGGACGTCTTCGCGGGCGACGAGCAGTGGCAGGCGCTGCCGATCCCGACCGGCGACACCTTCGCCTGGGACCCCGAGTCCACCTACGTGCGCAAGCCCCCGTACTTCGAGGGCATGGGCATGGACCCGGCGCCGGTCGAGGACATCGCGGGCGCCCGCGTGCTGGCCCTGCTCGGCGACTCGGTCACCACCGACCACATCTCGCCGGCCGGCGCCATCAAGGCCGACACCCCGGCGGGCACGTACCTCACCGAGCACGGCGTGACCCGCCGCGACTTCAACAGCTACGGCTCCCGCCGCGGCAACCACGAGGTCATGATCCGCGGCACCTTCGCCAACATCCGGCTGCGCAACCAGATCGCCCCGGGCACGGAGGGCGGCTACACCCGCGACTTCACCCGTGCGGACGCACCGGTCTCCTTCATCTACGACGCGGCCCAGAACTACGCCGCGGCCGGCACCCCGCTGGTGGTGCTGGCGGGCAAGGAGTACGGCTCCGGCTCGTCGCGCGACTGGGCGGCCAAGGGCACGGCGCTGCTCGGCGTCCGCGCGGTCATCGCCGAGTCGTACGAGCGCATCCACCGCTCGAACCTCATCGGCATGGGCGTCCTGCCGCTGCAGTTCCCGGCGGGCGCCACGGCGCAGTCCCTGGGCCTGACGGGCGAGGAGACCTTCGCCTTCACCGGCATCACGGCCCTGAACGACGGCGCGATCCCGGAGACGGTCAAGGTGACGACGGACACCGGCGTGGAGTTCGACGCGGTGGTACGGATCGACACCCCCGGCGAGGCGGACTACTACCGCAACGGCGGCATCCTCCAGTACGTGCTTCGCTCCCTCATCCGCGACTGACCCCTCACCGCCACACGAAACCCCGCGCCCTCCCACCGGGAGGGCGCGGGGTTCTCCGTACGGCCACCGTACGGGTACATCCGGGCGCTACGGTGCCGGTGAGGTCCCGGCCGGTGAGTCGAGTTGGCCCGCGTGAACGAGCACGAGGCGATCGCCGTTCGGTGGGCGAGGGGAGTCCGTCGTGCGGTGGGTCCGGGGCCCCGGCGGCGTGGTGGAGAAGCGCTTCGCGGAGCCCCCGTAGTCCGTCGTGGCCTGGGAGGACACGTCCTCGTGGTCGAGGCGACGCCGCCCGCGGAGGCGAGGAAGGACAACGCGGTCGTCCTCGACGCGGAGGGGACCGAACGGGTGAGACCGGAAGCGCCGCGGACCGGGGGCGAGCCGCACCCGGTCATCGGGTACTACACCGCCTACCTCGACGGCACCGGTCCCGTCGTGGTGGCGGCTACCCGGGTAGGGGACGTGTGGGGCCGGATCGACCTCGACGCCGGCATGCAGACGGACGTACGAACCTGGCGCTGATCAGGACATTCCGGGTGGCCCCGGGCGGGGCCCGGAGCGGCCGGAAGAGGGCTCCAAAAGGCTGGACCAATGGCAGTTGGGGGGGTGCGCGGCGGGTGGTCCGGCCGACCGGGTGCGGGTGGCGCTCCGGCGCGTTTCCCGCAGGTCTCAAGTCGGGAAATACTCTTGATGAACCTTGTATTCGATCTTGATTAGGCGGCGCCGAGTGGACTATACCTGTCCGCACCCGGCGGCACCCCCCACCCTCCGGCGCACCACCCTGCACCACTCACGTAACAGATGACCGCGGTAATCGGCTCCTGCACCATGAGGCACGACCCAACGGGGATCCGGTACACCGCCTGAGTCCTGGAGAGAGTGAGGACTTGAGCATGGGATCCAACTCGCATGTCGGTCGCCGCGATCTGATCAAGCGGGCCGTAGCCCTCGGCCTGATCTCCGTCCCCACCGTCAGCGCGCTGTCGGCGTGCGCCAGCGGTGGCGACGACGACAACGGCGGCGGTGCGAAGGGCAACAAGACCGACAAGAACCCGCTCGGTGTGGACAAGAACGCCGAGCTCGAAGTACTGATGTTCGACGGCGGTTTCGGTACGAAGTACGTCGACGACGACGCCACCGCGTACCAGAAGAACTTCGGCAAGGTGAAGACCGGCTCGACCGAGAAGATCCAGTCGAAGGTCCAGGGCCGGATGGCGGCCGGCGACCCGCCCGACCTCATCAACAACTCCGGCGACGAGGCCATGGACGTGCCCGCGCTCATCACGCAGGGGCAGCTCGCGGACCTCACCCCGCTGCTCGACGCCCCGTCCGTCGACGACCCGAACAAGACGGTCCGCGACACCCTGCGCGACGGCACCGTCGAGATGGGCCAGTACGGTGACGAGAAGGTCTACCGGATGAACATCGCCTATTCGGTGTTCGGTCTCTGGTACTCGCAGAAGCTGCTGGACGACAACGGCTGGGAGTACCCGAAGACCTGGGACGACATGCTCGCCATCTGCGCCGACGCGAAGAAGCAGAACATCGCCGGATTCGCGTACACCGGCGTCTACCCCCAGTACCTCGGCTTCAGCATGCTGCCGATGATCGGCAAGGTGGGCGGCGTCGAGGTGCTCGACGCGATCGACAACCTCGAACCCAACGCCTGGAAGCACGACGCCGTCAAGGGCGTCATGGAGGCGCACTACGAGCTGTACGACAAGGGCTACGTCCTGAAGAACTCGCCCGGCAAGACGCACACCGACGTTCAGACCGACTGGACCGAACGCGGCAACTGCATCTTCATCCCGAACGGCTCGTGGGTGGAGAACGAGTCCAAGGACACCACGCCCCCCGACTTCCAGATGACCGTCTCCCCGTCGCCGAACCTCGACAGCTCCGACGCGATGCCGTTCGAGACCATCTGGGCGCAGGCGGGCGAGCCCTTCATCGTGCCGGCGAAGGGCAAGAACTCCGTGGGCGCCATGGAGTTCCTGCGGAACATGCTGAGCAAGAAGTCCGCGGCGGGCTTCACCGAGCTGGTGTCGTCGCTGGCCTGCGTCGAGGGCTCCGAGGAGGGCCTCCAGCTCGGCACCGGGCTGACCACCGCCGTCGGGCTCCTCGAGGGCGCCGGTGAGAACTTCCTCAACCCCCGGTTCCCCGACTGGTACCCGACCCCGTACCGGGAGAAGATCGTCTTCGTCTGGGGCGACATGATGAAGGGCGGCATCAAGCCCGCCGAGGCCATCGACAAGATCCAGGGCATCGCCGACGAGACGGCCCAGGACGACAGCATCAAGAAGTACAAGCACTGAAACGGCGGATCCAGTCGGTGAGCGAGCGAGATGGGGGCGCCGGAATGACGGACGACGGCCTTGCCGTGACGAAAGTCGGGGAGCCCGGGAAACCCGCCGGGCGGCCGGTGCCCGGCACCCCGCGGAAAAAGAGCTTCATCAGCTCTCCGCGGTACCGGACCTACCTCAAGTACCGCTTCGTCACGGGATTCCTCATCGTCCCCCTCGGGCTGTACGCGGTGTTCGTCATCTCGCCGTTCATCCAGACCTTCTACTACTCGCTCACCGACTGGACCGGCGTCAGCAGCGACTTCAACATGGTGGGGTTCGAGAACTACTCCAGGCTGCTGGACGACTCGACCTTCTGGGCCGCCGTCCGCAACAACCTGATCCTCGCCCTCGCCGTACCGTTCGTGACGCTCAGCCTCGGCCTGTTCTTCGCCTTCATGGTCACCGTCGGCGGCCGGCACAAGAAGGGCGAGGCGGTCTCCGGGGTCCGCGGCGCCAAGACGTACAAGATCGTGTACTTCTTTCCGCAGGCACTGTCCATCGCCGTGATCGCGGCACTGTGGGGCTACATCTTCAAACCCGATGTGGGCCTGCTCGACCCCGTCCTGCCCGAGGCGCTGTCGCCGAACGGCGGCTGGCTGGCGGACTCGAAGTTCGCGCTGTGGGCCGTGATGATCGTGATGTGCTGGGCCATGGTCGGATTCTTTGTGGTCCTGTTCTCCGCGGCCATCGGGCAGATCCCCAAGGAGATCTACGAATCCGCGCTGCTGGACGGCGCCAGCCGGGCGTCGACCTTCTTCCGCATCACCCTGCCGCTCATCCGCGACACCGTGCAGACGGGCTGGGTGTACATGGGGATCATGGCGCTCGGAGCGGAGTCGTTCGCCGTCGTCAACATCATCACCCAGGGACCGGGCGGACCCGACGACTCCACCATGGTGCTCGGCGTCTACCTCTGGAACACCGGCTTCGGCCAACTGCAGGCCGGCAGGGGCGCGGCGATGGGCGTCGCGCTCTTCATCCTCACCATGATCCTCGCCGTGGCCGCGCTGTCCGTGGGCCGCCGCCGCGACCGCGTCGAGTACTGAGCATCGGGTAGCGAGCATCGAGTGCAGAGCACGATCCGGAAGGCCAGGTCATGACCACTGCGGAACCCACCGACCGCCCACCCGCGCTCGACAAGGCGGACGTGGCGGACGACACGTCGCGGTCGCCGCTGCTGGAGCCGCGGAAGAAGATCGAAGGCGCCGTACTCAACGTCTTCTCGCACGGCTTCCTGATCCTGTGGACCGTGCTGGCCGCGGGCCCGCTGGTGTGGGCCCTGATGAACGCCCTGAAGGACTCGGGCGACATCCTGGCCAACCCGTGGGCACTGCCCAGCAGCATCGACTGGGCGAACTGGTCCAACGCCTGGAGCCGGGCGCGGATCGGCCGGTATGCGGCCAACTCCCTCCTCATCGTGTCCATCTCCGTGCCGCTGACCATGCTCTTCGGGTCGATGGCCGCGTACGTGCTCGCGCGGTTCGACTTCAAGGGCGCGCGCATCGTCTACTTCACCTTCGTCGGCGGCATGGCGTTCCCCGTGGTGATGGCGCTCGTGCCGCTCTTCTTCGTCATGAAGAACCTCTCCCTGCTCGACACCCGGCACGGGCTGATCATGGTGTACATCGCGTACTCCATGCCGTTCACCATCTTCTTCATGACCACGTTCTTCCGCACCCTGCCCTCGTCGGTCTCCGAGGCCGCGGAGATCGACGGGGCGTCCCACACCCGGATCTTCTTCCAGGTGATGCTCCCCATGGCGAAACCCGGCCTGATCAGCGTGGGCATCTTCAACTTCCTCGGGCACTGGAACCAGTACGTGCTGCCCTTCGCGCTCAACCAGGGCAACGAGGACGACTACGTGCTCACCCAGGGCATCGGGCTGCTCTTCGCCCAGGCCGGATACCGCTCCGACTACGGCAGGCTCTTCGCAGGGCTGGTGATGGCGGCGCTGCCCATCCTCATCGTGTACATCATCTTCCAGCGCCAGGTGCAGTCGGGGCTCACGGCGGGCGCGGTGAAGTAGGGCGCGGTGACGCGGCATGCGGTGCGGTAAGCGCGGAGCGGCCGGTGCGGGGCCACCGCGCCGGCCGCTCCGCGCGGCGCTCAGCGTACGACCGTCTGGATCTCCTTGACGGTCACGTCGTACGTGCCGGAGGACATGCC
Source organism: Streptomyces sp. CNZ287 (assembly GCF_007827615.1). NCBI lineage: Bacteria > Bacillati > Actinomycetota > Actinomycetes > Kitasatosporales > Streptomycetaceae > Streptomyces > Streptomyces sp. CNZ287. The sequence goes on along the minus strand of NZ_VISV01000003.1, from coordinate 421,022 downwards.
CTCGGGCAGTTGCGGGTCGCCCGGCTCCGGCGGGCCGTTCGGGTCCGCCGAGGCGGTCCAGTGGACCTCCCAGGTGAGCGACGCCTCCAGCGGGTAGGTGCCCTCGCCGGAGGACTTGCGGTACGTCACGTTGCAGCCGGCGTCCGCCGTGTCGACGTCGTACCCGCCGGCGCCGCCGCTGAGGCCGTAGGTGCACGATTCAGGCTCGGCGTACTCGGTGCCGGCGTCGATCCGCAGTTCCTTGGGCGTGGCCACGGTGGTGGCGGCGTACTCCACGCCGAGGAGGTTGATGCTGGCGGTGGTCGACACCCGCTGGAGCCCGGTGTCGCTCCGGAAGGTGGCGTGCACCGGCAGGTTGACCTTCTGCAGCGCGAGGTCCGGCTTCAGCTTCACCGGCGGGGCGGGCAGCTTGGTCGCGTTGTAGGCGATCTCCGCGAGCATCTCGGGGCTGATGCTCACGCCGTCCTCAGGCACGTCTCCCTGGTCCACCCAGAAGGGGTTGCCCTGGAGGATGTCACATGCCTGGAACGCCTCCTCCTCGCCCATGTCCTTGTTGTAGACGACGGCCCACCAGGCGCCGTCCTTGTCCTTGTTCCACTCCTTGTCTTCCCACTCCTGGATCCAGTCGGCCTGCGCGCTCTCCGAGTGCGTCCAGGTGCCGGGGCCCCACTCCGCCATCTCCTCGGAGGTCATGACCGGCTCGTACCAGCAGGGCGGGGGAGTCCAGTTGCCCTGGACGGGAGTCATCGGCGGGGCGGAGGGGTCGCCGCCGGTGGAGGTGACCTTCACCTGGCTGGTCCACGCGCCGATGCCGTCGCCGCCGTCCGACTCGCCGCCTCCGCCGGTGCCCCAGCCGCCGCCCTGCGCGTACGCGGGCTGCGTGGCGGCCAGCAGCATCGCGGTCACGCCGACCGCGGCCGCGAGGCCCGTTCCCGAGCGGCGTACGACCGCCCCGTTCCGCGAACTCACCGACATGTCCCGTCCCCCTTCGTCCAGTCGGACTCGGTCACCGTCCAGGTGCCGTCGTCCGTGCGCGTGAGCGTCTGCCGGTACAGCCGCAACACCGCGGCGTTCTCGCCGCCCTCCGCGCCCACGCTCTTGCCGGTCTCCGCGTCGACGACGTAGCCGTCGCTCTGGTCCTCGCAGAACACGACCAGCGCCGAACCGTCCTTGACCTGCTTGACCTCGCGGTCGAAGTACCGTCCGGTGCCCGCGATGCGCTGCCCCTCGTCGGCGAAGCGCTCGAAGTCCCGCACATAGGTGGTGTAGGCCGGATCCTGCCAGTACTGCTCGAAGTTGGCCGTGGCCTTCTGCTGCCCGTAGCTCTCCACCATGGCGCTGAGGGCGTAGCCCTGGTCGCGCAGCACCGCGTCCTTCTTCTCGTCCCCGGTCTCCGCGGGCTCCACGTCCGCCTCGAGGTCGTCGGGGAAGTCGAAGGCGGGGGCGTCCGGGTCCTCTTCGGCGGGGGCGCTGGGGGACTCGGAGGAGTTGTTCTTCGCGCCCACGATCTCGTCTCCGCCGCCGTCGTCGGAACCGCCGCAGGCGGTGAGCAGCAGCGCCGCGCCGAGGGCTGTGGCCGTCACCCGGCCGAGGGTGCGGTGCCGCATCGGTGACCAACTCCCAGCGTCGTCAGGCTGACTGCGGCAGGGGCGGCCCGGTGAGGGCTCGGAGCGTTCGGTCTCCCGAGCGGTTGTGCGTCCCCCGCGCGTCATGTTCGGGGCAACGTTATCGAGCCACGTCCCGGACGGACCACCGGCTGCTGCCAGTTCGCGACATAGCCGTTACGTAGGTACGCGGGCCGCCTGGCGCCCGGCGGGCCGCGTCCGCCGGTGGCCGACCTCGACCGGGGTCGCCGGGAGTCCCGGCCCGCGGGCCGGCGGTACGGACCCCGGTGCCGCGGAGCTGCGCGGGTTACGGAATAGTCACGCCGTCAAGGTCTTGACGGCGGTAACCATGGCCGTCGAGCCTAGACTTCACAAGTTGTAGGCGATCCGGGTCCCATCGGCGTGGCCCGGGAGGTGGGGGGCCGTCGTGTCGCCCGCCGAACCAGGAGTGGATGGCCGTGGAGACTCCGGGCTCGCAGTCCTCGCTGCACCGGGCAAACCTTGAGCGCGTCGTGCGCGCCGTGCGACTGTCCGGTTCGCTCACGCAGGCGCAGATCGCGCGGAGCACCGGGCTGTCGGCCGCGACGGTCTCCAACATCGTCCGGGAGCTCCAGGAGAGCGGCACGGTCAGCGTCACGCCCACCTCCGCGGGCGGGCGGCGGGCGCGGGCCGTGTCCCTCAGCGGGGACGCCGGGATCGTCGTCGGGGTCGACTTCGGCCACACGCACCTGCGGGTGGCCGTGGGCAACCTGGCGCACCAGGTGCTCGCGGAGGAGTCCGAGCCGATCGACGTGGATGCGTCCGCGACCCAGGGCCTGGACCGCGCGGAGGCGCTGGTGAGCCGCCTGGTGGGGGCCACGGACGTGCCCGCGGACAAGGTCGTCGGCGTGGGCCTCGGGGTGCCGGGGCCGATAGACACCGAGACCGGTGTGCTGGGCTCCACCAGCATCCTGCCGGGCTGGACCGGCACGAACCCGCGCGACGACCTGCAGTCCCGCCTCGGCGTCCCGGTCTACGTCGACAACGACGCGAACCTCGGCGCCCTCGGCGAGCTGGTCTGGGGCAGCGGCCGGGGCGCCAAGGACGTGGCGTACATCAAGGTCGCCAGCGGCGTCGGCGCCGGCCTGGTGATCAACGGCCAGCTCTACCGCGGCCCCGGCGGCACGGCCGGCGAGATAGGGCACATCACGCTGGACGAATCAGGTCCCGTCTGCCGCTGCGGCAACCGGGGCTGCCTGGAGACCTTCACCGCCGGGCGCTACATCCTGGGCCTGCTGGAGGCCAGCCACGGCCCCGGGCTGACCGTGGAGCACATGGTGCAGCTCGCGCGGGACGGCGACCCGGGCTGCCGCCGGGTGATCGCCGACGTCGGCCGGCATATCGGCAGCGGCGTGGCCAGCCTGTGCAACCTGCTCAACCCCAGCCGGGTCGTCCTCGGCGGCGATCTCGCCGAGGCCGGGGAGCTGATCCTGCAGCCCATAGGGGAGTCCGTCGCGCGCTACGCGATCCCCAGCGCCGCCCGCCAGCTCGACCTCGCCTCCGGGGCGCTGGGCAGCCGCGCGGAGGTGCTCGGGGCGCTCGCCCTGGTGCTGAGCGAGATGGGCGACCGTTCGATCCTTGACGGCGCCGTACCGGTCCTCGCCCCCGCTCTCACGGACGGATGAGTTCACGTAGAGAAACCAGGCGATCGTATCCTTCTCGTTAAGCATTTACTTCTTGACGGCATGGTTACGGACGAGTTGACTACCTCACACCTCGGCCGCGAAGGCGCGGCCACGTCAGGGAGGTTCGACCGTGCACACCTATCTGCGCCGTGCGGCAGTCGCACTGGCCGCCGTAACCATGACCGTCGGCATCGCGGCCTGTGGCAGCGCCGATGAGGCCGACAACGACTCCGACAGCGGCGACAAGAAGAACGACGGGCCGTTGACGATAGGTCTCCTCCTGCCGGAGGACCAGACCGCGCGCTACGAGGACTTCGACCGGCCGCTGATCGAGAAGAAGATCGAGGAGCTGGCCCCGGGCACGAAGGTCATCTACAACAACGCCAAGCAGGACGCGACCACGCAGAAGCAACAGGTCGACACCATGATCACGCAGGAGGTCGACGCGCTGATCCTGGATGCCGTGGATTACAAGTCGGTCGCCTCCAGCGTCAAGGAGGCCGACGACGCCGGCATCCCCGTCGTCGCGTACGACCGCCTGGCCGAGGGCCCGATCAGCGGGTACACCTCCTTCGACAACAACAAGGTCGGCCAGGTCCAGGCCGAGTCCCTGCTGGAGGCGCTGGGCGACAAGGCCAAGGACGGCGAAGTCGTCATGCTCAACGGCTCCGTCACCGACCCGAACGCCGCGATGTTCAAGGAGGGCGCGCACTCCGTCCTCGACGGCAAGGTGAACATCGGCAAGGAGTACGACGTCAAGGAGTGGAAGGCGGAGAACGCCAACTCCGACATGAAGGGCGCCATCTCCTCGGTCGGCAAGGACAAGATCATCGGTGTCTACGCCGCCAACGACGGCATGGCGGGCGGCGCCATCACCGCGCTGAAGGCCGCCGACTTCGACCCGCTGCCGCCGGTCACCGGCCAGGACGCGGAGCTGGCGGGCGTGCAGCGCATCGTCACCGGCGAGCAGTACATGAGCGTTTACAAGCCGTACAAGCCCGAGGCCGACGCCGCCGCCGAGATGGCCGTCAAGCTGGCCCGCGGCGAGAAGATCGACTCCGTCGCGACCGGCACGGTGGACAGCGAGTCCGAGCAGGGCGTGCCCGCCGTGCTCATCGACCCGATCGCGCTGACCACGGAGAACATCGAGGAGACGGTCGTCAAGGACGGCCTGTGGACGATCGAGGAGATCTGCGCCGGCAAGTTCGCGTCCGCCTGCAAGGACGCCGGCCTGCAGTGAGCCGCTGAGCCGGCCGACAGCCACCCGCGTGCCCGGGGACCCGCCACCCCGACTCCCGCTGCCGGCGGGTCCCCGGGCACCCGGGCCCTCCTCTTGTCCACGCCCTATCCCCCTGTAGGAGATGGTTCACGTGTCCGCTACGCCCGTGCTGGCGTTGCGCGGGATCTCGAAGCGGTTCGGTGCCGTCCAGGCACTCACCGACGTCGATCTCGAGGTCCGCGCCGGTGAAGTGGTCGCCCTGGTCGGCGACAACGGCGCCGGAAAGTCCACTCTCGTCAAGACCGTCGCCGGCGTCCACGCCATCGACGACGGCCGCATCGAGTGGGGCGGCCGCCCCGTTCGTATCCACAAGCCGCACGACGCCCAGGACCTGGGCATCGCGACCGTCTACCAGGACCTGTCGCTCTGCGACAACCTCGACGTCGTCGGCAACCTTTTCCTCGGCCGCGAGATCCGCCGCGCGGGTGTCCTGGACGAGGTCGAGATGGAGCGCCGCGCCCGCGAGTTGCTCACCACCCTGTCCATCCGCATCCCCAGCGTCCGCATCCCCACCGCCTCCCTCTCCGGCGGCCAGCGGCAGACCGTGGCCATCGCCCGCTCGCTCCTCGGCGACCCCAAGCTCGTCATCCTCGACGAGCCCACGGCCGCCCTCGGCGTCGAACAGACCGCCCAGGTGCTCGACCTCGTCGAGCGGCTGCGCGAGCGCGACCACGCCGTGCTGCTGATCAGCCACAACATGGAGGACGTCAAGGCCGTCGCCGACCGGGTCGCCGTCCTGCGACTCGGCCGCAACAACGGCGTCTTCGACGTCGCGACCACGACGCAGGAAGAGATCGTCGCCGCCATCACGGGCGCCACGGACAACGCCGTGACGCGCCGCTCGGCGCGCGGAAGTGCGGAGGCAGCAAAGTGAGCACCGAGGGGACCAAGAAAGAGGACACCGCGAAGCCTGACCTCGCGAAGTCCGCCGCCCCCGCCGACACCCCGCCGGTCCCCGGCGCCGCCAAGGGCGCCGTCACCGCCGTCGACCCCCGGCTGGTCGTCCGCGAGCAGGGCTTCGCCGGCTATCTGACCGAGTTCAAGCGCCGCATGCGCGGGGGCGAGCTGGGCTCCGTCCCGGTCATCGTCGGCCTGATCCTCATCATGGCGATCTTCCAGGGCCTGGACGACGCCTTCCTGTCCGCGCAGAACCTCTCGAACATCTCCATCGACATCGCCGGTCCCGGGCTGATAGCCGTCGGCATCATCTTCGTCCTGCTGCTCGGCGAGATCGACCTGTCGATCGGGTCGGTCAGCGGGCTCGCGGGCGCGGTGTTCGCCGTGCTGGCCGTCCAGGAGGGGATGCCGGAAGTCCCGGCGATCATCCTCGCGATCCTCGTCGGCACCGCGACCGGCACCTTCCACGGCTTCTTCTTCGCCCGGATCGGCGTCCCGCCGCTCGTCGTGACCCTCGCGGGGCTCCTCGGCTGGCAGGGCCTGATGCTCTACATCCTGGGCAGCTCCGGCACCATCAACATCGACTCCGACGGCGTGGTCGGCAAGCTCACCACGTACTACTTCACCGACGTCGCCGCCGCCTACGGCGTGGCCACGGTCGCCGTCGGCGGCTACTTCGCCGCCGCGTACGTCGGCGCGAGGCGGCGCGAGGCGGCCGGGGTGCCGTCGCGGCCGCTGAGCGAGATCATCCTGCGCACGGCCGTGCTCGCGGTGCTCGCGTACGTCCCGGCGTACGTGCTGAACCAGTACAAGGGCCTGCCGCTGGCGCTGCTCATCTTCCTCATCGTGGTCGTCGGCGCGGACTTCACGCTGCGCCGCACCGGCTTCGGCCGGCGGATCTTCGCCCTCGGCGGCAGCGTCGAGGCCAGCCGCCGGGCGGGCATCGACGTCGACCTGATGCGCATCGCCGTCTTCGCCGTCTCCGGCACGCTGGCGGCGGTCGGCGGCCTCTTCATGACGTCGACCATCGCCGCGGCGAACCAGGGCGCGGGCGGCGGCACGCTGCTGATGAACGCGATCGCGGCGGCCGTCATCGGCGGCACCAGCCTCTACGGCGGCCGCGGCAGCAGCTGGTCCGCGCTGCTCGGCGTGCTGGTCATCATGTCCATCCAGTCGGGCCTGGCGCTCAAGGGCATCGACGCGCCGGTGCAGTACATGATCACCGGCTCGGTGCTGCTGGCGGCGGTCGTGATCGACTCCGTCTCCCGCCGCACCCAGAAAACGGCCGGACGCGCCTGACCGGCGCCCCGCCCGCCAACCGCCTGCACCCCCGTACCGATCCCGGTACGGGGGTGTAGGCGTTGCGGGCCTGTGGCATACATCGCACTGTCGGATCAGCGACCGGACATCGGGAACATTAGACTCGACCGGACGTTCCGGGCCCGGCACGTCCGTACGGACGGCGGGGCCCGGGGCCGTACGGCCCGAAGGCAGGCTGCGACAGCAAGGAGGCACGGGTGGCAATGCTGGCCCGTATCAAGGGACCGCGCGACCTGGACCGGCTCGGTCCCGAGCAGCTCGACCGGCTGGCCGCGGAGATCCGCACCTTCCTGGTGGAATCCGTCGCCCGCACCGGCGGCCACCTCGGCCCCAACCTCGGCGTGGTGGAGCTGAGTATCGCGCTGCACCGGGTCTTCGAATCGCCCCGCGACCGGGTGCTGTGGGACACCGGCCACCAGTCGTACGTGCACAAGCTGCTCACCGGCCGCCAGGACTTCGGCAAGCTGAAGAAGAAGGGCGGCCTCTCCGGCTATCCGTCGCGGGCCGAGTCCGACCACGACGTCATCGAGAACAGCCACGCCTCCACGGTCCTCGGCTGGGCCGACGGCCTGGCCAAGGCCAACGAGGTTCTCGGCCGCGACGCCGCGGTCGTCGCGGTCATCGGCGACGGCGCGCTCACCGGCGGCATGGCCTGGGAGGCGCTGAACAACATCGCCGCCGCGCAGGACCGCCCGCTCGTCATCGTCGTCAACGACAACGAACGCTCGTACGCCCCGACCATCGGCGGCCTCGCCGACCACCTCGCCACGCTGCGCACCACCGACGGCTACGAGCGCTTCCTCGCCCGCGGCAAGGAGCTGCTCGACCGTACGCCCGTCGTCGGCAAGCCGCTGTACGAGACCCTGCACGGCGCCAAGAAGGGCCTGAAGGACTTCATCGCACCGCAGGGCATGTTCGAGGACCTGGGGCTGAAGTACGTCGGCCCCATCGACGGCCACGACATCGCCGCCGTCGAGTCCGCCCTCCAGCGCGCCCGCCGCTTCGGCGGCCCCGTCATCGTGCACTGCCTGACCGAGAAGGGCCGCGGCTACCTGCCCGCGCGCCAGGACGAGGCCGACCAGTTCCACCAGGTCGGCGTCATCCACCCGGACACCGGCCTGCCGGTGGCCGCGGGCGGCGCCGACTGGACCTCCGTCTTCGCCGACGAGATGGTACGGATCGGCCGCGAGCGCCCCGACGTCGTCGGGATCACCGCCGCGATGATGCGCCCGGTGGGCCTGCAGAAGTTCGCCGAGACCTTCCCCGACCGGGTCTACGACGTGGGCATCGCCGAGCAGCACGCCGCGGTCTCCGCCGCCGGCCTGGCCACCGGCGGCCTGCACCCGGTCTTCGCCGTCTACGCCACGTTCCTCAACCGGGCGTTCGACCAGGTGCTGATGGACGTCGCGCTGCACCGCTGCGGGGTGACGTTCGTCCTGGACCGGGCCGGGGTCACCGGCAGCGACGGCGCCTCCCACAACGGCATGTGGGACATGTCGATCCTCCAGGTCGTCCCCGGGCTGCGGATCGCCGCCCCGCGCGACGCCGACCAGGTACGCGCCCAGTTGCGCGAGGCCGTCGACGTCGACGACGCCCCGACCGTCGTGCGCTACTCCAAGGGCGCCGTCGGCCCCGCGGTCCCCGCGATCGGCCGGACCGGCGGCATGGACGTGCTCCACGAGCCGGCGGCCGGCACCGAGGGCGCGGAGCACCCCGACGTGCTGCTCGTCTCCGTCGGCGCGCTGGCGCCGATGTGCCTGGAGGTCGCCGGGCTGCTCGACAAGCAGGGCATCACGACGACGGTCGTCGACCCGCGCTGGGTCAAGCCCGTCGACGCGGCGCTGCCGCCGCTCGCCGAGCGGCACCGCGTGGTCGTCACCGTCGAGGACAACATCCGCACCGGCGGCGTCGGCTCCGCCGTCGCGCAGGCGCTGCGCGACGCGGGCGTCGACATGCCGCTGCGCGACTTCGGCATCCCGGAGCGCTTCTTGGACCACGCCTCCCGCCAGGAGGTCCTGGCCGACATCGGCCTGACGGCCCCGGACATCGCCCGGCAGGTCACCGGCCTGGTCGCCCGGCTCGACCGGCGCGCGGACGACCAGGCCGATGACCTCGCGGCCCAGGGCACCGGGGAGGGCACGGTGTCGAAGGTCGCCGGGGACTGAGCGCCGCGACGGCGGACGAGGGGCGGCTCGTGCGGGCCGCCCCTTCGCCGTGTCTCGGCACCGGCCCGCGCCCGCCCGTGCCCGCGGGCGTCAGCCGGGCCGGACCGTGCGCGGGCCCGCCGTGGCCGCGCCGTGGCGGTGGACGCGGTCGCGCAGTGCGCGGTCCGCCGTGACCACCAGCACGCGGCGCTCCGGATCCCGCTCGGCCGCCTCGGCGACTACCTCCACGATCCGGTCGTCCCCGCTGCCGTCCGCCGCCACCACCCGTACCCCCGGCACCGCAGCCACCCCGCGGGCCGCGCCCTCGACCACGAGCACCACCTCCACCGGCCCCGGCAGCCCCGCCACGCCCGCTGAGGCGTACGGCACGAGGCCGTCGCGCAGCCGCTCCGCCGCCCCGTGCCGGTCGCGCCACCAGCCGTCGGGCACCGACCCGACGACGTTGGCGGCGTCCACGACGAGCAGCGGGAGGGGAGCGTCCATGCCGCCCACCCTCCCACGCCCGTACGACACGGACGTGCCCCGGCCGCACGCAGGCGGCCGGGGCACCGGTGACGTACCGCTACTCCGGGACGCTCGCCACGCCCGGCGGCAGGAACCGGCGGCCCGTGACGCGCTCGCTGACGCCCTCCCGGTCCAGGTACGGCGTGATACCGCCCAGGTGGAACGGCCAGCCCGCGCCGGTGATCAGGCACAGGTCGATGTCCTGCGCCTCGGCCACGACGCCCTCGTCCAGCATCAGCCGGATCTCCTGCGCGATGGCGTCCAGCGCCCGGTCGCGTACCTGCTCCTCCGTCAGCGCCGTCTCCCCGACCTGGAAGAGCGCAGCCACCTCCGGGTCCAGCTCCGGCTTGCCCGAGTCATGGACGTACAGCGTCCGCTTGCCCGCCTCCACGACCCGGCCCAGGTTCGCCGACTGCGCGAAGCGGTCGGGGAACGCCGCGGCGAGGGTGCCCGCGACGTGGTGGGCGACCGCGGGGCCGACCAGGTCGAGCAGCACGATCGGCGACATCGGCAGCCCCAGCGGCGCCAGCGCCCCGTCCGCGACCTCCACCGGCGTGCCCTCGTCCACTGCGCCCAGCACCTCGCCCATGAAGCGGGTGAGGATGCGGTTGACCACGAACGCCGGGGCGTCCTTGACCAGCACGGCCGACTTCTTCAGCTTCTTGGCGACGGCGAACGCCGTGGCCAGCGAGGCGTCATCGGTGTCCGCGGCCCGTACGATCTCCAGCAGCGGCAGGACCGCCACCGGGTTGAAGAAGTGGAAGCCCACGACCCGCTCGGGGTGCCGGAGCCCGGCGGCCATCTCCGTCACCGACAGGGACGAGGTGTTCGTCGCGAGGATCGCGGTCGGCGGGACGACCTCCTCCAGCTCGGCGAAGATCCGCTGCTTGAGGGAGAGTTCCTCGAAGACCGCCTCGATCACGAAGTCGGCGTCGGCGAACGCCGCGGTCTTGTCCATCGACCCGGTGACCAGCGCCTTGAGCCGGTTCGCCGCGTCCTGGTTCACCCTGCCCTTCAGCAGCAGCATGTCGATCTGCTCGTGGACCCACGCCACGCCCTTGTCGATCCGCTCCTGGTCGATGTCCGTGAGGACGACGGGCACCTCGAGACGGCGGACGAACAGCAGCGCCAACTGCGAGGCCATCAGCCCCGCGCCGACCACGCCGACCTTCGTGACCGGCCGGGCGAGGCTCTTGTCCGGCGCCCCGGCGGGCCGTTTGGCGCGCCGCTGCACGAGGTTGAAGGCGTAGATCCCGGCCCGCAGTTCGCCGCCCATGATCAGGTCGGCCAGCGCCTCGTCCTCGGCCGCGAAGCCCTGCCGCAGGTCGCCGTTCTTCGCCGCGGCCATGATGTCCAGCGCGCGGTACGCCGCCGGGGCGGCGCCGTGCACCTTGTCGTCGGCGACGGCGCGGCCGCGCTCGATCGCCGCGTCCCACGCCTCGCCGCGGTCGATGTCCGGGCGTACGACCTCCAGTTCGCCGCCGAGGACGGCGGCGGTCCAGGCGAGGGACTGCTCCAGGAAGTCGGCGCCCTCGAAGATCGCGTCGGCGATGCCCAGGTCGTAGACCTGCTTGCCCTTGAGCTGCCGGTTCTGGTTGAGGCTGTTCTCGATCACGACGGTGACCGCGCGGTCCGCGCCGATGAGGTTCGGCAGCAGCGTGCAGCCGCCCCAGCCGGGCACCAGCCCGAGGAAGACCTCCGGCAGCGAGAACGCCGGCACGGCGGTGGAGACGGTGCGGTACGTGCAGTGCAGCCCGATCTCGACGCCGCCGCCCATCGCGGCGCCGTTGTAGTACGCGAACGTCGGCACGCCCAGATCGGCCAGCCGCGTGAACACCTCGTGCCCGCCGCGCCCGATGGCCAGCGCCTCGTCGCGCCGCCCGAGCACCTCGACGCCCTTGAGGTCGGCGCCGACGGCGAAGATGAACGGCTTGCCGGTGACGCCGACGCCGACGATCGCGCCCTCCGCGGCCTCCTTCTCGACCTGGTCGAGCGCGGCGTCGAGGCCGGCGAGCGACTGCGGGCCGAAGGTGGTCGGCTTGGTGTGGTCGAAGCCGTTGTCGAGGGTGATCAGCGCGAACCGGCCCGCGCCGCCCGGCAGGTCGAGGTGGCGTACGTGCGCCTCTGTCACGACCTCGTCCGGGAAGCGCCCGGCCGCGCCCTTGAGAAGTTCCACGGTGCTGCTGCTCACTTGCCTGCCCCCTCGAAGTGCGGGTTCTCCCAGATGACCGTGGCGCCCATGCCGAAGCCGACGCACATGGTGGTGATGCCGTACCGCACCTGCGGCTGCTCCTCGAACTGCCGGGCCAGTTGCGTCATCAGCCGCACGCCGGAGGAGGCGAGAGGGTGGCCGAAGGCGATGGCGCCGCCGTACTGGTTGACGCGGGGGTCGTCGTCGGCGATGCCGAAGTGGTCGAGGAACGCGAGCACCTGCACGGCGAACGCCTCGTTGATCTCGAACAGGCCGATGTCGCCGATGCCGAGGCCCGCCTTGGCGAGCGCCTTCTCGGTGGACGGGATCGGGCCGACGCCCATCACCTCGGGCTCCACGCCGGCGAAGGCGAACGACACCAGCCGCATCTTCACCGGCAGCCCGGCGGCGCGCGCCACGTCCTCGGCGGCGATGAGGGAGGCGGTGGCGCCGTCGTTGAGCCCGGCGGCGTTGCCGGCGGTGACCCGGCCGTGGGCGCGGAAGGGGGTCTTCAGCGTCGCGAGGTTCGCCAGCGTGGTGCCGGGGCGCATCGGCTCGTCCTGCGTGGCCAGGCCCCAGCCGGTCTCGCCGGCTTCGGTGGTGGTGCGGCGGACGGAGATGGGCACGAGGTCGGCCTGGATCCGCCCGTTCGCGTACGCCTTGGCGGCCTTCTCCTGGGAGTGCACCGCGTACGCGTCGGCGCGGGCCTTGGTCAGGTGCGGGAAGCGGTCGTGCAGGTTCTCCGCGGTCATGCCCATGAAGAGGGCGGACTCGTCGACGAGCTTCTCGGAGACGAACCGCGGGTGGGGATCCACGGCCTCGCCCATCGGGTGCCGGCCCATGTGCTCGACGCCGCCGGCCAGGGCGATGTCGTACGCGCCGAAGGCGGTGGAGGCGGCGGTCGTCGTCACGGCGGTCATGGCGCCGGCGCACATCCGGTCGATGGAGTACCCGGGCACGGTCGGCGGCAGCCCGGCGAGGATGCCGGCGGTGCGGCCGATGGTCAGGCCCTGGTCGCCGATCTGGGTGGTGGCGGCGATGGCGACGTCGTCGACGGTGGCGGGGTCGAGGGCGGGGTTGCGGCGCAGCAGCTCGCGGATGCACTTGACGACGAGGTCGTCGGCGCGGGTCTCGTGGTAGATGCCCTTCGGGCCCGCCTTGCCGAACGGGGTCCGGACGCCGTCGACGAAGACGACGTCCCTTGCGGTACGAGGCACGGGCTCTCCTCCGGAGGGGATGCGGGTTCACGCGGCACCGGCCCGCGGGGGACGGGCACGGCTCGCCCCCATGCTACTCACGGGTAACAGAAGCTGCCCAGGGGCCTGCCGGAGTTGTGCCTCACAGTCCCCTCGCCGGGGGGACGATACCGGGATGGGGAGCTGCGGCGCGGCGGGCGGGGCGGCTGCGGGAGGCGCCTTACGGCACCGGGACCGGTGACCGGCCGCCGCCACGGCTTCGCCCGGGCGCACGTCCCGGGCGCCGGGGCTCCGGCCCGCGTGCCTTGCCGCCCCCGCCGGGTCCGATGGTTTACCGGCCTCGGGCCCGTACGGCGTCGCCGCCCACCCCACCGGACCGGGGTCCGCACCGCTCCTGGGCCGAGGTCGGGGTCAGTTGCTGACTGCTGCTGTCAGGAGGGGGGTGACCTGGGTGATCTGCCAGGGGCGGGCGCCGAGGTCGGTGAGGGCTGCTGCCACCGACTCCTCCGTGGGTTCCTTCGGGGGCTCCCAGCAGATGCGGCGCACCGTGTCCGGTGCGATCAGGTTCTCCTGCGGCAGGCCCAGCTCCTCCGCGCGTGCCGTCACCGCCGCCCGCGCCGCCGACAGGCGTGCCGCCGCGGCCGGGTCCTTGTCCGCCCACGCGCGCGGCGGCGGCGGGCCGTTCAGCGGCAGGCCCGGCTGCGGCAGCTCGGACTCCGGCAGCGCGCGGGCGCGCTCCACCGCGGCGAGCCACTGCTCCAGCTGCCGCCGGCCCATGCGGTGCCCGAAGCCCGGCAGCGCGGCCAGCGCCCGCGTGGACGTCGGCATCGCCAGCGCCGCCTCCACGATGGCGGTGTCCGCGAGCACCTTGCCCGGCGAGATGTCCCGCCGCTGCGCGATGCGGTCCCGGGCCGTCCACAGCTCCCGTACGGTGCCGAGCTGGCGCCTGCGCCGTACCTTGTGCATGCCCGACGTACGCCGCCAGGGGTCCCGGCGCGGCTCCGGCGGCGGCGCCGCGGCGATCGCCGCGAACTCCTCCTCCGCCCACCGCAGCTTCCCCTGCGCCGTCAGCTCCTCGACCAGCGCGTCCCGCAGGTCCACCAGCAGCTCGACGTCGAGCGCGGCGTAGCGCAGCCACGGCTCGGGCAGCGGCCGGGTGGACCAGTCGACGGCGGAGTGGCCCTTCTCCAGCGCGTACCCGAGGACGTTCTCGACCATCGCGCCGAGCCCGACCCGGGGGAAGCCGGCCAGCCGCCCCGCCAGCTCCGTGTCGAACAGCGCGCCAGGACGCATGCCTATCTCGGCGAGACACGGCAGATCCTGGGTCGCCGCGTGCAGAACCCATTCCGCATCGCCGATCGCCGCCGCGAGCCCGGAGAGGTCGGGACAGGCCACCGGGTCGATCAGCGCCGTGCCCGCGCCCTCCCGGCGCAACTGCACGAGGTACGCCCGCTGCCCGTAGCGGTAGCCGCTGGCGCGCTCCGCGTCGATGGCCACGGGACCGCTGCCCGCGGCGAACGCGCGGACGACCTCGGCGAGCGCCCCGGGGTCCGCGGTGACGGGAGGAATGCCCTCGCGGGGATCGAGAAGGGGGACCGGCGCCGATCCGGAAGTCGGTGCTCCGGGGGCGGGGAGTCTGTCCTCTGCTGCGGTCTCTTGGGCGTCGGTCACGTGTCAAGGGTATCTGTGAGTCGTGCACGACAGCGCCCGTCGACGGAACGTTACGTCGACGGGCGCCGCGCGGCTGCCTGGAGAGGGCCCGTCACCGGGCCCCGGTCAGTGGATGATCCCGGTACGAAGTGCCACCGCCACCATGCCGGCGCGGTCGCCCGTGCCGAGCTTGCGTGCGATGCGGGCGAGGTGGCTTTTGACGGTCAGCGCGGACAGTCCCATCGAGACGCCGATGGCCTTGTTCGACTGGCCCTCCGCCACCAGCCGCAGCACCTCGACCTCGCGGCCGGACAGCTCGCGGTAACCGCCGGGGTGTCCGGGCGGACCGGAGTTGCCGCCGGCGCCGGGGGAGCCCGGTGGGCGGCGGTGGTGGAGCCGGCCCGCGGCGGCGCCGATGTGCGCGGCGTTGGGGCGGGTGGGCAGGCCCATGCCGGTGCGGGTGCCGGTGACGACGTAGCCCCGGACGCCGCCCGCGAGGGCGTTGCGTACGGCGCCGATGTCGTCGGCGGCGGAGAGCGCGAGGCCGTTGGGCCAGCCCGCGGAGCGCGCCTCGGAGAGCAGCGTGAGGCCGGAGCCGTCGGGCAGGTGGACGTCGGCGACGCAGATGTCGCGGGGGTTGGCGATCCGGGGGCGGGCCTCCGCGATGGACGACGCCTCGATCACGTCGCGCACGCCCAGCGCCCACAGGTGGCGGGTGACGGTCGAGCGCACGCGGGGGTCGGCCACGACGACCATGGCCGTCGGCTTGTTGGGGCGGTAGGCGACCAGGCTTGTGGGTTGCTCGAGGAGAACAGACACCAGGTCCCTCCAGACGGTGTGCGGGGACGGGGCCGGCTGGGAGAGCCGGGACGTTCCGTGTCGCGTACGGGCCGCGTACGGAAGGTCTCTCACGTCTTCGGCAGGAGCCCGGAGGGGCTTTAGGCAATGATCACGAATTAGTGAGAAAAAAACGGACAATTCGGATAGGCGATCGACTGCGCCGTCCCGGCCCCGGGGCCGCGCGCTCAGCGCCGGCGCGAGCCGCGGCGCTGCGGCAGCGACACGATCGGCGCGGCGTCCGGCTCCGGCGCCGCCGGCGGCGCGGCCGGCGGCAGGCCCGCGCACTGGCACAGCATCTCCACCCACGCCGCCAGGTGCGCCGCCGCGTCCGGTGCGCCGTCCCCGGCCGCGCGCGACGGCTGCGGCGTCCAGGACGCCCGGATCTCGACCTTCGTCGTCGTGCCGCGCTCCGCCAGCCCGCCGAAGTGGTGCGAGGACGCGCGCGTCACCGTGCCGCTGGGCTCGCCGTAGCTCAGCCCGCGGGTGTCCAGCGCGCCGGTCAGCCAGGACCAGCACACGTCCGGCAGCAGCGGGTCCGCGGCCATCTCCGGCTCCAGCTCCGCGCGGAGCAGCGTGACGAAGCGGAACGTACCGCGCCAGGTGTCCTGCCCGTCCGGGTCGTGCAGCAGCACCAGCCGCCCGTCGGCGGGCTCGGCGTCCCCCTCCGCGCCCTCCTCGACGTCCGCCTCCAGGGCGTACGCGAACGGGGCGATGCCCCGCGGCGCACGCGTCGACCGCAGGGTCACTTCGGGTCGTACCGCAGCGGAGTCGAGCGCCTCGACGGCCCGCCGGAACGGGGGCGGCAGCGCTCCGCCCCCCGGCCGTCCTTCCGGGGGGCCATCGGGTTCGTCGACGAGGTGTCCAGGAGCCGCAACCATGCCCGGAAGACTAGGGGGCGCGGCGTGCAGAAGCGCTGCGGGACACCCGGGTGGCCGGATCTCGACTCCCACGCCCGTGCGAAGATGCTGGGGTGAGTGCCGACAGCGCCCCCCGCCCCTCCGCCACGTCCACCGCCGGTGCCGCTTCCACGGCCACCGCCCCCGCGGGCCCGGCCGCCGACTCCGCGTTCCTGCGCGCATGCCGGCGCGAACCGGTGCCGCACACACCCGTGTGGTTCATGCGGCAGGCGGGCCGGTCGCTGCCCGAGTACCGGCGGCTGCGCGAGGGCATCGCCATGCTCGACTCGTGCCGGCGGCCCGACCTCGTCACCGAGATCACGCTGCAGCCCGTACGGCGGCACGGCGTGGACGCCGCGATCCTCTTCAGCGACATCGTCGTGCCGCTCAAGGCCATCGGCGTCGACCTCGACATCAAACCGGGCGTCGGGCCCGTCGTCGCCCAGCCGGTCCGCAGCCGCGCGGACCTCGCGCAGCTCCGCCCGCTGGAGCCCGACGACGTGCCGTACGTGACCGAGGCCGTGGGCCGGCTGACGGAGGAGCTGGGCGCGACGCCGCTCATCGGCTTCGCCGGGGCGCCGTTCACGCTGGCCAGCTACCTGGTCGAGGGCGGCCCTTCGCGCAACCACGAGCACACCAAGGCGATGATGTACGGCGCCCCGGAGCTCTGGGCCGAGCTGGTCGGCCGGCTCGCGGGCATCACGGCGGCGTTCCTGCGGGTGCAGATCGAGGCCGGCGCCTCCGCTGTGCAGCTCTTCGACTCCTGGGCGGGCGCGCTGGCCCCCGCCGACTACCGGCGCGCGGTGCTGCCCGCGTCGGCCGAGGTCTTCGCGGCCGTCGCCGGGTACGGCGTGCCGCGTATCCACTTCGGCGTCGGCACCGGCGAGCTGCTGACCGCGATGGGCGAGTCCGGCGCCGACGTCGTCGGCGTCGACTGGCGGGTGCCGCTGGACGAGGCGGCGCGCCGCGCCGGCCCCGGCAAGGCGCTGCAGGGCAATCTCGACCCGGCGGTGCTCTTCGCGCCCCGCGAGGCGATGGAGGCCAAGGCCGGCGAGGTGCTTCAGGCGGCGGCGGGGCTGGAGGGGCACGTGTTCAACCTCGGCCACGGGGTGCTGCCGACGACGGACCCGGACGCGCTCACGCGGCTCGTGGAGTACGTGCACGAGTCCTCGGCCCGCTGACTCCGACCTGACTCCCGCCCGGCCGGTCCGCCCGTACGGGTTGCTGTCGGCAACGGGTCCGCAACACCCCGCTATCACGGCCGCGTTCGGAAAGATAGGACTGGCGCCCTGTACCCCCGATCGCGTAGAACACCGCCATGTGGGTGTGCTTCGCGCTCGTCGCCTGGGCGGCCGCGCTGCTGACGTGCGGGCGACTGGTCCTCGTCGGTTCCGTCGCCGCGGCACAGCCGGAGCCCGAGCCGGCGCAGGTCCGCAGGGCGCGTGAGCTGACCCTGTACGAGGCCGCCTTCCTCGCCGGCGGGCCGCGGCGGGTCGTCGACGTCACCCTGGTCGCGCTGGCGCGGGAGCGGCGGTTGCTGCTCGCGCACACCGGCTGGGCGACCGTCGCGGCGCCCGAGGGGCGCGACCCCGTCGAGCGGGCGGTGATCGCCGCCGCCGGGTCCGGCGGGCAGAACACGATTCCGGCCATCCGCGCCGCCGCCTCCGCCGCCGACGCGCTGCGCGACCTGGACGACGGCCTCGCCGCGGCCGGGCTCGCGGTGCCCGCGCCGATCCGGTCCGCCGTGCGCGCCGCGGTGCGGCAGGTACGGATCGCGGGGGTGGTGGTGCTCGGCGCCGGGACCGCCGCGCTGGCGCTGCGGCCACCGGAGCAGGAGCCGATCGCGGGCTGGTTCGTGCTGCCGCTGATACTTGTCTGCGGCTGTCTGGCGATAGCCCGGCTGGAGGTCGGCGAGTACACGCGCTGGGCCACGCCCGACGGCCGCGGGCTGCTCGCCACCCTCGACGAGGCGGATTCGCTGCTCACCGGACTCGCCGTCCACGGGCCCGCCGCGCTGCCCGACCCGGAGATGCGCGCCGCGCTCGCGCGCTAGGTCCCGTCCGGGCCGACGTGCACCGCGACACCCCCGCCCGGGTCCTTTACATCAGCAACTCCGCCAAGAATTATCACTTTTACCCTCTTTTACTCCCGTCGCGCACGCCGCTCCGCGCGGCCGTTCGCCACGCCTCATCGCCCCTCGCCACGCCTCGTCACGCCGGAAGGGCCCTTCGTGAGAGCAGCAGTGCTGTACGGAATCCTCGGTTCGCTCGCTCTCACCGGCCTCGCCGCGGCCCCCGCCGCCGACGCCGCACGCTCGGGCGCCCCCGCCCCCGCCCCCGCCCCCGCCCACGCCCCCGCCCCCGTCTCCCGGGCGGCCGAAGGGCCCGGGGCCCGCGGGGTCGCCGTCGCCGCCGCCCGCGCCGCGAAGGCCGGGGTCGACTACGGCCCCTGCCCGGCGGCGGAGGGGCTGCCGAATCCCATCGAGTGCGGCACCGTCGCCGTGCCGCTGGACTACGCGGATCCCGGCGGCCGGCAGCTCAAGCTCACCGTCAGCCACATCGGGGCCACGGGACCGCGCGCCGAGCGCCAGGGCAAGCTCGTCTTCAACCCCGGCGGACCCGGCGGTTCCGGCACGTACTTCCCGCTGCTGAGCCGTTCGCCGGAGTGGCGGCGGCTGGCCGAGGCGTACGACTTCGTCGGCTACGCCCCGCGCGGCGTCCAGCGCTCCGGCGCGCTGTCCTGCCAGAACCCCGGGGAGTTCATGAAGGCGCCGTCGAACACCTCCGAGCGACCCTCGGAGCGCGAGAAGCGCGCCCGGGTCGAGAAGGCGCGCGCGTACGCCGACGGCTGCGCGGAGATCGCGGGCCTGCGGCACTACACGTCCCTCAACAACGCCCGCGACCTCGACGTGCTGCGCGCCGCGCTCGGCGAGCGCAAGCTCACCTACCTCGGCGCCTCCTACGGCACCTACTTCGGCAGCCTGTACGCCGCCCTCTACCCGGACCACGTGCGCCGCATGGTCTTCGACAGCCCCGTCGACCCCGACCCGCGGCAGATCTGGTACGGCAACAACCTGCGCCAGTCCGCCGCGTTCGAGGAGCGCTGGGCCGACTGGCAGCGGTGGGTCGCCAAGCACGACGACGTCTACCACCTCGGCCGCACCCGGTGGGAGGTGGCGGCGGCGTACGAGCGGGCCCGGGAGACGATCGAGAAGGAGCCGGCCGGCGGGCGGGTGGGCACGGCCCAGTTGCAGGCGGGCTTCCTGCGTGCGGCATACGCCGACGGGTACTGGGCGCAGGCCGCCACCGCGCTCGCGGACTTCCTGGGCGGCAAGCAGAGGACGCTGGTGGAGTTCGCGGCCGACGACCCGTCGGACAACGCGGCGGAGGAGAACGGCAACGCCGTCTACACCGCCGTCGAGTGCAACGACGCGCCCTGGCCCACGGACTGGGAGACCTGGGACCGCGACAACAGCCGGCTCGCGCGCGTGGCGCCGTTCGAGACGTGGGCGAACGCCTGGATGAACCTGCCGTGCGCGTTCTGGACCGGCCCGCGGCAGCAGCCCCTCGACGTGCGCACCGACGCCGGCGAGCTGCCGCCGGTGCTCCTCCTCGCCGCCGAGCGCGACGCGGCCACGCCGTACGACGGCGCGCGGGAGCTCGCGCGGCGGCTTGGCGGCTCGGCGGACCTGGTGACGGAGAAGGACGCCGGGTCGCACGGGCTCGCCGGGGGCGGGAACGGCTGCGTCAACAAGCACGTCGACTCGTACCTGCTGACCGGCCGCACGCCCGGCGACGTGAGCTGCGCACCGCACCCGGAGCCGAAGGCGGAGCGGGGCGGGAAGCGGTCGGCAGCGCCGGGAACGGGCGGCCCGGCGCTCGCCTGAGGCCGGCGCGCCGGACCGGGGACCGCCGGCGCCGGGGTCAGGCGAGGGAGGCGACCAGCTCCGCGACCGGCTTGCGGCGGCCGGTGTAGAACGGCACCTCCTCGCGGACGTGCAGCCGCGCCTCGGACCCGCGCAGGTGGCGCATCAGGTCCACGATGCGGTGCAGTTCGTCGGCCTCGAAGGCGAGGATCCACTCGTAGTCGCCGAGGGAGAACGAGGGCACCGTGTTGGCGCGCACGTCCGGGAAGCCGCGGGCCATCTTGCCGTGGTCGGCGAGCATGCGGCGGCGGTCCTCGTCCGGCAGCAGGTACCAGTCGTAGGAGCGGACGAACGGGTACACGCTCACGTACGCGCGCGGGGTCTCGTCCGCGAGGAACGCCGGGATGTGCGACTTGTTGAACTCGGCGGGGCGGTGCAGCGCCATGTTCGACCAGACCGGCGCGAGGGCGCGGCCGAGGCGGGTGCGGCGGAAGAGGTTGTACGCCTCCTGCAGCGCGTCGGAGCTCTCCGCGTGCCACCAGATCATGACGTCCGCGTCGGCGCGCAGCCCGGACACGTCGTACGTGCCGCGCACGACGACGTCCTCCGCGGCGAGCTGCTCGAAGAGCTCGGTCACCTCGTCCGCGTAGCCCGCGCGGTCCTCGGGGAGGGCGTCGCGGAGCCGGAAGACGGACCAGAGGGTGTAGCGGATGACCTCGTTGAGGTCCTTGGCCTTCTTGCCGGCGTTCGCGGAGCGGGACGGAGCCGCGGGCGCGTCGGCCGGCGGGGGGGTTGCGTCACTCATGCGGTCATTGTCCCAGGGCGCCCCAGCAACTCGTCGGCGGCCCGGTGCGCGCTCGCGATGCAGGCGGGGATGCCCACGCCGTCGTAGAGCGCGCCGCACACCGCGAGCCCGGCGGGCAGCGTGCCGCGGATGCGGGCCACGCGGGCGTCGTGCCCGACCTCGTACTGCGGCAGGGCGCCGCGCCACCGGCTGACGCGGCTCGCGACCGGGCGGGCGGCGAGCCCGGTGGCGGCGCGGAGGTCGTCGAGAGAGGCGGTGACGAGGTCCGCGTCGTCCCGTTCGAGGGTCTTGTCGTCGTCGATGCGGCCGACGGAGGTGCGCAGGAGGAAGACGTCGTCGTCGCCGGCCCAGTGCCACTTGGCGGAGGAGAACGTCGACGCCTTGATGGTCCGCCCGTCGACCGGCGGCACGAGGAAGCCGGTCCCGGCGGGCAACTGGGCCTCGGCCTCCCGGCGGGGGAGGGCGAGGGTGATCAGCGCCATGGAGGCGTACCGCACCCCGTCGAACTCCGCGGCGGCCCGCGGCGCGACCCCCCGCACCAGCCGCGCGGCAGCGGCGGCCGGCACGGCGAGCACGACGGCATCGGCGTCGTAGGCCCGCCCCCCGGCGAGAACCCGCCACCGGGCGGGGGCGGGGCCGGGGAAACCTCCCCTGCGCTCCAGCGACGCGACCTCCGTGCCGAGGACGATCTCGCCGCCCGCCTCCCGCACCGCCTCCGCCACCGCCGCCGGCAGGCGGCCGACGCCGCCCTCGATGCCCATGAACACCGGCGCCCGCGACGGGCCCGCGGCCGCGCCGCGGGACTGCACCGCCCGCGCCGCGCCCAGCAGCGTCCGCTCCTCGCGCAGCGCCGCGAACAACTGCGGGACCGCGGCGCGCATCGACAGCCGGTACGCGTCGCCCGCGTACACCCCGCCCAGCAGCGGCTCCACCAGCCGGTCGGTGACCTCCGCACCCAGCCTTTCGGCGACGAACGCGCCGATCGCCACGTCCTCGCCCGGCTCCGCCGGCGGCAGCTCCGCCTCGCGGGCGACCCGCGACAGGCCCTCGGGAGACAGCACCTCCGCCGCCGCCAGCCGGTCCAGGTCGCCGGGGACGCCCATCACCTGGCCGCCGGGCAGCGGCCGCAGCCTGCCGCGGGTCCAGACCGCCGCGCCGCCCGCCGCCACCGGCTGCAGCGCGTCGGCGAGCCCCACCGCGCGGGCGAGGCCGACGGCCTCCGGGCGGCGCGCCAGCAGGGCCTCCGCGCCGAGGTCGGCCGGCACGCCGGCCACCTCGCCCGCGTGCAGCTTGCCGCCGAGCCGGGTGCCTGCCTCCAGCACCGTGACCCGCGCGCCGCCGGCCAGCAGCCGGTGCGCTGCGGCGAGTCCGGCGATGCCGCCGCCGATGACGACGACCCTGGGCGGCCCGGGCTCCGCGGGCTGTGCGCTGCTCATGCAAGCCACTGTCTCAGACCGCCGCGGACACGCCGTGCGAGCCTGTGGACATCCCGCGCCGACGCCCCGCGTACGAGACCCCCGGAGGCGACGGCGAACGAGCCCGCCGCGCGCCACCGAAGCCCTCGCACGCACCCGCCGGGACCCTCGCCCGGCGCGCCGCGCCCTCCGCGTAGTCCGATCGTGACCCTTCCGGGACCCGCCGTCCCGAACCTCCGCGCCCGCCGCCCCGTCGAAGCAGCACAGACCCGACACCTGGGGGGTTCGACGATGCCCGCACGTATCAGCACCAGACCCGCGCTCGCCGCCGCGCTGCTCGCCGCCGCACTCGCCGTCGGCGGCTGCTCCGGCAGCGGGGCGGACTCCGCCGACGGCGGCTCCGCCCGTGACGACGCCAAGGCGCAGGGGGCGGCACCGCGCGAAGACGGCGGCGCCGACGCCGGCGGTGACTCCGCCGACTCGTCCGCACCCCGCGGCGGCGCCACCGCCGCCGAGGGCGTCGCCCTCGCGCCGCAGGCCCTCGTCCGCACCGCCGCGATCACCATCCGTACCAAGGACCTGGCCGGAGCCGCCGACTCCGCCCGCACGCTCGCCGAGGGCGCCGGCGGCTACGTCGGCGACGAGTCGACCAGCCAGGAGCCCGGCGCCCCCGCGCGCGCCAGGCTCACCCTGCGGGTCCCCGCGGGGGAGTACGACGCCGTCCTCGGCGACCTCGCGGAGCTGGGCCGCGTCGTCGACCGCGACGTGGAGGTGAAGGACGTCACCGACGAGGTCGTGGACGTCGACAGCCGGGTACGGTCCCAGCGCGCGAGCGTCGCACGCATCAGGGACCTGATGGACGACGCCACGAAACTCGCTGACGTCGTCACCCTGGAGGGGGAACTCGGCACCCGCCAGGCCGACCTGGAAGCGCTCCTCGCCCAGCAGTCCTCGCTCAAGGAGCGCACGGAACTCGGCACGATCACCCTGGAGCTGCGCCGGCCCGCCGCAGCGCCCCCGGCGGACGAGGACGACGGCACCGGCGTCACCGACGCGCTGGCCGGCGGCTGGGACGCCTTCGTCACGGGCCTGCGCGGGGTGCTGATCGCCGTTTCCGCGTCGCTGCCCTTCGCCGCGCTCCTCGTCCTGCTCGCCCTTGCCTGGCGGTGGCTGCGCGGCCGGCTGCCGCGCCGGCACATCGCCCCGCCGCCCAGTCCCTTCCCCGGGCAGCCGACACCCCAGGGCGGCGAGCCGGAGTAACCCGTCGTAGCGTGTCCTGCACGGCGACGAAAGGGAGCGTCATGGGGGCCAAGCAGCGGATGGTGGTCATCGGCGGCGATGCGGCGGGCATGTCCGCGGCGTCGCAGGCACGCCGGATGCGGACGCCGGACGAGCTGGAGATCACCGCGTTCGAGCGCGGCCGGTTCACGTCGTACTCCGCCTGCGGGATCCCGTACTGGGTCGGCGGCGAGGTCCCCGAGCGGGACCAGCTCATCGCCCGTACCCCGGAGGAGCACCGCGCGCGCGGCATCGACCTGCGGATGCGCACCGAGGTCACGGAGATCGACCTCGACCGGCAGTGCGTCCGCACCCGTGCCCTCGACGAGGAGGCCGGCGCACAGGAGCGCTGGCACGGCTTCGACCACCTCGTCATCGCCACCGGCGCCCGGCCGCTGCGCCCGCCGCTGCCCGGTATCGACGCTCCCGGAGTGCACGGGGTGCAGAGCCTGGACGACGGCCAGGAGCTGCTGGACCGGCTGGAGAAGCAGCAGGTGCGGCACGCGGTCGTGGTGGGCGCCGGGTACATCGGGGTGGAGATGGCGGAGGCGTTCTGCCACCGCGGGATCCACGTCACCGTGCTGGAACGCGCAGAACAGCCCATGAACACCCTCGACCCCGACATGGGCGGGCTGGTGCACGAGGCGATGAACGGCAACGGCATCGGGATCGTCACCGGCGCCGAGGTCACCGAGATCCTCACCGGCACGGACGGCGAGGTGCGCGGCGTGGCCACGGCCAACGGCGAGTATCCGGCGGACGTCGTCGTCCTGGGCCTCGGAGTGCGCCCGGAGACCGGGCTCGCGCGGGACGCGGGGCTGCCGCTGGGCGAGTCCGGCGGGCTGCTGACGGACCTGGCGATGCGGGTGCGGGGGCAGGAGAACGTGTGGGCGGGCGGCGACTGCGTGGAGGTGCTCGACCTGGTCTCGGGCCGCGAGCGGTACATCCCGCTGGGGACGCACGCCAACAAGCACGGGCAGGTCATCGGCCGCAACGTCGGCGGCGGCTTCGGCACGTTCCCCGGCGTGGTCGGCACGGCCGTCAGCAAGGTGTGCGATCTGGAGATCGCCCGTACGGGTCTGCTGGAGGCGCAGGCGCGCGAAGTGGGCCTGCAGTACGTGACGGTGACCATCCGGTCGACCAGCCGCGCCGGTTACTACCCGCGGGCCGCGCTGATGCACGTCAAGATGCTCGCGGAGCGGCGCACGGGGCGGCTGCTCGGGGTGCAGATCGTCGGCCGCGAGGGCGCGGGCAAGCGCGTGGACATCGCGGCGGTGGCG
Organism: Streptomyces sp. CNZ287; assembly: GCF_007827615.1. NCBI lineage: Bacteria > Bacillati > Actinomycetota > Actinomycetes > Kitasatosporales > Streptomycetaceae > Streptomyces > Streptomyces sp. CNZ287. The sequence goes on along the minus strand of NZ_VISV01000003.1, from coordinate 396,173 downwards.
CTGACGGCGGGCATGACGGTGGAGCAGATGACGGCCCTGGACCTGGGGTACGCGCCGCCGTTCTCGCCGGTGTGGGACCCGGTGCTGGTCGCGGCGCGCAAGGCGGCGGCGGCCGTCGCGGAGGACGCACGTGAGACAGACGGCGGCTGACGCGACGGCGGCCCGGCTCGCCCGGCCTGTACGGGCCGGGTGAGCCGGATCCGGGAGCCGCTGCTCGGCGGCACGCTGGTGGCGCTGGGCGTGCGGGGTGGCGGAGTAGCGGCGCCGGCCGCGCCCGCGCCCGTATGCGCGCGTGCACCGCGAGGGGCGTCTTACGCGCGCGTGCCCGTACGGCCGCCGCGGGTCAGCCGGTACGGAGCGCGGGGTGGTCGGCGACGACCGTGCAACTGCCCGCCGCGATCTCCGTGTACCCGGCGTCCCTGACCACCGGCAGCCCGCTCGCGACCAGCTCCGCCCAGTGCTCCGGCGCGGCCGTGCGGACGGCGAGGGGGAAGCCGGCGGCGCGCCAGGCCGCGCGCTCCTCGTCGCCCAGCTCCCACCAGGCGAGCTGGGCGCCGTGGCCCGCCTGGGCCATGGCCTTGCCCGCGGTCATGCCGAGCCCCGTCGCCAGCCACAGCACCGGGACGCCGGCCGGGGGCGAGGAAGGGGGCTCGGGATCGTCGAGGTCGGTGCCGGAGACCTGGAGCCGGGCGAGGTCCTTGGGCCAGCCGTCGAGCGGTACGGGCGGGAAGACCCGCACCTCGGCGGCACCGGGCCCGGGGGCCGGGCCGTCCGCAGCGCCCCCGCCGGCCGCCGACGTCACCGTGATCCCGGGCAGCGCCTCCGCCCGGCGCCACTCCGCGCCCCGGGCCCGCCGCACCACCTTGCGGATCCGCGCGTCCTGCCAGTCCCGTACCGCCCGGGCCCAGGGGCCCTCGCCCGTGCTGCGCTCGTCCGCCAGCAGGACCAGCACCGCCCGCGCCGCCGTCTGGAGGGCGTCGGTGCGCGTGGGCGGGCCGGTGCGCTCGATGCGTACGACGAGGGGGAGGACGAACTGCGGCAGGTCGTCGCGGCTCACCGCCTCGTGCTGGAAGGGGCTGGTCTCGGTGCCGGTCACACGATCAAGTGTGCCAGGGGCGCAGCCCGCTTGGCGGAGGAAGGGATTCCGGCGGATCATGCCCGTATGCGCAGTGATTTGTTCGCTAAGGAAAACATGGCCGAGCCTGCCACGCAGGTCGGCATGACTCTGCAGAACGCCAAGTCGATCAAGTACGCCGTCAACGGCGAGTGCCTGGCCCGGCAGGGCGCGATGATCGCCTACCGGGGCAATCTGCAGTTCGAGAAGAAGGGCCAGGGGGCGGGGCAGTTCCTCAAGCGCGCGGTCACCGGCGAGGGCCTGGCGCTCATGTCGGTGAAGGGGCAGGGAGAGTGCTGGTTCGCGCTGAGCGCGGCCAACTGCTTCATCCTGGACTTCGACCAGCCGAACGACAGCCTCACACTCAACGGGCGCAACGTGCTGTGCTTCGACTCGACGCTGTCGTACGACATCAAGGTGGTCAAGGGCGCGGGCATGGCGGGCGGCGGGCTGTTCAACAGCGTCTTCACCGGCCAGGGCCGGCTGGGCGTGGTGTGCGACGGCACCCCGATCGTCATCCCCGTCTCGCCTGGCTATCCGGTCTTCGTCGACACCGACGCCGTCGTCGGCTGGAGCACCCAGCTCCAGACGGGGCTGCACCGCTCGCAGAGCTTCGGGTCGATGATCCGCGGCGGCTCCGGCGAGGTCATGCAGCTCCGGCTGGACGGCGAGGGCTTCGTCGTGGTGCGGCCGAGCGAGACCGGCGCGGGGGCGCCCACCGGGTGACCGGGGACGCCGCGGCGGGGGGGGGCGAGGGTGCCGCCGCGGCCCGTCCCGTACGGGCCTCAGCGCGCCGCCATCAGCTCGGAGACCCTGGCGAAGCCGTAGCCGCGCCGGCGCAGCTCCGGCACGATCTCGCGCACCGCCTGCTCGGTGACCGGCGCCGCGCTGCGCGTGACGTGCAGGACCACCACGGAACCCGGCCGCACCCGCGTCAGCACCTCCTCCGCCACCGCGCCCGGGTCGGTGGCGAACGCGTCGCCGCTGGGGACGTCCCACTGCACGGCGGTCACGCCCGTCGGGGCGAGGGCGCGCAGCGCCGCGTCGTCGTAACAGCCGCCGGGGAAGCGGAAGTACGGGACGGGCGCGGGCACGCCCGCGCGGCGCAGTTCGGCGAAGGTCCGCTCGACCTCGGCGCGCATGGTGCCGGGGTCGACCCCGGGCAGGCCGTAGCAGGGGGTGGCGAAGGCGCGATGGCTGTAGGAGTGGTTGGCCACCTCGAAGAGGGGGTCGCGGCCGATGGCGCGGGCCTGGCCGGGGTAGCGGGCGGCCCAGGTGCCGGTCATGAAGACGGTCGCGGGCACCTTCAGCTGCCGTAGCGCGGCGATGAGACCGGGGTTGTCGAACCGCTCGCCGGCGTCGGCGCGGTCGTGCTGGTCGGCCATCATGTCGGCGTCGAAGGTGAGCGCGACGCGCTTGCCGCCCACGCCCCCGCGCGCGCCGTGCCGCCACACCGGCGCGAGCCCCGCGCGGGCCGCCTTGGCCTCCCCGTGCGCCTTCTCGCGCGCCCCGCCGCGCGCCTCGCGCAGGGTCCCGCCCCGGGCCCCGCCCTCCGGCTCCTTCGGCGGTCGCGCCGTCCCGTACGCGGCCGGGTGGTCGCTGTGCTCCCGGGCCGCGGGCGCGCCGACCGGTGCCGGGGGAGCGGAGGGCGCGGACGGCTGGGCGCACGCCGGGAGGAAGAGGGCGAGCAGCGCGACGAGGGCCGCGCGGGCGGGGCGCGGGCGCCGGAAGTCGATCATGCGGGGAGCGTAAGAGCGCTTCCGGGGGCGCGCGCGCCGGAGCGAGCGCCCGGGTGAACGGGCTACGACACGCCGCGGCGCCGGCCCGGCGGCGGACGGGTCTGAACCGGTCCTCCGCCGTGCCGGCGCCGGGCGCCGTGCCGATGCCGCCTCGTGCGGCGCTACCTGCCGGGCGGGCTACCGCCAGGGGCCGGTGATGGCGAACGTGGTGCCGGGCGCGTAGCAGTTCACGTACATCGTCCGGCCGTTCGGCGAGAAGGTGACGCCGGCGAACTCGCCGTACTCCGGGTCCTCCGCGCTGCCCGTGTTCTGCCGGTTGCGCGCCACCGCGAAGACCTCGCCGCGCCGCGAGACCCCGTACACGTGCTGCTCGCCGCCGCCGTCCTCGCAGAGGAAGAGGCCGCCCGTCGGCGACAGGGCGATGTTGTCGGGGGACTCGCCGGGGGTGTCGACGCCGTGGTCGGGGCCGAAGCGGATGACGAGCTTCAGCTCGTTGGTCCGCGGGGTGTAGCGCCACACCTGGCCGAAGTGGTCGCCGCCCGAGCCCTCGGAGGACTTGGCGAAGCTGGAGACGAAGTAGACCGACGTGCCGCCCCAGTAGCAGCCCTCCAGCTTCTGCGCGTGCGACATGGGGCGCCCGAAGTCCTGGTGGCGGATCGGGGTCTCGGCCGCCAGCGGGTCGGGGACCTCGATCCACTCGACGTTGTCGAACGTGGTGCCGATCTCCTCGACCACCGACAGATCCGGCACGTCCGGCACCCGCATGGCCTGCAGCTCGCCGCCGGCCCGCAGGGAGCCGAGGCCGCCCTTGGGCTTCTTCGGCAGGAAGCGGTAGAAGAGCCCGAACGGATGCTGGAAGGCGTCCTCCGTCTCGTAGACGACGCCGTTGGACGGGTCGAAGGCGACGGCCTCGTGCTGGAAGCGGCCCATCGCGGTGAGCGGCTCGGCACCGCTCTCGTGCGGGTCGACGGGGTCGACCTCGAAGATGAAGCCGTGGTCCTTGGTGTACCCGTTGGTGCCGGCCTTGTCCTCGGTCTCCTCGCAGGTCAGCCAGGTGCCCCAGAGGCTGGGCCCGCCGGCGCAGTTGACCGCGGTGCCGGCGATGCCGACGCGCTCGCCCTCGAGTTCGCCGTCCCTGCCGACCTCCAGCACGGTGCAGCCGCCCATGCCCATCGGGTCGTACGTGAGGCCGTCGACGGCGGGGACGCGGTGGGTCGCGGTGGGGCGGTTCTCGTGGTTGCGGACGAGCCGGACGTCTCCGCCGCGGGCGCGGAAGGCGGCCATGCCGTCGTGGTTGCTGGGCACGGCGCCCTCGCCGGAGAGCAGTTGGTCGCCCTCGCGGGAGAGCACCCGGTACTCGAAGCCCTTGGGGAGGTCGAGGAGGCCGTTGGGGTCGGGGACGAGCGGGCCGTAGCCGGCGTCCTGCGGGGCGTGCGCGGCGGCGGTGCCGGCGTACAGCTCGGAGACGCTTCCGGTGAAGGCGATGCCGGCGCCCAGCGCGCCGGTACGGGCGAGAACCTGACGTCGTGTTGCAGCCATGCGGAAAGACCAACTCCCTGCTGACGGACAGGAAAACGGTGACCCGACCGTGTGTACCACTCGGTGAACTGAAAGTGAACCAGGTGAGAGGTGTGTGAAGGGTCTACTCCTGTGGCGGCAGTGTGCCGCCGCTGCCGCCGACCGCCGCGGAGTCGTCCGTGCTGTCCCGTTTTTCCACGTCAGAGCGGGCGTCGCGGGCCAGCGCGGTGAGCCGGGATATCGCGCGAAAGTACTTCTTGCGGTACCCGCCGGCGAGCATGTCGTCGCCGAAGAGCCGGTCGAACGGCACGCCGGAGGCGAGCACGGGTATCTCCCGGTCGTACAGCCGGTCCGCGAGCACCACGAGCCGCAGCGCCGTCGCCTCGTCGGCCACCGGCCGCACGCCGGTCAGGCAGACGGTGCGTACGCCGTCGGTGAGCGCGCCGTAGCGGCTGGGGTGGACCCGCGCGAGGTGGCCGAGGAGGTCGGGGAAGGCGTCGAGCGTCGCCCCGGGGACGGTGTGGGCGGCGCGGCCGACGGCTTCGTCGGTCAGCGGGGCGGGGGCTGCTGGCAGCCCGCGGTGGCGGTAGTCCTCGCCGTCGATGCGCAGCGGGCGGAAGCGGTCCGCCAGGCCCTGTATCTCGCGCAGGAAGTCGGCCGCGGCGAAGCGGCCCTCGCCCAGCTTGCCCGGCAGGGTGTTGGAGGTGGCGGCCAGCGCGACGCCGGAGTCGACGAGCTTGCCGAGGAGGCTGGAGACCAGCACGGTGTCGCCGGGGTCGTCCAGCTCGAACTCGTCGATGCACAGCAGCCGGTGGTCCCCGAGGGTGCGTACCGTCTGCTGGAAGCCCAGCGCGCCCACCAGGTTCGTCAGCTCGACGAAGGTGCAGAAGCCCTTCAGCTCGGGCGCCGCCTCGGTGGCGTGCCAGAGGGAGGCCAGCAGGTGCGTCTTGCCGACGCCGAAGCCGCCGTCCAGATACACCCCGCGCGGCCCGGCGGGCTCCTTCGGCGCCCGCCGCCACCAGGGCCGCCGGCCGCCCACCGCGGTGGCGCCGCCGCCGAGCCCGGCGGCGAAGGCGGCGAGGGCGCGTACGGCCTCCGCCTGACTGGGGCGGGCCGGGTCCGGCACGTACGTCGAGAAGCGCACCGCGTCGAAGCGCGGCGGCGGCACCAGCTCGGCGACCAGCCGTTCGGCGGGCACGCGCGGCTCGCGGCCGGTGAGCACGCCCGGGGCTATGCCGCCGGGCGTGTCGGCGATGGAGGCGGAGGCGGAAGGGGACACGTTCTCACTGTACGGTCGATGCCTCGGCAAGCCGTACACCAGTACGTCATGCCACACTGCCGCATATGCGCCGCCTGCTGCCCGTACCCGCAGATCCGTCCGCCCTCGCCGACCGCGAGTGGTCCCTGGACGAACTCGCGGACGCCTACGCATACCCCCCGGGGGACGGCGTCTGGCTGCGGGCCAACATGGTCAGCTCCGTCGACGGCGCCGCGGCCTTCGACGGGCGCTCCCAGCCGCTGTCGTCCCCGGCGGACATGCGCCTCTTCGGCGTGCTGCGGGCGCTGGCCGACGTGGTGGTCGTGGGTGCAGAAACGGTACGCCTGGAGGGGTACCGGCCGGCCCGCGTCCGCGAGGCGTTCGCCGCCCGCAGGGCCGTGGCGGGCCAGACCCCCGCGCCGCCCGTCGCGGTCCTCACCGCCTCCTTCGACCTGGACTTCTCGCTGCCGCTCTTCACCGCGCCGGCCGTGCCGACGCTGCTGCTCACGGGCGCACAGGCGCCCGCGGAGCGGGTCGCCGCGGCCCGGGCGGCGGGGGTGGAGGTCGTGGTCGCGGGGGAGGGCCGGGGCGCAGACCCGGCGGCGGCCGTCGCCGCGCTCGCGGAGCGCGGGCACCGGCGGCTGCTGACGGAGGGCGGCCCCTCGGCGCTGGGCCGCTTCGCCCGGGCGGGGGTGCTCGACGAGCTGTGCCTGACCCTGGCGCCCCGGGTGGCGCTGGGAGACGGGCCCCGGATCATGCACGGCACCGCCTCGGCGGCGGAGCCGCTGGGCCTCGGCCTGGAGTCGGTCATGGAGGAGGCCGGCTTCCTGTTCACGCGTTACCGTCGGTTCTGACAATCTGCGGAATATCACGTTCCGCTTAGCCGTGCTGGGGCAGACTGAGTCGGCAGGATCGTTTCTGACGTGGTCTGTGTGCCTGTGCGGAAGAAGGGCGTTCATCGTGTTCACCACCGTCCTGATGATCGAGAAGCCGCTCGCACCCGTGGATGTGGAGATGGTCACCACGCTCCACGGTCAGGAGCCCGTCAGCTTCGTCGTGCTGCTGCAACCCCGCGGCGACCAGGGAGTGCTGTTGCGGGCGCTCGACGACGTAGCCCTCGGAGAGCTTGAGGACGCGGTCCGCGAGACGGACGAGCCGGAGGGGCGCGAGGCGCTGCCCACCGCCAAGCTGGCGCTGGAGCACTCCCTGCAGGCGCTGCGCGAGAAGGGAGCGGAGGCCGTCGGCGAGATCGTCGACCGGCACCCGCTCGACCTGCTGCAGTCCGTCGTGGAGCAGACGCAGGCCGACGAGGTCATCGTGCTCACCGCGCCGCACCTGGTGGAGGAGTTCTTCCACCGCGACTGGGCCTCCCGGGCCCGCCACAAGGTCGGCGTGCCGGTGCTGAAGCTCTTCGCGCACGAAGGCTGAACCCGGCCGCGCGCCGGGACGGGGGCCACGCGCCGCCCGCGCCCGGCGGCGGCACCGGACTGTCGGTGCGGGGTGCGAGAATCGTCGCGTCCCACCCGAGCCCAAGGAGCGCACCACATGACCCCGGGGATCCCGCCCACGCTGGAGAGTCCGCACTTCGTAGGCATCGGCGGCGCCGGTATGTCGGGCATCGCGAAGATCCTCGCCCAGCGCGGCGCCGCCGTCGCCGGCAGCGACGCCCGCGAGTCCGGCACGGTCGCCGCGCTCCGCGAGCTGGGCGCCGTCGTGCACCTCGGCCACGCCGCCGGGCACCTGGACCCCGGGGCCAGCGCCGTCGTCGTCTCCTCCGCCATCCGCGAGGACAACCCCGAGCTGGCCGCCGCCCGCGCGCGCGGGCTGCCCGTCGTGCACCGCTCCGACGCGCTCGCCGCCGTTATGGACGGGCTGCGCCCCATCGCCGTCGCCGGCACCCACGGCAAGACGACGACCACCTCGATGCTCGCCGTCGCACTGCGCAGCCTCGGCCGCGACCCGTCGTATGCCATCGGGGGCGATATCGACGCCCCCGGCTCCAACGCGCACCACGGCACCGGCGACCTCTTCGTCGCCGAGGCGGACGAGAGCGACCGCAGCTTCCACAAGTACGCGCCCGAGGTCGCCATCGTCCTCAACGTCGAGCTGGACCACCACGCCAACTACGCCTCGCTGGAGGAGATCTACGCCTCCTTCGAGACCTTCGCCGCCCGCATCGTCCCCGGCGGCACCCTCGTCGTCTCCGCCGACCACCCGGGCGCCCGGGAGCTGACCGGGCGGCTGGCCGCGAGCGGCGTACGTACGGTGACCTACGGCGAGTCGCCCGACGCCGACGCGCGCGTGCTCTCCGTCACCCCCAAGGGTCTGGCCAGCGAGGTCGCCGTGGTGCTCGACGGCGCCAAGCTCACCTTCGGCGTCTCCGTCCCCGGCCGCCACTACGCCCACAACGCCGTCGCAGCCCTGGCCGCAGGCGCCGCGGCCGGCGTGCCCGCCGCGGAGCTGGCGCCCGCGCTGGCGTCCTTCACGGGCGTCGGCCGGCGGCTGCAGCCCAAGGGCACGGCGGGGGGCGTCCGGGTCGTGGACACGTACGCGCACCACCCCACGGAGATGAGCGCCGACCTGGAGGCCGTGCGGGCCGCCGCGGACGACGGCCACGGCGGCCGCTCCGGCCGCATCCTCGTCGTCTTCCAGCCGCACCTGTTCTCGCGCACCCGCGAGCTGGGCACCGAGATGGGCCAGGCCCTCGCGCTCGCCGACGCCTCCCTGGTGCTCGGCATCTATCCCGCCCGCGAAGACCCCATCCCCGGCGTGACCAGCGACATCATCATCGATGCCGCCCGCGCGCAGGGCGCGGACGTCACCTTCGCGCCCGACATGGCCGCCGTCCCCGGCCTCGTCGCCGGAATGGCGAAGCCCGGTGATCTCGTTCTCACCATGGGGGCAGGGGACGTCACCGAGCTGGGACCCCGGATCCTGTCCCGACTGGAGGGCTGAGATGACATACGAGGTCGACAAGCCGGACGAGCAGTGGCGCGCGGAGCTGTCGCCCGAGGAGTACCGCGTGCTCCGGCGGGCGGGCACGGAACCCGCCTTTACCGGCGAGTACACCGACACCAAGACCGAGGGCGTCTACGAGTGCCGGGCCTGCGGCGCGGAGCTCTTCCGCTCCACGGAGAAGTTCGAGAGCCACTGCGGCTGGCCGAGCTTCTACGACCCCGCGCAGAGCGAGGCCGTCGAGCTGCTGGAGGACCGCTCCCTGGGCATGGCCCGTACCGAGGTGCGCTGCGCCCGCTGCGGCTCCCACCTGGGCCACGTCTTCAGCGGCGAGGGCTACCCGACGCCGACCGACCAGCGCTACTGCATCAACTCCGTCTCCCTGCGGCTGCTGCCCGCCGGTGATTCCAGCGGGCAGTAACCGCCGGGCCCCCGGGCCCGCCCCCGATACGCGCGGGCCCGGGAGGCGCGAGAGCGCCCCGCGTCAGTCCTCGACGCGTGCGAACGGGGTCGGGGTCTCGCCCGTCCAGCGGTAGAGGTAGACCTCGCCCTCCTGCTTGCGCACGCCGTCCTCGGTCACCGCCCGGCCCTCGGCGACGTAGTAGCGGCCGTCGCCCAGCGCGTCGATGCCGTAGTTGCCGTGGAACTCCCAGCCGCGCACGCCCGTCGCCGGGTCGTTCAGGCCCGCGTCGCGCAGCGTGAGGAGCTTGCCCTCCTCGGGCTTCGCCTGGCCCTTGATCTCGCCGCGCACCGGCTTCTTCGAGCCGTCGACGGTGAAGAACGAGTAGTTCGGGAAGCCCTCCTTCACCCCGTCGTAGACCGCCATGATCCAGTTGCGGGTGTACGGGTCGTACTGGAGGTTCTGCACGCCATAGGTGGTGTTGCCGGTGTACGCGAAGTACTTGCCGTCGGTCCGCTTCGGGCCGCTGCGGTGCGGTTCCGCCTGCGACAGCGGGCGCTCGTAGCGGCGCCAGTCGCGCACGTCGTATTCCAGGATGACCTGGTGGTCGTTGTCCGCGCGCGTGGTGTTGGAGTACACGCCGTACGCGACCATCAGCTTCTGCACCCCGCCGCGCTTGCCGAACTCCGGGCCGAAGGAGACGCCGTCGATGCCGGAGCAGCCGTAGCGGTGGTCGGGGGTGTTCGCGGTGTCGCCGTCGAAGACACCGTCGCCGTTCATGTCGGCGGTGAAGTCCGCGACGACCTCGTCGAGGTGCACGGCGGTCATCACGCCGTCGGTCTCGGCGTTCATGCCGACCCGGTCGATCTTGTCCACGTCGAAGACGGCGATGTAGAACGCCTCTTCCGCCTTGTACTCGAGCGAGCCGTAGACGCGGCCGTCGCGGTCGCTGAGGTCGATTTCGCCGAGGTGCCCGGTGAGGCCCTCGACGGTGCCGATCACGTTGCCGTCGAGGTCGGTCTTGACCAGCATCTGCGTGAACGACCAGTAGACGAAGTTGCGTTCGGTGTCGACGGTGACGCCCTGGACGTGGCTCGTCGGCCACGCGCCGCCTTCGATGTGGGTGGGCAGGTCGGGCGGGAGCGGCTTGGCCGCGGGGGCGGCGGCGGGTGCGGTGGCGGCCGCGAAGCCTGCCGGGGCGGCGGTGAGCAGGAGGGCGGGGACGGCTATGCCGGCGACGACGGCCGCTCTGGCCGTACGGTACTTGCCGCGCATGCGGGTTCCTTTCCACGGGTTCATCGGTTACGCACTTCCGGATTCGCGCAGTGGATCAAGGGCCGGCCGGCCAGGTGGTGGCCGACCTCGGTGGCGACCATGCCGGCCGCGTTGTGGGCGGTCTGGCGGCTGGCGCCGGCCAGGTGGGGGGTCGTCACGACGCCCGGGGTACGGGGCAGTCGCGAGTCAGCGGGCAGCGGTTCGACGGGGAACACGTCGAACGCGGCGCCGAAGAGCCGGCCTTCGTCGAGGGCGTCGCAGACCGCGTCGTAGTCGACGAGGGAGCCGCGGGCGCAGTTGACGAGGACGGCGCCGGCGGGCATGAGGCCGATCAGCTCGCGGGAGATCAGCCCCTCGGTCTGCGGGGTGGCGCGGGCATGCACGGTGACGAAGGCGGAACGGTTCATCAGCTCGGGCAGCTCGACCAGTTCGTCCGGCGCGATGGCCGCCGCCTCGGCGAACGGGTCGGCGACGAGCACGCGGGCGCCGAAGCCGCGGGCGATACGGGCCACGCGGGAGCCGATGGCGCCGTAGCCGACGATGCCGACCGTGCTGCCCGCCAGCTCCGGGCCGACGGCCTCGTAGCGGTAGTAGTCGCCGCGCCAGACGCCGGCCGCCAGGTCCGCGTGGGTGGCGGGGACCCGGCGGGCGGCGGCCAGCATCAGGGCCACGGTGTGCTCGGCGGTGGCGGTGGCGTTACGGCCGGGGGCGTAGGTGACGGCGACGCCGTGGCGGGTGGCGGCGTCCAGGTTGGCGTTGACGGGGCCGCCGCGGCTGACGCAGAACAGCCGCAGGGCCGGGCTCGCGGCGAGGATCCGCTCGGTGAGCGGCGCCATCTGCGTCACACAGATCTCGGCGCCGTCCAGGGCCTCGATGAGCTGGTCCTCCGTGCCCGACGCCTCCTTCACCTCGGCCACCGGGCCGAACGGCTCGACGGGCCAGGGCAGGGTGAGTTCGCGGACGTCGGCGTCGGGGGCGACCGGGCGGAGCCGGTCGCGGAGCAGGTCGTTGCGGACGAAGTGGTCGCCGGCGGCGAGGATGGTGGTCACGCGGGGACTCCCGGGGTCACGGGGCGGTTCAGCGTCAGCAGCGAGGGCGTGCCGTCGCTGAGGACCAGCTCGTTGAGGGCGCAGTTGGCCAGGTGGGGGAAGCGACGGCGGTAGTCGCGCAGCGGCAGGTCGAGCAGCCGGCAGAGGGTGAGCCGGATGGCGGTGGAGTGGGCGACGACGAGTATCCGCCCGTCGCTCTCCTTGCCGCCCGTCTGCTTGCCGTCGCCCTGCGCACCGGTGTCGTGCTCCGCGCGCAGGTCGGCGAGGAAGGCCACGTACCGCTCGACGACCGCCGCCGGATCCTCCCCCTCGGGGAAGTGGCTGGCCACCGGGTCGGCCTCGAACGACGCCACCGCCTCGGGCATCCGCTCGCGCATCTCGGCGCGGGTCAGCCCCTCGGCGACGCCGAAGTCCAGCTCGCGCAGGCGCGGGTCGAGGTGGAGCGGCAGCCCCGCGGCCGCCGCGCTGCCCGCCGCCGTCTGCCGGCAGCGCAGCATCGGCGAGGACCATACGGCCGTAAGCCCCGCCTGCGCCGCCCAGTCGGCGAGGGCGGCGGCCTGGTCGCGGCCGTGGTCCGTGAGGTCGATGTCGGTGGCGCCCGCGTAGCGGTTCTCGCCGTGCCAGACGCTCTCCCCGTGCCGGACGAAGATGACGTTGAGGCTCATGACGCGGTCCTCTCTCGTGCGTGGGCCGCGACGACCTCGGGCAGCCAGCCGCGCCGGGCCAGCAGGTCGACGAGCCGGACATAGCCCTCGTCGTGGGCGGATCGGTACGGGTCGCGGGGCTCGACGGTGCGGTCGGCCCGGACCATCGCGGCGGCGGCGCGGTCCAGGGCGCCGCCCGCGGCGGGGCTGCCGGCGGCGCCGCCGGAGTCGGTATCGGTGCCGGTGCCGTCGAGGGCGGCGGCGGCCAGGACGGCCATCCCCAGCGCCGGCTGCGCGTGGCGCGGCAGCGTCACCGGGCGGCGCAGGACGTCGGCGCGGAGCTGGTTCCACACCGGGTTGCGGGTCGCGCCGCCGGTGAGGACGACGGCCCCGGTGGCGGGCGCGCCGAGCAGGTCGGCGTAGTCGAAGCAGAGCCGCTCGACGTACGCGGCCCCCTGGAGCAGCGCCGCGAAGTCCTCGGCCGGGCCCGCCGCCTCGCGGCTGCGGAACGCCGTCGCCTCTGGCGCGACGAACGGGAACCGCTCCCCGGGCGAGACCAGCGGATAGCGCAGCAGCCCGGTCGGCAGCAGCTCCGCCGCCCCGGCCGTCAGCCGGTCCAGGTCGGCGCCCGCGAACTCCCGCGCCACCAGCCCGGCCCCGACGCTGGACGCGCCGCCCGGCAGCCAGGTGCCCGCGGGCGAGCGGTGCGAGTACATGACGCCCGCCGGGTCGTGGACCAGGTCCGCGGTCACGCCCTTGAGCACCAGCGTGGTGCCCATGACGGAGTTCCAGCTCCCCACCGCCGTGGCCCCGGAGCCCAGTTGGGCGGCGCAGCCGTCGGTCATCCCGGCGACCACCGGGGTGCCCGCGCGCAGGCCGGTCTCCGCCGCCGCGGCGGCCGAGACCTCCCCGAGCACGGTCCCCGGCGGCACCAGTCCCGGCAGCACCCCGGCCGGGATGCCGAGGTCCGCGAAGACCTCATCGGGCCAGGTCACGGTGGCGGCGTCGGCGCCGGTCTTGAGCGCGTTGCTGGTGTCGGCCGGTACGTCGTGGCCGACGAGCCGGCGGTTGACCACGTCGTTCTGGTGGGCGAGCCGCCAGCCGTCCGCGGCGGCCCGCGGATGCCGGTCGAGCAGCCAGCGCAGCTTCGGCAGCCCCCAGGAGCGCTGCATCCGCCGGTAGCCGGCCCGGGTCCACTGCGCCTCGCCGGCCTCGTTGACCTTCTCGGCCTCGGCGGCGGCGCGCCCGTCGTCGTACATCAGCGCGGGCGTGACGGCGCGCCCGCGGCGGTCGGTGAGGGTGACGGTGCCGGAGGTGGCGTCGACGGCCACGGCGCGGATCCGGCGCGGGTCCGCGCCCGCCGCGCGGGCCTGCCCGACCGCGGCGCAGACCGCGTGCCACCACTCGTCCGGGTCCTGCTCGTGGCGGCCGTCGCGCCGGTCGCTGGTGAGCGGGGCCGTGCCCGTGCCGAGCAGGTGCCCGGCGGAGTCGGCGGCCACCGCGCGGACGCCCTGTGTGCCCAGGTCGATGCCGAGCCAGGCGTCCGGAGCCGGGTGGGTCATGCGCCGGCTCCACCCGCGTGCGCGGATCCGGTCCCGCCGGCCGTACGCTCCCGGCCCAGCGCCCACACCGGCCGGTGCAGGTCGCGCAGTTCCAGGAACTCGGCGTAGCGGCCGTCCGCGGCGCGGGCGGGGTCCGGTTCGTACGACGCCGCGATACGCACCCGGTGCGCCGCCGCCGTCGCGAAGTCCGGCTCCCGGCCGGTCGCGACGGCGCCGGTCAGCCACGCGCCGCGGGCGCCGATCTCGGTGTCGGCGGGGACCGCCACCGGTACGCCCGTGACGTCGGAGATCAGCCGCATCCAGAACCCGCTGCGGGTGCCCCCGCCGCTGAGCGTCAGCAGACCGGGCTCCGCGGGTGAGGCCGCGAGGCAGTCGCGGATCGCCAGGGTGACCCCCTCCACCACCGCGCGCGCCACGTCCTCGCGGCCGCTGTCCAGCGACAGTCCGGTCAGCGAGCCGCGGGCGGCCGGGTCGAAGAACGGCGCGCGCTCGCCGGCGGGGGAGAGGTACGGCATGAACCGCACCCCCGCGGTGTCCGCGGAGCCGCGCTCGGCCAGCTCCATCAGCTCGGCGGCGGAGGAGAGACCGAGGAGCCTGGCGCCCCAGTCGAGCATGTCGCCGCCGCTCATCGTGGGGAAGGCGCGCAGGTAGTGGCCGGGCACGCCGAGCGGGACGGTGATGCCCACCGGGGTGTCCGCGGGGCCGGGCGCGGGGGGCGCGTCGGTGACGATCTCGGTGGAGAGCGTGGTACCGAGGATGGTGCACGCGCGGCCCGCGCTGACCGCGCCCGAGCCGATCGCGGTGGCGCAGATGTCGTACGGGGCGAGCACCACGGGGATGCCCTCCGGCAGCCCGGTCTCGGCGCCGGCGGCGGCGCCGAGGGGGGTGACGCGGTGGTCGTCGTCGCGCAGCGGCGGCAGCAGCTCGCGGGCCCACTCCACCCCGTACAGCTCGAACAGCCGGTCCGACCAGGTGCGCCCGGCGATGTCCAGGAACGGCGCCGCGGCCTCCGACTCGTCCACGGCGGGCTGCCCGGTGAGCTTGTAGAAGAGCCAGCCGCCGCAGGTCAGCAGGTGCCGGGAGCGGGCGGCGCGGTCCGGGTCGTGCGCGCGCAGCCACGCCAGGACCGCGTTCGGCATGCCGGTGGACAGCCGCGAGCCGCAGATGCGGAACGCCTCGTCCACGGTCCCGTCCCGCTCCCAGTCGCCGACGATGCCGGCGGCGCGGCCGTCGTTCCAGAGCACCGCGGGGCCGGTGGGCCGGCCCGCGCCGTCGATCAGCCAGGCTCCGTCACCCTGCCCGGTCACCGCGACGAACGCGGGCGGCGCGGGCAGCGCGGCGACCACCTCCCGTACGGCGGAGGCCACCGCGTCCCACACGTCGGTCATGTCCTGCTCGGCCCAGCCCGGCCGGGGCCGCGTCACCCGCGTCGGGCGCCGGCCGACCGTCAGCTCCGCGCCGTCCGGGCCGTAGCCGACGACCTTGACGACGGTGGTGCCGGCGTCGATCGCGAGGGCGGTCAGGTCCGCTTCACCCATGTCGTCAGCCCCTTCCGTGTGCCTGCCGCGACCGGCGTGCCGCGGAGTCCAGGGCGACGGCGACGAGCAGCACCAGGCCCGTGATGATGAAGCGGTACGAGGAGTCGAGGTTCAGCAGCGTCAGACCGCTGGAGATCGACTGGATGACCAGCACGCCCAGCAGCGCCGCGAACGCGGAACCGCGGCCGCCGAAGAGGCTGGTGCCGCCGATGACCGCGGCGGCGATGGCGTTGAGGTTGACGTCCGCGGTGCCGGTCGACTGGTTCGCCGCCGCCAGCCGCGCCGCGGCCAGCACGCCGCCGGTCGCCGCCAGCGCGGAGCACATGACGAACGCGGAGGTGTAGACGGCGCGGACGTCGATGCCGGCCCGGCGGGCCGCCTCCGCGTTGCCGCCCACCGCGTACAGGGACCGCCCGAACTTCGTCTTGGTGAGGACGTAGTGCACCATCAGCACCAGGCTGACGAAGAGCATGAACATCCAGGGGACGCCACGGGTGCGGTTCAGGTAGAAGACCGTGAACAGCAGCGCCGCCGCCAGCAGCCCGGCCCGGAGCCCGAGCCACTGCATCGACGCGGACGACAGCCCGGCGCGGCGCCGGCTGCGGGCCCGTACCCAGCCGACGGCGAGGAAGCCGCCGGCCGCCGCGACCGCGAAGACGTAGGCCAGCGTCTCGGGCACGAACCACACCTGCGCGAACTTCACCAGCGGCGAGTCGTACGGGATGTTGATCGCGTTCTGGTCGCGCAGCAGCCACAACTGCAGGCCCAGGAAGGCCAGCAGCCCGCCCAGGGTGACGACGAAGCTCGGCACGCCGAAGCGGTTCAGTATCTGGCCGTAGAGCCAGCCGATCACACAGCCGCCGGCGATCGCGACGGCCAGGGCCAGCACCATCGGCTGCTCATGTTTGACCATGACGACGGCGGTGGCCGCGGCCGAGACGCCGCTCACCGAGCCGACCGACAGGTCGATCTGGCCGACGAGCAGCACGCACACGATGCCCAGCGCGATGACGCCAAGCGGCACCATCTCGAAGGCCAGGTTCACCAGGTTGGTGCTGGACAGGAAGGTCTGGTTCAGCGACTGGAAGATGGTCCAGATGACCACGATGCCGGCGACGACGGGCAGCATGCCCAGGTCGCCGTCGCGGGTGCGGCGGACGGCGGCGCGGACGCTGTCGCCGATGCCCTGGGGCGTCGTCAGCCGCTCGTCCATCAGGTCGGTGGTCTTGCTCGGCGGAGTGTCCAGGGATGTCACGGCAGTTCCTTCTCTTTCCGCTCATTCCGCGTCGCCGCGTCCGGCCGCGGTTCGCCGGCCGCGGCTCTCCTGGCCGCGCGCTGCGCGACCACGTTGTCCACCGCGCCGGTGATCGCGGCGACGACCTGCTCCGAGGTGACGGTGCGGGCGTCGAAGACGCCGTTGTTGCGGCCCAGGCGGAGCACCGCCACCCGGTCGGCCACGGCGCGGACGTCGTCCATGTTGTGGCTGATCATGACGACGCCGAGGCCGTTGCCCTTCAGCCGCTCGATGAGGTTCAGCACCTCGGCCGTCTGCGCCACGCCGAGCGCGGCGGTCGGCTCGTCGAGGAGGATCACCTCGGGCTTGCCCAGCAGTGCCCGGGTGATCGCCACCGTCTGCCGCTGGCCGCCGGAGAGGGCGGCCACCGGCACGTCGAGGGTGGGGATACGGGCCGACAGCTCCCGCAGCAGCTCCCAGGAGCGGGTCTCCATCCTGACGTCGTCCAGCATCCAGGGGCGTAGCTCCTGGCCGAGGAAGAGGTTCGCCTTGACGTCGAGGTTCTCGCAGAGCGCCAGGTCCTGGAAGACGGTGGCGATGCCGATGGCCTGCGCGTCGGCGGGCGAGCCGAGCGACACCTCCCGGTCGTGGAAGGTGATGGTGCCCCCGTCGGGGGTGTAGACCCCCGACAGGATCTTCACCAGCGTGGACTTGCCGGCGCCGTTGTCCCCGACGACGGCCACCACCTCGCCGGCGGCCACGTCGAGGTCGATGCCGGTGAGCGCGGCGACGGCGCCGAACTGCTTGCTGACGCCGCGCAGGGACAGCACGGTGGGCGCGGCCGGGGCGGCGGGGGCTGTCATCGTGACCCTTTCCTTTCGTTTCGCCGGGCGCGGAAGCCGCTCGGTGCGGCGGCTGCGGGTGTGCAGGCCGCCAGGTGCGGAGCCGCGTGCGGTCAGCCGATCCCGAGGCTCTGGCAGTCCTTGGCGTACTCGCGGGTGCAGACGTCCTCGGCCTTCAGCACGCCGTCCGGGCCGAAGATGACCTCCTTGAGGTTCTCCTGCGTCACGACGGTCGGCTCGAAGAGCTGGGACGGCGTGTCGAAGAGCTCGGTGTCGGCCTTGGGCTTCTCGCCCTGCATGAAGGCGTACGTGACCTCGGCGGCGGCCTCGGCGACGGTCTTGATCGGCTTGGAGATGGTGTTGTACTGGTCGCCCGCGATGATCCGCTGAACGGCCGCAAGCTCGGCGTCGTTGCCGGTGACCGGCGGGACCTGGGCCTCGGCCGCCTTGAACGCGGCGATCGACCCGCCGCCGGTGCCGTCGTTGGCGGCGACCACCCCGGCGATGCGTCCCGAGTACTGCGAGATCTGGCCGCTCACCCACTGCTGGGCCTTCTCCGGCGACCAGTCCGGGGTGTCGTACTCGGCGAGGAGCTTGTAGCCGCTGTCGTCGACGGCGTTGTGGATGCCCTTCTTGATCAGCCCGGCGGCGGCGTCCGTCGGCGAGCCGTTGACCTGGAGGATGCCGCCCTCGGCGGACTCCTTGTCGAGGTGGTCGACGAGCGACTGGCCGATGGACTCGCCGATGGCCTCGTTGTCGAACGAGACGTAGAAGTCGGCGGGCTTGGTCGGGATCGGCCGGTCGTACGCGATGACCTTGACGCCCTGCGACTGCGCGGTCTGCACGATGGTCGCCGCGGACTCGGAGTCCACCGGGTCCAGGACGATGACCTTGGCGCCCTGCGCCATGGCGGAGTTGGCCTGCTGCTGCTGGAGGGCGGCGTCGCTGTCGGCGTTCTGGTAGATGACCTTGCACTCGTCGCAGAGCTCGCCCATCCGCTTCTTGAAGAGCGGGGCGTCGTACTGCTCGTAGCGCGTGGAGGCCAGGTCGGGCATGAGGAACGCGACCTTCCCTGCCCCGGTGCCGCCGCCCTCGCCGTCGTCACCCGGACTGCCGGGCTCCTCGGCGCAGGCGGTCAGTGCGCCGGTGGCGAGGATGCCGGCGAGAGCAAAACTGGCCAGTCGTCTCATGTTCCACTCCTTGCTCGTGTCCTTGCCCGTGGGCGCTGGCTGCGGTGGGGCGCGGGGGCGCTGTGCGCTGTGCCCTCGGTGTCGTGCCCTTGGCGTGGTGGCCTCGGTGGGCGCCCGGCGGGCGCTTGGAAGGCGACGCACACGAAACTCGGATGTTTCATTCGTGTCAACGGGCCTCAGAAAATGAACAATGGACCCCGCTCGTGCACCCCTTTGAGTGTTCGCTCGATCAGGGGCGGTTAACATCGGGTCGATGGCCGATGCGGTGGGGGGCTGTGACAGTGCAGGCAGCCGCGTCGCCGTCCGTCGCGTATGCAGCCCTGAGCGGTGCGCGTCGTCCGGATACGGGAATGTTCACTTCACAGAAAGAGAACAGGAGTTTCCATGGGGGCAGAGACCCGGCAGCCGGCCGACATGAGCGGGCGAAAGCCCCGGGAGCGAAGAGACCGTATCAAAGGCCGCGTCGTGGACGAAGGGTTCGTCCGCATCGAGCAGTTGGCGGACGAACTCGGCGTGACTCCCATGACCATCCGCCGGGACCTCGACCACCTGCAGAGCAGGGGCTGGCTCCGCAAGGTCCGCGGCGGCGCCACCGCCCAGCCCTCGACCGCCTTCCACGGCGACGTACGCCACCGCACCCAGGCGATGACGGCGGAGAAGAACGCCCTGGCCCGCGCGGCGCTGCCGCTCGTCAAGTCCGGCCAGTCGGTCATCATCGACGACAGCACCACTGCCCTGGCCCTGACCCGCCTGCTCACCCAGCAGGCGCCGCTGACGGTCATCACCAATTTCGTGCCGGTCACGCAGGTCCTCGCCGGCAGCCCGGGTATCGAGCTGATATCGCTGGGCGGTACTTACTACCCCGCGTACGACGCCTTCCTCGGCCTGCGCACGGTCGACGCGGTCACGAGCCTGTATGCGGACACCCTCTTCGCCTCCACGACGGCGATCACCCGGGGCCACTGCTACCACCAGTCGCAGGAGACGGTGGCGGTCAAGCGTGCGCTGATGGAGGCGTGCGCCCGCAAGATCCTCCTGGTCGACCACACGAAGTTCCGCCGCCACGGCCTGTACCAACTCGCCCCGGTGACGGCCTTCGACCTGGTCATCGTCGACTCGGGGATCCCGCCGGCGGATCTGGACGCACTGCAGGCGGACGGGGTGGAGGTGCTGGTGGCGCACCCGGAGTGAGGGTGGCGGGATTGCGGGATTGCGGGATTGCGGGGGTGGGGGGGGTGGGGGTGGTGGTCGGTTTCAGGAGCGGTCGTCGGGGGTCTCGTCCTGGTATGCGTATTCTTCGTCGACGACGTGGACGGCGGCTTCCTCGGCGGAGGCGGCGGCGCCGTTGATGCCCGCGTCTGAGGCGATCATGTCCTTTTCCTCGTCGTCGTGGGCGCCTTCGTCGGGGGCGACGAGGCGGCCGGCTCGGCGATCGCCGACTTCTTCGTCGATCAGCTCGCCGTCGGTGTCGGCGGCGTCGCCGATGCCGTCGTCGTCGGGGAGGAGGGGCGGATCGGGGATCTCCTCGGCGAGCCGCTCGTCCAGGGACTCACCGCGGCGTTGCTCTGCGGCGGTGACGCCGGTGTGCTCGACCCCGCGGGGCTTCTCGGGCGGGGAGTAGCCCTCGTCGAGGGGGTCGATGAACCCGTCGAGGGTGTCCTCGGGCGGCAGCAGCCCTTCGTCGTCCTGAGAACCGTCACCGGGCGCGCCGGAGGCGTAGGGCTGGTAGACCTCGTCGCCAGCGGCGCTGTCTTCTTCGCCGTCGCTGCCCGTCACACGCGCCTCCTGTGGAGAAAATCCCGCTGGGGTCATCCTCGGCGGGACGTGGGGGCGGGGATACCTGGGCGGGGCGATCGGGTGGCGGGGGCGGGGGTGAGGCGAATGGGTGGCGGGGTGCGCCCCCATCTCCCCTCACGCCCACCCAAGGTATGCGCCGGGTCTGATGCGCCCCTTCCCGTACGTCCCCTCACACCCACCCAAGGGTATGCGCCTGGTCTGACATCGCGGAGGCGTCAGGGCGCTGAGCTGGTACGACGTGTCTGTGTGGGCCGGGTGCGGGGGACGGCGTCGGGGTGGCTGTGGTGCGTGGCGTGGGGCCGTGCGTATACGAGATCGTCCACCCCGACGCCCGCCCTCCCCGCGACGCCGGGCAGTCCGGCGACGAAGAGCCGGCGGCTGCCGCTCCACGCCCCCGGCGCCGTGCGGCGCGCGGACGTGCCTCGCCCGGCGCCGGATTCCGCCCACCGCCCGCCGGCGCTTCCGCCCCCGTCGCTCCCGACCTCCGCGAGCAGCGGCGTCTGCCTGCCGCCCGCGGATGGGAGCCCGTCCGCCGCCCCGCACCGCCGCACGCCCGGCCTCCGACCGCCCCACGCGCCGCACCCGCCCCAGCCGTCTCAACCCCGTTCCTTGGCACTCGCGAAGTCGCATGTGCTCCCGGACTATTCGCCCCTCCTCAGCGGTCCGCCGGGTTGATCCATTGCGGTTGCGACGGGTGCAAGAACCACGCCGAGTGGCCCGGCTCCCGGGAGGCCCGCTCCGGCGACGGTACGTGGTCGTGGGCGATCTGCTCCGGTGGCGTTCCGTACCCCCGCACCAACTCCCGTACCTCCGCGATGAACTGCGCGGGACCCGACACGTACACCCGGTGCTTCGCCCAGTCCCTGTGCGCCGACAGGGCCGCCTCCAGGCGGTGGGCCGTCGCCCCCTGGCGCTCCATGCCCTCCGGGGTGATCACCGTGACGTCCACCCACGAGTGGTGCTTCCGCAGCGCGTCCACGGCCTCCGGGTCGTACAGGTGCGCGGGGCTGCGGGCGACCAGGAACAGCCGGGCCGTGGTCGGCGTCCAGCGGTGCACCATCTCCTCCAGCAGCGCCCGGACCGGGGCCCAGCCCGTGCCCGCCGCGATGAACGTCACCGGCTGGCCCGCGCGCTTCGGCAGCACCGCCGTGCCCGCCGGGGAGCCCAGGCGGAGGGTGTCGTCGGGCGCCGTCCGATCCACCAGCACCGGGCTCAGCAGGCCGCCGTCGACCCGGCTGACGTGCAGATCGATCGTACGGTCGGCGCGCGGGGCGCAGCCTATGGAGTACGGGCGCCACACCCGCGGCACCTTCGGCGTGGAGACGCTGACGAACTGCCCCGCCGCGTACGGCAGGGTCCGGTCCGGCAGCAGGGTGAGGACCGTGACGCCCGGCGCGGCCGCGTGCCGGGCCACGACCCGGCAGTCCCACCAGCGCGGCGCCTGCCGCTTGTCGGCCTCCTCGCTGCCGCCGATCATCGCCTCGGAGAGGATCTTGTACGCGCCGAGCCACGCCTGCTCGGTCTCCTCGTCCCAGGTGTTCGGCAGCCCGAAGCGCAGCGCCGCGATCAGGCTCTCGCCGACCGCCGCGTAGTGCTCGGGGCGGGCGTCGAACTTGCGGTGGTCGCGTCCCAGCGTCGCGAGGTAGCGGGGCAGGCCGGGGTCGTCGAGGCGCTGGACGACGTGGGTGAGGGCGGCGAAGAGGCGGTCACGCTGCTCGGACATGTCCGCGGGAAACAGCTCGCGGACCCCCGGATTGCGGGCAAACAGATGCGAATAGAAGTACTTGGCGACATGGTCGGCTCTGCGTTCAACTCGGGCAAAACTCGCCCGGATTCGCTCGTTTGCATCCACGCACACGGACGGTACTGACCCATGGGTCACTTCTTCAACACGGCCTCGAACAAGTTTCCCAAGTCGCCACCGAATGTCTGTTCCGCCCGGGCCCCACCAAGGAGGACGCACGCCTCAAAGGCGGATCTCCAGCAGCCGTCCCGGCCACACCGGCCGCCCCGGCCGCTCCACCGCGAACGTCCCGCTCGGCGTGAACCCCAGCCGCTCGTACTGCCGCGCCAGCGCCCCGTCGCCGCCCCCGAAGCAGTCCACCCGCAGCAGCCCCACACCCCGCCGCACCGCCTCCGCCCGCGCGTCCGCCACCAGCGCCGCGCCCACCCCGGCGCCGCGCAGCGCCCGGTCCGTCACCAGCAGCCGGACGTACAACTCCGGCTCCCCGGCCGCCGGCACGAACGACTGCGGCTCGTCCGCGAGCACACACACCCCCGCGACCCCGCCCGCCGGCGTCTCCGCCACCCGCACCAGGAAGTCGCGCGCGTACTCCTCCATCTGCGCCACCCGCTCGGGCAGGCCGGAGAACGGCTCCGTGCCCCACTGGCCGGTCCGCCCCTGCCCCGTCAGCCACGCCACCGCCCCGTCGAGCAGCGCGAGCATGGCGGGGACGTCGGCCGGGCCTCCTGTACGTATCCTCATGCCCGGAATCTAACCGGGCCAGGCCCCGCGCGACCACGGCGTTTCCCACGCCGTACGAGGTGTGAGGCGCTCCGGACCAGGCGTACGCCCCCGGGCATTCCCCGCCCCGGGCCCGCCTACGGCGTCCCGCCCTGCAGCCCCAGCGCCGGCCGCAGCTCCGCCAGGTTCTCCCGCGTCACCTTCCACAGCACCCGCTGCCGGTCCAGCACGTCCGCCACCGCCGCGCCGTGGTCGTCCAGCACCGCCTCCGCCCGCTCCACCAGCACCTCCGCCAGCCGCTCGTCGTCCACCCGCACACCCCACTCCGGGCGGTCGATGTCGGCCAGGAAGTACGCCAGCTTCGGGTGCGACACCAGGCTCAGCACCGGCGTGCCGCAGCCGAACGGGATCATCCCCGCGTGCCCGCGCATCCCGATCACCAGCCGCGTCCGCCGGTACGCGGCGCGGATCGCGTCGTTCCCGAGGTCGTACAGCGCGTCCACCGGCAGCGTGATCCCGTGCTCCCGGCGCAGGTCGTGCGCGAACTGCTCGTCCGCCGTCATGTGCGCCGCCACCCGCACGTCCACCCGCTCGCGCAGCGCCCGCACCGCCCGCGCCATCGCGTCCAGGAACCGCGGATAGCCGTCGCCGAAGCGCATCCCCGCCCTGTCGTACGCGCAGTTGACCAGCACCGTGTCGGCGCGCTCCACCTCGCCGTCGTCCCAGCCCGGCTGCAGCAGCCGGGTGAGGGTGGTGGGGCAGGGCTGGTACGCGACCCTCTCGCGCAGCCGTTCCGGCAGCAGCTCGCGCACCCGCTCCACCGACCCGCGGTTGCGCAGCCCGAAGAACGCCGACCGATCCACCAGCGCCGCGAGGCTCTCCCGGAAGCGGCTGCGGCGGTAGGACTGGCCGGGAAAGACGTTGTAGCCGACGGCGAAGACCGCCAGCGGCACGTCGATACGCGCCAGCAGCTCGTCCGGCACGTTCCACTGCCACGCGCTGTTGCCGTTCGGCCAGGTGTCGGGCAGGAACAGCCCGCCGCCGCCGACGACCAGCCCCCGGCGCGCGTTGACCTCCGCCAGCGCCTCCTCGTCGAAGAGCCGGTGCACGGGGACCGGGTGCCACCTGCGTGCGGAGGCGTCCTGGCCGAAGCAGAGCCGGACGGCCTCGGGGAGGATCTTGTCGCCGGCGTTCTCCTGTCCTGTGGCGTACGCGGCGGCGTGTGCGAGCTGCGTGGAGACGACCGACGCCTCCCCCCGGTGGGCCGCGAACTCCGGCAGCCCGTAGCCGCCCTGGAGCAGCGCCTTGCAGGTGCGGTTGGTCGGTTCCGCGTCCAGGCCCTCGCGCGCGTACGCCTTCGACCGCTCCTCGTCGCCGCGCATCCAGGCCAGCCGGGCGAGCTGGCTGAACGCCTTCGGCGCCAGCTCGGGGGCCGCGGCGGCGAGCAGCAGGTGTGTCTCGGCCTCGTCGTAACGGGAGACGGCCATGAGCGCGGTGCCCATCGCATCGTGGAAGCGCGGCTGGTTGGCCTGCGAGCGGGCTGTGGACAGGGCCTCCACGGCCTCCTCGTAGGCGCCGATCGTGCGCAGCCCGAGTGCGGTGCGGCGGGCGAGGTCGGTGGTGGGCCGCAGCCGCAGGAGGGGCGGGCCGTAGTGGAGGAGCAGGTCGGGGTGCTGGCGGTGGGCGGGCAGGGTGCAGTACGCGCGCCAGAACCGCTCGTCGGTCAGCTCGTAGCGGGCGCGGGTCTCGTCGGACGGGTCGCGCAGGACGGCGAGGTCGGCGGCCACGAGCCAGCGGGGGTGCAGTTCTATGAGGTCGTCGTACGCGCCCGTGAGGTCGTCGTACGGGTCCGGGGCGGCCCCCGCCTCGCCGCCCCCGGCGGGGAGTTCGACGATCCGGGGGTGCAGCCGGCGGGCCGCGGCCAGGACGTCGTCCGGCAGGCCGTCGTGGCGGAGCAGGAAGTCCTCGCAGACGCCGGGGTTGGCCAGCGCGAGGCTGCGGAGCAGGGCGGGCAGCCCGGCGGCGTGCCCGGGGTCGGCGGCGTCGGCCCGGCAGACGAAGGCGACGCGGGGCGCGCGGCGGGCGGCCGCCGCCACGGCCGGTGCGGGGCGGCCGGCCCCTGCGGCCAGGGGCGGGACCGGGCCGGGGAGCGCGCGGGGGGCGGGGGACGCCGGGGCGCCGGCGGGGGAGCGGGGGGAGGAAGGGATCATCGCAGGGCGGTCCTCGTCTTCGTACGGTCCTTCGCCCGGGACGTGATCCAGCGGCGCTCCTCCGGCCGCAGCCGGCCGGCGCCGTGGACGTCGAGCCGCGGGCTGACGTCGAGGTGGTCCAGCAGCCGCAGCACGGTGAACGCGGCGCTGGTCTCCGGCCCCCAGCCGCCGTCGCCGAGCAGCGCCGGGTCCTGGAGCGGGCGGCGCAGCGAGGCGTCGCCGAGCCCGTCCTGCGCGCCGGGCACCGCGCGCCTGACCGTCTCCCGCCAGGTCTCGCCGGGGTCGGCGAAGAGCAGCCGGACGCCGGCCGGCCGGTGCCACGACGCGCTGGCCGGATCGGCGACGGCGTGCACGTCGGCGCGCTCGCCGCCGCGGAAGTCGTCGCACCGGACGACGAGTTCGTAGTCGCCCGCCTCCTCGAACCGGCCCGGCCCGACGACGACGCAGGCCGTCTTCCCGGCGACGAGGCCGCGGAAGTCGGCGACGCTGACGGGGCGGGCGCCCGCGAGCAGCGGATCGGCCATGCGGCCCTGGTCGAGGATCCGGCAGTACGTCCCGTACGCCCCGGCCAGCTCGCGCACCCGCGCGTCCCCGGCCCCGTACCGGCCCATCTGCTCCGTGACGTACGCGGTGAACGCCTCCCGCACGACCCCGGGCATCGCCTCGGCCCCGACGGCCGACGCGAACGCCGGCCCGGCGGCGGCCGATGCCGCTCCGGCTTCCGGCCCGCCGGTCTCCTGTCCCGCGCCGGTCTCCCGGCCCCCGGCCGTGTCCGCCGGGAAGAGCCCCACCGCCGTCGCCAGGCACGTGCGCTTCTCGCGGGCCATCGACAGCAGCACGGGCGTCTCCGGGTGCGTGCTGCCCAGCGCCAGCGTCCGTTCGTACGCCTCCGTCGCCGCGGCCGCGTGCCCCAGCGCGTCCAGCGCCCGCGCGCGCAGCCGCCACGCGGCGCGGGACTTCGCGCGCAGCGAGACGCCCGTGTCGGCCAGCGCCACCGCCAGCAGCAACTCCCGCTCGCCGCCCGTCTCCACCGCGCGGTCGCCGGCCCGCAGCAGGGTCTCGAACAGCTCCGCGCCGACCGGCTCGCGGCGCGGCGGCGGCGCGGTGCCGAGCAGCTCGCCGAGCGCCGCCACCAGGGCCGTACGGGCGGGCCCCGGGCCGACGCCGGCCGGCGGCGGGGCCGCGGCGTCCTCCTCGGCCGTCAGCCCGGCCAGGTATCCGGTGCAGACGCGGGCGCACTCCGCGAGCGCGAGCGCCTGTTCTGCCCGCGCCCGGCGGGACGGTCTGGATCGCGGACTCTTCATCGTGCTCCCGGTTCGTGCGAACAGGGTGCGACTGTTCCGCAGCCGCCGAGGCCCGGTTTGGCCACGTGGCAGACGTGAGATGAACACTGCGCGAAGCTCAGGTCGCGGGCGCAGAATGCGGCACCCGACGGCCCCCCGCGGGGGTACGGGTAGGGTCGGACGGTGCCCGGGCGGTACGCGCCCGGCCGTGGCCCGCGGCCGTCGCGGGCGAACGGGCCCGCACGGCCGGACGGATCGAAGAGTCGACGAAGGGAACCGCCGTGGAGCAACTGCCGCCCGAATTCCTCACCCCCGGCTCGTCGTCGTTCGTGGACTTCCTCGCCGCCCACGCCCCGGATCAGCTCCCCGCCAACCGCCCGCTCCCCGGCACCGGGGCTGCCGCGGTGGACATCCCCCAC
This sequence comes from Streptomyces sp. CNZ287, assembly GCF_007827615.1. Taxonomy (NCBI): domain Bacteria; kingdom Bacillati; phylum Actinomycetota; class Actinomycetes; order Kitasatosporales; family Streptomycetaceae; genus Streptomyces; species Streptomyces sp. CNZ287. The sequence continues at coordinate 369,682 of NZ_VISV01000003.1, read as the reverse complement.
GGCACCACCATCGTCGCCGCCTCCTACGCCGACGGCGTCCTCCTCGCCGCCGACCGCCGCGTCACCCTGGGCAACGGCATGATCGCGCACCGGGACTTCGAGAAGGTCTTCCCGGCCGACGAGTTCTCCGCGGTCGGCATCGCGGGCTCCACCGGCATGGCCGAGGAGATGGTCCGGCTGTTCCGCCTGGAGCTGGAGCACTACGAGAAGATCGAGACCGTGCCGCTCTCCCCGGAGGGCAAGGCCAACCGCCTCGGCACCCTCATCCGCGACAACCTCGGCCCCGCCATGCAGGGCCTCGCCGTCGTGCCCCTCTTCGCCGGGTACGACCCGCGCAGCGGGACCGCGCGGATCTACTCGTACGACATCACCGGCGGGCGCGCGGAGGAGAAGGGCTTCGGGGGGACGGGCTCGGGTTCCGTGTTCGCGCGCGGGGCGCTGAAGAAGCTGTACCGCGAGGGCATGAGCCGGGACGACGCCGTGACGATGGCCGTGCAGGCGCTCTACGACGCGGCCGAGGACGACAGCGCCACCGGCGGCCCCGACGCCACCCGCCGGATCTACCCCCTCGTCTACACCGTCACCGCGGAGGGCTGCCGGCGGCTGGACGACGACCGGGTCTCCGAGCTGTCGCTCGCCGTGCTGGAGGGCCGCCGCGGCCGCCCGGACGGGCCGAACGCACCGCTGGCGTAGGCCGGTCACGGCACCGCGGGCCCGACGGGTCCCCGGCGCCCCGCCGATCGGGGCCGCCGCCACCGGGCCCGCCCTTCGCGGAGGCGCACCCCGGGCCCGCAGCACCTACACCCCCGCGACCTCCGCGAGCAGCCGCGCCTCGCCCAGCACCCCGGCGCCGCCCGGCACGTCCCCGTGCTCCGCGCTCCACAGCGCCGCCTCCACCCGCCGGGCCACGGCCCACGCCGCCAGCCGCCCGGTGTCCTCGCCCAACTCGCCGGCGAGCAGCGCCAGCCGGGCGGCGACCGTGCGCGCCGGGTCGGCGGTGGCGAAGGGGTCGTCGATCTGCTCCAGCAGCGGGAAGGGGTCGTAGCCCGGGTCACCGGTCATCGGCTTGGCGTCGATGGCCAGCCAGGGGCGGCGGCCCGCGGCGAGGATGTTGCCGGGGTTGAAGTCGCCGTGGACGACCACCTCGCGCCGGGCGCCGCCGGGCAGTTCGCGCAGCAGCCGGGCGCCGTGGGCGACGAGCCCCGCGTCGTAGCCGGGGCGCAGCCGCTCCATCCGCTCCTCCAGGAGGTCGGCCCACTCGGCGCAGACGTCCGCGACCCGCTCGAGACCGCAGTCCTGCGGCACCGGGGCGCTCCACAGCTCGCGCAGCACCTCCGCGCCGAGCCGCAGCCGGTGTTCGGCGCCCAGTTCGCCGGCCGTGCCGAGTTCGGTGCCCGGCTTGCAGCGCTCCAGGAGCAGGGCGTAGTGACCGGGGTCGTGGGCCAGGAGGCGGACGGCGCCGCGGCCGTCCCAGATCCGCAGGCCCTCGGCCTCGCCGGCGGCCTCGCGGTGCGGCCACGTCACCTTGAAGACCGCGTCCGTGCCGTCCGGCAGCCGCGCCGGGGCCACCCAGGAGCAGCTTCCGCCCCTGAAGGGCGCGCCGAGCCGCAGCGACCAGCGCGCACGCAACTTCTCCACCAGGTCCGGCAGTTCCGCCAGCCAGGCGCGTCCGGAGGCGTGCACGCGCATGTCGCTGAGGACCGGCAGGCCGGGCGGGAAGAGGGCCGGCGGGAGATCGCGGGAAGGTCCGGGGGAGTGCGCGGGGTCGTTCACCGTACGCACGCTACCTGCCGCCCGCCGTGCGCTACGCCCCGAAGTCCCCCGACTTCACGCCGTCCATGAACGCCTCCCAGGCGGTCGCGGTGAAGACCGGCGCCGGGCCGTGCGGGTCCTTGCTGCCGCGCACCGGGACCAGCGCGGGGGGAAGCCGTCCGCGACCTCCAGGCAGGCGGTCCCCGTGCGGTCGCTGCAACCGGTCTTGCGCCACCTGGCGTCGCTCAGGTCGAACCGGTCGTTCCATGCGGTCATGCCGCCCACTCATTCGTCCGTGACCGGAAGGCGGCAAGGGATCGCCGGTGGGACAGAGCGGCACCCCGCCGCGGCCGGGATGTCCGCGGCGGAGCACCGCGGTGGGGCGCCGGGGAGGAGGTGGCGGTCCCCACGGAGGAGTCCGCCCACCCGTCCCGCGCGCAGTCAGGCGGGACGGGCGGGGCGGGTGGGCGGAGAGTGGACGGATGCGCCCGGTCCGGGCGTGCCGGCGTACGGACCGGGTGCATCCGCCCGGCTTCAGGTGCCGTGCGGCGGGTGGGCCTCAGACACCGGCGATGGACTGGATCCAGGAGCGGTACCGCGTGACGTTCGTGTACGCGGTGGTGGTCTGCCGGTCGCTGGTGGACGCGACGCCGACCTGGACGCCGTTCGCCATCATCGGACCGCCGGAGTCGCCGCCGGCCGTGATGCCGTCGCCGCGCCGGGCGCAGATGGCGTTGCCGCCGTAGGCGTCGGTGCAGCCGCCGGTGACGGTGACGTTCGCGACCTTCAGGTACTGGGACTGGCAGTTGATCTCGGAGCCGCACTGCGAGGTGGCGCCCCAGCCGTAGACCTGGACGCTCTGGCCGACCGTCACGGAACCGGGCTGGCCGAGCGTGGCGTACGTGGTGGAGACGGACCGGTCGAGCCGGACCAGCGCCAGGTCGGAGGAGTGGGTGTAGGTCTGCACGCCGTTGGCGAGGGTGCCGCCGCTGGTCTGGTCGAGGCTGCCGATGCGGAAGGACAGCCCGCCGCCGCTGACGCAGTGCTTGGCGGTGAGGATCCAGGTGGGTGCGATGATCGACGCGCTGCACGTCTGGCGGCCGTTGGAGAACAGCCGTGCGGCCCAGGGGCCGCTCTGGGCGTAGCCACCGCCGATGATCTTGGTGGACGGCGGCCCTTCGGGCGTACGGGCCTGGGCGGCCGCGGTGACGTCGGCGGCGCCGCGGGCGGACGAGTGGTCGGCGGCGACTGCGGTGGTGCCGAAGGCGAGGGCGGCCAGCAGCGCGGCGACGAGTGTGGGGAGTGTCCTGGTTATTCGCAAGGTTCCTCGTTTCCGAAGGCACGCGGGTTCGGGTGGGCCCGCGCGTGGAGGGCCAGGGAAGTACCAGGTGTCAGGATTCCGGAAACCGGGAGTTCGCGGTAATCACAACTTCCCATAACGCGCCGCGATGGAAAGCGGCGGCGGCACTCTCCGTGCGGGACCCGCCGCCGGAAATCGCCGCGCGGCGGGCGGGCGCCGCGTGCTTGGCTGGTCCGCATGACCACGCACCTGCTCGACCGCGTCCTCGTCGTCGACGTCGAAGCCACCTGCTGGGAGGGCCCGCCGCCGGCCGGGATGAGCCCGGAGATCATCGAGATCGGGCTCTGCGAGCTGGACGTGCGGACCGGGCAGCGGCTCTCGCGACGGTCGGTGCTGGTACGTCCTGAGCACTCGGAGGTCGGCGACTTCTGCACCCGGCTGACCACCCTCACCCCCGAACAGGTCGCGGCCGGCGTCCCGTTCGCCGAGGCGTGCGCGCTGCTGCGGCGCGAACACGGCGCGCGGCAGCGGGTGTGGGCGAGCTGGGGGGACTACGACCGGCGGCAGTTCGAGCGGCAGTGCGCGGCGGCGGAGGTCGCGTACCCCTTCGGCAGGCGGCACGTGAACGCCAAGACGCTCTACGCGCTCGCCCACGGGCTCGGCCGCGAGCTGGGCATGGCCGAGGCGCTGGCCCACGCGGGACAGGAGTTGGAGGGCACCCACCACCGCGGCGTGGACGACGCCTGGAACATCGCCGGGCTGCTCGCCGGCGTCCTGTGGGGCGGGCGTCCCGCGACCGCCCAAGAGCCGCCCGGCGGCGGGGCGTAAGAGTCGCGCAGGGCCGCCGGAAGGTCGTCCGCGAGCCGTCCGGGGGGCACTTGGCGGTCGTCCGCGGGCCGTTGGCGGGTCGTTCGCCGCCCGCCCGGGTGACAACCGCGGAACCCGGCACGGCAGTTGGGTTACCCCTGGCTCGATCAGGATGCGCCCCGGGGATCGTGGCAGTACGCTGCCGTGATCGTGGAGCTGGGCGCGGAAGGCGGTACGGGCGTGGGTGCGGGCGGTCTTGAGCTGCCCTCGGCAGGCGGTCCCGAGGATGAGGGCCGCGGGGACGGCGGCTCGGCCGAGCCGCCACCGCCGCCCGGGACGGTGTCGCTGGCCCGGCCGATGGAGATCGGCGCGGAGATCGGCTGGGGCCAGGACGACTGGGACGAGGTACGCACCCGCGCGGCGCGCGCGGGCCGGGCGTACATCTGGCTGAACGTCGTCGAGCAGCGGCTGCGCTCCGTCGTCGCCTCGGTGCTGCGCCCCGTCTACGAGCCGGTGCACGGCGAGGACTGGGTCGTCGCCGCGGCGGGGCCCGCGGGCCAGGAGTGGGTGCAGCGGGCGGTCGCGGTGCGGGAGGTCAGCCGGCGCAAGGGCTACCTGCTGGACCCCGCCGACGACAACGTCATCAGCTTCCTGACGCTGCCGCAGTTGCGCGAGCTGATGGTGCAGCACTGGCCGTGCTTCGAGCCGTACCTCGACGACCGCCGCGACCTGGAGCTGGCGCTCGACGAACTGGAGGTCGCCCGCAACGTCGTCTCCCGCAACCGTGCGCTCTCCGGCACCGTGCTGGCGCAGGCCGAGCGCGCGGCGAGCCGGCTGCTGCGCCTCCTCGGCGCCGACGACCAGCCGCCGTCCGCGGACCGGCTGCCGGTGGACGCGGTGGAGGACCTGGTCGGCGACCGGTACGCGGACGTGGTCGGCGTCCACCCCGACCGGGTCGGGCTGCAGCGCGCGCTGCCCGCGGAGGACCTCTTCGGCGGCGCCCGGCGGCTGGACGCGATCGGCATCGGGCTCAACCTGCTGGTGCAGAACTACTCGGGCCGCCGGCTGGGCCGGCTCGCGGAGGGCGGTTGCCGGATCCGGCTGCTCTTCCTCAACCCGGCGAGCAGCACGGTGCGCCGGCGGGAGCGCGAACTGGGCATGAAGCGGGGCGAGCTGGCCCGGGCGGTGGAGACGAACATCATCCATATGCGCCGCGTCCGCTCCCGGCTGCGCCCGCAGGGCGGCGGGGACGCGGCGGGGTCGTTCGAGATCCGGGTCTTCGACGAGACGCCGCGGTTCACGGCGTACCTCATCAACGGCGACCGGCCGGACGGGCTCGGCGTGGTGCAGACGTACCTGCGGCGGGCGCGCGGCGCGGAGGCGCCGGCGCTGGTGCTGCGGGCGGCGCGGCGGGAGCTGGTGCACGGGGAGGGCGGCGGCGAGCCGGGGCTCTTCGAGGTGTACCGCGAGGAGTTCGAGAGCTTCTGGACGGACGCGCGCCCGGTCTCCTGACGCCCGCCGCGCGCTCGTTCACACCTCCTCCGCGCCTTTCTCCCAACCCCTTGTCTACGCGCCTTGAGTGCTCCCCGGCATCCGGAATCTGCAGGTCCGGTATGTCAGTGGCGGGTGAGAGTGTGGAGTCACTGGCCACGGAGCAGGGAGGGCGCCCATGGGGTGGTACGGGGAGCTGCTGGTCGGCTTCGACCTGGAAACGACCGGGACGGACCCGGGGGAGGCGCGGATCGTCTCCGCCGCCGTCGTGGAGGCCGTTCGCGGCGTCCCGGCGCGCAGGCGGGAGTGGCTGGCCGACCCGGGTGTCCCGGTGCCGCCGGAGACGACCGCGATCCACGGGATCACCGACGAGCGGGCGACGGCCCACGGCCGTCCTGCGGCGGAGGTCGCGGACGAGGTGGCGGACGCGCTGGCGGCGCACTGGACGCGTGGCGTGCCGGTCGTGGCGTACAACGCCACGTTCGATCTGACGCTGCTGGCAGCGGAGTTGCGCCGCCACGGGCTCGCCTCGATGCGCGAGCGGCTGGGCGGCGGGGAGGAGGGCCCGGTGATCGATCCGTACGCGATGGACCGGACGGTGGATCCGTTCCGGGAGGGCAAGAGGACGCTGGAGGCGGTCTGTGTGGAATACGGGGTGGTGCTCGGCCGCGCGCACGACGCCGCGGAGGACGCGCTGGCGGCGGTCCGGCTGGCGGTGGCGATAGCCGAGCGGTACGGGGACGTGGCGTCGGCCGGCGCGTGGGACCTGCACCGCGGCCAGGCGGGCTGGCACGCGGAGCGGGCGGAGGGCTACCGCCAGTGGCTCGCCCGCCAGACCCGCGACGCGGCAACGGCCCCGATGCCGGACGCGGCGACGGCGGGGCCGGTGCCGAAGAGGGGCTACGGCCCGGACGGGGCGGTGGCGTAGCGGAGGGGGAGCGGCCGGCACCGACTCCTGGGCGCGGCACGGGCGTTGCGGCCCGGCCTTCGCCCGGGACGGGGGCGTGACAGCCGTGTGCTCCCCGGAGGACACCGGGCAGCCGGTCCCCGCCCGCCTCGCGGGCGGGGGCCGCTGCCGCGCGTTGCCCGGGGACCCGGGCCCCGCCCGGCCCTCGGCTCAGCGCAGCGTTTCGTGGAGCGTCAGCCACTGGGCCGGGGTGGCGTAGGCCACCACCGTGGTCTTCGACAGGTCCGCCCTGCGGAAGGCCGTCGTCAGGCGGGCCGTCGGGTAGCCCGCGCGGCGCAGGGACGCGTACAGGGTGCCGCCCGCGCCGCCGAAGCCCGTCTCGACCAGGCGGCGGTACGCCGCCTCCTCGCCCCGCGGCAGCAGCGGCTCCCCGCGGCGGTCGATCCGCAGCACCGCCGAGTCGACCCGCGGCACCGGCCGGAAGGACTCCCGCGGCACCCGCCCGCGCAGCCGCCACTCGTGCCAGGGCCAGGTGCGCACGGTCAGCAGGCTCCAACGCCCGTAGTCCCCGGTGCGCTTGCGGGCGTACTCGAGCTGGGTGACGAACGTCGCCGACTCCAGCCGCGGCGCGCGCAGGCACCAGTCGACGATCGCGGAGGTCCGCGCGTACGGGACGTTGCCCGCCACCGCGAACGGCTCCCGCGGCGGCCGGGCGGTGAGGAAGTCCTGCCCCACGACGCGGACATGGGGGTGGGCGGCCAGCCGGGCGCGCAGGTCCGGGAGCAGCCGGCGGTCGATCTCGTACGCGATCAGCTCCCGGCAGTGCGGTGCCAGGGCCTCGGTGAGCATCCCGGTGCCGGCGCCGACCTCCACGACGAGCCCGGCGCCTGCCTCCGGCGCCGCGAGCCGCACCACGCGCTGCGCGACGGCGGGTCCTGCCAGGAAGTTCTGGGAGAGGGAGAGTGACCGGGACCGGGAGCCGCCGCCCCGGGAGCCGGTGTCCCGGCCCCCCTCCGGGGAGCCGCGGCGGCGGTTCGTCCGGGCGTTGCCGCCCGTGGTCGCGCGGGCGTCGGCGCGACGGTTCGTATCGGAGTCCGCGCGTGCGGACATGCGTCGGTGGGAGCGGGCCACAGCCTGCCGTCCTTCCGGGAAGAAGTGTGTTCCTGGACTGGCGGATGGCCCTGGCCGGGCAGCGCGACGTCGGCCCTCGGCGGGGCACGTGAACGCGGTGGGAAGAGCCCGGCGGGCGCGCTCAGCGCGCGCGGATCGCGGGGCCTGCGACGGGGTCGCTCAGCGGGAATGCCGTCCCGGGCTGCCGGTCAGGGCGCCGGGACCACGCGGTGGCGATACGGCACGAGGGAGAAGAACGCGCGCCACGAACCTTCGTGGTCCCCGGCGCACACGGCCAGCGTGCCCACGGCGTCTCCCTGCCTCGGATGCACTTCCGCGACCACCCTAACCACTCGCCCGCCGCCCGCGCACCTCCGTTTCGCGGCCCCGGCCCCGCACGCTCGGTGCAGGGGCTGCTACGCTCCCGCCTGGGCCGGACCCGGGAGCGAGATGACCACCGCTGCCTTTCCCACCTCCCTGCACCGCACGGTGCTCGAGGTGGTGCTCACGGAACTGCGCGCGGACCCCGACGTCCGCGGCGTCCTGCTGTCCGGATCCCTCGCCCGCGGCACCGGACGCCCCGACTCCGATCTCGACGTCCTCGTGGTCACCGCCCTCGACCCGGTACGCCGCGCCCCCTGGCGGTCCCGCCGCCGCCCGCTGCCCGTCGACCTCGTGCCCCGCACCGCCGAGCAGTGGCGCTCCTGCTTCGCCCCGCACGGCGTCGGCGACGAGTCGTGGGGCTACGCCTTCCTCGACGGCGTCCCGCTGCACGACCCCGACGGTGCCGTGGCCGAACTCATCGCCGACGCCGCGGCCATCCACGCCGGCTACCGCACCCCCGCGCCCGTCAAGGCGCACTACGCCGAGCTCTGGACCCACGTCGTGCCCAAGATGCAGGCCGTCCGCCAGCGCGGCGACCCCGTGGAGACGGGCTGGGCGGCGGCCGTGATGACCAACGAGCTGCTCCGTACCCTCTGGGCGGCCAACGACCTGCCCAACCCCTCGCTCGACCTCGGCACCTGCCAGCGCCACCTGGACGACCTCAAGGCCCCCGCCGGCGCCACCGACCTGATGCGCGCCGTGCTGCGTGCCGCCCCGCGGGACGCGCTGCGGCTGCAGTTGGAGCTGGTCGCGGACGTCCTGCCGCTGCTGGCCGCGCGCGACGCCGCACCTCCGCCACCGGGCGCGAAGGGCGGAGCATACCGCTAGCGGGGTGCCCGGGGCGGGACGAACGCGCTCCGTTTTCCCCCCGCCCCGGTGGCACGGCAAGCTCCCTCCATGGCATACGCATCCCCCTGGCGCGTGCCCGCCTTCCGACGGCTGTACGCCGCCACCGCCGCCGATCAGATCGGCATCCAGGTCGGTCATCTGGCCCTGCCGCTGGTGGCGCTCGGTCTCGGCGCGAGCCCCGGTCAGATCGGCCTGCTGGCCGCGCTCGGCACCTCCGCGTACCTGCTGATCGGGCTGCCCTCCGGGGTGTGGGTCGACCGGCTCGGCTGCGTGCCGGTGCTGCTGACCGCCGCCCTGGCGCGGGTCGTACTGCTCACCGCCGTGCCGCTGGCCTGGTGGTTCGGCACGCTCACGCTGCCGCACCTGTACGCGGCCGTGCTGCTGGCGGGCTGCGCCACGGTCTTCTTCGACGTCGCCTCGCACAGTTGCCTGCCCGCGGTGGTCGGGCGCGAGGCGCTGGTGCGGGCGAACGCCGGCGTCGTCAGCCTGTACGCGGTCGGCAGCGTCGCCGGGCGCGGGGTGGGCGGGCTGCTCGTGGAGGCGCTGACGGCGCCGGTCGCGGTCGCGGCGCAGGCCGTCAGCCACCTCGCCACGGCCGTATCGCTCACCGGCATCCGCGGCGGCACCCCGCGCCGCACCCGCCCGCCGCCTGCCGTCTCGCGCCGGCTGGCCGCCGAGATGCGCGACGGGCTGCGGCACGTGCTGGGCAGCCGCGAGCTGCGCCCGCTCGCACTCGGCGCCGCGCTCGCCAACCTCGGGGCGCAGACCGTCAACACGATGGTCCCGGTGCTCTTCGTCCGCCAGCTCGGGCTGCCCGCCTGGCTGCTGGGCGGCTACTGGGTGCTCTGCGGCGCCGCCACCTTCGTCGGCGCCCGGCTCGCCCGGCCGCTCGCCGCCCGCCGGGGGTGCGGGTGGACGCTGGCCACCGCGGGGCTGTGCGTGGCGCCGGCGGCGCTGCTCGTACCGCTGCTGAGCCGGCCGCCGTGGCTCTGCGTGGCGGGGGCCGCGGGGATGGCGCTGGTGTCGGTGAAGATCGGCATCGACAACGTGCTGGGGCTGAGCCTGCGGCAGGGGCTGACGCCCGACGCGCTGCTCGGCCGCATGAACGCCACCTTCCGCTTCCTGCTGATGGGTTCCGTCGCACTGGGCTCGGCGCTGTCCGGGGTGATCGGCGAGTTCGCGGGCGTACGGGCGGCGCTGTGGACGGGGGCGGTGATCCTGGTGGTGGCGGCGCTGCCGCTGTACTTCTCGCCGGTACGCACCCGCCGCCACCTCCCGGGCGCACCCGTCCCGGAGCCGGACCCGGTCGCCTGACGCCACCCGCCGTCCGCCGCCGCGGGGCCCGTACGCCGCGCGCCGGTACGGGCCCGCGCCCCCGTCCTCGTACCCCTCCGTCCTACGCCTCCTACGCCTCCTGCGCCACCAGCTCCCCGGCCCCGCCGTCCTCCGCGAACTGCGTGCGGTACAGCTCCTCGTACCGCCCGCCGGCCGCCAGCAGCTCCGCGTGCGTGCCCCGCTCCACGATCCGGCCCTCCTCCACCACCAGGATCTGGTCCGCGGCCCGCACCGTGGACAGCCGGTGCGCGATGACCACCGCCGTGCGCCCGGCCAGCGCCTCCGCCAGCGCCTCCTGCACCGCCGCCTCCGACGTGGAGTCCAGGTGCGCCGTGGCCTCGTCCAGCACCACCACGCGCGGCTCCGCGAGCAGCAGCCGGGCGATCGTCAGCCGCTGCCGCTCGCCCCCCGACAGCCGGTAGCCCCGCTCGCCGACGACGGTGTCCAGGCCCTCGGGCAGCGCGGCCATCAGCTCGTCCAGCCGCGCCTTGCGCAGCGCGTCCCACAGGTCGGCGTCGCTCGCGTCCGGCCGCGCCAGCAGCAGGTTCTCGCGGACCGACTCGTGGAAGAGGTGCCCGTCCTGGGTGACCATGCCCAGCGTCGCCCGCACCGAGGCGGCCGACAGGTCGCGGACGTCCACGCCGCCGAGGCGGACCGTGCCGCCGTCCGTGTCGTACAGCCGCGGGATGAGCTGCGCGATGGTCGACTTGCCCGCGCCGGAGGAGCCGACGAGGGCGACCATCCGGCCGGGCTCCGCGCGGAACGACACCCCGTGCAGCACCTGCGCGCCGGCCTTGGTGTCCAGCACGGCGACCTCCTCCAGCGAGGCGAGCGACACCTTGTCGGCGGCGGGGTAGCCGAAGTCCACGCCGTCGAACTCCACCGCCACCGGGCCCTCCGGCACCTCCCGCGCGTCCGGCTTCTCGGCGACCAGCGGCTTGAGGTCCAGTACCTCGAAGACCCGCTCGAAGCTGACGAGCGCGCTCATCACCTCCACCCGCGCCCCGGCAAGCGAGGTCAGCGGCGCGTACAGGCGGGTGATGAGCAGGGCGAGGGCGACGACGGAGCCCGCGTCCAGGGTGCCGCGCAGCGCGAACCAGCCGCCGAGGCCGTAGACGAGAGCGAGGGCGAGCGCGGAGACCAGGGTGAGGGCGGTGATGAAGAGGGTCTGGACCATCGCCGTGCGGATGCCGATGTCCCGTACGCGCGCCGCCCGCTCGCGGAACTCCGCCGATTCCCGCTCCGGCCGCCCGTACAGCTTGACGAGCGTGGCGCCGGCCGCCGAGAACCGCTCGGTCATCTGGGTGCCCATGGCGGCGTTGTGGCCCGCGGCCTCGCGCTGCAGCCGGGCGAGCCGGGCGCCCATGCGGCGGGCGGGCAGCACGAAGACGGGCAGCAGCACGAGCGCGAGGAGGGTGATCTGCCAGGAGAGCCGCAGCATGACGGCGAGCGTGAGCAGCAGCGTCACCAGGTTGCCGACGACGCCGGAGAGGGTGTTGCTGAACGCGCGCTGGGCGCCGAGGACGTCGTTGTTGAGCCGGCTGACGAGGGCGCCGGTGCGGGTGCGGGTGAAGAACGCGACGGGCATGCGCTGCACGTGGTCGTAGACCGCGGTGCGCAGTTGGAGGATGAGCCCTTCGCCGATACGGGCCGACAGCCACCGCGCCACCAGACCGAACCCCGCCTCGGCGACGGCGATGGCGGCGATCAGCAGCGCCAGGGAGACGACCCGGCCCCGGTCGGCGTCGCTGACGATGGCGTCCACGACCCGGCCGGCGAGCAGCGGCGTGGCCACGGCCAGCGCCGCGGTCACCACGCTGAGCAGCAGGAACCAGTTCAGCAGGCGCCGGTGCGGCTGGGCGAACCGCCAGATCCGGCCGAGCCCGGCCCGCGACAGCGGGCGCTTGTCCCGCTGCGCGGTGACCGTACTGTGCAGCGACTGCCAGGCGGTGGCCTGCATGTCCATCGGGTTCTCCCGTCTCGTGGTGCGCGGCCGGGTGCGGCGGCCCGCCCCGTAAAGCTAGAACTTCAACCCTGGTTCAGTGCAACCGCGGAGTGTCGGAGGCCGCGGGTAGAGTCGTGGGCGGCCCGGGGGAGGGGCCTCGACGGCAGGGGGACGCGCATGCGAACCGGAGCCAAAGCAGTTTTATGCCTGGTGCTCGCCGGGATGGCCGCACTGGCCGTGTTCGGCGTCACCAGCATCTACCAGGCGCTCGCCGGCGGCGACGACGGCCCCGGCGTGCCGACGGGGCCGCCCGGCGCCGCAGAAGTGCGCACCGCCGCCCGTGACTTCCTCGCCGCCTGGGCCGACCGGCGCCCCGGCGCCGCCGCCCGGCTGACGGACGACGCCGCGGAGGCCGGGCCGGTGCTCGGGGCGTACTTCACCGACGCCCTGGTGCGGAAGGTCACGCTGGAGCCGGGCGCGGCCCGGGGCGCCACGGTGCCGTTCTCGGTGACGGCGCGGATCGTGGCCGAGGGGCACGCGAAGACGTGGACGTACGACTCCGAGCTGACGGTCGTACGCGGCCGGACGACCGGCAAGCCGCTGGTCGCCTGGGATCCCTCCGTCGTGCACCCGGCGCTGGCCGGCAACCGGCGGCTGGTGACCCGGGAGGGCGAGACCCCGCAGGTGGTCGCGGTCGACGCGGACGGCAGGACGCTGAGCGAGGAGAAGTACCCGTCGCTCGGGCCGGTCTTCGCCCAACTGCGCGAGCGGTACGCGGGGAAGCTGCGCGGCGAGCCCGGCATCGAGGTGCTCGTCGAGGAGACCGACGGCGCGCAGCGCACCACGCCGCTGCTGGGCATCTCGAAGGGCAGGCCCGCGAAGCTGCCGACGACGCTGGACGCCGGAGTGCAGCAGGCGGCGGAGGAGGCGGTACGGGACCACCGCCGGGCCTCCGTGGTGGCCGTCAGGCCCTCCACCGGCGAGATCCTCGCGATCGCCAACACCAAGGGCGGCGGGGAGTTCAACAACGCGCTCCAGGGCGCGACGGCACCCGGTTCCACGTTCAAGATCATTACGGCGGCGGCGCTGCTCGCCGCGGGCGTCACGCCGGAGACGCCGGTGGGCTGCCCCCGCACCTACGCCCACGACCAGGGCATGACCTTCCACAACGTGGAGGGCGGCGAGATCGAGGACGCCACGTTCGCGCAGGACTTCGCGGAGTCCTGCAACACGGCGTTCGTCTCGCTCAGCGACGAGCTGGCCGACGGCGAGCCGGCCGCGACCGCCCGCCGCTGGTTCGGCCTCGGCGAGGACGACTGGCAGACGGGGGTGGCGACCTTCGACGGCGCCGTACCCGTGGCCACGGGTGACGAGAAGTCCGCCGCGCTCATCGGCCAGGGCCAGGTGCAGATGAACCCCCTCACCATGGCGTCCGTCGCCGCCACCGTCGCCTCGGGCGGCTTCCGGCAGCCGGTGCTGCTCCCGCGCGCGTTCCACGACCGCGAGGTCGCCACGGCCGCGCCGCTGCCGCCGCCGGTGGCGGCGGACCTGCGGCGGATGATGGAGCTGACCGCGACCGAGGGCACGGCCGCGGGCCTCGGCCTGGGCACGGGGGCGGGCGCGAAGACCGGCTCGGCGGAGGTGGACGGGCAGGAGCGGCCGGACAGTTGGTTCACGGCGTACCGGGGCGACGTGGCCGCGGCGGCGGTGGTGCCGGAGGGCGGCCACGGCAGCGAGGCGGCGGGCCCGGTGGTGAGCGCGGTGCTGGCGGCGGGGTGAGCACGGGGGCGCGGCCCGTACGGCATCGGCGGCGGGGCGGGCACGGGGGCGCCCGGCCGGTACGGCACGGGCAACGGCGCGACGCGTCCGGCCCCGCTGTCCTCCCGTGCGGGCGGCGGGGTCAGCGGGCCGTCAGCAGGTACCGGGTGTGGCCGAAGCCCAACTGGTCGCCGGGCCGCACCGGCGCCTCGCCCGTCAGCCGGCGGCCGTTGATGAACGTCCCGTTCGTCGAACCGAGGTCCCGCAGCAGCCACACCCCGCTCGCGCACCGCAGCTCCGCGTGCATCCGCGAGACCGTCTCCTCCATCAGCCGCAGCCCGTTGCGCGGATCGCGCCCTATGCGCAGCGGGAGCGTGCCCGGCGCCGGAAGCATCAGCGGCGGCAGCCGCTCCGCCTGCCACGCCTGCTTCACCCGCACCCCGAGCGACGACGCCTTGGCGACCGTGCCGAGGATCGCCCGCGTCAACCGCCCCTCGCGCGGCGGCGGCAGATCGGCGGTGAGCGCCGCCAACTGCTCGTGGGAGTGGGCGGCGAACGCCAGGTCCACGCGGGCCAGGAACGTGTCCTGGGACAGCCGTCCCTCGGCCGCGCCGTCGCGCAGCAACTCGATCGCCCTGTCCCGCTCTTCGTCGGAGACGCGCGGGGTCCCCGCCGGGTACATGGGGAACGAGGAAGACGTGGGGTGGTCGGAGCCTGACACCTTCGAATTGTCGGGCTGGGCGACGGCGGGTGTCCAGTACGCTTCCGTTCCCGTACGTACCCGTGACAAATGATCGACGCACCGGCCGCAGCGGTTAGGCTCGGCCGCATGCGCACACCCCGCCGCGCCGCCCGCCTCGCCATCCTCGACCCGGACGGCGCGGTCTTCATGTTCCGCTACGACGACGTGGAGGCCGGCATCCACTGGGCCACCCCGGGCGGCGGCCTCGACCCCGGCGAGAGCCCGCGCGCGGGCGCGGTGCGCGAGCTGCACGAGGAGACCGGCTGGACGGACATCGTGGCCGGCGAGCTGCTGTGCACCTGGGAGCACGACTTCACCCGGCAGGGCGTGCCGGTGCGCCAGCACGAGCACATCTACCTGGCCGCCGGGCCGCGCCGCGAGCCCACCGCGGAGGCGGTCGCGCGGCACCCGGAGGACCGCATCCTCGGCTGGAAGTGGTGGTCTCCTGCGGAGGCGGCGGAGCCGTGCGAGCCGCTGTGGCCGCCGCCGCTGGCCCGCCTCCTCGCCGCGCCCCGCGGCGGTCCGGTGGACCTCGGCTACCTGCCCGTCGCTCCCTCGCACCGCGCGTAGCACCGGATACGGGCTATCCGGCGTCCTCGGTCGTGACGAAGTCGCGGTCCGCCACGGACGTGCCCTCCGGCGTGCCCTGAAAGATCCAGTAGCCGGACTTCCCCGGCGGGTCACCCGCGCGGAACGTGCCGACGACCAGGTCGTCGTCCCCGTCCGTGTCGAGGTCGGCGAGGTAGAGCTGCCAGCCGAAGAAGTGGTCCGCGTTCCGGCGCAGCCCCGGCTCCGCCCCCACGTCCTGCGCCACGACGACCTGCGTGCCGGCCACGGCGAGACCGCCGGGGCCGCCCAGGGTCACCGCGACCTCGCCCTCGCCGCCGCTCGGGGAGTGGGACGTGGCGAGGTCGTCCGTCCCGTCGCCGTTCACGTCGCCGACGACGACGGCCAGGCCGACCCGCCGGCCCAGCTCGACGGCCTTGCGGCCGCCCCCCGGACCCTCCGGGCTGCCGTAGACCACGACGGCGTCCCCCAGCCACCCCCGGGCGACGATGTCGTCCGTCCCGTCGCCGTCGAAGTCGCCGGCCACGAGGGGAGTGGCTCCGTCGCGCGACCCGGAGGTGACGCCGGGCACGGCGCCGGCGAGCCGCAGCCCTTCCGGCGTTCCCCGGTAGAGCGCGGCGTCGACGACCTCCTCCGGCATGTCCTCCTCGAAGCGCACGTCCTCCTCGTCGTACGTGGCCTTGGTGACCAGGTCGTCGCGGCCGTCGCCGTCGAAGTCGCCGACGGCCACGTCGGTGACGGACGCCCAGCCGCCGAAGCCCACGTCGGTCCCCGTCTCGCCGCGCGGCTTCCCGCCGGCGCGGTCGAGGGGGCCGCGCAGCACGGTGGCGGGCTGGGCGTGCATGTCGTACTCGCCCCCCGAGACGGCGAGCGTGAGCAGGTCGGGGGTGCCGTCGCCGTCGAAGTCGCCCACGGCGGCGGCCGGGTCGGCGTCCCGGGGGAGGTCGGTGGCGGCCACCGGGCCGTCGGGACCGCCCCAGAGGATGCGCTGCCGGCGGGACTGGGAGCCGTCCGGGCCCCGTACCCCGCGGACGAGGACGTCGGCGTACCCGTCGTCGTCGAGGTCCCCGGTGAGCTGGACGGAGAAGTCGTGGCCCACGGGATACTGCGACTGCGGGCCGTGTGGCGGGTAGCAGCCGGTGAGCGGGAAGGCGGCCGACGGGTCCGGGCCGCCGGCCGCGGCGCGGAGCACGAAGCGGTTGTTGCGCCACTCCGTGCCCGGGTTCGCCGGGACCTTGTACCAGCCGTTGGCCACGACGTCGGCGTGCCCGTCGCCGTCCACGTCGTCCCGGTGTGCAGGGCCGCCGGCCCGGCCGGAGGCGCCGCCGTCCCGGTCGGAAGCGAACGTACAGTCGGCCGCCACCTCCTCCTCCCCCTCCCCGTCCCCGCCCCCGTCCCCGCCTCCGCCTCCGCAGCCCGCCGCCAGCAGGGCGGCCGGGAGCACGACGGCCGCGAGTATCCGTCCCGATGCGGCGATGGCGCCGCCTGAGCGCACGTACATGGCGGACCAGTCTGCGGCCTCCGGCGCACGGGCACGTCACGTTCCGGTCAGGGTCGCGTTCCGTCCCGTGCGCCTCCCGCGCCCCCATGCGCCCACCCGCCAACGCGCCGCCGCGCGCCGCTCAGTGCTCCACGGCCAGCCGGATCCCCAGCGCCACCAGCACCGTGCCGGACACCTGCTCCAGCCGCTTGCGCACGCCCGCCCGCGACAGCAGCCCCTTCAGCCGCCCCACGAACCACACGTACACCGCGTACCAGCCGACCTCGTACACCGCCCACAGCGCCGCGAACACGACCGTCGTCGCCAACTGCGGCGCCGACGCGGGCACGAACTGCGGCAGGAACGACATCGCGAAGATGCCCACCTTCGGATTCGCCAGGTTCAGCAGCAGCCCCGAGCGGTACGCCCGCCACGACGTGACCTCGGGCCCCGCCCGGTCCGCGAACTCCGCCACCGTCCCCCGCCGCGCCGCGCGCAGCGCCTGCACCCCGAACCAGATCAGCACCGCCGCGCCGACCCAGCGCATCACGTCGTAAGCCATCTGCGACGCCGCCAGCAGCGCGGTGAGCCCGAACGCGGCGACCGTGCCCCACAGGAAGACCCCCGTTTCGTTGCCCAGGACGGTCATCATCCCGGCGCGGCGGCTGTGCATCGAGTTGCGGATGATCAGGACCGTGCTGGGTCCCGGCGTCGCGGCGATCAGCGAGCAGGCCCCGAGGAAGGCGAGGAGTGTCGTGAGCATGCGCCATCCTGGGCCGGACGCAAGCGGAGGCGCCATCGAATTAACGAGACCTCTCCGGCATGGACAGCGCGCCGCGCGCCCCGGCAGGCTGGTGCGCGTGAACTCCCCGGTAACGACCGTCATGATGCCCGTCGTCCTCGCCGTCATCATGTACGGCCTCGGGCTGGGCCTCACGCTCGCCGACTTCCGGCGGGTGAAGCACCACCCCCGGGCCGTCGCCGTCGCGCTGCTCTGCCAGGTCCTTCTCCTGCCCGCCGCCTGCTTCGGGCTGGTGCTGGCCTTCGACCTGGCGCCCGCGTACGCGGTGGGGATGATGCTGCTCGCCGCGTCGCCCGGCGGGGCCGTCGCCAACTACTACAGCCGGCTCTTCGGCGGCGACGTGGCCCTCAACATCACGCTCACCGCCGTCAATTCGGCGCTCTCGCTCTTCTCCCTGCCGCTGATCGTCAACTTCTCGCTGGAGTACTTCGACGTCGGCCGCGACTCCCTCGGGCTCAACTACGACAAGATCCTCCAGGTCTTCGCGATCGTGCTGATCCCCGTCGGGCTCGGCATGGTCACCAGGACCCGCGCCCCGCGGGTGAGGGAGCGCATCGACCGGCCGGTGCGGGTGGCGTCCCTGTTCGGGCTCTTCCTGGTGATCGTCGGCGTGGCCTGGGCGGAACGGGACCGCATCACCGACTCGTTCGTGGACCTCGGGCCGATCACGTTCCTCTTCACGCTGGTCTCGCTGGCCGTCGGCTACGGCGCCACCCGGCTGGTGCGCGCCGCGCACCCGCAGGCCGTGGCGTGCTGCTTCGAGATCGGCATGCACAACGTGGGCCTGGCCATGACCATCGCGATCAGCCCCACCCTGCTGGACAGCACCGCGATGGCCATGCCGGGCGCCGTGTACGCCGTCCTCAGCTACGTCGCCGCCACCGCCGTGGGCTACGCGCTGCGGGCCATCAGTCCGGAAGCCGCCGCACGTCGCCGGGGCCCAGCTCGCGCACCGAGCGGTGACCGGACAGCCCCAGGGTGAGGTCGAGGTCGGCGAGCAGGCTGCGCAGCACGTGCGTGACGCCCGCCTCGCCGCCGTGCGCGAGGCCGTACGCGTACGGCCTGCCGTACAGCACCGCACGCGCGCCCAGCGCCAGGGCCTTGAGCACGTCGGCCCCGGTCCGTACGCCCGAGTCGAAGAGCACCTCGACCCGGTCGCCGACCGCCGCGGCGACCTCCGGCAGCACGTCGAGCGACGCGACCGCGCCGTCGACCTGCCGGCCGCCGTGGTTGGAGACGACGACGCCGTCCATGCCCGCGTCCGCGGCCCGGCGGGCGTCGTCCGGGTGCTGGACGCCCTTCAGCAGGATCGGCCCGTCCCAGTGCTCCCGCAGGAAGGGCAGCCGGTCCCACGTCCGGTCCTTGCCGGTGAACATCGGCACCCAGCGCAGCACCGCCGCGCCCAGGTCCTCCTCCGGCGGCTTCTCGAGCCCTGCGCGGAACGCCGGGTCGGAGAAGGCGACGGCGGTGCCGACGCCGCGGATGAACGGCAGGTAGGCGGCGTCGAGATCGCGCGGGCGCCAGGCCAGCGTCCAGGTGTCGAGGGTGACGACGAGCGCGGTGAAGCCCGCGGCGCGGGCGCGCGCCAGGATGCTGACGCACACCTCGTCGTCGTTCGGCCAGTAGAGCTGGTACCAGCGCGGGCCCGCGCCGCTCGCCTCGGCGACCTCCTCGATGGTGTACGAGGAGGCCGTGGACATCACCATCGGGAGGCCGAGGGCGGCGGCGGCGCGGGCCGTGGCCAGTTCGCCGTCGGGGTGCACGATCGACTGCACCCCGACGGGCGCCAGCAGTACGGGCGCGGGGAGCGCGGTGCCCAGCACGGTGGTGGCCGGGCTCCGCTCGGTGGCGCCGGTCAGCATGCGCGGGACGAGGCGGACCCGGTCGAACGCCGACCGGTTGGCCCGGGCGGTGGCGCCCGAGCCGGCCGCGCCCGCGACGTACCAGAACGGACCGTCCGCCAGCCGCTCGCGCGCGGACTGCTCCAGCGCGGTGAGGTCGGTGGTGAACGGCGGCAGCTCATCCGCCAGCCCGTTCAGATAGATCTCGTTCTGGTAGTTGCCGAACGGCAGGTTCATCGGCGGCTCCCTTCGGCCAACGGAGAGTCTGCGGGAACCGGCGGCGGAACGCTACCCATCGGTACCGGCTGCGGCTCGGCGTGCTCCAGGTCGGGCAGCCGGCGCAGCGCCTTCGGGAAGTACCAGTTGCGCTCGCCGAGCAGCGCCATCACCGCCGGCAGCAGCACGCCGCGGATGATCGTCGCGTCGATCAGCACGGCGGTCGCCAGGCCGACGCCCATCTGCTTCATGGACTGCATCGACAGCGTGCCGAAGATCGAGAACACCGCGACCATGATGACGGCCGCGCTGGTCACCACGCCCGCGGTGGTGATCACCCCGTGCGAGATGGCGTCCGCGGTGCTCCGCCCCTGCGCCCGCGCCTCCTTGATCCGCGAGACCACGAACACGTGGTAGTCCATGCTCAGCCCGAAGAGGATGACGAAGAGGAAGAGCGGCAGCCAGGCGACGATCGCCCCGACCCCCTCGGCACCGACCAGGCCCGCGCCCCAGCCGTGCTGGAAGACCATCGTCAGCACGCCGTACGCGGCGCCCACCGACAGCAGGTTGAGCAGGATCGAGGTGACGGCGATCGTCAGCGACCTGAAGGCCATCAGCATCAGCAGGAAGGCGAAGGCCACCACGAAGAGGAAGACCGGCACCACCGCGCCGACGAGCTGGTCGTTGAAGTCCTTGCTCCCCGCGACCTGGCCGCCGACCGGCGCCTCCACGCCGTCCACCGCCTCCAGCGTCACCGGCCGGATCTCGTCGCGCAGCAGCGCGAGGCTCTTCTCCGCCTTGTCCTGGTCGGAGCCGCCGACGAGGGGCACCTCGATGATGGCGACGTTCTTCTCGTCGTAGACCTGGATGTCGATCGGGCCCTTGGAGGCGCCCGTGTCCAGCGCCTGTTCCTCGAAGTCGACGATGGCCTCGCGGACCTCGGGCGCGTTGATGTCGTCGGCCCTGACGACCACCTCGGCGGGGTCGGAGCCGCCGGGGAACGCCTCGTTGATCCGGTCGTAGGTCTGCACGATCGGCAGCGAGTCGCCGAACTCCTGGTCCAGCGTGAGGTTCGCGGTGTTCATGCCCACCGCCGGCAGGGCGATCGCCGCGAGCGCGCCGGTGGCCACGATCACCGCGGCCTTCGGCCGGCGCAGCACGCGCGTCAGCACGGCCCGCCACACCCGGCTCTCGCCGCCGGCGTTGGTCCTGCCGCGCTTGAGCCGCGCCAGGAACGGCACCCGGCCCTTCTCGACCCGCTCGCCGAGCAGCGACAGCATCGCCGGCAGCACGGTCACCGAGCCGACCATGGCCACCGCGACCACCATCAGCGACGCGACGCCCATCGCCGCGAAGTCGGCGAGGCCGGTGAAGAGCATGCCGCACATCGCGACGATGACCGTGATGCCGGAGACCAGCACCGCCCGCCCGGAGGTGGCGGCGGCGATCTCCAGCGCGGTCCGCGCGTCCCGGCCCCTGGCCCGCTCCTCGCGCTCGCGGCGCAGGTAGAAGAGGCAGTAGTCGACGCCGACGGCGAGCCCCACCAGCAGCATCACCGAGTCGGCGACGTCGCTCATCGGCTGCACGTGGCTGACCACGCCCATCAGGCCCATCGTGGCCACGATCGCGGTGATCGCCAGCACCATCGGCAGCAGCGCGGCCACGAAGGCGCCGAAGACGATGAGCAGGATGCCGAACGCGATCGGCACCGCCGAGTACTCCGCCTTCTTGAAGTCCTCGCCGAAGGCGTCGTCGAAGGTCTTCTCCATGCTGGCGCCGCCGATCTCCTCGATCAGCAGGCCCCGCGGCCCGTGTGCGTCCTGGACCTCCGCGACCGCGTCGGTCACCGGCTCCACCCGGTCCGCCGCGGTCTCCGGGTCGCCCTTCATCCGGAACTGGACCAGCGCCGAGCGCCCGTCCGCGGAGATCGTGTCGCTCTCGTACGGCGAGACGACGTCCGTCACCTCGCCGGTGCCCTCGACGGCCCGCACGACGTCCTCGACGGCGGTGCGGAACTCGCTCGCCGACGCCTTCGGCCCGCCCTGCCGCGACTGGACGAGCACGCTCTCCCCGACCGGCTCGTCCACGCCCGCGTCTTCCAGGATCTTCGCGGACCGCCCGGTCTCGCCCGGGACCTCCTCGCTGTCGCTGACCTCCGCCCGCCCCGCCGCGGAGCCGGCGACCGTCGCCAGCACCACGAACAACACCCAGATACCCACCGCGGCCCAGCGGTGGGTGACGCTCCAGCCGCCGACGGCCGCGGCGACGCCCTGGCGCCGCTTCGTGTGCCTCGGCGCCCTCGGTGCCCCCATCGTCCTTCTCCCTCGTGCGCGGCGGCGGCACACTGCCCCCACCTGCCGATACGACGCTAGAGAAGGCCGGGTGCGGACCCCATCGTGCTGGCTGGTGAACCCGATGGTGCTCAGCTCCACCGAAAGAAGGGGGGATAACCCCACCCCGAAGGAGTCATGTCCCTTACACGCATCACGCCGGGGACCGTTCCGGGCCCGGATTTCAGGCCCGGAACGGTCCCCGGCGGGTTCTCAGGGGAGCCGGCTCGCGTCAGCGCGCCACGAGCAGCCCCCTGTTGCGCAGCACCCGGCGCTCCAGCGGGCCGAACACCAGCAGCTCGATGGCGACGCCGACGATGAGGATCAGCAGGATCGCGTTGAGCACGATCGCCATGTCCTGGTAGCCGCGGCCGGTCTCCAGCAACTGACCCAGGCCCACCCCGAGGTCGGGGGAGGTGGCGATGATCTCGGCGGCCATCAGCGACCGCCAGGAGAACGCCCAGCCCTGCTTGAGCCCGGCCAGATAGCCGGGCAGCGCCGCCGGCAGCAGCACGTGCCGTACGCCGTGCAGCCCGGCGGCGCCGATGACCTGGCCGGCGCGGAGATACAGCGGCGGGATCTGGCCGATGCCGGCGACCAGCCCGTTGGCGATCGACGGGACGGCGCCGAGCAGCACCACCGCGTAGATCATCGACGGGGTGAGGCCGAACCAGATGATCGCGGCCGGCACCCAGGCCACCGACGGCAGGGACTGCAACCCGGTGAGGACCGGGCCGATCGCGGCGCGGACGAACGGCACCTTGGCGACGATCAGGCCGAGCGGGGTGCCGATGGCGATGGCGATGAGGAAGCCGAGCACGCCGCGGGAGAGGCTCGTCCAGATGACGTCGAAGAGCGTGCCCTCGTACCATTGGTCGGCGAGCGCGTCCCAGACCTGGCCGGGGCCCGGCAGCTGGTAGTCGGGCTTGACCTCCAGCACGTACAGCAACTGCCAGACGGCCACGACGAGGGCGACCGCGATGATCGGCGGCAGCACCTTCTGCAGCAGCACCTGGCGCAGCGGGGTACGTGAAGCGGTCCTGGTGTCGAGGGCGTCGAGGCCCGCTTCGAGCCCGGCGAGGCGGGCGGCGGAGTCCTCACCGGACTTCGCCCCGGACTTCGCGCCGGACGTGCCGGTGCTGCCGGTGGTGTCAGTGCTTGCCATGGCGGCGGATCTCCTCTCGCAGCTCTTCCGTGATCTCCAGTGAGAGGTTGGCCACCTCGGTGTCCTCGATCCGGCGCGGCTGCGGGATGTCGATGGTCCACTCCCGGGCGATGCGCCCGGGGCGGGAGGACATGAGGATCACGCGCTCGGCGAGCTTGACGGCCTCGCGCACGTTGTGGGTGACGAAGAGCACGGAGACCTTCGTCTCCGCCCAGATGCGGGTCAGCTCGTCGTGCAGGACGTCGCGAGTGATGGCGTCGAGCGCGGCGAACGGCTCGTCCATCAGCAGCAGCTTGCTGTCCTGCGCGAGCGAGCGGGCCAGCGCGACGCGCTGGCGCATGCCGCCGGACAGCTCGTGCACCCGCTTGCCGTACGCGCCGCCCAGCCGGACGAGTTCGAGCAGGCGCTCCGCCTCGGTGCGGCGCTCGGCCTTGCCGAGCCCGCGCATCCTCAGCGCCAGCTCGACGTTCTTGCCCGCGGTCAGCCATGGGAAGAGGGCGTGCTCCTGGAACATCAGCGCCGGACGCTGGCCGCCGGGTATCTCGATGGTCCCGGCGGTCGGCGCGTCCAGGCCGGCGACCAGGTTGAGCAGGGTGGACTTGCCGCATCCCGACGCGCCGAGCAGCGTGACGAACTCGCCCGGCGCGACGTCGACGGTGACGTCGTCGAGCACCAGGAGCCGAGCCCCCGGGCGCCCGAACGTCTTGGACACGTGCGTGATGCGGGCCGCGGGCCCGTCCCCGGCCTGCGCGGAGCCGGCCGGGGCGTCGTCGGTGATGGCGGTGGACATCTCTTGCACCTCCCGGAGGTGAGGCGGGCAGAGCTACTCGACGCCGAGGCCGGCGTCGTCGACCGCGGGCCGGCCCTCGCTCTTGAGCACCTTGTTGAGGATGGACAGGTCGTAGATGCCGTCGGTCCTCGCCTCGTCGAGGAGGCCCGACCTGACGCTGTGGTCGGCCTGGTCGCCGAGGGTGGAGGCGAGCGGGTCGTCGGTGACCTCGATGTCGCCGAAGGCGCGGTCGAGCACGTCGTCGGGCAGTGGCTTGCCCGAGTACTCCTCGATCCCCTCGTTGACCAGGGTCTTGGCCTCGTCCGGGTTCTCCTTGATCCAGGCGTTGGTCTTCACAGAACCGCGCACGACGGCCTCGACCACGTCGGGGTGGTCCTTGAGGAACGTCTGCGAGACGATCAGGTGGGTGGTGACGAACGTGCCGTCGTCCCACAGCTCCTTCTCGTTCAGCAGCACCTCGCCGCCCTTGGCGACCAGGTTGGAGGCGGTGGGCTCCGGCACCCAGGCGCCGTCGAGGCCGCCCTGCTGGAAGGTGGTCGGGATCTCCTTGTTGTCCTGGCGGATGACGAGCACGTCGCCCTTGCCGGACTCCGGCTCGACCTCCAGGCCCTCGCCGGCGAGGTAGTTGAGGAGGGCCACGTCCTGGGTGTTGCCGATCTGCGGCGTGGCGATCCGCTTGCCCTCCAGGTCGTCCAGGGTCTTGATCTTGTCGGGGTTGACGACCAGCGAGGCGCCGCCGGAGGTGGCGCCCGCGACGATGCGCAGGTTGCGGCCGTCCGCCTGGGTGTAGCCGTTGATGGCGGGGGAGGGGCCGATCCAGGTCATGTCGACGGAGCCGGCGTTGAGCGCCTCGATGGCGGACGGTCCCGCGTTGAAAATCTGCCGCTTGACGGCGGTGCCGCCCAGCTCCTCGGTGATCAGGCCGTCGTCGCCGAGGCCGACCAGGGGGGTCGCGTGGGTCACGTTGCCGAAGAAGCCGATGTTGATCTCGTCGAGACCGCCGATCTTCTCGCCCTGGGCGGCGGGGGCCGCGTCGTCGCCCTTGCCGTCGTTGTCGGAGCCGTAACCGCAGGCGGTGAGGGCGAGCAGGGGAAGGGCGGCGGTACCGGCGAGCAGGCGTATGGCCGCGCGGCGGCGGCGTGGTGCAGACACGGGAGGGTCATCCTCTCGGGGTGATCCGGGATTCCACATCGTCTTTCCGAGTATTCCTATTGACTTAGTAGGGATAAGCCCGTCGAGGCGGCTCGGTCAAGGGGGTTCTTGAGGCGTGGACGAATCGCCCGGCATGCGGGTCAGGGTTTCGTGCACCTCTGTACGCCTTTGTGCGGGTGAGGTGTTACGGGAGCGTGACCGGCAGCCCGGCCGCCCGCCACGCCTGGAAGCCGCCGATCAGATCGGTCGCCCGGGTCAGCCCGAGGGATCTGAGCGAGGCGGCGGCCGGCGACGAGGCGTATCCCCCGTCACACATGACGATCCAGTGCACCCCCGTGCCGGTGGCCTCGGCCACCGAAGCGCCGCCGGCCGGCTCGCAGCGCCACTCCAGGTGGTTGCGCTCCACCGGCAGGGCCCCCGGCACGGTGCCGGAGGCGCGCCGCTGGAACTCGGGCCGGGTGTCCACGAGGACGGCGCCTTCGGCGAGGGCGGCGTACGCCTGCCGGGGGGTGAGGCGGTCCAGCGTGGCGCGTACGGCGGCGAGCGCGGCGTCGATCCCGGGGGTCCCGGCGGCCATCAGTCGGTCACCGGGTCGGTACGGACCGGGCGCAGCCCGCCGCCGGGCCGCTTCGGCGAGCGCGGGGGCGCCGGGGCGGCGGGTGCGCCGGGCGCGACGGCGGGCGGGGTGGGGGAGAGCGTCGGCGGGGTGGACATGGAGACCTCGTTCCGGGGTTCGTACGGGGGCGGGCTCCGAAACGATAGGAAGCGTGTGTTGCATCTGCCGCGGGCGCGCATACGCCGCCGCCCGGGGCTCCGTGATGCGCGGGCCCCGGGCGGCGGCGTACCGGTGGCGGGCTAGTGGGCGCCGCCCAGGAGGCCGCGGATGCGGGCCGCCAGGGTCTCGAACTCCGGCGCCGACATGACCTTCCCGTAGTCCCGGGCCGGCGGCAGGTCCACCGGCATCGTCTCGATGATCCGGCCCGGGCGGGCGCTCATCACCTCGACCCGGGTGCCGAGGTAGACGGCCTCCGAGATGGAGTGGGTGACCAGCACGATGGTCGTGCCCGTCTCCCGCCAGATGCGGTTCAGCTCGACGTTCAGATGCTCCCGCGTCAGCGCGTCGAGCGCGCCGAACGGCTCGTCGAGCAGCAGCACCGGCGGCTCGTGCAGCAGCGCGCGGCACAGGGCGACGCGCTGCTGCATGCCGCCGGACAGCTCGTGCGGCAGGGCCTCCTCGAAGCCCTTCAGGCCCGTCAGCTCGATCAGCTCGTCGGCCCGGCGGGCCGCGGTCTGCTTGTCCATGCCGCGCATCTCGGCCTGGAGCAGGATGTTCTTCCGCGCCCCGCGCCACTGCAGCAGCGCGGCCCGCTGGAAGGCGAAGCCGATGTTGCGCTGCGGTCCGGTCACCTGCCGGCCCAGGAGGCTGACCTGGCCCGTCGTCGGCAGCACCAGGCCGGCGATCATCTTCAGCAGGGTCGACTTGCCGCAGCCCGAAGGGCCGAGGATGGAGACGAACTCACCGGGCTCGATCCGCATCGAGACCCCGTCGACCGCCGTGGTGCGACTGCGCTTCGTCGTGAAGGTGCACGTCACCTCGCGGATGTCGATGCTTGCGGACGCCGCCGCGTCGGTCGCGGCGGTCTTCTTCTCTTCGAGCTGCGGCACTGCTCACCCCTTAGCGGCGTACGACGCGTCCCAGTAGTCGGCGGGCTTCTTGGCCTCCTTCAGCATCCCGCCGTCCGACAGCAGGTCGATGGTCTCCTGCCACGACTCCTCGGAGTTGACGCCGATACCGCCGCCGTCGCCCTGCAGCAACGGCAGGGTGTCCTTGAGCTGGTTGGCGAGCACGTTGTCCGGCGGCGGCTCGGTCGCGGCCTCGGACATGATCTTCACGGCCTCTTCCTGATTGGCCTCGACCTCCTGCCAGGACTTCGTCGTGGCCCGGACGAACGCCTTGGCCAGCTCCGGGTCGTCGGCCAGCATCTTGTCGGAGGCGACGATGCCGGTGCCGAGGACGTTCATGCCGAAGTCGGAGAAGAGGATGTAGTCGACCGTCTCGCCGGTGGTGTTCTCGATCGTCGGGCCCTGGTCGTGGAAGAAGCCCATGATGGCGTCGACCTTGCCGGCGGCGAGCTGCGAGATCTTGTCCGCGGGCTGGACGTTGACGACCTTGACCTTCGACGGGTCGACGTCGTTGGCCTCCAGCCAGCCGGGGAAGGTGGCGTACATCGCGTCGCCCGGCGTGCCCGCGACGGTCTTGCCCTCCAGGTCGGCCGGCTCCTTGATGTTCTCGTCGGAGACGAACTGCACGGAGGAGGGGCCCTTCTGGAGGTAGACCCCGAGGCTCTTGACCCCCATGCCCTCGCCGATGCCGGCCATCAGCGGCGGGGTGTCGGCCCAGCCGAAGTCGGTCTTGTTCTGCGCGACCTGCTGGATGGTGGCCCCGGAGCCGTTGCCGGGCTTGATCTCCAGGTCGATGCCCTCGTCGGCGTAGAAGCCCTTCTCCACGCCGTAGTAGAAGGCGGCGTGCTCCCCGTACGGCACCCAGTTGAGCGTCAGCGTGACCTTCTTGCCGTTGCCGTTGCCGTCGCCGCCTGAGTCGCCGCCGTCGTCGTCCGACGTGTCGGGGGCGCAGCCGGCGGCGGCGAGCAGCGCGCTCAGCAGGGTGAGTGTCGCCGCGGTGCGTTTCATGTCGTTGCCTTCCTGGGTGGTCCTACTGCGGGATACGGGCTGCGGTGCCATGGACGCGCACGGGCCGGCAGGGGCCCCGCTCAGGTCGTCGCCATGGTCACGCTGGAGCCCTCGCGGCGGCTGGCGTGCCACGGGATGAGGAGGGACTCGGCCACCTCGATGACGACGAACAGCACCACGCCGATCGCCGACATGAGGATCAGGTCCGCGAAGAGCAGCGCGGAGTTCAGGTTGCCGCTGGCGAGCAGCAGGATGTAGCCGAGCCCTTCGCTGGCGCCGACGAACTCGCCGACGACGGCGCCGACCACCGCGAGCGTCACCGCGACCTTCAGCCCCGCCATGAGCTGCGGCAGCGCGCCGGGGAAGCGCACCTTGACGAAGACGCTCCACCGGCTGGCGCCCATCGTCGCGGAGAGGTCCAGCAGTTCGGGGTCGGTGTCGCGCAGCCCGGCGACGCCGGAGACGACGACGGGGAAGAAGGCGATGAGCACCGCCAGGATGATCTTCGGGGAGAGCCCGGTACCGAACCACACGATGAGGATCGGCGCGATGGCGATCTTCGGGATGACCTGGGCGAAGAGGATGATCGGGTAGAGGGAGCGCTCGGCGGTCTTGGAGTAGACGATGAGCACGGCCGAGGCGATGCCGATGAGCGCCGCCAGCAGGAAGCCGATGACCGTCTCGTACAGCGTCACGTAGGTGTGCTCCGCCAGCATCGAGCGGTCTTCCCACATGACCTCGAAGACCGAGCCGGGGGTGGGGACGAGGTAGCGCTCGACCATCTCCCGCGCGGTGACGAACCACCAGACGAGGCCGATCACGGCGAGCACGATGAGGGGCCGCCACACGGCGGAGCCGAAGGCGGCGAGCTGGTTGCCGAAGCGCGCTCCGCGCCGCCCCGTCCGCTCGGGAGCGGTCGGGACGGCGGCGGGCGCCTTGATGTCGTCCTGTGCCGTTGTCACTCGAGATGCATCCAATCGAGGTTGAACACGTGGCCGTCGCCGGTGCGGTTCTTGCGGACGGTGGAACGGCTCCCGGCACCGGCCCGGGTGGCTTCCGGGCGGTGACCGTGGCGGCCTGTTCCGAAGGTCGTCCTGCGGTCGTGCAGTGAGGGTGGTGCCAGGTGGTGCCGAGTGGTGCCAGGTGCGGTGCTACGACAGTGGCCAAGGCCACAGAAAGCGCTTGCCATAAGCTACGGGCGGCGCCCACCCGCGGGCAAGGGGTCGTGAGGCAGATTCCTGCACCGCACCCGGCTCCGCAAGGCACCGTGCGCCGTGGTCTGATTCCTCCATGGAGAGCAGCGCCCTCACCACCTGGTCACTGGAGCAGACCGCCGCGGACGATCTCACCCCGGCGGCCGCGCCGGCGACCGTCGCGGCCGGCGAGCTGACCGTCGTACGCGCCGCTGTCCCCTCCCCGGGTTTCAGCCGTTATCTCTACGGGGCCGTCGGCGCCGACGTGTCGTGGACGGACCGGCTGGTGTGGGACGAGGAGCGCTGGCGCGCCTTCGTCGAGCAGCCGGGGACCGAGACGTGGGTGGCGTACGAGCGCGGGACGCCCGCCGGCTACCTGGAGTTGGAGGGGCAGTCCGACGGGGTGGTCGAGATCACGTACTTCGGGCTGCTGCCCGCGTTCCGCGGCCGGCGCGTCGGCGGGCACCTGCTCTCCGTCGGCACGGCCCGCGCCTGGGACCTGGCGGAGCGGTGGCCCGGGCGGTCGCCCACGCGCCGGGTGTGGGTGCACACCTGCAGCGATGACGGCCCGTACGCCCTCGACAACTACCGGCGCCGGGGCTTCCGGGTCTTCGGCGTACGCACCGAGGACAGGGCTGCCGGCGGACCGCAGAAATAGGCGCTCACATCCCAGTGTCCACATGGCAAGACCGGACTGTCCGTATGGCGGATTACTGTGGACGATCCGCGGCACCCCATGCCACGCTCTCTCCATGGATCGAGCTGGAGTCGCCCTGGTGAGTCGGCGTCACGTCGATCTCGGCCGTATGTCCAGCGCCATCTGTCCGGCGGGCTGAAAGTCACAGCACCGCCGACCTCCCGCCGCCGCCCAGCCGTCCCCACCGTCGCGGACGCCCGCGCGCGCCCTTGTACAGCCGCCCTGCCGGAGAACCGTTTGCGCAGGTCATCAGGGTCGTACGCGCCCAGGGCCGGCTCCTCCGCTTGCCTTAAGGACACCCCTGTCATGGCTAACTCCTCCTCGCGCCCCACGGCGGCCGGTCGCCGCAAGGCGGGCCGCCACCGCGGCGAAGGCCAGTGGGCCGCCGGCCACTTCACGCCGCTCAACGGCAACGAGCAGATCAAGAAGGACGACGACGGTCTCAATGTGCGGACACGCATTGAGACGATCTACTCCAAGCGTGGCTTCGACTCCATCGACCCCGCAGACCTGCGCGGCCGGATGCGGTGGTGGGGGCTGTACACCCAGCGCAAGCCCGGTATCGACGGCGGCAAGACGGCGGTCCTGGAGCCCCACGAGCTGGACGACGAGCACTTCATGCTCCGCGTCCGCGTCGACGGCGGCCGGCTGACGGTGACCCAGTTGCGGACGATCGGCGAGATCTCGCAGGAGTTCGCCCGCGGCACCGCGGACCTCACCGACCGGCAGAACATCCAGCTCCACTGGATCCGGATCGAGGACGTCCCCGAGATCTGGCGCCGGCTGGAGTCCGTGGGGCTCTCCACCACCGAGGCGTGCGGCGACGTCCCGCGCGTCGTCCTCGGCTCCCCGGTCGCCGGCATCGCGGCGGACGAGATCATCGACGGCACCCCGGCGCTGGAGGAGATCCAGCGGCGCGTGGTGGGCAATCCGGCGTACTCGAACCTGCCCCGGAAGTTCAAGGGCGCGATCTCCGGCTCGCGGCAGCTCGACATCGTGCACGAGATCAACGACGTCGCCTTCGTCGGCGTCGAGCACCCGGAGCTGGGTCCGGGCTTCGACGTCTGGGTCGGCGGCGGCCTGTCGACCAATCCCAAGCTGGGGGTACGGATCGGCGCCTGGGCGTCGCTGGAGGACGTACCGGACGTCTTCGAGGGCGTCGTCGCCATCTTCCGCGACTACGGCTACCGCCGCCTGCGCAACCGGGCCCGGCTGAAGTACCTGCTCGCGGACTGGGGCCCTTCGAGGTTCCGCCAGGTGCTCCAGGACGAGTACCTGCTGCGCACGCTCCCCGACGGCCCGCCGCCCGCGGCGCCCGCCGAGCGCTGGCGCGACCACATCGGGGTGCACCGGCAGCACGACGGCCGCTACTACCTGGGCTTCGCCGCCCGGGTCGGCCGGGTCGACGGCGGCACCCTGACGAAGATCGCCGAGCTGGCGGCGGAACACGGCTCCGACCGGCTGCGTACCACCGTGGAACAGAAGATGCTCATCCTCGACGTCGAGGAGGACCGGGTCGAGCCGCTGCGCGAGGCGCTGGCGGCGCTGGACCTCCAGGTCGAACCGTCGCCGTTCCGGCGCGGCACGATGGCCTGCACCGGCATCGAGTTCTGCAAGCTGGCGATCGTCGAGACCAAGGCCCGCGGCGCCTCGCTCGTCGACGAGCTGGAGCGGCGGCTGCCCGGTTTCGACGAGCCGATCACCATCAACCTCAACGGCTGCCCCAACTCCTGCGCCCGTATCCAGGTGGCGGACATCGGTCTCAAGGGGCAGCTCGTCACCGACGAGGACGGCCGGCAGGTCGAGGGCTACCAGGTCCACCTCGGCGGCAGCCTCGGCATGGACCCGGGCTTCGGCCGCAAGGTACGCGGCCTGAAGGTCACGGCCGCGCAGCTCCCCGAGTACGTCGAGCGCGTGCTCACCCGCTACACCGCCGGGCGCGAGGAGGGCGAGCGGTTCGCCCAGTGGGCCGCGCGGGCCGGCGAGGAGGACCTCAAGTGAGCGGGCGGGCGGCGCCGTTCTACTGCCCGTACTGCGGCGACGAGGACCTGCGCCCGTCCGAAGAGGGGACCTCCCGCGGAGAAGGCACAGCGTGGGAGTGCAGGGCCTGCAATCGCGCTTTCAAGCTCTCGTTCCTCGGGCTGCTGGCCGACGGCCTGCGTCCCGACAGCGATGGAGGGAACCACAACCGATGACGGTCATCGATGACGCGGATACCGATACCGCCGATACCGCGGCGCTTGCCGAGCAGGCCGGCCGCGAACTGGAGGACGCCCCGGCGCTGGAGATCCTGCGCTGGGCCGCGGACACGTTCGGCAAGCGCTTCTGTGTCACCTCGTCCATGCAGGACATGGTCGTCGCCCATCTGGCGTCCCGTGCGATGCCGGGCGTGGACGTCCTCTTCCTCGACACCGGCTACCACTTCCCCGAGACCATCGGCACCCGCGACGCGGTCGCCGCCGTCATGGACGTGAACGTCGTCTCGCTCACGCCCCGGCTGACGGTCGCGGAGCAGGACGCCGAGTACGGCCCGCGGCTGTACGAGCGCAACCCCGACCTGTGCTGCGCGCTGCGCAAGATGCAGCCGCTGGAGGACGGCCTGGCCGCGTACGACGCCTGGGCCACGGGCCTGCGCCGCGACGAGTCGCCGACGCGGGCGAACACCCCGGTCGTCGGCTGGGACGCCAAGCGGCGCAAGGTGAAGGTCTCGCCGATCGCCCGCTGGACCGAGGAGGACGTGCAGGCGTACGTCGCCGAGCACGGCGTGCTGACCAACCCGCTGCTGGCCGACGGCTACCCCTCCATCGGCTGCGCGCCCTGCACCCGCCGCGTCGCCCCCGGCGAGGACGCCCGCGCCGGCCGCTGGGCGGGCTTCGCCAAGACCGAGTGCGGCATCAACGTCTGATTCCGCCGCGACCCAACCGAGCCCCAACCGGACCGTCCTAGCGTTGCGAGCCATGCATCCCGTACTGCTGATCGTCGCCCACGGCAGCCGCGACCCGCGGCACGCAGCCACCGTCGCCGCGCTCGCGGCGCGGGTGGCGGCGGCGCGGCCGCACGCGCGGGTGGAGACCTGCTACCTGGACCACTGCGCCCCGCGGGTGCCGCGGGCGCTGCGGCGGCTGTACGACGAGGGCGTACGTGACGTCGTGGCGCTGCCGCTGCTGCTGGCCCGCGCCTTCCACGCCAAGTCCGACATCCCCGTCGTCCTGGACGAGGTACGGGCCGCGCTGCCGCGGCTGCGCGTCGTGCAGGGCGGCGTGCTCGGCCCGGACGCGCTGCTGACGGCGGCGCTGGACCGCCGGATGGCGGCGGCGGGGCTGCACCTGCCCGCGGAGCGGGCCCGCACGGGCGTCGTGCTGGCCGCGGCGGGCTCCTCCGACCCGGAGGCGATCGCGAGCGTCGCCGAGACCGCGGGGGAGTGGCGGCGTACCGCCGGATGGTGCGCCGTGCGGCCCGCGTTCGCCTCCGCGGCACCACCCCGTACGGCCGACGCCGTCCGCGCGCTGCGCGCGGACGGCGCCGAGCGGGTGGCGGTGGCGCCTTACGTCATCGCCCCGGGCTTCCTGCCGGACCGCATCGTGCGGGGCGCCACCGAGGCGCGGGCGGACGTGCTCGCGCCGGTGCTGGGGGCGGCGCCGGAACTGGCGCTGCTGCTCGCACGGCGCTACGACGAGGCGTGCGCGACGCAGCCCCTGCCGCTCTCCGCGTAACGCCGGAGCACCGCCCGCCGGTACGGGGCCGCAAGGCGGGCGTCGGGGCCGGTCCGGGAGGCACGCCGTGCCTCTGCGGAGCGGCTTGTCAGTGGCGGGTGCGGAGAGTCCGCCTGCCTGCGGAGTACGAGCTTCTCCGCACCGGTTCGCCGATAGGCTCAAGGCCGCGCGCTAGCGCCCCGGGTCAGCCCGGCACCCGGCGCCACTTGCGGAGGCTGATCAGCTCGCGGGGCGGGGTCAGTTTGCTGCCGACCTCGACGTACGAGACCTCCGCCGCGTAGACGTCACCCGCCGAGTCGACCGCGATGCTGTGCAGCCAGTTGAAGCTCGCCGGGGACTCCCCGGGGAGGTCCGCGCCGAAGCGGGTGATCTCGTGGCCCGCGGCGTCGAAGACGCGGATCTTGTGGCCGATGCCGGGGACGCCGTGCTGGATCGGGGGCGGGCCCTGTTCCGCCACGTAGAGGCGGGTGCCGGGACCCGTTCCCGTGGCGCAGACCGCGACCGCCTTGTGGGCGTGCCAGGTGGTGCGGAAGTCGCCGGTGCGGGAGAAGACCTGGACGCGGTGGTTCTCGCGGTCGCAGACGACCACGGTGCCGTCGCCGTCGGCGGCGTCCGCGAGCGTCAGCGCGTGCGGGAGGCTGAAGCTGCCCGGGTCGGTGCCGGGGGTGCCCCAGGAGGCGAGGTGGCGGCCGGTGGCGTCGTAGTGGTGGACGCGGGAGTTGCCGTAGCCGTCGGTGACGAAGACGTCGCCGGTGCGCGGGCATATCGCCACGTCCGTGGGGCGGTTGAAGGGCTCGCCGCTCTGGAAGCCGCTGGGCTCGCCGGTGCCGAGGGTCAGCAGGGTGGTGCCGGTGCGGTCGGTCTTGGTGATCGTGTTGCCGACGTCGTCGACGAGCCAGAGGTGGTCCTCGTGGTCGACGGTGACCGCGTGCGGCCGGGTGAAGCGGCAGCCGCGCCAGCGCGGCTGGACGTTGCCGTACGGGTCCTCGTACAGCTCGGTGCCGAGGTACGGGGTGTCGTTGCCCCACATGTCGACAACGTTGCCATCCGGGTCGAAGACGAGCACCGGCATGTTGCCGCGGTTGAAGACGTAGACGCGGTCGGCCGAGTCGACGGCCACCGAGGTCGCTTCCCTGAGCCAGATCCCGTGCGGGATCTTCGCCCAGAGGGGGACGGGTTCGTAGACGGTGTCACTGGTCGCGGGCGCGACGGGCATCGCTTCCTCCCCTGCAGACGCGTGGGCGGGCGATCATAGCCCGCGCGGGCGAACTCAGCGGCGCGCGGCCAGCACCG
Source organism: Streptomyces sp. CNZ287 (assembly GCF_007827615.1). Classification (NCBI taxonomy): domain Bacteria; kingdom Bacillati; phylum Actinomycetota; class Actinomycetes; order Kitasatosporales; family Streptomycetaceae; genus Streptomyces; species Streptomyces sp. CNZ287. The sequence goes on along the minus strand of NZ_VISV01000003.1, from coordinate 335,372 downwards.
CGGGGGCCGTGGACCGGGGGAGCAGGTCGTCGGGGCGGCTGGGGAGCAGGAGCTGGACGTCGAGTTCGTCGGAGAAACGATACGGCCGGTGCGCCAGCAGCCCGCCCAGCTTCCGGCGCAGCCGGGACAGCTCCGCCCGTACGGTCACGGTACGCCCCGGGTCGCCGAAGAGCGCGTCGGCCAGCGCCGTGGAGCTGAACCCGTCGCGGTGCACCGCCAGCAGATACAGCAACTCCGCGTGCCGCGGGCTCACCTGCCGCGACCACCGCCCCGCGCCGCCCAGCACCATCAGGCTCGGCGACGCCGGCCGGGTCAGGTCCAGCACCACCCGCGTCGGCGGGGCCGCGGACCCCTCCGGCTCCACCCGTACCAGCCATCCGCCGCCCGGCAGCGGCTCCAGCGCACACCGCCCGAGCCCCGGCAGCACGCACGCGCCCGCCGCAGGCGACTTCGGCAGCGCCACCCGCTCCGGCGGCGCCATCCCGGTGGCCGCCGCCGCCCAGCCGTGCTCGTCGACGGCCAGCACCCGGCCGCCGATGCCGGCGAGCACGGGCGCCGCGACGGCCCGCAGCCGCCCCATCGCCGTCCAGTGCCGGTCGCGCAACTCGCCCTCCGCGACCCGGCCGACGGCGGTGACGAACGCCAGCGAGATCGTCGGCATCGTGCGTGCGGGTCCCGTGACGTTGACCACGCCGAGCAGCCGCCCGTCGCGCGGGTCGGTGAGCGGCGCGGCGGCGCAGCTCCACCGGTGGCAGTTGCGGAGGAAGTGCTCGTCGCCGTAGACGCCGACGGGGCGGCCGGTCGCCAGCGCGGTGCCGATGCCGTTGGTGCCCGCGGAGTCCTCGCTCCAACTCGCGCCCTCCGCGAGGCCGATGCGGCTCACCGCCTTGAGCATCGCGCGCTCGCCCTCCCGCCACAGCACCACGCCGTCGGCGTCGGCGACCACGACGACGTGCTCGGGCACGCTCTCCCCGGCCGGGATCAGCCCGTCGCACAGCACCTCGCGCAGGACACCGACGCCCGCCGTACGCCGCCGCCACTCCAGCTCCGCGACGCCCACCCGCCGGGGGCGGCCGTCCTCGCGGTCCAGGCCGCGCTCCTCCGCGCGGCGCCACGAGTCGCCGATCAGCTCGCGTGGCACGTGGGCGGCCGGCCGCAGTTCCGGCACGGAGACCGCGTACGCCTCGGCGGCCCGCGCGCCGCCCGTACGGCCGCCCGCGGCGCCGCCCGTCAGCGCCCGTCCCCAGGCGGTCCGCGGGCCACGCGCCCGGCTCCGCTGCCGGTGCCCCCGCCCGCTGCCGCCCGCATCCGCACTTTCCGGCACAACACTCCCCGCTGGCCCGTCCGTTCAGCCGGTCCGGGTCAATGGTGCACGCGCCACCGCCCCTCCGCCCACCTCTTGGACCAAACCGGTCATGTCGCCACAGCACGCTGCAACGGTGTGCAACCTTTGCGTGCGCGCGTGCGCGCGGAGTTGAGTAGGGGCCGGGTTGACGAGCGGAGGGGGTGCCGAGTCGGCGCGGCACCGCTTTCCGACGCCCTGACACAGCGGAAGGTCACCTCCCCGCCCTGCGGGAGGGACCTTCCGCTGTCGCGTGCCCTGCCGCAACCGCTCAGGCGGCTTTTCCGACCGGAGCACTACGAGACCGCGGGCACCGGCCGGGCCCGGTCCACCACCGCGCGCAGGTCCAGCCCGTGCGGCAGCGTCCCCAGCTCCGTACCCCACTCGCCGCCCAGCCGCGAGGCGCAGAAGGCGTCCGCGACCGCGGCGGGCGCGTGCCGTACGAGGAGCGCTCCCTGCAGCACCAGCGCCAGCCGCTCCGCGAGCCGGCGCGCCCGGGACTCGACGCCCGCCAGGTCCGCCACTTCGGTGAGCAGGTCCTTCACCGCCCGGTCCAGCCGGTGGTCGGCGCCGCGGGCCCGGCCGATCTCGGTGAGCACGGCGTCCACCGCCCGCGGCTCCCGCCCCAGCGCGCGCAGCAGGTCGAGCGCCTGGACGTTGCCCGAGCCCTCCCAGATCGAGTTCAGCGGCGCCTCGCGCAGCAGCCGCGGCATCCCCGACTCCTCCACGTACCCGTTGCCGCCCAGGCACTCCAGGGCTTCCGCCGCCACCGGCGTGCACCGCTTCGTCACCCAGTACTTCGCCGCCGGCACCGCCAGCCGCAGGAACGCCAGTTCCTCGTCCGTGCCCGCGTCGTACGCCGCCGCCAGCCGCAGCGCCAGCGCCGTCGCGGCCTCCGACTCCAGCGCCAGGTCCGCCAGCACGTTGCGCATCAGCGGCTTGTCGGCGAGGACCCCGCCGAACGCCGCGCGGTGCGTGCAGTGGTGCACCGCCTGCGCCACCGCCTGCCGCATCACGGCCGCCGCGGCGGTCGCGCAGTCGACCCGGGTGGCGGCGACCATCTCGATGATCGCCGGGATCCCGCGGCCCTCCTCGCCGACCCGCCAGGCGAGCGTCGTGCCGTCGAACTCGACCTCCGCGGAGGCGTTCGAGCGGTTGCCGAGCTTGTCCTTGAGCCGCTGGAGCAGGAAGGTGTTGCGGCTGCCGTCCGGCAGCACGCGCGGCAGCAGGAAGCAGGTGGGCCCGCCGGACCCGGGGCCGTCCGGCGTCTGCGCGAGCACCAGGAAGGCGTCCGACATCGGCGCCGAGCAGAACCACTTGTGGCCCGTCAGGGCGTACGCACCGTCCCCGGCGGGCTCCGCCCGGGTGGTGTTGGCCCGTACGTCCGAGCCGCCCTGCTTCTCCGTCATCCCCATGCCGGCCAGCGCACCCGCCTTCGCGGCGGCGGGCGCCAGGCCCGGCTCGTACGTCCGCGAGGTGAGCAGCGGCTCCCACACCGCCGCCAGCTCCGGCTGCGCGCGCAGCGCGGGCACCGCGGCGTGCGTCATCGACAGCGGGCAGCCGTGCCCCGCCTCGGCCTGCGTCCACACCAGGAACCCGGCCGCCCGCCGCACGTGCCCGTCAGGACGCCCCCAGGCGTCCGTCAGCCCGGCCGCCACCCCGCGTGCCAGCAGCCGGTGCCACGAGGGGTGGAAGGAGACCTCGTCGAGGCGGTGGCCGTAGCGGTCGTGGGTGTGCAGCACGGGCGGCGAGGCGTTCGCCTCGGCGCCCCACCGCTGCGCCTCGGCGGAGCCGGCCGCCCGGCCGAGAGCGGTCAGCTCCGCGTCCGCCTCGGCGTGCCGCTCGGGCGCGACGTACCGCTCGACCGCCTCGGTGAGGGCCGCGTCGGCGGCGTAGACGTCGTAGCCGACCAGGGGCGGTGCCTGATTCGTCACTGTATGAGTACCTGCTGCCATGACAGCTACGGTAGGCAGGTGGGAGCAGATCGGGAAACGGGTGCGGAACTGGGCGGACGCGGCAAACCCCGCGGCCGGCTGGGCCGGGCCCGCGCCCTGTACCAGAACCTTCCCAAGCGCCGGGTCGCCTGGCTGCTGCTGAAGGACACCGTCAATTCCTGCATGCAGTACCGCGTCATCGGGCTCGCCGCCGAGGCCGCGTTCTTCAGCCTGCTCTCGCTGCCGCCGCTGCTCCTCGGCCTCCTCGGCCTGCTGGGCTACTTCGACCAGTGGCTCATCGACGTCGAGACCATCCGGCACAACATCATCGACGCCTCCGACACGGTCATGACCGCCAAGGGCGTCGACGAGATCGTCCGCCCACTGCTCGACGACGTCACCCGCGGCGGGCGCGCCGACCTGATCTCCTTCGGCTTCGCGCTCGCGCTCTGGTCGGGCTCGCGGGCGGTGAACGTCTTCATCGACACCATCACGATCATGTACGGGCTCGAAGGCCACCGCGGCATCGTCAAGACGCGGCTGCTGGCGTTCGGGCTCTACCTCGTGGCACTGGTCATGGGCGTGGTCGCGCTGCCGCTGATGGTGGCGGGGCCGGACGCGGTGGTGACGCTGCTGCCGTGGAGCGAGACGGCCGTGCGGGTGCTGTACTGGCCGGTCGTCGTGGTGCTCTCCGTCGCCTTCCTCACGACGCTCTACCACGCGGCCGTCCCCGTGCGCTCACCCTGGCGCGAGGACCTGCCGGGGGCGCTGGTGGCGCTCGGCATGTGGCTGCTGGGCAGCGTGCTGCTGCGGCTCTACCTGGTGAACGCGGTGGAGGGCCCGACGATCTACGGGTCGCTGGCCGCGCCCGTCGCGGTGCTGCTCTGGTTCGGCGTGTCGGCGTTCGCGGTGCTGGTCGGCGCGGCGGTCAACGCCGCGTTCGACCGCGTCTGGCCGTCCGTCGCCACCGCCACCGGCCGCGCCGAGACCGCGCGCGCCCGGGAGGAGGCGGCGGCCCGGCTGGTCGCGGCGGCCTCGGCGGAGCGGCAGGCGCGCCTGCGCGGACTCGACGGGGACGCCTCCGCGGAGGAGCGGGCGCGGGAGCCCGAGCCGGAGTGGGCGGAGGAAGAGGAGGAGGCGGCGGAGGAGAGCCGCAGGGCGGCGGCGAAGGGCCGGCCGGCGCAGCCGCCGGAGCGGAAGGGGCCGGCGGAGTGGGACGATCCGGCTGACCGGGTGGACGGGGACCGGCACGAGGTCAAGTGACCGCGGGCGTAGCCGCTGCCCGACGGTGGAAGGCACCCGAGCGTGGTCGGCGCTCCCGCGGACACCTGTCGCCCGCCCGTGTCGTCGCCCGCTGCCCCGGCCGCCCCGTCCCGCCGCCGCCTCAGGTGCCCTTCGCCCGCAGGAAGCGGCGCAGCCTCGCCAGCGGCCAGGTGTTGATCACGTCCGCGGGCGTCAGCCAGCCCCGCTGCGCGATGCCCACCCCGTAGCGCGTGTTCGCCAGGTCCGGCACCGAGTGCGCGTCGCTGTTCACGGCGAACTTCACGCCGTGGCCACGCGCGCGCAGGATCAGCTCGTCCGGCAGGTCGAGCCGGTTGGGGTGGGCGTTGACCTCCAGCGCCGTGCCCGTACGGGCGCAGGCCGCGAAGACCGCGTCCCAGTCCGCCTCGACCGCCGGCCGCTTCCCCGCCTTGCGGGTGGTGGGGTGGCCGATGACGTGCACGTACGGGTTCTCGACCGCGGCGAGGAAGCGGCGGGTCATCTCGTCCTTCGGCTGGGTGAAGTGCGAGTGCACCGAGGCCACGCAGATGTCGAACGTCTCCAGGAACTCACCCGGCCAGTCGACCGAACCGTCCGGCGCGATGTTCAGCTCCGTGCCGTGCAGCAGCCGCAGCCCGCCCGAGCGCCGCCGGTAGCGGGCGTCCAGCTCCGCCACCGTCTCGCGCTGGGCGAGCATCTTCTCCCTGGTCATGCGCTGCATGCGCAGCTCGGGGGCGTGGTCGGTGATCGCGTAGTACGCGTAGCCGCGTTCCCGGGCGGCCTCGGCCATCGCCTCCAGCGTGTCGATGCCGTCGGTGAGGTCGGTGTGGGTGTGCAGGTCGCCGCGCAGGTCGTCCTCCGTCACCGGCTCCGGCAGCCCGCCGTCGGCCGCGGCCTCGATCTCGCCGCGGTCCTCGCGCAGCGGCGGCGGGATCCAGGGCAGGCCGAGGCAGGCGTAGACGTCCTCCTCCGTCGTGACCCGGATGCGGCGTTCGCTGCGGGCGTGGAAGAGCCCGTACTCCGACAGCTTCAGCTTCTTCCGCACGGCGATCTCGCGGAGGCGGATGTTGTGCTGCTTGGAGCCGGTGAAGTAGAGCAGCGCCGCTCCCCATGCTCCCGGCGGCACCACCCGCAGGTCGACCTGGACGCCGCCGGTGGTGCGGATGCTCGTCTTCGTCTCGCCGGAGCCGATGACCTCGCCGACCAGCGGCAGCCCGGTGAACGCCGCCATCAGCGGCGCGGAGTCGGCCGCGGCGGCGAGCACGTCGAGGTCGCCCACGGTCCCGCGGCGGCGGCGGAGCGAGCCCGCGTACGCGCAGCGCTCGCAGCCGGTCACTGCTGACAGGTGCGCGACGATGTCGTCGGCGAGCGCGAGCGCCGTGTCGACGGGGATCCGGCCGGTGGCCGAGCGCAGCAGGTCGATGCCGTGGAGCAGCTTCTCCTCGCTCTTGGGCCCGAAGCCCTTGAGGTCGCGCAGCCGGTGCTCGCCGATGGCCGTCGCCAGCTCGCCGACGGAGGACACGCCCAGCTCCTCGTAGAGGACCAGCGCGCGCTTCGGGCCGAGCGCGGGGATCGCGATCAGCTCGCGGACCCCGGCCGGGATCCGCCCGCGGGCCTCCTCGACCGCCGCCATGTGGCCCGTACGGAGGTATTCGCCGACCTTGCCCGCGATGGAGGCGCCCACTCCGGGGATCTCCTTGAGCTCCTTGGCGTTCAGCGCGGCCACGTCGGCCGAGTGGTTGGCGACCGCGCGGGCGGCGCGCTCGTAGGCGCGCGCCTTGAAGGCGTCGCCACCGGTGATGGACAGCAGGTCGGCGTACTCCTGAAGGAGCGCGGCGACCTCCTCGTTGGACGCCACGTCGGTCACCTCGGTCCACGTCGCGGAGGCTGCGGGGGTACGGGAGCGGAGCCGCGCCGGCGACGCTCCCCTGCGCACAAGCATGCCGCCGTTCGCCGCGCCCCGCCGGGCGAGCGCGGCGGGACGCGGGGATCGCGGCGGCGGGGAAAACCCGTGGCGGGATACGTGCGCGGCTGCATACGCTTTCAGCGCACCACGTGACCGGTATCGACCAGGGAGGTGAGGGCCATGACCGAAGCCGTCAGGGGCGCAGTCCCCGCACGACAGCCGCACGCCCGCTCCTTTCTGAAGGGTCGCTCTGTTGACACACCTCCCCGCACCCCACCGCCTGATCGCCTACGGCTGGGATGAGGCCGCCGCCGACGCGTTCGCGCCGTACGAGTCGGAAGGTCTGATCCCGGCCCGTATCGCGCGGGTGGACCGCGGCTCCTGCATCGCCCTCACCGAGGCCGGACCCGTCCGCGCCACCACCGCCCGCCTCGCCGCCGCCGACCGCGCCGCCGGCCGGACAGCCGACCTCACCCGGCTGCCCTGCACCGGCGACTGGGCGGCGCTCGAACCGGGCGAGCGGTTCGCCGTACAGGCCCTGCTGCCGCGCCGCACGGCCTTTCTCCGCTCGGCGTCGTCCAAACGCTCCGAGGGCCAGGTCATCGCCGCCAACGTCGACCACGCCGTCATCGCCGTCTCGCTCGCGGCGGCGAGCGCCGCCGACATCGAACCCGCCCGGCTGGAACGGCTGCTGTCCCTCGCCTGGTCCAGCGGCGCGCAACCGCTGGTCGTGCTCACCAAGGCCGACCTGGTCGCGGACCCCGTGGTCCTCGGACACCTCGTCGCCGACGTCGGGGAACTCGCGCCCGGCACCGCGGCCCTCGCGGTCAGCGCCGCCACCGGCGCGGGCGTCCCGCAGGTGGCCGCCGCGCTGTCCACCGGCACCTCCGTGCTGCTGGGCGCCTCGGGAGCGGGGAAGTCCACGCTGGCCAACGCCCTGCTGGGGGAGGACACCCAGCGCGTCCACGAGGTGCGCGACGCGGACGGCAAGGGCCGGCACACCACGGTCGCCCGCGACCTGCTGCCGCTGCCCGGCGGCGGCGTCCTCATCGACACCCCGGGCCTGCGCGGCGTCGGCCTCTGGGAGGCCGACGACGGGCTCGGCCAGGTCTTCGCGGAGATCGAGGAACTGGCCGCCCGCTGCCGCTTCCCCGACTGCACGCACACCGCGGAACCGGGCTGCGCGGTGCTCGCGGCGCTGGAGGACGGCGAGCTGCACCCGCGCCGCCTGGAGAGCTACCGCAAGCTCCAGCGCGAGAACGCCCGCATCGCCGCGCGCACGGACCTGCGGGTGCAGGCCGACCGGCGGCGGGACTGGAAGCGCCGCGACGCGGCGGAGCGCGAGGCGCGGGCGCGCAAGGGGAGAGGCTGAGGCAGGGGCGCGAGCGGGCGCGGCGGCCGGGGCGCCGGCCCGGCCCGCGGGCGGGCACCTGCCGCCGTACGTCACCGGGGTGATCCGCCGCCGCGGCTCACCCGGCGGCGGCGTCCAGCGCCGGGGCCAGCGTGGCGAAGGCCCGGTCGGTCAGCCCGGCGGGGTCCTCGGCGCCGTCGCTGCCGCTCCACCGCCGCAGCACGGTGTCGAAGGCGCCGAGCGCCATCCCGGCGGCCAGTTGGGGGTACAGGCCGGTGCCGGGGCCGAGCCCCGGGCGCCGCGCCAGCTCCGCCGCCAGGTCGTCGCGCCACCGGTCCTGGTACTCCAGGAAACGCGCCCGCAGGGCGGGCGTGCCGAGGACCAGCCGGACCACCCGCAGCGTCCTGCCGGGCTGGTCGGCGCAGGTGGTCAGCGCGGCCCGGACGCTCTCCCGCAGCGCCGCGGAAGGCGGCTCACCCTCCGGGCGGGCCGCCAGCGCCGCGCGCATGCCGCCGCCCAGCCCCGCCAGGAACCGGACGACCACGTCCTCCTTGGAGGCGAAGTACCGGAAGAACGTGCGCTTGGAGACGCCGGCCGTGGCGGCGATCTCGTCGACGGTGACCGCGTCGAATCCCTTCGACGCCAGCAACCGCAGCGCCGCCTCGCTCAGCTCGTCGGCCACGAGCCGGCGCTTGCGCTGGGCCATCGAGACGTCGGGGCGCAAACTCACCCGGCAACCTTACGGCGATGCCGTGCACGGCACCCGGTGGCGCGCTGCCACCGGGGGGCGTCGTCCGGCGGCTTCGCCGGCGGGTCAGGACCGCTGCTCGGCGCACCAGCCGCGTTCGTGCGCGTACCAGCCCAACTGCAGCCGCGTGTGCACCCCGGCGATCTCCATCAGCCGCTTCACGCGCCGCTGTACGGTCCGCAGTCCCAGGTCCAGTTGCTTGGCGGCGCTCGCGTCCGTGAGGCCCGCCAGCAGCAGGCCGAGGATCTGCAGGTCCACCGCGTCGGGCCCGCCCGCCGCCTGCTCCACCACCGCCGCGCCGCCCGTAGTGAGCCGGAGGGGGAGCGCCTGCCGCCACAGGCTCTCGAAGAGGCCCGTCAGCGACTCCAGCAGTCCGCTCGCGTGCACCACCAGCGCGGCCGGTTCGCCGGCCTCGGCGAACATCGGCACCATCGCCGTCGCACCGTCGGCGATAACCAGCTTCGTCGGCACCACGTCCGCGACCCGCAGCTCCTCGTTCCTGCGCAGCGCCTCCGCCGCCTCGGCCACCGTGCCGGGGGCCAGCAGCCGGGAACGCTCCAGCACCACCCGGAACCGCACGCCGCGCCCCGCGGCCTTCTCCTCCGCGGTGTTGTCCTGGCTGCGTACGGCCAGCGGCTCCCGCGTGACCAGCGCGCACACCTCCTGCTCGGCGCCGAGCTGCAGTTGCAGGAACCGGTGTGCCACCGCGCCGGCGCCGGTCACTACCTCGACCAGGTCGTGCACGTCGGCGGGCTCGCCTGCCTCCGCGCGGTACTCCTCGGCGAGCAGGGCGGCGGCCAGCTCGGCGCGCTCCAGCTCGTGCCGCTGCTGGATCAGCAGCGCCCCCAGCGCGACCGACGGCGGCGCCGCCACCCAGCGCCCCGGCCGCGCCGACGACTGCGCCGCCAGCCCGTGCTGCTCCAGCCGCCGCAGCGTCCGCACCGCCTCCGGCTCGGGCAGCGTCAACCGCCGCGCCAGCTCGGGGACGTCGGCGGCGCCGAGTGCGACCAGCGCGCGGTAGGCCGTCTCCTGTACGTCGTCGAGTCCGATGGCACCGAGCACCTGCACATCCTGACCGTACCGGTGGGTCGGGTGGAAGGCCCTTGCCGTGATCTTGCCGGTCCCGCCCTTGCGGCGAGGGGCGGCGGGGAACAATAGGGAGCATGGATCGCCAGGGGGAGACGGCGGGGGAACGCCGCACCGAGGACGAGTGGTGGCACGACCTGTACGAGGAGGGGGTGCCGGACACCGGCCCGCAGCGCGCGGGCGACACCCTCGACGACCGCTTCGCGTCGGTGGCGCGGGCGGTGGACGAGGAGGCGGACCCCGCTCCGCCGGGGGCGGCTGGGTCGTCCAGTCCGTCGCGTCCGTCGCGGCCGTCGGCGGCGGAGCCGTACGACCAGATGCAGGACCCCGACTACCCGCCGCCGCCTGCCTCTTCGACCCCGCCGCCGTCGGTGGCGGGGGTCCCGGGGTTCACGGAGCGCGCGGAGCCGGCGGGCCGAGGCTGGGCGGACGACGTGTTCGCGGGCCTGCGGGAGGACGACGGGCCGGTGCCGCGACCGGCCGAGCGCGTCCAGGACCGGAAACCGGAACCGGACCGGAAACCGGAACCGGACCGGAAACCGGAGCCGGAGCCGGAGCCGGAGCCGGTGGAGCCTCCCGGGCCGGCGGCGGAAGCGGCCGCCCTGTGGTGGGACTCGGCGGACGGGGACCGCCCGGCGAGCGCTCCTTCGCCGCCCGCCCCGCGGGAAACGGCCGAACGTGCCCCGGCGGAAGAGGCATTGCCAGACCGGGAGGAGCCCGAGGCGGAGCTGCGCGACACACCCCCTCCGGCGGACGTGGCGCCGCCCGGCGCGGAGGAGGCCGCCGGACCTGCCCCGGCCGACGCGGCGCTGCCGGGCTCGGCGGATACCGGGGAGCCCGCGCCGGCGGCTCCCGCGCCGGCGCCCCGCGCGTCCGCCGCCCCCGCGCCGGGCCAACGGGCCCCCGGGGCACCGGAGTCGCCCGCACCCGCCCCGCCACCTGCCCGGCCGGAGCCCGCCGGCTCGGAGCAACCGGCACCGCCCGCCCCCGCGTCGGCGGAGCCGGGTCCCGGGCGCGCGGTGCCACCCGGACCCGGCCGGCGAGGCCCGGCGCAGCCGGCCGCGGGGCCCTCCGTGCCACCGGCGGCCCCCGCACCCGTACCGCCACCGCGGCCGGTGCGCCCCGCCGCCGAACGCCCGGCGCCGCCCACCCCCGCGGCCGGGTCCGGCCCGGGGCAGGCGGCGCCCTCCGCGTCCGCCCAACCGGCGCGGCCCGAACCCCTGCCATCCGTCTCGGCATCACCCGCGCCCGTGCCCCCTGCCCCGCCCCCACGGGCGGGCTCCGCACCGCAGCCCGACACCGAGGAACCCCCGCCCGCCACCATGCGCCTGCGGCAGGTGTCCGTCACCGACACCCTCACCGACGTCGAATGGGCCCGCCGCGGCGGGGAGTCCGTCGGTGGGGGACCGCCCACCTACGAGGCCGAGCCGACCGCCTTGCCCGAGGTGGCGCCCGGGGCGCTGGCGGATCTGGTGCCCGACACCGTGCTCGACGGGGCGCGGTACGGGTCCTTCACGCTACGGGCCGCCTCCACCCGCGGCGACAGTCCCCGCTACCGCGGCGAGCAGCGCCGTGACGCACTCCTCACCGCCCGGTTCGGCGGCGGCGAGGACGCGCTGGTGTTCGTCGCCGTCGCGACCGGCGCGCGCGGCGTGCCCCGTACCGACCGGGCCGCCGACTCGCTCGTACGGTGGATGGGCGAGGCCGTCGGCAGGAGCCGGGCGCGGCTGTCCGAGGACATGAGGACCGGGCGCCGCGCCGCCCTGAAGGGCGGGCTGCACCGGCTGACCGGGCGGACGTACGGGCTGATGCGCGCGCAGGCCGAGGAGTTCGGGGTGGATCCTGCCGGGTACACCGCCGGGCTGCGCTGCCTGCTGCTCTCCGCCGACCCCCGCTGCCGCACCCGGGTCTTCTTCGGCACCGGAACCGGCGGGCTCTTCCGGCTGCGCGGGGACGAGTGGCAGGACCTGGAGCCCGCTCCGCCGGAGGAGGGGGCCGCGCAGGCCCCGCCCCCGGCACCCGGGCCCCCCGCCGATCCGCGGCTCACCGTCGACCTCGGCGTCCAGCCGCAGCGCTCCGCCCCCGCGGGACCGCCGCCGCCCGGTTTCGGCGCGCTCGTGGACACCCCCGATCCCGGCGAGCCCGCCCCGTTCGCCTTCCGCGCCTCGGAGGGCAGGCCCGGCGACGTACTGCTGCTGTGCAGCCCCGGGTTCGCCGAGCCGCTGCGCGGCGCCCCCGGGCTGGCGGCCGAGTTGGGGGAGCGGTGGCGCGGCGAGGAGGCGCCGCCCGGGCTCGCGGCGTTCCTCGGGGACGTCCAACTGCGCGCGAAGGGCTTCGCCGACGACCGCACCGCCGCCGCCCTCTGGGAGAGCTGAGCAAGGGGGCCCGGCGCGGGCCGGGCCCCCTCTCCTCACCGTACGGGCCGCATCCTCAGCGTCAGGATCTGGAAGGGGCGCAGCCGCAGCGACACCCCGCCGCCCTCCTCCCGCGTTGCGTCGGACGAGTCCAGCGGGCGCTCCAAAAGATCCGTCACCTGGACGTCTCCGACCGCGAACGACGTCGTCAGCGTCCCCGACGCCCGGCCCCCGCGCGACTCGTACACCCGGACCACCACGTCGCCGCTCCGGTCCTCCGCCGGCTTCACCGACTCCACCGTGATCGCCGGGTCGCTCACCGACACCAGGGGCGCCCGCGCCGCCGTACGCGCCGTGCGCAGCGGCAGGTTCAGCGCCAGGCCCTGCTCCACCGCCGCGCCGACGTCCGCGCCCGGCAGCAGCGCGTACCGGTAGCGGTGGACGCCGAGGTCCGTCTCCGGGTCCGGGAACTTCGGCGCCCGCAGGATCGTCAGCCGCACCGTCGTGCCGAGGCCCGCCTCGTGCGCCTCGCGCGTCACGTCGTGGCCGTACGTGGCGTCGTTGAGCACCGCCACGCCGTACCCCGGCTCGCCCACGTGCAGCCAGCGGTGCGCGCAGATCTCGAACTTCGCCGCGTCCCAGCTCGTGTTGGCGTGCGTCGGCCGGTGCACGTGCCCGAACTGGATCTCGGACGTGGACCGGTCGGCGTGCACGTCCAGCGGGAACGCGGCCTTGAGGACCTTCTCCTCCTCCCGCCAGTCGACCTCGGTGGTGAAGTCCACCCGCCCGCTCTCCGCGGCCAGGCTGATGTCCTGCACGATCCGCGAACGGCCGGTGGTACGCACCACCCGCACGGCCGCGCGCAGCGGCCCCGACTCGGTGACCTCCACCGACTCGGCGTCCACCAGGTCGGTGCGGGTGCGCCGGTAGAACTTGTCGATGTCCCAGGCGTCCCACTGGTTGGGGTGGTCCGGGTGGAGCTGGAGCAGGTTGGCCCGGGCGCCCGGCGCCAGCACCTCGCGGCCGGCGGTCAGGTCGCGTACGGAGGCCACCAGCCCGTCGCCGTCGACGACGACCCGCAGCAGCCCGTTGTCGAGCACCACCTGCGCGCCGTCCCGCACCGCCGACACCCCGGCCCCGGCCGCCGCGCCCGCCGTACCCGCGCCCAGCGCCGGCGCGTCCACCCGCGCAAGCGACCGGCCGTCGCCCAGCGGCTGCGTCACCGCATCCGGCGGCAGCGCGGTCGCCTCCTCCGCGGCCAGCTCCACGACCTCCCCCCGGTCGTACGGCGACGCGTTCAGCACCGCGACCCCGTCGCCCCCCGGAGTGCTCAGCGCCGCGACCGCCGCGGCCGTGATCCCCGCCAGCTCCTCCGCCACCGCCGCGTACGTCTGCGCCGCCTCCCGGTGCACCCAGGCGATCGACGAGCCCGGCAGGATGTCGTGGAACTGGTGCAGCAGCACCGTCTTCCAGATCCGGTCCAGCTCCTCGTACGGGTACGCGTACGCCGGATCCGCGAGCGCCGCCGCCGTCGCCCACAGCTCCGCCTCGCGCAGCAGGTGCTCGCTGCGCCGGTTGCCGCTCTTGGTGTCGGCCTGGCTGGTGTACGTGCCGCGGTGGAACTCCAGGTACAGCTCGCCGGACCACACCGGCGCCGCCGCCCCGTACTCCTCCTCGGCCGCCGCGAAGAACACCGCCGGGTCGGCCACCTCCACCCGCGGCGAGCCCTCCAGCGAGCGCAGCCGGCGCGCCTTCTCCAGCATCTCGCGCGTCGGCCCGCCGCCCCCGTCGCCGTACCCGAAGGGCACCAGCGACATGCTCGCCCGGCCCTTGTCGGCGAAGTTGCGCTCGGCGAGCGACAGTTCGGAGGCGTGCATGGTGGCGTTGTACGTGTCCACCGGCGGGAAGTGGGTGAAGACCCGGGTGCCGTCGATGCCCTCCCACCAGAAGGTGTGGTGCGGCATCTTGTTGGTCTGGTTCCACGACAGCTTCTGGGTGAGGAACCACCGGATCCCCGCCAGCCGCGCGAGCTGCGGGAACGCCGCGGTGTAGCCGAAGGAGTCCGGCAGCCACACCTCCTGCGTGTCCACGCCGAACTCCTCGGCGAAGAACCGCTTGCCGTGGATCAGTTGCCGGGCCAGCGCCTCGCCGCCCGGCATGTTGGCGTCCGACTCCACCCACATCGAGCCGACCGGCACGAACTGCCCGGTCTGCACGGCCGCGCGGATACGTTCGTAGATCTGCGGCTGGTGCTGCTTGACCCAGGCGTACTGCTGCGCCTGCGAGCAGGCGAAGACCAGCTCCGGGTAGTCCCCGGACAGCGCCAGCTCGGTGACGTTCGCGAACGTCCGCGACGCCTTGCGCACCGTCTCGCGCAGCGGCCACAGCCAGGCGGAGTCGATGTGCGCGTGCCCCGCGGCGTACGCGCGGTGGGCGCTGGCCGCCGCGGGCTGCGCCAGCGCCGGGGCCAGCACCTCGCGGGCGGCGGCCGCCGTGCCGGGCACGTCGTGCAGGTCGAGCACGTCGAGCATGCGGTCCAGGGTGTGCAGGATGTCGTGCCGGCGGCCGCGGTCCACCGGCAGCTCGTGCATCAGCTCCGACAGCACCTCGATGTCGAGGACCAGATGCCACACGTCCTCGTTGAGCACGGCGAGGTCGGCGGAGCGGAAGGTGTATAGCGGCGCGTCGCCCGCGGTGCGCAGCTCGCCGAGGAGGGTGGGGGTGAAGTCCTGGAGCACCGCGGGGTTCGCGGCGGCCTCCAGCAGCAGCCGTACGGGCTCGCCGCCGGCCGCGGGGGAGGCGATGGGCACATGGCGGTTGCGCGGGTGCACGCCCTTGACGGGCGCACCGGCCGCGTCGTACACCAGCCCCTCGGCCTGGAACCCGGGCATCTCGGTGCCGAACCCGGGGTCGATCACCGCCTCGACGCGCCGCCCCGCCCAGCCCGCGGGCACGGCGCCGGTCAGCCGGAACCAACTGGTCGACCACGGCGGCCCCCAGGCGGTGCCGACGGTAAAGGGCTCGTACTCCTCCGGGGGGATCTTCAGTGCCTCGTCCGCCGGCACCGGCTCACCCGGCCGGTGCCACACCGACAGCTCCAGGGGGACGCGTTCGGTGTACTGGGCGGGTCGGATGAACTGGCGCAGCGCGCGGTCCAGCCGGCCCTCCGCCAGCAGTCGGTCGTCGTGCATCGCGGCTCCTCACAGTCGTCGCTGTGATCTGCCTAACCTGCGCGCGGCCGACCGGGCAAGAGGACCCACCACCTCGATCGTCACGGGAGCACCCTCAGCGGTACTGGTTCTCCATCGCCGTGAGCTTCTGCTCCAGGGTGTCCAGCGGTGCCGCCAGCGCGTCGTCCGGGCCCGCGGCCGCGGCGACGGACTTCGCCGGAGGCTGGCCGCCGGAAGGACCGCCGGCCACCGCGGGCCGGGTCTCCGGCGCCGAGCGCGACCGCAGCGGGAACCGCGCCGCCTCCGTGACCGGCTCCGGCGTGAGCGCCACCTGCGGCTCGGCGCGCGCCGCGGTGAAATCGCCGGGGGCCAGCGCGCGCTGGTGCTTGCCGAGGGCCTTCAGCCGGGCCCGCTCCAGCCGGGCCTGCTCGCGCTCCTCGGCCCGCCGGCGCGCCTCGTCCCTGCTGTCCTGGCGCACCTCGTCGACGGCCTCGTCCAGCGTGCGTACGCCTTCGAGGAGCATCAGCGACCACGCGCGGAACGTCTCCCGCGGCGCCCGCAGCCACCGTACGAACCGGATCTGCGGCAGCGGCCGGGGCACCAGCCCCTGCTCGCGCAGCGCGGCCCTGCGGGTCTGCTTCAGCGCCCGGTCGAAGAGCACCGCGGCCGAGAGCGACATGCCGGCGAAGAACTGCGGCGCGCCCGCGTGGCCCGTACCCCGCGGCGCGTGCACCCAGTTGAACCAGGCCGCCGCGCCCGCGAACGTCCACACCAGCAGCCGGGAGCCGAGCGCCGCGTCGCCGTTGCTGGCCTCGCGTACGGCGATGACCGAGCAGAACATCGCGGCGCCGTCGAGCCCGAAGGGGACCAGGTACTCCCAGCCGCCCGACAGGCCCAGGTTCTGCCGGCCGAAGCCGACCAGGCCGTGGAAGGAGAGCGCGGCGGCGACCGCGGCGCAGCAGAAGAGCAGGACGTACGCGAGCGTGCCGTACATCGCCTCCTTGCGGCGCCGGCGCTGCTCGCCGGCCTCCCAGGAGTCCGCGGGCTCGTCGGCCTTCTGCCGGCCGCGGACCACGACGGCGATGGCCGCGAGCACGCCGAGCAGCAGCACGGCGGCCGGGAGGGCCCAGCTCAGCGGTATCCCGTTGAATCCCATCGGATGTCCCTTGCCTCGCCGGATGACGGGTGACTCGGGGACCGATACTCGCGGAATTCCCGCGCGATTCCGGAGGAAACGAAATCAGCCACTCAATGGGATGGCTTCTGTGCTAAGAGCTTGCGACGAGACGGGCGACGCGCTCCGTGTCGCAGGTGCGCGGGCAGGTCACGCAGGTGTCCTCGGGCCGCAGCGTGTAGTACATGCAGCAGCTCGCGCGGTCCCGGGTGGCCAGGGACTGCCCGGCGGGCCCGGTGAGGGTGCGGAAGGCGGCGCCGCCGGCGTACGGGGCGGTGGCCCCTCCGGTGCCGGGCAGGAGCTGCCCGGTCTCGGCCATCGCCCGCTCCTCCTCGCCCAGCAGGTCCCCGAGGTACCACAGGCCCTCGACGATCTCGTCCGTCGCCATCCCCCACAGCGCCCGCGGCCCGCGGCGCATCCGCGGGCCGAACGCGGCGAGCACCGGCTCCAGATGCTCGGCCACGGCCGCCCGCACCTCGGCGCGCAGCGCCTCCTCGCCGGCGACGACGCGGGCGCCTGGCAGTCCCGCGGCCGGGTCGTCGGGCAGGCAGGCGAACGCGCCGCCGTGCACGGCCAGGCGCATGCGGCTGCCGTCGGCGTTGCGGTGCAGGGCCACGGCCTCCAGCGGGACGCGGGGCACGCGGCGGAGCAGGAACCAGGGGAGGGTGACCAGCAGGCAGGCGGACCAGGCGTAGCGGTGCAGGCCGAAGCTGGCGACCACGTCGGGGCGGGCCTCCTCGCCGTACGTGCGGCGGACCTGCTCGGCGTCCCAGGCGAGGAAGTCGTCGAGGGCGGGGCCGCCGGCGGCGAGGTCGGCGGCGGCCACCCAGCCGGGTCCCGCGGGCAGCGGGTCCGCGGTGCCGAGTTCGGTGACGGCGAGGAACGGCAGCACCTCGCTGAGCCGTGCGTACGCCGCGGTGACCGGGGTGCCGGCCGGCCGCGCGGGCGGGGCTCCGGCGTCGGCGAGCGGCTGGGGCACTGCGGGCGCGGACATCGTGCGGTGACCACCCTGGGCTCGGCGGGGCGTGACGTGTTCTCGACCCGTCGGCGGGTTGAGGTAAGGCTAACCTTAACCCGCTTGGTCCGGGAAGGGGCAAGGGGCACCGGGTTACCGTGGGGCGCGAGCGCCGCCCGCCGGGTGTACTTCCGTCGTGAATCGGAAAATCTGGGAAATCGGGGAAATCTGGGAAATCGGGGAAATCGGGGGAACGAGGGAAGCAGTGGAGGACGTGCCGCACCCGCCGGCGGTACCCGGCCGGCGCCGCGCCCCGGCCCGGGTGCGCCGGCACTCCGTACGCGGCCAGGTGCTCGACGAGCTGCGCGTCGCGGTGGCCGGCGGCGAACTGCGGGCCGGCGAGGTGTACTCCGCGCCCGCGCTGGGCGAGCGGTTCGGCGTCTCGGCGACCCCGGTGCGCGAGGCCATGCAGCAACTCGCCGCGGAGGGCGCGGTGGAGATACTGCCGAACCGCGGCTTCCGGATCCTCGCGCCCAGCGCCCGCGACCTGGCCGAGCTGGCGGAGGTGCGCGCGCTGCTCCTCGTACCGCTGCTGCACCGGCTGGCGGCCGGGCCGCCGGCCGGGCGCCTGCTGACGCTGAGCCGGCTGACCGGGGACGACGCGGAGTTCCACGAGGCGCTGGCGGCGCTCTCCGGCAACCGCCAACTGGCCCGCGTCGCGGGCGAACTGCGGGCCAGGGCACGGCCCCCGGCGGCCACGCAGGACCGCCGGCAGGCGCTGGTCGACGCGCTGGCGGCGGGGGACGCGGCGGCGGCCGAGGCGGTGCTGCGGGAACTGCTGGGCGCGCCGGAGCGGCCCTGACGGGGCGTACGGGCGCGGGCCGCTACGCCTGCAGCCAGGCCAGCGAGGTCACCCGGTGGTCGTTCCCGCCGCCCTCGTGGCCGTTCCACGGGTAGACCTCGATGTCCTTCGGCCCGCCCCAGTGGTTGTACGACGCGAAGACCGTCGACGGCGGGCACACCTCGTCCATCAGGGCCACCGAGTACAGCGCCGGCACCCGGGCGCGCGCGGCGAAGTTGAGCCCGTCGAAGTACGAGAGCGTCCGGAACACCCGCTCCTCCGCGTCCCGCTGGGTCGCCAGGAAGAGGACCAGCTCCTGGTACGGGTTCTTGTCGGTGATCGTCACCGCCCGGCGGAAGTGGTTGAGGAACGGCACGTCGATCATCGCCGCCCGCACCCCCGGGTGCAGCCCGGCGACCGCGGTGGCGATCGCGCCGCCCTGGCTGCCGCCGCTCACCGCGATCCGGTCGCCGTCCACCGCCGGGTGCGCGGCGGCGGCGTCCACGGCGCGCACGGCGTCGGTGAAGACGCGGCGGTAGTAGTACTCCGCCGGGTCGAGCACGCCGCGGGTCATGAAGCCGGGCGTCTGGGCGTTGCCCGTGCCGTACGGGTCGGGGGTGGAGCCGGCGTTGTCGCGGTGGGCGGCGCCCTGGCCGCGGGTGTCGACGACGAAGACGGCGCGGCCCGCGGCCGGCCAGAACAGGTGGTCGTGCGGGAGCCCGCGGCCGCCGCCGTAGCCGATGTAGTGCATGACGCACGGCACGGGCCCGTCGGCGCCGCGCGGCAGGACGAGCCAGGCGGAGATGCGGTGGCCGCCCCAGCCGGCGAAGGACACGTCGTGCACGTCGACGGCCGTCAGGCCCGTCGGGTACGGGCGGAACTCCGGCGCCAGGCCGCCCGCCGATTCCTCCGCACCGGCGAGGGTGCGGGTCCAGAAGTCGTCGAAGTCGGCGGGCTCCTCGCGCTCGGGGCGGTAGTCGCGCAGCTCGGCGAGGGGGAGGTCGAACAGGGCCATGGGGACGCTCCAGTCGGTCGTGACGGCGGTGCGGGGGCTGGGATGGCGGGTGCGGGCGGGGTGCGGGGGGAAGGCGGTGCGGCGTGTACGGGATGCCGGTACCCGGCGCGTACGGAACGTATCCGGCGACGGGCGCGGGCGCTCCGGGCTCAGCGGGCCGGCGGCGGGCCCGTGGAGGCGCGTACCGTCAGCGTCGTGGCCAGCTCCACCTGCTCGGGCTGCGCCGCCCCGCCCTCGCCGTGCAGCCGGAGCATCCGGAACGCGGTGGCCGCCATCGCCTCCAGCGGCTGCGCGACGGTGGTCAGCGGCGGTGCCGCCCAGGCGGCGACGGGGGTGTCGTCGAAGCCGGTGACGCTCATGTCCGCCGGTGCCCGCAGCCCCCGTTCCGCCAGGGCCTGGAGCACGCCGAACGCCTGCCCGTCGTTCGCCGCGACCACCGCGGTGGGCGGCTCGGGCAGGTCCAGCAGTGCCAGCGCACCGGCGCGGCCGTCGGGCGCGAAGAAGTCGGCGTTGCGGATCAGTTCCTCCGCCACCGGCAGCCCCGCCTCCAGCAGCGCGGCGCGGTAGCCGTCGAAGCGGGCGCGGGCGGACCAGATCGTCAGCGGCCCGGTGAGGGTGGCGATGCGGCGGTGGCCCAGCTCGATGAGGTGGCGGGTCGCGGCGAGGCCGCCCTGCCAGTTCGTGCAGCCCACGGAGCGTACGCCCGCGCCCGGTTCCGCCGGCGGGTCGATGGCGACCAGCGGGATGCGCTTGGCCGCCAGCCGCGCGCGGGTCTCCGGCGCCGGTACCTGGTGGACGAGGAGGACGCCGTCGCTGCCGCGCGCCATGATGCGCTCCAGGGTGTGGCGCAGGACGTCGGCGCTGTCGGGCACGCTGTCGATGACGATCCGGCAGTCGGCCTCGGCGCCGGCCTCGACCGCGCCGGTGACGAGCGCGTCCGCCCACGGGCTGTTGAGGCTGCCGATGACGAGGTCGACGACGCCGGCGCCGCGGGACGGCCGGTAGCCGTGGTCGGCGAGCAGCCGCGCGATGCGCTCGCGGGTGGCGGGGGCGACGTCGGTGCGGGCGTGCAGGACCTTGGAGACGGTCGACACCGAGACGCCGGCGCGGGCGGCGATGTCGCTGAGCGTGGCCTGTTCGGGCGGCATGGCGGGAGTCCTTTTCGAAAACTCCGGCCAGCCTGACCGTCGACTTCCGACCCTGTCAAGGGTGTTGACGGAGGTCTGCCCGGCTTCTAGCGTCAATTGGCGAGCGAAAAATTGTCGAAAATGATCGCCGGAGGAGACCATGAGCCCGTCCCTGGGCGTGCAGCTCTACACCGTTCGCGACGAGATCGCCGCCGACCGCCCCGGCACGTTCGCCGCCCTGTCCGGCTTCGGCTACCGCCAGGTCGAGTGCTACGACGTACTGACCGACCCCGAGGAGCTCCGCGCCGACCTGGACACGGCGGGCCTCGCGGCCGGCTCCGTCCACGCGCATGTGCTCGCCGGTCCCGAGCAGGCCGACGCCGCCTTCCGGGGCGCGCGCACGGTCGGCGCCGACACCGTCTTCGTGCCGTATCTGCCGCCGGAGCGGTTCGCCGGCGCCGAGGAGGTACGCGCCGTGGCCGGCGAGCTGGCCGAGGCCGCGAAGCGCGCCGCGGGCCACGGCCTCGCGCTCGGCTACCACAACCACGAGTTCGAGCTCTCCCAGCACGTCGGCGGCGTCCCCGCGCTGGAGGTGCTGGCCGACCTGCTCGCCGGGCTCGACGCCCCGGTGCAGTTCGAGGTGGACACGTACTGGGCGGCGGTCGGCGGCCAGGACGTGCCCGCGCTGCTCGGCCGCCTCGGCGAGCGCGTCACGCACCTGCACATCAAGGACGGGCCCGTCACCAAGGACGACCCGATGACCGCCGTCGGCGCCGGCCGGATGCCCGTCGAGGACGTGCTCGCCGCGGGCGCGGGCGCCCGCCGGCACATCGTCGAACTCGACGCCTGCGCCACCGACATGCTCACCGCCGTCCGAGAGAGCTTCGACTGGCTGGAGGGGAAGCGCCGATGACCGCAGGAGAGCCCCTGGGCGTCGCCGTCGTCGGCTGCGGCACGATCAGCGACCAGTACCTGACGAACCTCACCGCCTTCCCCGACCTGCGCGTGCTCTTCTGCGCCGACCTCGACGCGGAGCGCGCCGCCGCGCAGGCCGCCGCCTACGGCGTACCGGCGCACGGCAGCACCGAGGACGCCCTCGCCCACCCCGGCGTCGAGCTGGTCGTCAACCTCACCCTCCCCGCCGCCCACCACGACGTGGCCGCGGCGGCGATCGGCGCCGGCAAGCACGTGTGGAACGAGAAGCCGCTGACCCTCGACCCCGTCTCCGGCGCCGAGCTGGTCACCCGGGCCGCCGGGGCGGGCGTGCGGCTCGGCTGCGCCCCGGACACGTTCCTCGGCGCCGGGCTGCAGACGGCGCGCCGGCTCGTCGACGACGGGGCGATAGGCGTGCCGCTGAGCGGTCTCGCGCTGCTGCAGACCCCGGGCCCGGAGTCGTGGCACCCCAGCCCGGAGTTCTACTTCCTGCGGGGCGGCGGGCCGCTGTTCGACATGGGCCCCTATTACCTGACCTGTCTGGCCACGCTCTTCGGCCCGGCCCGGCGGGTCGCGGCGGTGGCCAGCAGGGCGCGCGAGACCCGGGTGGTCGGCTCCGGGCCGAAGGCTGGCACGGAGTTCCCGGTGGAGGTGCCCACGCACGTCGCGGCGCTCCTCGACTACGCCGCGGGCCAGACCGCCTCGCTGGTGGTCAGCTTCGACTCCCCGCTGAACCGGCAGGGGTTCGTGGAGATCACCGGCACCGAGGCCACCCTCGCGCTGCCCGACCCCAACCGCTTCGACGGCTCCCTGCGGCTGCGCCCCACGGGCTCGGCGGAGTGGACGGAGATCGAGGCGGCGGGTGCGACCGCCGGGCGCGGCATGGGCGTGCTCGACATGGCCAGGGCGCTGGCCGCGGGCGAGCCGCACCGCGCCTCGGGGGAGCTGGCGCAGCACGTGCTGGAGACCATGGCGGCGGTCGAGAAGTCGGCGCGGGACGGGGAGTTCGTGCCCGTCGCGGGCGCCGGCTTCACCGTGCCGGCGGCGCTGCCGGCCGACTGGGATCCGGGCGTACGGATGCGTTGACGTCCCTCCGGGGCGCGGGCACACTCCGGAACCATGGCAGAGAAAGCGCTTTCTCGACGTGGTAAAGGCCGCTGGACTGGCGGCATCAGCCTGTGGAGCGCCGATAAGACCAGAACCCTTTCTGGCGCAGCGCAACGAAGCAGGAAGCCACGGACTCCCTCCCGGAGCTTGTGCTGCCCAGCGGTACAAGCTTCGGGAGGGAAGGCCAGAATCCCCGGGCCTCAGCCCGGGGAGCACGTCAAACCTTCGAACCGCACGTTTCCTCTGACGTCTTCGCCGACCTGCTCGCCGAGCATGACATCCCCGTGGTCCTCGGCGCCCGGCTCCGCTGCGTCGACCGCTCCGCCGCCTCGTCACCGACGATGGCCGCGCGCACGGCGGCTGGATGTTCGTGGACGCGACGTACGAGGGCGACCTGATGGCACGCGCAGGCATCGACTTCACCCCCGGAGACCCGGGGGCACGCAGACGTACACCGTCGACCAGCGCTCGCGCGGCGGGCAGTGGGGGGTGCTGGGCCGGCACACCTTCGCGGCGGGGACGGCGGCGGGCGTACGGATACGCAACGACGCCACCGACGGCTACGTGGTCGCGGACGCGGTCAAGGCGGTCAGCGGGACCAGGCCGGGGCCCAGGTGCCGGCGGGGTCCGTGGGTGTGTGCCGCGGGGCGCGGGCGGCGGCGTAGTCGCGGAGCAGGGCGAGGCCGGGGTGCGCGTTGTCGGTGTGCCAGTGCAGCAGGTGCGGGTAGACGGGGGTCGGGTCGAGCAGCGGGATGCGGCACAGGTCGTAGTCGACGGGCCAGACCAGCGGGGTCCGCTCGCTGAGGAAGGTGCCCACCGTGGTGGATTCGGCGACCGTGTCGAGCAGGCTCTCGACGCCGAAGTCGGGGCCCACCGCGTCGATGACGAAGCCGAACTCCGCCGCCATGTCCTCGTAGTACGCGGCCCACTCGGTGCCCGGCGCGTTGCCCGGCATCCAGATCCGGTGCCCGGCGAGCTGCGCGGGCCTGACGGAGCGGGCGCCGGCGAACTCGTGCGCCGGGCCGGTGACGAGCTGTACCGGTTCGTACATCACGTACCCGACCGCGATGTCGTCGGGCAGCTTCCGGCCGGGCGGCGGCAGGGTCCGGAACGTCGCGTCGATCGTGCCGTCGCGTACCGCCTCGACGGCCGGGCCGCCGCCGTAGACCGTGACGACGTCCAGCTCCACCTCGGGGTGCGCGCGGTGGAAGTCGCGCAGCAGCCCGGCGGTGGCGACCCGGCGCCCCACCACGTCCACGCGCAGCGCCCTGCTCCCGGGCCGTACGGACGCCGCGGCCCGCTCCGCGGCCTGCAGCAGCGTGCGGGCGTGGGGCAGGAACGCCTGGCCGTCGATGGTGAGCTTCGCGCCGCGCGCGGTACGGGTGAACAGCCGCACCCCGAGGCCCTTCTCCAGCCCGGCGATGCGCTTGGAGACGGCCTGCTGGGTCAGCATCAGCTCGGCCGCCGCCTCCTGGAACTGGCCGGTGTCGGCGGCGGCGACGAAGGTGCGCACGGCATCGAGGTCCACGCCCGGCAACCCTAGCCGCAGCCGCTACGGAACCCGGCCCCCCGCCCCGGCGCCGGGCCCGGCCCCCGTGCCGCCGCCGCTCCCGGCCCCCTCCTCCGCGTACGCGCCGAGCCCCGGCGTCCGCGGCGGCACCGCCGTGGACTGGACGATCGAGGTCGTCGTCTGCCCGTGCAGCAGGAAGCGGTCGAGCACCTCCTCGAAGGTGTCGAGGTCCGTCGCATGCACCTTGAGCAGGAAGCAGTCCTCGCCGGTGATCCGGTGGCACTCGCTGACCTGCGGCAGGCTCCGCGCCAGCGCCGCGATCCGCGGCAACTGCCCCGGCCCGGGACGCACCCGGACGAACGCCGCCACCGGGTAGCCCAGGGCGGCCGGGTCGACGTCCAGGCGGTAGCCGCGGATCACCCGGGACTCCTCCAGCCGCCGCACCCGCTCGCGGGCGGTGGGCACGGAGACTCCGGTGCGCCGGGCCAGCTCCGCCATGGACAGGCGGGGGTCGGCGTCGAGTGCGGTCAGGATCGAGCGGTCGAGTGCGTCCACCGTTTCACCTTGGCACGAGGGGCGCCCGTTTCGTACCCCGGAGCGGAAAGTGATCCGCCGCTGGGCTTTCCGGTTCGCCATGGCCCGCGGAGGCGCGCGTTGCGACGATTCCCCCGTGGCCGACTCCCTGCCCCGCAGCCCCGCCGCCGCCTCCGGCGGCCGGCTCGCCCTCGCCGCCGAGCGGGTGCCGCCGCCGGCGTTCCTCGTCTCCTCCGCGGTCTTCCACTACCTCGGCCCGGCCTGCGCCGTCCTGCTCTTCGCCCGCCTCGACGTGCTCGGCGTCGCCTGGCTGCGGATCGCCTCGGCCGCACTGGTCTTCGCCGTCTGGCGGCGGCCGTGGTGCGACTGGCGGGCGGCGACGCCGTACCAGCGGCGGCTCCTGGTCGCGATGGGGGCCGTCCTCGCCACCATGAACTGCACGTTCTATCTCGCCCTCGAACGGCTGCCGCTGGGGACGGTCGGGGCGGTGGAGTTCCTCGGGCCCGTGGCGCTGGCCGCGGCCGGGGTGCGGACCAGGCGGAACGTCGCCGCGCTGGCGCTGGTCCTCGCGGGCGTCGCGCTCCTCACCGACGTGCACCTGGTCGCGGAACCGCTCGGGCTCGCGCTGGCGTTCGGCAACTGCGCGCTGTTCGTGCTCTACGTCGTCCTCGGCCACCGGCTCGCGGCCGACGGCGGCGCGTCCGGGGTGGGGCGGCTCGGCGCGGCGATGCTGGTGGCGGCGGTGGTCGCGGCGCCGGCGGGGCTCGCGCAGGGCGCGGCGGCCGTGACGTCACCGGTACTGCTGGCTGCGGCGTTCGGGGTGGGGGTGTGCTCGTCGGTGATCCCGTACGTGTGCGACCAGCTCGCCATGGCGCGGGTGCCGCGGGCGACGTTCGCGCTGATGCTGTCGCTGCTGCCGGCGACGGCGGCGGTCATGGGCGTGGCCGTCCTCGGCCAGGTGCCGGGCGCCGCGGAGGCGGCGGGCATCGCGCTGGTCGTCGCGGGCGTCGCGGTGCACCGGGAGCGGGACGCGGCGGCGCACGCGTAGCCGCGGGTACGGGCGGTGAAGACGGCCGGAAATGGACTGTCCCTCCGGCCGGACACCCCTGCGCCACGCGCCGGCCCGGCCGCTCGCCGGGCCCCCCGGGCCGCGTCAGTCCGCCGCCGCCACCCGCCGGGGCTCCTCGCCCAACTGCTCCGCCAGCCACGACGGCACCCCGTCCAGCAGCCGTACGAGCCGCGTCGCCTCCGCCCGCAACCGGCCCGCCTCCGGCTCCGACTCCACGTCGGCCAGCGCCATCAGCGCCGGTGCCGTACCGATCAGATAGCCCACCTCCTCGCGCAGCCGCAGCGACTCGCGGAAGCCGTGCCGCGCCTCGGCGAGGTCGCCGGCGTCGGCCGCGAGCGAGGCCAGGTGGCGCCAGGTGAACGAGCACAGCAGCAGGTCGCCCTGCTCCACGGCGCCCGCGTGGGCGCGGCGGAACGCCGCCAGCGCCGCCGTCGCGTTCTTCGTCAGGTGCTGTGCGACGAGACCGCGCCGGAAGTCGAGCATCGGCCGGTACGGCGACGTCGGCGCCAGCAGCGCCGCGGCGCGGCCGAGCGCCGCACGGGCCTCGTCGGAGCGGTCGCGCTCCTGGAAGAGCGTCGAGGCGTACGCGAGATAGCCCCGCTCGCACGCCGTGACGCCGCGGTTCTCCCCGTCGATCGACAGCGCCTCCGCGTTGCGCACCGCGTCCTCCGCGCGCTCCCAGCCGGCGGCCGTGAACATGCACTGCTCCACCAGCAGCGCCGCGCGCTGCCGCGCCGCCTCGGCGTCGGTCCCGGCGGCGTCGTCGAGGAGCGCCGCGGCGTCGTCCCAGCAGCCGCGCGAGCGCAGCCGCCAGATCGCCCGCTCCAGCGGATCCTCCGACATCACCGATTCCGACCGTGCCATGGCGGTATCCGCCACTTCTGCCTCCCCAACGCGCCGTCGAGCCAAGGAACAACAAGAATCAACGCAGCCCACTGTGAGTCGAATCTCAGCACGAAGTCTGCCCTGGGCCAAGGGCTTGCGTGAACGACTTCACAAGATCTTGGCCAACGGATTGCCCGCGGCACGGGAACGACGCGCACGAACGTACGGCGCGGACGCAGCCGTTCAGTGAAGAGGCCGCGCTCGCGGACGGCGGCGGTCAGCGCATGCGCAGGGCGAGGAAGAAGTCGAGCTTGTCCTCCAGCCGGGCCAGGTCCCGGCCCGTGAGCTGCTCGATCCGGCCCACCCGGTAGCGCAGCGTGTTCACGTGCAGGTGGAGGCGGGCGGCGCAGCGGGTCCAGGAGCCGTCGCAGTCGAGGAACGCCTCCAGGGTCGTCACCAGCTCCGCCCGGTGGCGGTGGTCGTACGCGCGCAGCGGGTCCAGCAGCCGGGCGGTGAACGCGCGGCGTACGTCGTCGGGGACGAAGGGCAGCAGCAGCACGTGCGAGGCCAGCTCCTCGTGGCCGGCGGCGCACACGCTGCCCGGCCGGGCGGCGGCGACCCGGCGCGCGTGCCGGGCCTCCTCCAGGGCGCCGCGCAGTCCCTCCGGGGAGTCCACCGCGGCGCTGATGCCGAGCGTGAGCCGGCCGTCGTCGGCCAGCGCGCGGGCCAGCGGCTCCCGTACGGCGGCGAGCAGCGCCGCGGCGCGCAGCCCGCCCGCGCCGGCCGCCGCGCCGCCCGCCGCGCCGGGGCCGGCCACCGCGCTCGGGCCGCCGGAGCGTGCGCGGCCGGTCCCGGCGCCCTCGGCGGCGCCCTTGCGGGACCGCCCGCCCCCCGCGCCGGGGTCCGCGCCGCCCGTCTCCGGCGCCCCGTCCGCCGCCCCCCGCGCCGGGACCGCGGGCAGCGGCACCAGCGCCACCGCCTCGTCGCCGGTGTGCGCCACCGCGATCCGCTCGGCCGGGTCCCGGTCCGCGCCCGCGAGCATCTCCTCCAGCATCGCCTGCGCCACAGGACCGCCCGCGATCCCCGGCTGCCCGTACGGGACCTCCCACTCGACCCGCGCCACCACCACCTGCCACTGCGGCGCCGCCCCGGTCCCCGGCAGCAGCACCGGCACCGCCACCCGCAGCCGTGCCGCGATCTCCGCGGGCTGTGCCCCGGCCTGCACCAGCTCCAGCACCTCCTGCGCCAGCCGCCGCCGCACCGACCGCGCGGCGTCGCGCCGCTCCCGTTCCACGGCGATCAACTGCGTGACGCCGTGCACCAGGTCCAGCCGCTCCGGCGGCCACTCCCCGGCGTCCGCCTCCACCGCCAGCAGCCAGTCCGAGAGCACCGTCTCGCGGAGGTCCCGCCCGCCGCCGACGGGGAAGAGCGAGTACGTCACGCCCCCGCCCGCCGCCGGCAGCGTCACCCGGTGCGGCCCCGGCCGGCCGCCGCGCAGCGCCCCGAGGTGCTCGCCGGCCAACTGCGCCCGCAACTGCGCCGGCAGCCGCCCACCGGCCGCACCGGCCGCGGTGCCGGCGATCTGCCGGCCGGTGGGGGAGAGTACCCACGCGCGCAGGTCCAGATCGGAGCCGAGGAGGTCGAGCACCACGTCGGGGCCGCCGCCCGCGGGCCCGGACGACATCAGCCGGCGGTGCCGCTCGACCACGGCCGCCAGATCGCCGGCCCGCTCGCCGGAGACCTGCCGTACCACGTGCTCGGTGATGGTGGCGAACGCGACGTCCTCGTCCACCGCGAAGAGCGGCAGCCGGTGCCGCGCGCACGCGCGCACCAGGTCCTCCGGCACCCCCGCCCCCGACAGCTCCGCCTCGCCCGCCGCGAGCCCGGCGACGCCGGCCGCGGCCAGGATCCGTACGAAGGGCTCCGAGTCCTGCGGCCCGTGCCGCCAGGCGAGCCCGGTGAGGACCAGCTCGCCGCCCGACAGATACCGGCTCGGATCCGTCAGGTCGGTGGTCATCACGCCCCGCACCGTGCGGTCCAGCTCGTCCGCGCCCCCGAGGAGCCGCAGGCCCAGTGCCTCGGAGTCCAGGAGTGCCCGCAGCCTCATGCGCGTCCCCTTGCTGTCGGTCGTGCGCCGGCCGGCCCGCCCGTGCGGGCGGGCCGCCGGGCGGTCGTCGTGGGATGTCCCGCAGGGGAAGGATGCCCCGGACTTCGTTCGAATCTACAAGAACCGGGTTCCGGCCTGCCCCTTGCTTCATGGTTTCCGTGACTGCACCCGGACGGCGGCGTTTCTGTGTACTTGGGCCACGTTCCGTCAACAGCACAAGCACACAGCCGCACTTTCGAGGGAAAGCCGAGAGGATCCATGGACTTCCTGCGCCCCGCAAGCTGGGCGGAAGCGCTCGCCGCCAAGTCCGAGCATCCGGAGGCCGTACCGATCGCGGGCGGCACGGACCTCATGGTCGAGATCAACTTCGACCACCGCCGTCCGGAGTACCTGCTCGACCTCAACCGCATCGGCGAGTTGGGGGAGTGGGAGACGGGCGCGGAGAGCGTGCGGCTCGGCGCCTCCGTGCCGTACGCGCGCATCGTGGCGGAGCTGGGCGGGGCGCTGCCGGGTCTGGCGCGGGCGGCGCACACCGTGGCGTCTCCGCAGATCCGCAACCGCGGCGGCGTCGGGGGCAACCTCGGCACGGCCTCCCCGGCCGGCGACGCGCACCCGGCGCTGCTGGCCGCGGGCGCGGAGGTCGAGGTGGAGTCCGTACGCGGCGGCAGGCGGATCCCGGTCGACGAGTTCTTCACCGGCGTCAAGCGCAATGCGCTCGCGCCCGACGAGCTGATCAAGTGGGTGCACGTCAAGAAGGCCACCGGACCGCAGGAGTTCTCGAAGGTCGGCACCCGCAACGCCATGGTGATCGCCGTGTGCGCGTTCGGCATCGCCCTGCACCCCGACACCCGCACGGTCCGTACCGGCATCGGCTCGGCCGCGCCGACGCCCGTGCGCGCCACCGCCGCCGAGGAGTTCCTGAACGCGGCGCTGGCCGAGGGCGGCTACTGGGAGAGCGGCCGGACCCTCCCCCCCGCGCTCGCCCGGCAGTTCGCCGAGCTGGCGGCGGGCGCCTGCAACCCCATCGACGACGTGCGCGGCAGCGCGCGCTACCGCCGGCACGCGGTCGGCGTCATGGCGCGCCGCACCCTCGGCTGGACCTGGGAGTCGTACCGCCGGGGCGCGGCGGGGGCCACACGAGCGGAAGGAGCCGCGTGATGCGGGTGACGTTCACCGTCAACGGCCGCGAGCAGCAGGCCGACGACGTCTGGGAGGGCGAGAGCCTGCTGTACGTGCTGCGCGAGCGGATGGGCCTGCCGGGCTCGAAGAACGCCTGCGAGCAGGGGGAGTGCGGCTCCTGCACGGTACGGCTCGACGGCGTGCCGGTGTGCGCCTGCCTGGTCGCCGCCGGGCAGGCCGAGGGCCGCGAGGTCGTCACCGTCGAAGGGCTGGCGGAGGACGGTCTCTCCGCCGTCCAGCAGGCGTTCGTCGACGCCGGCGCCGTGCAGTGCGGCTTCTGCACCCCGGGTCTTCTGGTCGCCGCGGACGACCTCCTGGAGCACAACCCCTCACCGTCGGACGCCGACATCCGCGAGGGCCTGTCGGGCAACCTGTGCCGCTGCACCGGCTACGAGAAGATCCTCGACGCGGTCCGGCTCGCCGCCGCCCGCCGGGGCGAGGGGGCCTGATGTCCGACGTCACCCGCATCCCGACGAGCCTCACCCAGGGTTCGCGGACCGCCGGCGGCATCGGCGAGTCCAAGCTGCGCCCCGACGGCACGCTGAAGGTCACCGGGGAGTTCGCGTACTCCTCCGACCTGTGGCACGAGGACATGATCTGGGGCCACACGCTGCGCTCGCCGTACGCGCACGCCGAGATCGTCGCGATCGACACCTCTGCCGCCCTCGCCCAGGCCGGGGTCTACGCCGTGCTCACGTACGACGACCTGCCCGCCCGGCAGAAGAACTACGGCCTGGAGATCGCCGACACCCCCGCGCTCGCCGCCGGCCGGGTGCGCCACCACGGCGAGCCGGTCGCGCTGGTCGCCGCGGACCATCCCGAGACCGCCCGCCGGGCCGCCGCGAAGATCCGGATCGAGTGGCGGGAGCTGCCGCTGGTCACCGACGAGGAGTCCGCGCTCGCCCCCGGCGCGCCCGTGCTGCACCCCGACCGCACCGACGACTGCGCCGACGGACAAAGGCCGCACGTACCGCACCCGAACATCGTCCACCGCCAGCCGATCGTCCGCGGCGACGCCGCCGCGGCGGCCCTCAGGGCGGACCACATCATCACCGGCGAGTACGAGTTCGGCATGCAGGACCAGGCGTTCCTCGGCCCGGAGTCGGGCCTCGCGGTGCCCGCGGAGGACGGCGGCGTCGACCTGTACGTCGCCACCCAGTGGCTGCACGCCGACCGGCGGCAGATCGCCCCGGTGCTCGGGCTGCCGGAGGAGAAGGTGCGCATGACGCTCTCCGGCGTCGGCGGCGCCTTCGGCGGGCGCGAGGACCTGTCGATGCAGATCCACGCCTGCCTGCTGGCGCTGCGCACCGGCAAGCCGGTGAAGATGGTCTACGACCGCTTCGAGTCCTTCTTCGGCCACGTGCACCGCCACCCGGCCAGGATCCGCTACGAGCACGGCGTCACCGCCGAAGGACGGATCACCCACGCCCGCTGCCGCATCGTCCTCGACGGCGGCGCGTACGCCTCCTCCACTCCGGCCGTCGTCGGCAACGCGGCGTCGCTGTCCATGGGCCCGTACGTGGTGGAGGACGTCGAGATCGAGGCGGTCGGCCTCTACACCAACAACCCGCCCTGCGGCGCGATGCGCGGCTTCGGCGCCGTCCAGGCGTGCTTCGCGTACGAGGCGCAGATGGACCGGCTCGCCGCGGCGGTCGGCATGGACCCGGTGGCGTTCCGGCAGCTGAACGCCATGTCCGAGGGCTCGCGGCTGCCGACCGGGCAGCGGGTCGACTCCCCGGCGCCGGTCGCGGAGATCCTGCGCCGCGTGCAGGCCAGGCCGCTGCCGCCGGAGCGGCAGTGGGAGAGCGCGGGCGGCACCGCGGACGTCCGGGCACTGCCCGGCGGGCTGTCCAACACCACCCACGGCGAGGGCGTCGTACGGGGCGTCGGCTACGCGGTCGGCATCAAGAACGTCGGCTTCTCCGAGGGCTTCGACGACTTCTCCACCGCCCGGGTGCGGCTGGAGGCCGTCGGCGGCGAGCCGGTGGTCACCGTGCACACCGCGGCCGCCGAGGTCGGCCAGGGCGGCATCACCGTGCAGGCGCAGATCGCCCGCACCGAACTGGGCGTCGCCCGGGTGGTCATCGCCCCGGCCGACACCCGGGTCGGCTCCGCGGGCTCCACCTCCGCCTCCCGGCAGACGTACATGACGGGCGGCGCGGTACGGAACGCCTGCGCGGCGGTGCGCGAGCAGGTCCTCGCCCTCGGCCGGCGCAAGCTCGGCACGTACCACCCCGCGTGGACGACGGCCGAACTGCTGCTGGAGGGCGGCAAGGTCGTCACGGACGGCGGCGAGGTCCTCGCGGACCTGGCGGACGTGCTCGACGGCGAGCCGCCCGTGGACGTCGAACTGCCCTTCAGGCACCGGCCCACCGAGCCCTTCGACATCGAGACGGGACAGGGCTTCGGCCACGTCCAGTACTCCTTCGCCGCGCACCGCGCGGTCGTCGAGGTCGACACCGAACTCGGCCTGGTCAAGGTCGTCGAGCTGGCCTGCGCCCAGGACGTCGGCAAGGCGCTCAACCCGCTGTCCGTCGTCGGGCAGATCCAGGGCGGCACCACGCAGGGCCTGGGCGTGGCGGTGATGGAGGAGATCGTGGTCGACCCGGCGACCGGGCGGGTGCGCAACCCGTCGTTCACCGACTACCTGATCCCGACCATCCTCGACACCCCGGCCATCCCCGTCGACGTGCTCGAACTGGCCGACCCGCACGCTCCGTACGGGCTGCGCGGCGTCGGCGAGGCGTCCACGCTCTCGGCGACCCCGGCGGTGCTCGCCGCCATCCGCCAGGCCACGGGACTGGCCCTCACCAAGGCCCCGGTACGGCCGGAGCACCTCACCGGCACCTGAACCGCACCCGAAACGAGACCGACGCACCAGCAGTTCCGCCTTCGCCTCGGGCCGTCCCCCGGGTCGTGCAGCACCACCCATCCCACATCCCGCAACCGCGGGTGCCTCTGTGAACCCTGGGAGAACGCATGACCCAGTCCTCCGTCGACCGGCGCGCCGAAGCGCCGTCCCGCCCGCCCGGCACCGCCGCCTCCGGCCGCACGTCGTGGCTCGACCGCTACTTCGGGATATCCCGGCGCGGTTCCACGGTCGCGCGCGAGGTGCGCGGCGGGCTCACCACCTTCATGGCGATGGCCTACATCCTGCTGCTCAACCCGCTGGTCCTGGGCGGCGAGGACGCGGCGGGCAACGTGCTGGCCCCGTCGGCACTGATCACCGCCACCGCGCTGGCCGCCGCGGTCACCACGCTGCTCCTGGGCTTCTTCGGCAAGGTGCCGCTGGCCGCCGCCGCCGGGCTCAGCGTCTCGGGCGTGCTCGCCAGCCAGGTCGCGCCGCAGATGACGTGGCCGCAGGCGATGGGCATGTGCGTCGCGTACGGCGTCGTGATCATGCTGCTGGCCGTCACCGGCCTGCGCGAGATGATCATGAACGCGATCCCGCTGGCCCTCAAGCACGCCATCACCATGGGCATCGGCATGTTCATCGCCCTGATCGGCCTGGTGAACGCCGGGTTCGTGCAGGCCGGCGAGGCGAAGATCGTCACCCTCGGGGTGAACGACCAGCTCCGCGGCTGGCCCGTGTTCGTCTTCTGCCTCACCCTGCTGCTGATCTTCATGCTCCAGGCGCGCGACGTGCCCGGCGCCATCCTCATCGGCATCGTGGCCGGCACGGTCGCCGCGGTCGTCGTCAACGCGGTCGCCGGCCTCAAGCCGGAGGCGTGGGCGAACGGCCGGGCGCCCGAGCTGCCGGCCGGCGGGGTCACCTCGACGCCGGACTTCGGCCTCCTCGGCGAGGTGTCGTTCCGCGGCTGGGGCGACGTCGGCGTGATGACCGTCGGCATGATCGTCTTCACGCTGGTGCTGGCCGGGTTCTTCGACGCGATGGCCACCATCATCGGCGTCGGTACGGAGGCGAAGCTCACCGACGAGAAGGGCCGGATGCCGGGGCTGTCGCGGGCGCTCTTCATCGACGGCGCCGGCGGCGCGGTCGGCGGCGCCGCGGGGGCCTCCGGGCAGACGGTGTTCGTGGAGTCCGCGACCGGCGTCGGCGAGGGTGCCCGCACCGGTCTGTCGAGCGTCGTCGCCGGGCTGCTGTTCGCGCTGGGGCTGCTGTTCACCCCGCTGGCGCAGCTCGTGCCGGGCAACGTGGCCGCCGCGGCGCTGGTGGTCATCGGCGCCATGATGATGGCGAACGCGCGGCACGTGGACTGGGCCGACCGGGGCGTGGCCGTGCCGGTGTTCCTGACGGTCGTGCTCATGCCGTTCACGTACTCCATCACGGCGGGCGTCGCCGCTGGCGTCATCTCGTACACGGCGATCAGGGCCGCCCAGGGCAAGTGGCGCGAGCCCGGCCCCTTCATGTGGGTGCTGACGGCCGTCTTCGCCGTCTTCTTCGCGCTCCATCCGATCGAGCAGTGGATGGGTGTCAAATAGGACCAGGGGCCCTGTGAGGAGCTGATCAGCATGCTGGACATCGCTGCCGACCTCGCCCGGTGGTGCGCGGAGGGCCGCCCCTTCGCCGTCGCCACCGTCGTGGGCACCAGCGGCTCCGCGCCGCGCGGCCCGGGCGCCGCGCTGGCGGTGGACGCCGGGGGCACGGCGGTCGGCAGTGTGTCCGGCGGCTGCGTCGAGGGCGCGGTGTACGAGCTGTGCCGGGAGGTCCTCGAAACCGGCGAGGCGGTGCTGGAGACCTTCGGCTACTCCGACGACGACGCCTTCGCGGTGGGGCTCACCTGCGGCGGGGAGATCGACATCCTCGTCGCGCCGGTCAGTGCGGGCAGCGTGCTCCGTACGGCGCTGGCCGCCGCCGCGGAGGGCGGGGCCGCGGCGGTCGCGCGAGTCGTCGGCGGCCCGGCCGCGCTGCTCGGGCAGGCGCTGCTGGTACGCCCCGACGGCACGTACGACGGCCGCTTCGCAGGCCCGCTGCCCGGCCTGCCCGACTGGGACGGCGCCGCACTGGAGCGCACCGCCGCCGCCGAGGCCGCCGCGCTGCTCGACGCGGGGCGTACGGACACGGTGTCGGTCGGCGCGGCGGGCGCGCGCTGCGGGGAACCGGTGACACTGCTGGTGGAGGTGAGCGTGCCGGCGCCGCGGATGGTGGTCTTCGGCGCGATCGACTTCGCGCACGCCCTGGTCCGCATCGGCAAGTTCCTCGGCTACCACGTCACCCTCTGCGACGCCCGCCCCGTCTTCGCCACGGCCCGCCGGTTCCCGGAGGCCGACGAGGTGGCGGTGCGCTGGCCGCACGAGTACCTGGCGGACGCGCTGGCCGCGGGCGAGCTGGACGGGCGCACGGTGCTGTGCGTGCTCACGCACGACCCCAAGTTCGACGTGCCGCTGCTCACCGCCGCGCTCCGGCTGCCCGTGGCGTACGTCGGCGCGATGGGCTCGCGCCGTACGCACCTGGACCGCAACCGGCGGCTGCGCGAGGCGGGCGTCACCGACCTCGAACTCGCCCGGCTGCGCTCGCCGATCGGCCTCGACCTCGGCGCCCGCTCGCCGGAGGAGGTCGCGGTCTCCATCGCCGGGGAGATCGTCGCGGCCCGCCGGGGCGGCACGGGGGTGCCGCTGACGGGCGCGCACACGCCGATCCACCGGGAGCGGGGGGCGGCGGGCCGGATCGGCGACGTGGCCTGAGACGCCTCAGCCGGACGGGGTCCTGGCGGTGACGTAGCCGCACTCGACGGTCTCGTCCTGCCCGTCCGCGGTCACCGCCAGCCCGCCCGCGGCCAGCGTCCGTGCCGCCCGCGCGGCGACCTCGCGGTGGGTCGCGGCGCTCCACGCGGGCAACTGGAAGAACACGCTCAGCCGTCCGCCGGGCCGCAGCAGCACGGCGGCCGCGCGGGCGGCGGCGGGCTCCGTCCACAGCAGCCGTACGTTGAACGCGTACGCGACGTCGAAGGGCTGCCAGGACGCGAGGTCCGCGGGGAAGGCGCCGGTCCTGAACTCCGCGAGCCCGGCGGCGACGTGGGCGGCGTTGCGCCGCCCGGCAGCGGCGGTCATCTTCGCGGACCGGTCCAGGCCGACGAACCGCGGCGCCCCGTCCCGCGGCCCTCGGGCCAGCTCCGCGCAGACGTGCGACGCGGTCACCCCGTGCCCGGCGCCGATCTCCAGCACCCTGTCGCCCGGCCGTACGGCCAGCGTCCGCGCGGCCCACTCGTGACGGTCCATACGGGCCAGTATCGGCCACGGCTCAGCGCAACTGCAGCTCCACGAGCACCGCGCGGTGGTCGGTTCCGGCCAGCTCGGGGAACTCGATCCCGGCGGGGCTCAGCCGGTCGCTCACCAGCACGTGGTCGATCTGGGCGCCGAAGAGGGGCGTCGCCGACGCCGGCCAGGTGGGGGTGCGCGAGCGGCCGAGCAGCATGGCGCTGTCCCGCAGGCCGGTGTCGAGGATGTCGCGGAACGCCTCGTGGTCCTGCGAGGAGTTGAAGTCGCCGCCGAAGACCGTGGGCACGTCCCCGCGCCCCGCGGCGGCGTCCCGCAGGCGCCCGAGCTCGGTGCGCCAGGCGTCCATGGACCCGGGTGTCGGCGGCATCGGGTGCACGACCTGGAGCCGCACCCGCTCGCCCGCGACCCGCGCGGTGGCCGCGGGCATCGACAGTGTGCCGGGCACGCCGGGCTCCTCGGTCAGCGGGTACCTGCTGAGGATGGCGGAGCCCTCGGCGGGATCGCCGCCGTCGATGACGCGGTACGGGTACGCGGCCTGCAGCGCCGGACCGCGGAGGGCCTCCACGCAGCGGCTGTCGCACTCCTGGACCAGGGCGACGTCCGGCTCGTACGCGCGCAGCGCGGTGCGCAGGGCGGGGGTGGCGTCGCCGAACCTGAGGTTGGCGGAGAGCAGCCGGAACTCCTCCCGGGGCGGAGAGGAGGGCGGCTCCGCGGCGGACTCGTAGGGCCGTACGAACCAGGCGGTCCCGGCGACGACGACGAGCGCCCACACGACACCGGCCCGGCTGCGGGCGAGTCCCATCAGCAGCAGACCGAAACCGCCGGGCACGAGCAGCCAGGGCAGGAAGGCGGCGAGCTGCGGCAGGGGAGAAACACCGTCACCGCCGGCGACACGGAATCCGAGAACCCCGGAGACGGGCAGCAGGGGCAACCCCCCGGCGAGGACAAGGGCGAGCCGCAGGCGCGAGGAGCGCCGGGCGGCGCCCGCTGCGGCGTGCCGCCGAGCGGAATCCTCACCCCGCACGGTGCCCAGCGGCCCTCCGGGATGCGCGGGACCGGGTGCGTTCCCGGCGTGGCCGGAGCTTCCGCCGTCCGCCTGTGCGGAGCCGGGGACCGTGTCAGCGCGCGGAGCTCCTGCGGATCCCGCCCGGCCGTTGTGCCGTGGGGACGCGTGCGCGGCCCCGGTCCGCGGTGAGTCCGGCCGGTCCGCGGCACCGGCCGCGTCGCCCGCGTCAGCCGCGCCGCCCGTGCTCGCGCGGCCACCGCGCTCCGCCGGGTCCCGCGCCCTCCCGCCGCCGGCGTTCTCGCGCTGTCCGTCGAGCGTCCCCACCGTGTCCCCTGTCGTCGCCTCCGGCCCCCGATCTTCCCTCAGCCGGTCCGGCGGTGTGCGCACGGTCCCCGGGGGAGCCGGGCGACCTCACGCCCCGGCCGCCGGACAGGTCCTGCGCCGTGGGTAGCGGAAGGAGTGCCGGAGACGCCGGCCCCGGGCGGCCGCCGGAGCTGCGGAGCGTCCAAGCGTGCGGGCGGGGACGCCCGTCAGTGGGTCGCCGGCTGCTGCGGCGTCGGGGAGGACGGCGGCGCGGGGCGCTGCTGGGGACGCGGCTCGCCCTGGGATCGCGGCGGGGTGAAGTGGGCGTACGGCCGGCGGGCGGTGAGCAGCGGGTCCACGGTGATCCGTTCGGCGCCCACCGGCGTGGCCAGCGCGCGCAGCGCCGGCTCTCCCAGGCGCACCCACTTCTGCTCGGGGCCGAGCGCGCGCACCAGCGCGGCCTGGCTCGTGAACGCCACCGCCGTGCGCGTGCCCAGCGGCGTACGGAACATCCGCAGCCGCATCCCGCCCTTTCCGTCCTCCACGGGAACGTACAACTGAGGTCGGCGTCGGGGGGCGGGGGCAGATCCGGAGGTGTCCACACTCCGACGGTACGGGCCCCTGCCCCCGCTGGCACCCGTGTTCCGCGATGCGAGACCACCCCACGGGAACCTCCCGGAAGAGCCGCCGGTCAGAGGCGCCGGGGCGGCGGAGCGGCGGGAGGCGCCGTGCCCACATGCCGGACACCCTCCGCGCGCGGCCGCCCCTTCACGCCCGGCCGCACGCCCCCACACGCCGCCCCCGCGGTCGGCCCCCGGACCCGGCCCCTCTCACCGCGCCGCGGTCAGCCGCCACAGCGATGTCACCTCCGCCGCCCGTGCCGCGTGCAGCGGGTCCGACGGGTCCGCCGCCTTGCGGTGCCGGGGGCGGGTGTCGTGGCGGGCCGCCACCCGCAGCCCCGCCGCCTCGATCGCCGCATGCAGCTCCCCGCGGCCGCGCAACCCCAGGTGCTCGGCCAGGTCGGAGAGGACCAGCCAGCCCTCGCCGCCCGGCTCCAGATGTGCCGTGAGACCGGCGAGGAAGCCGTGCAGCATGCCGCCCCCCGGGTCGTAGACGGCGTGCTCCAGGGCGGAGGTCGGCTTGGCGGGCAGCCACGGCGGATTGCAGACGACCAGCGGTGCGCGCCCCGGCGGGAACAGGTTCCCCTCCATCACCTCGACCTGGTCGGCCAGGCCGAGCCGGTCGACGTTGTCGCGGGCGCAGGCCAGCGCGCGCGGGTCGGTGTCGGTGGCGACGACCCGCTCCACCCCCCGGCGCGCCAGCACCGCCGCGAGCACTCCGGTCCCGGTGCCCACGTCGAACGCCAGCGACTTCGCCGGCAGCGGAGCCTCGGCCACCAGGTCGACGTACTCGCCGCGCACCGGCGAGAAGACCCCGTAGTGCGGATGCACCCGCGCGCCCAGCGCCGGTATGTCCACGCCCTTGCGGCGCCACTCGTGAGCCCCCAGCGCGCCGAGCAGTTCGCGCAGCGCCACCGCGCCCGGCTCGGTCACGGGCCCGTACGCCTCGACCGCCGCCTCGCCGACGTCGGGCGCCCGGCGCAGTGGCACGGCCGGGCCCCGCGGGCCGGGTTCGAGCGGGACCAGCAGCATGCCGAGGACCCGCGCCCGGTGGCCCTTGGCCTGCCGGTGCCGGTGGAAGACGTCCGCCGGGCCGGTCGCCCGGCCGCCCGCCGGTGCGGCCGGCCGCCGGCCGCGGCGGGTGGCGCGACGGTCGATGCGGCGGCCCAGCGCGGCGAGGAGCTGGCGCCCGCCGTGGTAGTCGCCCTGCCACAGCACGGCCGTGCCCTCGCACACCAGCCGGTACGCGATGTCGGCGCACATCCGGTCGTCCGCGGGCACCACGCGCCGCGGGGGCGGGGTGCCGCCCGCGGCGTACCAGCGGGCGGTCTGCGCGCGTCCGTCCGCGTTCCAGCTCAGGATGGGGTGATCGGCCACGGGTCCATTTTCCCGCCTGGCCGCC
This sequence comes from Streptomyces sp. CNZ287, assembly GCF_007827615.1. Taxonomy (NCBI): domain Bacteria; kingdom Bacillati; phylum Actinomycetota; class Actinomycetes; order Kitasatosporales; family Streptomycetaceae; genus Streptomyces; species Streptomyces sp. CNZ287. Next base: position 296,334 of record NZ_VISV01000003.1, on the reverse strand, counting down.
GCGACGTCGCCCTCGGGGAGGCACGTGCTGCCATGCGCCCCTGACGCACGCGGGCCGCCGCACCCGCACGGCGGTGCGCGGCATGCCCGGACGTGTGCGCCCCCGACGCCCGTCCGGCGCCCCCGGCCGCCCGCGGACGCTCCCCCGCGCGCGCCCGGCACCGGACGGCCGCGGTCCGCCGCGCGGCCCGGCGGTGTCACCGCCCGCGGGTAGCCTCCGCGGCATGAGCATCAGGAGGGTCGTACCCGACATCAAGACCGAGTCCTTCGAGGCCAGCCGCGAGTTCTACGAGCGTCTCGGCTTCGAGGAGGTGATGAACCTGGGGTGGGTGATGGCGCTCGCCGCACCCGGCAACCCCACCGCGCAGTTGATCTTCATGGAGCGGGACGCCTCCGCGCCCGTGGAGCCGGACATGAGCATCGAGGTCGCGGACGTCGACGCGGCGCACGAGGCGATGCGCGCCGCGGGCGCCGAGATCGTGCACCCGCTGACCGACGAGGAGTGGGGCGTGCGGCGGTTCTTCGTCCGCGACCCCAACGGGCAGGTGGTGAACGTCGTCGCGCACCAGGGGTGACCCGCCCGGCGGACCCCGGCCGCTAGGCCCTGTCTGGCAGATCCCGCCTGCGTCCGGGGGTACCGCCCACGCGCGCGCAGCGCGCTGTGGGGGAGCCTGGCACGCACGCTCGCCGCGTTGTCGGATCGGCCGAAGAGGACCACTATGCGGTCGGCCCTCCGCCTTGCGATCGCACGCACCAGACGCCTGGGGGTACCGCCCACGCGCGCTTGCGCACTGTGGGGGAGCCCGCCCAGAGGGCGGACGGCGCTGTGTGCCAGACAGGGCCTACGGGAGCAGCCCCGCCCGGCGGGCGGCGGTGACCGCCTCCAGCCGGGTGTGCGTCCCGAGCTTGCGCATCGCCGAGCGCAGATAGCTCTTCACCGTCTCGGGCCGCAGCCCCAGCCGTTCGCCCGCCGCCGCGTTCGTCGCGCCCGTCGCGACGCACGCCAGCACGTCCAGCTCCCGCGGCGCCAGCACCGTCCGGTCGGGCCCGGCCCCGGCGGGCGGGGCGACGGTGACGGCCGCCGAGGCCAGCCGGTCGCAGAGCGCCAGCAGTTCCTCGCGCAGCTCCTCGTCGGCTATACGCGGCGCCAGCGTGCGCAGGTCGCGGTGCGCGGTGCGGACGTTCTCCCAGGCGACGGGGTCCGCCGCCCGCTGCGCCGTGGGCGTGGCGACGGCGAGGAGCCGGCGGGCCTCGTCGCGTACGGCGAGGGTCTGCTCCAGGTGGCGCGCCGTCTCCACCGCCGCGGTCAGCGACCGGTCGCCCAGCGGCAGCGAGTCGCGCAGCGCGCCGTAGAGCACGGCCCGCACCCGGCCGCGCACGACGACGGGCACCGCCAGCACCGAGCGCAGGCCCTCGGCGCCCACCGGGCCGTCGTACTCGTGGCTGATGGCGCGGGACGAGGTGTAGTCGGTGACCGCGCAGGGCCGGGAGAAGGCGATGGCCTTGCCGCCGAGCCCGTTGCCCGTGGCCACCCCGAGCCCCTGGAGGGAGGGCGTCACCGTCCCGCTCAGCTCGCTGATCCGCAGCTTGCGCCCGCCGTCGGTGAGCAGCCCGCCGAAGGCGACGGGCACGCCGCCGAACCGGCGCAGCCGGGCCAGCGCGCCGCGCACCTCCGCTGCGTCCGCGGTCTCCGGCATGTCGCTCGCTCCCTGGTGCTGACGGGGGATCGCCGGCGTGGCCGGCGGCAGGGCACCCCCGTACGGGGGTAGTGAGGCGTAGGTCACTCGCAGCACGATGCTAGCGAGCCGCCGCCGTACGAGGAGGACATGTGACGGCAACGAATCCGACCGCGGACTTCCGGTCCGCGCGGGATCTTCTGCTGGCGCGGAGGGAGGACTACGCCGCCGCCCGCGCGGCCTTCTCCTGGCCCAGGCCGGAGCGCTTCAACTGGGCACTCGACTGGTTCGACGCCATCGCCGAGGGCAACGAGCGCACGGCCCTCCACATCGTGGAGGAAGACGGCCGCGAGACGCGGTTGAGTTTCACTCGGATGAGTGAGCGCTCGAACCGGGTGGCGAACTGGCTGCGCGCCCAGGGCGTGCGGGCCGGCGACCGGATCGTCGTCATGCTCGGCAACCAGGCCGAGTTGTGGGAGACCGCGCTCGCCGCGATGAAGCTGCGCGCCGTCGTCATCCCCGCCACGCCCCTCCTCGGCCCGGCCGACCTCGCCGACCGCATCGAGCGCGGCCGGGCCGCCCACGTGCTCGTACGGGCCGCCGACGAGGCCAAGTTCGCCGAGGTGCCCGGCGGCTACACCCGCATCTCGGTCGGCGGCAGCGGGGCGGGCTGGCTCCCGTACGAGGACGCGTACGAGGCGCCCGCGAGCTTCACGCCGGACGGGCCGACGGCCGCGGACGACACCCTGATGCTGTACTTCACCTCCGGCACCACCGCGCTCCCCAAGCTCGTCGAGCACACCCATGTCTCGTACCCCGTGGGCCATCTGGCGACGATGTACTGGATCGGCATCCGCCCCGGCGACGTCCACCTGAACATCTCCTCACCCGGCTGGGCCAAGCACGCCTGGTCCAATCTCTTCGCGCCCTGGAACGCGGAGGCGACGGTCTTCCTGTACAACTACACGCGCTTCGACGCCGGGGCGCTGCTGGACGCCATGGCCCGCGGCGGCGTGACAACTTTCTGCGCCCCGCCCACCGTCTGGCGGATGCTCGTGCAGTCGGATCTGAGCGGTCTCGCCACCCCGCCGCGCGAGGCCGTCGCCGCAGGTGAACCCCTCAACCCGGAGGTCATCGAGGCCGTCCGGCGGGCCTGGAACCTCACCATCAGGGACGGCTTCGGCCAGACCGAGACCGCGGTGCAGATCGCCAATTCCCCCGGGCAGCCCGTCAAGCTGGGGTCCATGGGCCGTCCCACTCCCGGATACGACGTCGTGCTCCTGGACCCCGTCAGCGGCAAGCCCGCCGACGAGGGCGAGATCTGCCTCGACCTGACCGCGCGCCCCGTGGGCCTGATGACCGGCTACGAGGGCGACCCCGCCCGCACCGCCGAGGCCATGGCGGGCGGCTACTACCGCACCGGCGACATAGGCGCCCGCGACGCCGAGGGCTACATCACGTACATCGGGCGCAGCGACGACGTCTTCAAGGCGAGCGACTACAAGATCAGTCCCTTCGAGCTGGAGAGCGCGCTGCTGGAGCACGAGGCGGTCGCCGAGGCCGCCGTCGTGCCCGCGCCCGACCCGGTGCGGCTCGCCGTGCCCAAGGCGTACGTCGTGCTCGCCGCCGGCTGGGAGCCGGGCGCCGCCGCCGCGGAGGCGATCTTCGCGCACTCCCGCGCCGTGCTCGCCCCGTACAAGCGCGTCCGGCGGCTGGAGTTCGCCGACCTGCCCAAGACCGTCTCCGGCAAGATCCGCCGTGTGCAGCTGCGTGAGGCGACCGCCGCCGGATCCGCCGACGAGTACCGCGAGGAGGACCACACATGACCGCAGAGCCGTCCTACACGAGCGGAACCGGCGCCACCGCGCTGCTGGGCGACACCATCGGTGCCAACCTGGACCGCGCCATCGCCGCCCACCCCGACCGCGAGGCCCTGGTCGACGTGGTCTCCGGGCGCCGCTGGACCTACGCCGAGTTCGGCGCCGCCGTCGACGAGGTGGCGCGCGGGCTGCTCGCCCGCGGCGTCGCCAAGGGCGAGCGCGTCGGCATCTGGGCGGTCAACTGCCCGGAGTGGGTGCTCGTCCAGTACGCCTCGGCCCGTATCGGCGCGGTGATGGTCACCATCAACCCCGCCTACCGGGTGCACGAACTGGAGTACGTCCTCAACCAGTCCGGCACCTCCCTGCTGGTCGCCTCGCTGGCGCACAAGTCCAGCGACTACCGGCGGATGGTCGAGCAGGTACGCGGCAGTTGTCCCGCCCTGCGCAACGTCTTCTACATCGGCGACTCCGGCTGGGGCCGGCTGATCGAGGCCGGCCGCGCGGTGCCCCCGGAGCGGGTCCGCGAGCGCGAGGCGCTGCTGTCCTGCGACGACCCGGTCAACATCCAGTACACCTCCGGCACCACCGGCTTCGCCAAGGGCGCGACCCTGTCGCACCACAGCATCCTCAACAACGGCTTCTTCGTCGGCGAGACGCTGGGCTACACCGAGCAGGACCGGGTCTGCATCCCCGTCCCGTACTACCACTGCTTCGGCATGGTCATGGGCAACCTCGCCGCCACCAGCCACGGCGCCTGCATGGTCGTCCCCGGGCCCTCCTTCGACCCCGCCGCCACCCTCGCGGCCGTCGAGCAGGAGCGCTGCACCTCGCTCTACGGGGTACCCACCATGTTCGTCGCCGAACTGGCCCTGCCCGACTTCGCCCTGTACGACCTGACGTCGCTGCGCACCGGGATCATGGCCGGCTCGCCGTGTCCCGTCGAGGTGATGAAGCGGGTGGTCAACGAGATGCACATGGCGGAGGTGACCATCTGCTACGGCATGACCGAGACGTCCCCCGTCGCCACCCAGACCCGGCGCGAGGACGACCTGGAGCGCCGCACCGCCACCGTCGGCCGGGTCCTGCCGCACATCGAGGTCAAGGTCGTCGACCCGGTCACCGGCGTCACGATGCCCCGCGGCACCACCGGCGAGCTGTGCACCCGCGGCTACAGCGTCATGCAGGGCTACTGGGAGCAGCCCGAGCGCACCGCCGAGGTCGTCGATGCCGGCCGCTGGATGCACACCGGCGACCTGGCGCGGATGCGCGAGGACGGCTGCGTGGAGATCGTCGGCCGGATCAAGGACATGATCATAAGGGGCGGCGAGAACGTCTATCCGCGCGAGATCGAGGAGTTCCTGTACACCCACCCCAAGATCGCCGACGTGCAGGTGGTGGGCGTGCCGGACGAGACGTACGGGGAGGAGATCCTCGCCTGCGTGATCCTCAGCGATCCGGGGCACGCGCTCTCCCGGCGCGAGCTGGCCCACTACTGCGAGAACCGGCTTGCGCACTACAAGATCCCGCGGCATCTGCGGATCATGGAGGAGTTCCCGATGACGGTCAGCGGGAAGGTGCGGAAGGTCGAGCTGCGGGAGCAGTTCAGTGCTGCGGAATAGCGGCGGCCCGCGGGCACTTGGGACTGCCATGACGATCTTGCACTACGTCGGCGGTCCCACCGCGCTCCTTCACCTCGGCGGGGTCCGGCTGCTCACCGACCCGACGTTCGACCCGCCGGGCGAGTACCCCGTCGGCGGGCGGCGGCTGGTGAAGACCGCGGGCCCGGCGATAGCCCCGGCCGGCCTCGGCCCGGTAGACGCGGTGCTGCTCTCGCACGACCAGCACCCCGACAACCTCGACCGGGCCGGGCGCGAGTGCGCCGCCGCCGCGCCGCTGGTGCTCTCCACGGCGTCGGCGGCGGAGCGGCTGCGCGGCCCGGTGCGGGCGCTGCCGGCGTGGGAGTCGTACGCGGTGGGACCGGTCCGCGTCACCGCGGTGCCCGCACAGCACGGCCCGCCCGGCACCGGGCATCTGACCGGCGAGGTCACCGGGTTCGTGCTCACCGGGGACGGGCTGCCCACGGTCTACGTCAGCGGCGACAACGCCTCGCTCGACGTGGTCCGTACGATCGCCGCCCGCCTCGGCCCCGTCGACATCGCCGTGCTCTTCGCCGGCGCCGCACAGACCCCGCTGCTCGGCGCCGCGCACCTCACGCTCACCAGCGAACACGCCGCGGCCGCGGCCGCGGTGCTCGGGGCGCACGACGTGGTGCCGCTGCACTTCGAGCACTGGGAGCACTTCACGCAGGGCGCCGACTCGCTGGTCGCCGCCTTCGAGGCGGCGGGGCTCGGACACCGGCTGCGGCTGCCGCGGCCGGGGGAGGCGGTGGAGCTGTAGCCGGCCGTCAACCCGCCGCGGGCGCCGCGGTCTTCAGCTCCACCAGCCGCCGGAAGGACTCCAGCCGGGCGTCCTCGTCGGGGGTGTGCAGGGAGACCAGCAGTTCGTCGGCGCCGCTGCGGGTGACGAGGTCGCCCAGGGCGGCGGCCACCTGGTCCCCGGTGCCGGACACCTGGGACTGGCGGGCCTCGTCGAGGTAGCGGGCCTCGCGCTCGGTGAGCGTACGGGTCCGTATCTCCTCCGCCGCCGTCAGCGGCGGGAACTCCCCGCGGGTACGCGACCAGACCGTCGCCCACGCCTCGGGCAGCAGCAGATCGGCGGCCTGCTCCGCCGTGTCCGCCACCGCGGCGGCGACCGCCACGACGACGTACGGCGCGCCCTGCTGTGCCGAGGGCGTGAACGCCTCGCGGTAGCGCCCGACCGCGCGCAGCAGCTTCTCCGGGCGCCGGCCCGCGCCGATCACCAGCGGCAGCCCGTGCGCGGCGGCGATGTCGGCGCCGCCGTCGATGGCCAGCACGTACGCCGGCACCCGCAGCCCCTCCGCCGGTACGGCGTGCACCCCCGGGTACGCCGGCTGCGCGCCCTCGAACCAGCGCAGCAGCTCTGCCAGCGCCGTTCCGAAGTCCCCCGCGTCCGCCTCCCCGTGGCCCAGCGCGCGCCGGATGCCGTCGGTGAAGCCCAGCGAGCGGCCGAGGCCCATGTCGATCCGGCCGGGGAAGAGCGAGCCCAGCACCCCGAACTGCTCGGCGACCACCAGCGGCCGGTGGTTCGGCAGCATCACGCCGCCGGTGCCGACCCGGATCCGGGACGTGGCGGCGGCGACGGCGGCGGCCAGCACGGTCGGCGCGGAACCGGCGACGCCGGGGACGCTGTGGTGCTCGGAGACCCAGAAGCGGCGGAAGCCGTACCCCTCCACCTCCTGCGCGAAGCGCACGGTGCAGCGCAGCGCGTCGGCCGGGTCCTGGCCCTTGCGCCGCAGTGACCGGTCGAGCACGGAGAGGGGGATGTCCATGATCCCTACAACACCGCGGACGGCTCAGGATTCCCTTGCGTCGTGGACGAGGAGGGCGATCTGCACGCGGTTGTTGAGGTCGAGCTTGGTGAGGATGCGCGAGACGTGGGTCTTCACGGTGGGCACGCTCATGTACAACTCGGCGGCGATCTCCGCGTTCGACCGGCCGCGGCCGACCGCCACGGCGACCTCGCGCTCGCGCTCGCCGAGCGCGGCGAGCCGGCGGCGGGCGTGCTCCCCGGCCCGCGCCCGTTCTTCGGCGCCGGCGCCGGAGACCTGGGCGATGAGCTGCTGGAGCACCGCGGGCGACAGCGCGGGCTCGCCGGCGGCGACCTTGCGTACGGCCGCGACGATCTCCCGGGGCGGGGTGTCCTTGAGGACGAACCCCGCGGCGCCCCCGCGCAGGGCCCGCAGCACGTGCTCGTCGGTGTGGAACGTGGTCAGCACCAGCACCTCCGGCGGCTCCGCGCGCCGCCGCAGCGCCTCGGTGGCGGCGAGGCCGTCGAGGCGGGGCATGCGGATGTCCATGAGCACGACGTCGGGCGCGTGCGCGGCCACGAGCGCCGGCACCTCGCCGCCGTCCGCGGCCTCGCCCACGACGTCGATGTCGCCGGCCCCGCCGAGCATCAGCCGCAGCCCGGCCCGGACGAGGGGGTCGTCGTCGACGAGGAGGACGGCGATGCGGGCAGTGGGATCGGCGGGATCGGCGGGATCTGCCGGGTCCGCGGGATCTGCGGGATCGGGGGTCTGGTCGGGCACGCGCCCACCCTAGCGGGAGCGCCGGAGGCTCATTCCGTACGGGACGGGCGGCCCCACGGCAGCCAGGCGCGCAGGTGGAAGCCGTCGCCGTCTGCCGTGTGCGCCAGCCGCCCGCCGGCCAGCGCGGTGCGCTCGGCGAGCCCGATGAGGCCCTGCCCGGCCCCGGGGATGGGGCCGGTGGCGCGGGTACCGGCGCCGGCCCGGCCCGAGCCGCCCTCGGCTCCGGAGCCGACGGCCGCCGCGGCGAGCCGGCCCGCTCCGCCCCGCGGCTCCGCCGCGAGGGCGGGCACCGCAACCCGGCCGGTATCGGCGGCATCCGTCCCGGCCGCGGGGCGCCGGATCTCCGCGGTTCGGTCGGTCCCGGGGCCGGTACCGGCCGAACGTCCCGTCCCGGCCGTCCGGCCGGCGGCGGTGGCGTCCGGATCCCGCCTGCCGGTCCGCTGTCCGCCGCTCCCGGGCCGGCCGTTGCGGGGCGCCTCCGCGCGCCGAACGCCCGCCCCGTGCTCGCCGTGCGCGGCGGAGCCCGTCTCCCCGCCCCCGTGCGGCAGCGGGTTGCTCACCTCCACCGTCAGGCCCTTCTCCGGGCTCCCCGTCAGCGTCACCGTCACCTTCGTGCCCGCCGCGTGCTTGCGGGCGTTCGTCAGGCCCTCCTGCACGATGCGGTACGCCGTGCGCCCCGTCGCCGCCGGGACCGCCTCCGCAGCGGCGACGTCCGGTGCGTACGCGATGCGCATGCCCGCCTCGCCCGCCTCCGCCACCAGCCGGTCCACGTCCCCGAGCGTCGGCTGCGGACGCCCGGCGCCCGGGCCGGAGTCGGCCGGTGCGCGCAGCACGCCGATCACGTCCCGCAGGTCCTGCAGCGCCTCGTGCGCGCTGTCGCGGATCACGCCCGCCGCGCGGGCGACCTCCGCGGGCGGGGCGCCGGGGTGGAACTCCAGCGCCCCCGCGTGCACGCTGAGCAGCGACAGCCGGTGCGCCAGCACGTCGTGCATCTCGCGCGCGATCTCCTCCCGGGCCCGCCGCTGCGCCTGCTCCGCGCGCAGCGCCGCGTCGGCCTCCGCCTGCTCCGCGCGCTCGCGCAGCGAGGCGACGAGCTGGCGGCGCGAGCGCCGGTAGAGGCCGAAGACCACGGCCGCCGTGACCAGCGAGAAGTACGCCACCCCCGCGCCGGTCCGCGGGTCCTGCGGGTCCGGGGTGGTGGCGAGGAAGCCCACGAGCCGGGCGAAGACGAGGGCGGCGATCCAGCCGGTGGCGCGCAGCGGGCGGTGCGCCGCGACCGTGAAGACCGCCACCAGCGTCGGGCCGATGAAGAAGTGGCCGAAGGAGTCGGCGACGAGCAACGCCACCGCGAGCGGCACCGGCCAGCGGCGCCGCAGCGGCAGCGCCAGGCAGGCCGCTCCCGCGGCCAGGGCCTCGGCGAAGAGCACGTTCTCCGAGACGCCGGCGCCGTCCTCCGGCAGCACGGAGTCGGCGGACAGGAACGAGAAGGCCCCGGCGAAGAGGACGAGGCCGGCGTCGGCGAGCCGGTCCCGCCGGGTGCTGCCGGCGGGGCGGGTCGCGGAGGCGGTACGGGGCATACCGGCCAATCTACGGTCGTCCGCACGCCGCGGCGCCCCCCGAGGACGGCACCGAGACCTTCGTACGACCGCGGCGGCCCGCGCGCATACTTTGGTCGCCGCCCCCGGACCGCCCCGTCAGCCGCGCGGGGCGGCGCCCGTGCGGATCAGCTCGTCCCCCGGGTCGTTGACCGGCTGCGGGGTGCCCGTGAGGTCCATCACGTACAGCGGGAGCCGCAGCTCGTCGGCCCGGGTACGGGCCTCGCGGGTGTAGCCGGCGAGGGAGAAGAAGACGGCGAGCGCCGACGCGTTGAGACCGCTGAGCCACACGCACTCGACGTGCCGCAGCGCCGTGGGCGTCGTCGTCGGGTCGACGTGGGCGACCACGCCCGCGCCGCGCACGTCGACGCCGGAGGCGGGCCGGTCCTCGTTCTTCACCAGGTCCGTGAAGCCCAGCCAGCGCAGGTACTGCGCGGCGGCCGTCACCGCGTCCCCGGTGTTGCGGATGGTCACGGGGCGGAACGCGGGACGCCGCGGTGCCGGCGCCGCCGCCGGCCGGCGCGGGGGGCCGGGCGGGGCCGGCGCGGGCGGCGCGGCCGCCGGTGCGGGCGGGACCGGCGGTGCGGCGGGCCGGGGGCGGCGGGACTGCACGGGGGCCACCGGCAGCCGTACCACCGCGCCGCAGTCGCAGGACAGCTCCGGCCGCGGCCACTCGTCGCGCCGGTCGCAGACCGGACAGCGCACCGTCACCCAGGAGTCCTGCCACGTGCGGTGCTTGAGCTCCACCGGCACCCCGCCGCGCAGCAGCGGGAGCGTGAGCGGGGCGCCGCAGGCGCACGGGAACGTGCTCGGGGTGTACGCGTGCTCGCGCCGGCAGGCCGGGCAGCGCACCGGCACGCTCTCTGGCATGGGACGTGCTCCTGGTTCTGGGCCGCGTGGTGGGTTCGCACTCCAGCATCCCCTACGAATCCGGCTCTTGACGCCGACTTGCCCCGCTTCTACATTGCTTCCATATAGCAAAATCCATATTCCGTCATACGGAAAACTCAGGGAAGAGGCAGGTGCACGCGATGCCTCGTATGACAGCCGCGCGCGCGGCGGTGGAGATCCTCAAGAAGGAAGGCGTCCAGGTCGCGTTCGGCGTCCCGGGGGCGGCGATCAACCCGTTCTACGCGGCCCTCAGGGCGGCCGGCGGCGTCGGCCACGTGCTCGCGCGGCACGTCGAGGGCGCCTCGCACATGGCCGAGGGCTACACCCGCGCCCGGGCGGGGAACATCGGCGTGTGCATCGGCACGTCGGGCCCCGCCGGCACCGACATGATCACCGGGCTGTACTCGGCGATCGGCGACTCGGTCCCGATCCTGTGCATCACGGGACAGGCGCCGACGCCCGTGCTGCACAAGGAGGACTTCCAGGCCGTCGACATCGCGGCGATCGCCGCCCCCGTCACCAAGAAGGCCACCACCGTGCTCCAGGCCGCACAGGTGCCCGGCGTCTTTCAGCAGGCGTTCCACCTGATGCGCTCCGGCCGCCCCGGGCCCGTGCTCGTCGACCTGCCCACCGATGTCCAGCTCACCGAGATCGAGTTCGACCCGGACACGTACGAGCCGCTGCCCGTGCACCGGCCCGCCGCCACCCGGGCGCAGGCGGAGAAGGCCGTCGCGATGCTCTGCGCCGCCGAGCGGCCGCTGATCGTCGCCGGTGGCGGCGTCATCGGCGCCGACGCCTGCGCGGAGCTGGTGGAGTTCGCGGAGCTGACCGGCACCCCCGTCGTGCCGACCCTGATGGGCTGGGGCGCACTCCCCGACGACCATCCGCTCAACGCGGGCATGGTCGGGCTGCAGACCTCCCACCGCTACGGCAACGAGAACCTCCTCGCCGCCGACTTCGTCCTCGGCATCGGCAACCGCTGGGCCAACCGCCACACCGGCTACCGGCTCGACGTCTACACCGGGGGCCGTACCTTCGTCCACGTCGACGTCGAACCCACCCAGATCGGCCGGATCTTCGCCCCCGACTACGGCATCGCCTCCGACGCGGGCGCCGCGCTGCGGCAGTTCACCGAGGCCGCCCGCGAACGGCGGGCCGCCGGCCGGCTGCCGGACCGCGCCGCGTGGGCCGCCGCCACCCAGGAGCGCAGGGCGCGGCTCCAGCGCCGTACCCACTTCGACGACGTGCCGATGAAGCCGCAGCGGGTCTACGAGGAGATGAACAAGGCGTTCGGCCCCGCCACCCGCTACGTCACCGCCATCGGCCTCTCGCAGATCGCCGGCGCCCAGATGCTCCACGTCTACCGGCCGCGGCACTGGATCAACTGCGGCCAGGCGGGACCCCTCGGCTGGACCGTGCCCGCCGCCCTCGGCGTCGCCACCGCCGACCCGGAGGCGCTGGTCGTCGGGCTCTCCGGGGACTACGACTTCCAGTTCCTCGTGGAGGAACTGGCGGTCGGCGCCCAGCACCGCATTCCGTACGTGCAGGTCCTCGTCAACAACTCCTATCTCGGCCTCATCCGGCAGGCCCAGTTGGGCCTGGACATGGACTTCCAGGTCAACCTGGAGTTCGAGAACGTCAACTCGCCGGAGCTGGGCGGCTACGGCGTCGACCACGTCAAGGTCGCCGAGGGGCTGGGCTGCAAGGCGATCCGGGTCACCGAGCCGGGGGAGCTGGGCGCCGCGTTCGCCCAGGCGCGGAAGCTGGCGGCGGAACACCGGGTGCCGGTGGTGGTGGAGGCGATCCTGGAGCGGATCACCAACATCTCCATGAGCACCACGGCGGACATCAGCGACGTCCGCGAGTGGGAGGACCTGGCCACCGAGCAGTGGCATGCCCCCACGTCGATCCTGCCGCTGAAGAACTGACGGCGGCCGCCCGCGAGCGGACGGCCCCCGCCCCGGACGGGCGGACGGGGGCGAGGGCCGTCCTCTGCGGTCTTCTGCTGCTTCGTCCTTGTCTGTCGTCCTCGTCCCTCGTCCGCCTGCGGCGTACGGGTCAGACCTCGCCGCCGGAGAGGCGCTCCACGCCGCGCAGCAGCGCCGAGTGGTCCAGGCCGCCGTCGCCCTGCGCGCGCAGCGCGGCGACGAGCTGGGCGACGACCGCGCCGACCGGCAGCGCGGCGCCGACGTTCCGGGCGGCGTCGGTGACGATGCCCATGTCCTTGTGGTGCAGGTCGATGCGGAAGCCGGGCCGGAAGTCGCGGCCCAGGAAGTTGTCCTTCTTGCGGGCCAGCACGGTGGACCCGGCCAGGCCGCCGCCGAGGACGTCGAGCGCGGCCGCCAGGTCCACGCCGGACTTCTCCAGGAAGACCACGGCCTCGGCGCACGCCTGGATGTTCACCGCGACGATCAACTGGTTGGCGGCCTTGACCGTCTGGCCCGCGCCGTGCGGGCCGCAGTGCACGATCGTCCGGCCCAGCGCCTCGAAGACCGGCCGGGCCCGCTCGAAGTCGGCCTGCTCGCCGCCGACCATGATGGACAGCACCGCCTCGACCGCCCCGGCCTCGCCGCCGGAGACGGGGGCGTCGAGCACCCGGATCCCGCGCTCGGCGGCGTTCTCCGCCAGGTCCACGGAGGTCTGCGGGGTGATCGAGGACATGTCGACGAGCAGCGCGCCGCTCCTGGCGTGCGCCAGGATGCCGTCCGGCCCGTAGGCGACGGCCTCGACCTGCGGCGACGCGGGGACCATCGTGATGATCACGTCCGCGTCCGCGACGGCCTCGGCGATCGACCCGGCGGCCGTGCCGCCGGCCTTGGCCAGCCGGTCGAGCTTCTCCTGCTCCAGGGTGTAGCCGGTGACCGGATAGCCCGCCGCGATCAGGTTCTCGGACATGGGGGAGCCCATGATGCCGAGGCCGATCCAGGCGATCGCGGGCAGACCGGCCCCGGGGGCCGCGGAGTTGGTGGTCATGAGGTGGTGCCTTTCTGCTCTGGCCGGAGGCGCGGGGGTACGGGGCGCGCGGTCGGCGGTCAGCGGGGGAGCCAGCCGAAGGACTCGGCGCTCGGCCGGTCGCCCGGCTTGTACTCCAGGCCCACGTGCCCGTCGTACCCGGCGGCGGCCAGCCGGTCCAGCAGCGCGGCCAGCGGCAGCGTGCCGGTGCCGGGGGCACCGCGGCCGGGGTCGTCGGCGATCTGGACGTGCCCGGTGCGGCCCGCGTGGGCGTCGATGACCTGCTCCAGGTCCGCGCCGTTCATCGACAGGTGGTAGAGGTCCATCAGGAAGCGGGCGTTGCCCAGGCCCGAGGCGGCGTCGACCTTGTCGGCCACCGCGACCGCCGCCGCCGCGTCGAGCAGCGGGTAGTGCGGGGACTCGGGCTCGTTCAGCGCCTCGATGAGCAGGACGGCGCCGGCCCGGTCGGCCGCGCGGGCGGCGAGCACCAGGTTCTCCAGCGCGAGCAGGTCCTGCTCGGCGGCGGTGACGCCCTCGACGCGGTTGCCGTAGAGGGCGTTGAGCGCGGTGCAGCCGGTGGCGGCGGCGAAGCCGGCGGCCACGTCGAGATTCGCGCGGAACCGCTCGGACTCCGCGCCGGGCACGGAGAGCGCGCCGCGGTCGGGTCCCGGCAGCCGGCCCGTGTAGAAGTTGAGCCCGGTCAGCCGGGTGCCGGCCGCGTCCAGCGCGGTGCGCAGGGCGTCCAGCTCCGCCGGATCCGGAACGGGTGCGTCGGGCCAGGGCCACCACAGCTCGACCGCGTCGAAGCCGGCCGCGGCGGCCGCGGCCGGGCGTTCGAGCAGCGGAAGCTCGGTGAACAGGAGGGAGATGTTCACTGTGAAGCGCTGGTCGCCGAAGCCCATGAGGTTTCCGCGCTCCTTCCGTATCTCGGAAGTACCCTTCTGGATAACGGAAACTCTGCCGGTTCGGTGCGAGCACTGTCAAGGTGCCGGCCGGTGGTCCGCGGCCGAGGGCTCCGGCGGGTCGGGGCGGGCGGCCCTACGCGACGGGGAAATCGAAATAGGTGTCCGGATAGGGCTCGTCGGTGAGCGTGTAGTGCCACCACTCGCATGCGTAGGAGCTGAAGCCGCACGTCTCCATGAGAGAACGGAGCTGCGCGCGGTTTCCCGCCTCGGGTTGCGTGATCCCCGGTGCGCCGTGGTGTGAGCGGGGATCCATCAGGTCGTGGTCACCGCCCATGGGGGCGAGTTCACCGGTGCCGAGGTGGTAGAGGGTGAGGTCGACGGTGCTGCCCCGGCTGTGGCCCGACCGGGCGGCGACGTACCCCCGCTCGAACATCTCGGCCCTCCCGATGTTCGGGTAGTGCCGTTGCTTGGTGCGTCCGTCCTCCGGCTGTTCCGACCAGCGCAGGAAGCAGTCCACGGCCCGCTGCGGGCGGTAGCCGTCCCAGAGCAGCAGGCCGAAGCCGCGGGCCGCCGCCTTCTCCCGCACCCTGCCCAGGGCCGCGCCCAGGGCCCTGGTGCCGGCGATGCGATTGACCAGGTATCCGTCCACCGGCTTCCCGGTGAAGTTGTCCCAGGTGGCGTACTTGGCATCCCATCGCAGCCCGGGTAGCAACTCGTCCAGGAAGGCGAAGTCCTCGTTCACCGGGTGTTCCCGTTCAGGGCGAGCGATATCAGCCGGTCGATCACCTGGGAGAGCGGCAGCCCCGCGGCCGCCATCATCCTCGGGTACCGGCTGTAGGAGGTCATGCCGGGAAAGGTGTTGACCTCGTTGAGGACCACGTCCCCCTCGTCGGTGAGGAACAGGTCGACCCGCGCCAGTCCCCTGCACCCCAGGGCGCGGTAGACGGCCTTCGCGGTTTCCCGGACGAGCGCGCGCGACTCCGCCGGGATGTCGGCGGGCACGAGGGGGGTGGAGTTCTCGGAACCGCTCTCCGGGTCCGCCTCCTGATGGATCTTGAAGAAGCCGTGCGACAGCGCGATCCGGTCCACCTCGCCCGCGAGCAGATCCGGCTCGTCGCCCAGGATGGCGCACCCGACCTCGCTGCCGGCCACCGCCTCCTCGATCAGCACCTTCGAGTCGTACTGCCGTGCCGTCTTCACCGCGTCCGGGAGCTCCGCGGGACCGGAAACCTTGCTGACGCCGAAGGACGAGCCGGAACGGGCCGGTTTGACGAACACGGGATACGTCAGCCGGCCCGGGTCGACGACGTCGTCCGCCGTGACGGTCCAGAAGTCCGGCGTGGCGATTCCCGCGCTCCTGACGACGCGATAGGCAAGTGATTTGTCCATGCACACGGCGGAACTCTGCACATCGCACCCGGCGTAGGGGATGCCGGTCAGCTCCAGCAGACCCTGTATCGCACCGTCCTCGCCGAGCTTGCCGTGCAGCACGGGCAGGACGACGTCCAGACCGATCGTCCCGTATCGTCCCTGCTCCAGCACGAGAAGCCCGCCCACGCCGCGGTCGGGTGAGAGCAGCGCCGGACGGCAATTACCGTTCTCCCAGTCGGGGCCGGGACCGTCGCAGAGCTTCCAGGCGCCGCTCTCCGTGATCCCGACGTAGAACGGCTGGTACTTTTCGAGATCGAGGCTCCGGGCGACCTGCTGCGCGGATTTCACGGAGACGGGGTGCTCTTCCGAGCTGCCGCCGAAGAGGATTCCGACCTTCAGTCTAGCCACGCTGATTCCTGCTTTCGAATGCAAGGCAATTGGTGAGGGAGTTTTCGACCGTGTCGCTTAGTGCGTGGTCCGTGTAGTACGCGGTGTGCGGGCTGATGAGCACGTTCGGGAGTTCCTGGAGCCGCGGCAGAGGACCGGTCGTGAGGGGCTCGTCCCTGCGGTCGGCGTAGAAGATTCCTTCCTCGCCTTCGAGGACGTCCAGCGCGGCGCCGCCCAGCCTGCCGTCCTCCAGCGCCGCCAGCAGGGCCCCGGTCTCCAGCAGTGCGCCCCGTCCGGTGTTGACGATGACGGCGCCGTGCTTCATCAGTTTGATGCGCCGGCCGTCGAGAAGGTGGTAGGTCTCCGGGGTGAGCGGCGTATGGAGCGTCACCATGTCGCTCAGCCGCAGCAGTTCGTCGAGCGGAACGTAGTCGGCGTCGGTGCCGGAACGGGCGTCGTGGGCCAGGATCCGGCAGCCGAAGCCCCGCAGCCGGTCGATGACCGCCGCGCCGATGCGTCCCGTTCCCACCACCCCGATGGTCAGATCGCGCAGTTCCCTCCCGCGGACGTCCTGCAGCCTGTAGTCGTGGACATCCGCGCGACGGAGGGTGGATTTCGCGTGCCGCACCGCCATCAGCATGAGCATCAGGGTGTAGTCGGCCACGCTGTCGGGCGAATAGGCCACGTTCTCCACGGAGATTCCGACGCTTTCCGCGTACTCGACGTCGATGTGGTTGTATCCGATGCTTCTGGTCGAGATGTAAGCGACGCCGACCCGGCTGAGCGCGCGAAGAGTGGAACCGGTGATCCGGGTCTTGTGGTCGACGCTGATGCACCGGTTTCCGCGTGCGAGCCCGGCGTTGGCCTCCGAGATCGCCGCCGCGGTGAGGGTCGGCACCACGCCCAGGCGCGGCGCCAGCTCCCGGACCAGCTTTTCCTCGTCGCGCCCGCAGCCGTAGAGGGTGATACCCGCCGTGACGGCCGGCGGTTCGCTGTAGGTCATGCCTCCAGCCAACGGGACGCGGTGTTGCCGGGGCGTATCCTCTTTCCCATATCCCGGCGATATGTTACCGATTGGTATCGGGTGCGGGATATCGTCGGCATATCGAAATCCGCATACGCGCCCGCAACGCCGCCTTTCCTTGACTGGACGCGTGACCCACAGCGAACGAGCCTCTTCCTACCTCTACCTCTCCGGCCTCGATCCCGCTGCCCGGCTCCCGCGTCGCGCGGGTATCGTGCCGCTCAGCCTCCGCGAGATCGCCGCGGTCGTCGGCGGGACGGTCGAGGGCGACGGTGCCGTGACGGTGACCGCCCCTGCCGTGCTCGACGGGCGGCAGGCCGAGCCGGGCGGCCTCTTCGTCGCCGTCGCCGGCGAGCGTGTCGACGGCCACGACTACGCCGGGCAGGCCGGCCGGGCGGGCGTGGTGGCCGTGCTCGGTTCCCGGCCCACGCCGCTGCCCACCGTCGTCGTCGAGGACGTCCAGGCGGCGTTGCAGAGACTCGCCGCCCACGTCGTGGCCCGGCTGCGCCGCGGTCTCACGGTGTTCGGGCTGACCGGCTCTCAGGGCAAGACCAGCACCAAGGACCTGGTGGCCGCCGTGCTGTCGGGCACCGCGCCGACGACCGCCACGTTCGGTTCGTTCAACAACGAGCTGGGGGTGCCGCTGACCATGCTCCGGGCCGACCTGGGCACCCGGTTCCTCGTCCTGGAGATGGGTGCCCGCCGCATCGGCGACATCGCGGCGCTCACCGGCCTGGTCGCGCCCGACGTCGCAGTCGTCCTCAACGTCGGCCAGGCGCACCTCGGCGAGTTCGGCTCGCGCGCAGCCATCGCCACGGCCAAGGGCGAGCTGGTGCGGGGGCTGGCGCCCGGCGGCACGGCCGTCCTCAACGCCGACGACCCGCGAGTCGCCGCCATGCGCGCGCTCACCGACGGCCCGGTGCTCACCTTCGGCCGGGCGGAGCACGCCGACGTGCGGGTGCTCGACCTGGCGCTGGACGCGTGCGGCCGGCCGTCCTTCACGCTGCGGACCGCCGACGCCTCGGCCCGCGTCGCCCTGCCGCTCGTGGGCGCCCACCAGGCGCTGAACGCATCCGCCGCCGCGGCGGCCGGACTTGCGGCCGGAATCCCCCTCGACGTGGCCGCGCAGGGGCTCGCCACCGCGTCGTTGTCGAAGTGGCGCATGGAACTGCGCGACCTCGCGGGCGGCGTGACGCTCCTCAACGACTCGTACAACGCCAACCCCGACTCCACTCGCGCGGCCCTGGACGCGCTGTCGGCGATCGAGGGCGGGCGCCGCATCGCCGTCCTCGGCGAGATGCTGGAGCTGGGCGAGGAGAGCCGGGCCGCGCACCGGGCCGTCGGCGCGTACGCCGCCTCCCGGGCCGATCTGGTGCTCGCCGTCGGCGAGGCCGCCCGGCCGATCGCCGACGGCGCGGGGGAGCGGGCCATGGCGCTGGCGGACAACGACGCCGCCGTGGACTGGCTGCGCGGCAACCTCGCCGCCGGTGACGTGGTGCTCGTCAAGGCGTCGCGCGGGGCGGGACTCGACGAGGTCGCCGCGGCGCTCGGGTGACGGGCGGGGCGAGCCGGGAGATCAGTGCCGCCCCGCCGCCGCCCTTCGGACGGCCGGGTCACGGCAGGTCGCGGGCCGCATCCGGGCCGGCGCCCCGGCCGTTGCTCATGCCCGCCCCCGCCGCCTGCGGGACTCGCGCGTCTTCAGATAGAGGTCGAAGGCCCGGTAGACCATCGGCCGCAGCGGCAGATCCCACTCGCCGACGTACCGTACGGCCTGACCGCCGGTGCCGGCCTTGAACTGGATCAGCCCGATGTGCGGGTCGCCGGCGTCCAGGGTCGGGGTGATGCCGCGC
This sequence comes from Streptomyces sp. CNZ287, assembly GCF_007827615.1. Taxonomy (NCBI): domain Bacteria; kingdom Bacillati; phylum Actinomycetota; class Actinomycetes; order Kitasatosporales; family Streptomycetaceae; genus Streptomyces; species Streptomyces sp. CNZ287. The sequence continues at coordinate 277,696 of NZ_VISV01000003.1, read as the reverse complement.
AGGTCGTAGACGTCGCAGCCGGCCGCCAGCGAGTCGCGGATCATCGCCCACTGGCAGGCGTTGGAGCCGCGCACGTCGCGGTGTGCGGTGGAGGAGGCGCCGTAGGCGTACACCGCGTGGGCGCCGACGCGGACCAGGACGGCGGCGGCGACCAGCTCGCCCCGGTGCCGGGCCAGATAGAGCCTGATGCGCTCGGGGTCCTCGGCGCCCAGCGCGGCGAACATGGTCTCGAAGTAGCCCAGCGGACGCGGTGTGAAGCGGTCGCGCTCGGCGGTGTGGGCGTACAGGGCGTGGAACGCCCCGAGATCCTCGGGGCGTTCGCCGACCGTGACCTCGACACCCGCCTTGGCCGCCTTCTTGATGTTCCGGCGCCAGAGCTGGTTCATGCCCGCGAGCAGGTCGTCCTCGGTCCTGCCGGCCAGCGGGATCTCGAACTTGAACTGCGGATGCCCGGTCCCGAAGCCGTCCTCGGGGCTCTGCGGCAGCCAGCCCGCGTCCCGGAGCCGGCCGGCCACGCGGGTGCCGACCGGGTCGGCCCAGTGCCCGGAGACGTCGGTGAGGCGTGTGACGCCGGGGTCGGCGATGCCCTCCTTGACCTGGTCCGCGTTCCAGGTGGCGGTACGCACCGGAGGGCCGAGCCGGATCGCGAACGCGCCGTCTGCCCTGAGCCGGGCGGCCAGCGGGTCGAGCCACGCGTCGATCCCGCCGGTCCAGTCGAGGACCGGGCCCTCGGGCAGGTAGGCCAGCGTGAAACGGTCGAGCCGCGGCACCGGGCGGTGCAGGACGAGCCCGGCGCCGACCATCCCCCGGCCGTCGTACCAGCCGAGGGACTGGCTGCGCCACTCGGTCTTGACGCGGCCCCACGCCGGGGTCTGCAGGAAGCTGACCGACCGCTGCCGCCGTACGAACGCCAGGTGCTCGGCGGCGGTGATCGGCCGGACGGACAGGCTCGGGCCCGGCTTGCTGGAGGACATGCCCCCAGTCAAGACGGCGCGATGTTGTCCGCACGTATGGGGTTTTCGATACGCCGACGACAAGCTACCGGCGGGTAGGGTCACGGCCCGGCGCCCGGATGCGGAGGGTTTTCGATATCTGGACGATATGCCCCGGCTCCTAGCATGTGTGCCATGCACGTTCTGACAGCCGGCACCGGACGGGAGAGGCGCGGCCGTGAATAGGCGGCCGGGTCTGAGCGTTCGCGTCAAGCTCACCCTCAGCTACGCCGGATTCCTCATGCTCGCGGGTGCCCTGCTGCTCGCCGCCATAGGACTGTTCCTCGTACGGGAGGGGTGGCTGCAGACCAACGCGGAGGGAGCATGGAGGGCTACCCCCGGCACCCACTTCGTACGCGGCTTCGCCCCCACCGCGGCCGCGGTCATGCTCTTCCTCCTGGGCTTCGGCCTCCTGGGCGGATGGATCCTCTCCGGCCGCATGCTCGCCCCGCTGACGCGCATCACCGACGCCACCCGCATGGCCACGAACGGCTCGCTCTCCCACCGGATCCGGCTGCCGGGCCGCAGTGACGAGTTCCGCGAACTCGCCGACGCCTTCGACACGATGCTCGCCCGGCTCGAAGCCCACGTCGCCGAGCAGCGGAGATTCGCCGCCAACGCGTCGCACGAGCTGCGTACGCCACTCGCGATCTCGAAGTCGCTCCTCGACGTGGCCCGCAGCGACCCGGCCCACGAACCCGGCAAGCTCGTCGACCGGCTGAGCACCGTCAACGCCCGCGCGATCGACCTCACCGAGGCGCTCCTCGTGCTCAGCCGCGCGGAACAGCGGTCCTTCAGCCGGGAGCACGTCGACCTGTCCCTGCTCGCGGAAGAGGCCACCGAGGCACTGCTCCCGCTCGCCGAGAAGCGCGGTGTCACCATCGAGACCTCCGGCGACATCACCCCGGCCTTCGGGTCGACGGCGCTCCTGCTGCAGTTGACCACGAACCTCGTGCACAACGCGATCGTCCACAACCTGCCCGAGCACGGAGTCGTCCGGGTGCGCACCGGCGCCCACGGCACCGGGGCGGTGCTCATCGTCGAGAACACCGGCGAGCACATCTCCCCGGAGCTGGCCCCGACGCTCACCGAGCCGTTCCAGCGCGGCACCGAGCGCGTCCACAGCGACCGCGCAGGCGTGGGCCTCGGCCTGGCCATCGTCGAAACCCTCACCCACGCGCACGACGGGACGCTCACCCTCACCCCGCGCTCCTCCGGCGGGCTCCGCGTCACCGTCGTGCTGCCGCCGGCGCCCCCGCCCGCCCGCGCCTGACGAACCCGGAGCCTCCGGGGCCCCGGATGTCACCGGCGGCGAAGCCGATCTGCTCGCCCTGCGACACCGGCGCGCCCACCACACGGGACTCCGGGCCGAGCCACACGGTGATCCGGTCGCGGGCAAGCCCCGGCACCTCGTCGGCCTGGAGCGCGCCGCTGCAGGCGGTGGTGCCGTGGTAGACGCGCCGGGGCGTGCCGATCAGCCGGGAGCGCACCAGCGAACGCACGCCGTCGGCGCCCACCAGCACGTCGGCCGTCGCGCTGCCCCGTCCGCGAACTCCAGTTCCACGCCGTCCGCCGTCTCCGTGAAGCCGGACAGCCGGCGGCCCAGCCGGATGCGCTCCTGCGGCAGCCGGGCGAGGAGCAGGTCGTACCTCTCGTCGGTGAGCAGCGTGCAGTACGGGGCCGCGAAGGCGCCCGGGCCCATTCTGCCGAGCGGCTGCCGCCAGGTCAGCGTGCCGTCGCTCCACTCGCGGAAACTCCAGCGCGACCGGCTGCACGGCGAGCGCGAGCAACTGCGTGCCCGGGCCCCAGCGCTGCAGGAGGCGGGTGCCGTTGGGCGCGAGGTGCAGTGCCGTCTCGTCCCCGGGCAGCCGGGGCCGGTGTTCGTAGACGGCGACCTCCAGGCCCTGCCGGACGAGCGCCGCCGCGGCGGCGAGCCCGCCGAGCCCGGCGCCGGCGACAGCCACCCGCAGGTTCCTTGTCATGTGTCACCCCCCGGAATCACGCGGCTACGCTAGGCAACCCGCTGTCCCGGGCGCCTGCGAGCGGCGCCCCGGCGCCGCCCGGCCGCCGCCGGAGCCGTGACCGGACACGTATGCTGCTCGGATGCGACTCAGGGTGGAGTTCACGACCGAGCCGTTCGACCTGGAGGAGCCGCCGCCGCACGCGGTGGCGGCCCGGGATCTGGTGGAGTCGGCGGACCTCGATGCCGTCGACGTCGGCCCGTTCGGCAACAGTGCCGAGGGCGGCGCGGAGGTCGTGCTCGACGCGGTGGACGAACTGCTGCGCAGATCGCTGGCGTCCGGCGCCACCCGGATCTCACTGCAGGTGAGCGTCGTCGGGGGCGCGCCGGAGGAGCCGGGGAAGGCCGGCGCATGACGGAGTCCGCGGACCACCCGTTCGTCGCCGCGGTCAAGCCGCTGGTCGACGCGATGGGCGGGGAGATGGTCCCGCCGGAGGCGGCGGCGGGCGACGATGTCGTGCTGTCCTGGGAGGGCCGCCCGGCCGTGGCGGTCCGGCTGCCTCACCTGGCGGACTCGCTCGACCACATGCTCGCGGAGCTGGAGCGCCGCCACGGCGTGCCGCTCGCGCAGCTCGACCGCAAGGCGAAGCAGCAGGTCGTACGGGTCCTGGAGGCCCGCGGCGCGTTCTCCGTACGGCACGGAGTGGAGACGGTGGCCGGCGCGCTGGGCGTCAGCAGGTTCACCATCTACAACTACCTGAACAGGGAAGCAGGGCAGGGTCCGCCGCGCGAGGGCGGCTGACCCGGAAAATTCAACAAACTGTTGACGCGGTGCGCCGGGGGCTCATAGCTTGCGGCTGTGACTTCGCGCGTTCCGCCGGGCCTCGCCCGGCTCAACTCCGCCGACGACCAGGCCGTTGCCGCGCTGCTGCACGAGGTGTGCGCGGCGGGCCCCTGGATCGCGGCCGTGGCCGCGGGCCGCCCCTACCCGGAGCCCGCGCACCTGTACGCCGCCGCCGAGGCGGCGCTCGCCGCGCTCGACGAGACGGGGCTGGCCGAGGCGATGGCCGGGCACCCGCCCATCGGCCGGCCGGCGCCGGGCGACCCGGCCTCGGCGCGCGAGCAGCGGGGCATGGCGGGGGCGCCGGAGGAACTGCGGGCGGAGCTGCGCGAGCTGAACCTCGCGTACCAGGAGCGGTTCGGGCACGTCTTCCTCATCTGCGCGACCGGCCTCGGCGCCGTACGGATGCGCGACGCGCTGCGCGCGCGCCTCGGCAACGCGCCGGAGCGGGAGCGGGAGATCGCGCGCGGCGAGCTGGGCAAGATCAACCGTATCCGGCTGACCCGCCTCGTCGAAGCAGAAGGAGCCTGACCGTGAGCGTCGGCGCCGCCTCCGTCTCCACGCACATCCTGGACACCAGCGTCGGCCGCCCCGCGGCCGGGGTCGCCGTCGAACTCTCCGTCAGGACCGGCGGTACGGGAGACGGGGGCACCGGCGGCTGGACGGCCCACGCCGCCTCCGCCACCGACGCCGACGGCCGCGTCCGGGACCTCCCGGCGCTGCCGGCGGGCACCACCCACGTACGGCTGGTCTTCGCCACCGGCCCGTACCTCAGCGAACCAGCAGCCGAGGACCGGCAGGACGCCCCCGCGCACCGGGACGGCGGCGCGTTCTTCCCGGAGGTGGCGGTGGTCTTCGCCGTCGCCTCCGGCGAGCACTACCACGTGCCGCTGCTGCTCACCCCGTTCGGCTACTCCGTATACCGAGGGAGCTAGCAGATGGCAGACCGCCCCGCGCGCGCCGCGCGCCCCGCCGTGCTCGGCCGCAACCAGTACGGCAAGGCCGAGACCCGCGTCGTCAAGGTCACCCGCGACGGCGACACCCACCACGTCCGCGACCTCAACGTCTCGGTCGCGCTGGCCGGTGACATGGACGAGGTCCACTACTCCGGCACCAACACCCACGTGCTCCCCACCGACACCACCAAGAACACCGTCTACGCCTTCGCCAAGCGGTACGGCATCGAGTCCCCCGAGGCGTTCGCGGTCCACCTCGCCCGGCACTTCACCACCACCCAGGAGGCCATACACCGCGCCCGTATCCGCGTCGAGGAGTACGCCTGGGAGCGGATCGACGCGCCCTCCCCCGCCGGCTACGCCCTCACCGGCGGGGGTACCCCCACTCGCCACTCCTTCGTACGCCGCGGCCGGGAGACCCGCGTCGCCCAGGTGACCTACGACGGCGAGCGCTTCGAAGTCCTCGGCGGCCTCAAGGACCTGGTGGTCATGAACACCACCGCGTCGGAGTTCTGGGGCTACGCCAAGGACGCGTACACGACGCTCCAGGAGGACTACGACCGCATCCTCGCCACCGAGGTCTCCGCCTGGTGGCGGCACCGCTGGACCGGCGCAGCGGGTACGGCCGGCGCCGAGCCGCCCGCCTGGGACGAGTCGTACGGGCAGACCGCGAAGCACCTCGTGACCGCCTTCGCCGACACCTACTCGCTCTCGCTCCAGCAGAGCCTGTACGCCATGGGCGCGCGGGTCGTCGAACACCGACCCGAGATCGAGGAGATCCGCTTCTCCCTGCCCAACAAGCACCACTTCCGGGTCGACCTGGAGCCCTTCGGGCTGAAGAACGACGCCGCGGACGGCGCCGTCTACTTCGCCGCCGACCGCCCGTACGGTCTGATCGAGGCGACCGTCCTGCGCGCCGGCGCGGACGCCCGGATCCCCGAGGACATGACCAACCTCTGACCGCCGGCCACCCGCCGCCGGTGAAGGAAGCCGAGGAACCCATGGCAGCACGCCGCACCGTCGTCGAGAACTGCGCGATCGCCACCGTGGACGCGGCGGGCACGGAGTACGCCTCCGGGCACGTCGTCGTCGCGGACAACCGGATCGAGTCCGTGGGCGCGGGTCCGGCGCCGGCCGGGCTCGCCGGCGTGGCGCGCCGGATCGACGCCGCGGGACACCTGGCCACGCCCGGACTCGTCAACACCCACCACCACTTCTACCAGTGGCTCACCCGCGGCCTCGCCCAGGACGCCAACCTCTTCGACTGGCTCGTCGCCCTCTACCCCACCTGGGCGCGCATCGACGAGCCGATGTGCCACGCGGCGGCGCAGGGCTCGCTGGCGGTGCTCGCGCGCGGCGGCGTGACCACCGCGATGGACCACCACTACGTCTACCCGCGCGGCGCCGGCGACCTCTCCGGCGCCATCATCCGCGCCGCGCGCGAGACGGGCCTGCGCTTCACCTTCGCCCGCGGCTCGATGGACCTCGGCGAGACGGCCGGAGGACTGCCGCCGGACTTCGCGGTCGAGACCCTGGACGGCGCGCTCGCGGGCACGGAGGCGGTCATCGACGCGCACCACGACGCGTCGTACGACGCGATGGTGCAGGTCGCGGCGGCGCCGTGCTCGCCGTTCTCCATCTCCACGGAACTGCTGCGCGAGGGCGCGGAACTGGGCCGCCGCAAGGGCGTGCGGCTGCACACGCACGGCAGCGAGACGGTGGAGGAGGAGAAGTTCTGCCACGAGCGGTTCGGGATGGGCCCGACGGCCTACTTCGAATCCACGGGGTGGCTGGGCGACGACGTGTGGATGGCCCACTGCGTCCACATGACCGACGCCGACATCGCCGCCTTCGCCCGCACGCGCACGGGCGTCGCCCACTGCCCCTCGTCCAACGCCCGCCTGGCGGCGGGCATCGCCCGCGTCCCGGACATGCTGGCGGCGGGCGTCCCGGTCGGCCTGGGCGTGGACGGCAGCGCGTCGAACGAGTCCGGCGAACTCCACACGGAGCTGCGCAACGCGCTGCTGATCAACAGGCTGGGCGCACACCGGGAGAAGGCCCTGACGGCCCGCCAGGCCCTGCGCCTGGCCACGTACGGCGGCGCCCAGGTGCTGGGCCGCGAGGACGCGATCGGCTCCCTGGAGCCGGGCAAGCTGGCGGACCTGGTGCTGTGGAAACTCGACGGCCTGGCCCACGCCTCGATCGCGGACCCGGTGGCGGCCCTGGTCCTGGGCGCGCCGGCGCCGGTGACGCTGTCGCTGGCCGACGGAAAGCCGGTGGTGGAGGAGGGCCGGCTGGTGACGGTCGACGAGGAGGCGGTGGCGGCGAAGACGAGGGAAGAGGCCGGAAGACTGGCGCGGCTGGCGAGCGGCGACTGAGGAGAGCCCACAGACTCCCGGCCGGGGGGACGGCCCCGGCCGGGACCGGGGCGGGGGAGGAACTCCCGGCGCGGCCCGGGGGTCTTCCCGCCTGCGCCCCGGGAACCGGTGCGGCCGATGAAGACGGGTCGCCCGCGCCGGGTTCCAGGAGGAGCTGGACCGAAGCAGCCGACGCACCCTCGTCGGAGTCCCGGGCAGCGACGATGCCGACGGGCACCCGACACAGGGTGCGGCGTGCCGACGGGATCCCGCACCGCCCGCTTCCCGAACGAGGGCGCGGACGCGGAGCAGGGGTAGCTGTTCGACGCGCGCGAAGCCGGCGCAGCAATACGCGGCGATCGGCAACCAGCGGCGCCGTCAGGGCTGATCCGGGGGCGGCGCCCCCCCGGGGCCCGGGGCGGAGCCCCGGGGGCCCCGGGTTCCGGGGCGGGGCGGGTCAGGGGAAAGCCCCTACAGCTCCGGGACGCGGCCCCCGTAGCGGGTGAAGTTGCGGCGGTTCGCCTCGTCCCCGCCCGGGACGTTCGCACTCACCCACCGCGGCAGCTCCACCCCCCGCTCCGCCGCCCGCTCGTCCAGCTCCGCCAGCAGCAGCGCCCACGTGTACGCCCCCAGCACCGTCGACACCGCCGCCGTGCGCGGCGACTCCTGCGGGTGCACCACGTCGCCCGGCGGTACCCGCGTGTCCAGCACCACCGTCGCGTGGTCCGCCAGCCGCGTGCTCGACCGCGCCGTCGCGCTCGCCGACGCCTGCATCGACGTCACCGCCACCACCGGTACCCCCCGCGCCATGCACTCCTGCGCGATCTCCACCGGATACGGGTTCCGGCCGCTGGTGGAGAAGACCACCACCACGTCCTGCGGCCCGGGCTTCACCCGCTCCACCGTCGCCCGCCCCGAGCCCGGCCGGCGCTCCGCGGCGGTGCTCGCCGTCGCGCCGTTCAGCGGCAGGATCTCCGGGTCCCACACGGGCCGTACGCAGGCCAGCCCGCCCGCACGGTAGAACGTCTCGCAGACCATCGCCAGCGAGTGCCCGGCCCCGGCCGCGTACACCAGGCCGCCCGCGGCGACGGCGTCCAGGATCAGCGTGGCGGCGTCCGCGACCGCCGTCCCCGCGGTCCGGTCGAGGTCGTCGAGCAGGCCGCGGAAGCGGCCGGCCACGGCGGCGCGGGCGGCGGCGCCGGAGGCACCGCCGGGGTCGCGGGAGTCGTGTGTGTCGTCGGTCATGGCAGCATGCGACCACGTGAGGACCCCGCTCCGCCAGAGGGTGCCGGCAGCTGGGGCGGGCGCGTCAGTCCAGGAGTTCGTACGCGGGCAGCGTCAGGAAGTCCGCGTAGTCCGCGTCCAGCGACACCCGCAGCAGCAGGTCGTGCGCCTGCTGCCACCGCCCCGCCGCGAACGCCTCCGCCCCCAGCTCCGCGCGGAGGTCCGCGAGTTCGTCCGCCGCGATCCGCCGCACCAGTTCCTCCGTCACCCGCCGGCCGTCGTCGAAGACGACGCCCGCGTTGATCCACTGCCAGATCTGCGACCGCGAGATCTCCGCCGTGGCGGCGTCCTCCATGAGGTTGAAGATGGCCACCGCGCCCATGCCGCGCAGCCACGCCTCGATGTAACGGATGCCCACCTGCACGGCGTTGACCAGCCCCGGGTACGTCGGCCTCGCGTCCAGGGAGTCGACGGCGATCAGGTCGGCGGCGGCCACGGACACGTCCTCGCGCAGCCGGTCCTTCTGGTGCGGTCGCTCCCCGAGCACCGCGTCGAACGACTCCAGGGCGAGGGGCACCAGGTCCGGGTGCGCGACCCAGGAACCGTCGAAGCCGTCGCGCGCCTCGCGGTCCTTGTCCGCCTTCACCTTCTCGAACGCCACCTCGTTCACCTCGGGGTCGCGCCTGGAGGGGATGAAGGCGGCCATGCCGCCGATGGCGTGCGCGCCGCGCTTGTGGCAGGTGCGGACGAGGAGTTCGGTGTACGCGCGCATGAAGGGGGCCGTCATCGTGACCGCGTTGCGGTCGGGGAGGACGAACTTCGCGCCGCCGTCGCGGAAGTTCTTCACGATCGAGAAGAGGTAGTCCCAGCGGCCGGCGTTGAGGCCGGAGGCGTGGTCACGCAGCTCGTAGAGGATCTCCTCCATCTCGTACGCGGCGGTGATGGTCTCGATCAGGACGGTGGCCCTCACGGTGCCCTGCGGGATGCCGCAGTAGTCCTGGGCGAAGACGAACACCTCGTTCCACAGCCGCGCCTCGAGGTGCGACTCGGTCTTCGGCAGGTAGAAGTACGGGCCCTTGCCGACGTCGAGCAGCCGCCGGGCGTTGTGGAAGAAGTAGAGCCCGAAGTCGACCAGCGCGCCCGGCACGGGGCGGCCGTCGACGGTCACGTGACGCTCGTCCAGGTGCCAGCCGCGGGGCCGGGCGACGACGGTCGCCAGCTCCGCGGCGGGCCGGAGGGCGTAGGACTTGCCGGACGCGGGGTCGGTGAAGTCGATGCGGCGCTCGTAGGCGTCGATGAGGTTGGCCTGGCCGCCGATGACGTTCTCCCAGGTGGGTGCGGAGGCGTCCTCGAAGTCGGCGAGCCAGACCCGGGCGCCGGAGTTGAGGGCGTTGATCGTCATCTTGCGGTCGGTGGGGCCGGTGATCTCCACCCGGCGGTCCTCCAGCGCGGGCGGGGCGGGGGCGACGCGCCAGGTGTCGTCGGCGCGGACGGCCGCGGTCTCGGGGAGGAAGTCGAGGGCGGCGGTGCGGGCGATGGCGGCGCGGCGTTCGGCGCGGCGGGCGAGGAGTTCGTCGCGGCGGGGGGTGAACCGGCGGTGGAGTTCGCCGAGGAAGGCGAGGGCGGCGTCGGTGAGGACGTCGTCCTGGCGGGACGCGGGCTCGGCGGCGGCGACGACTGCGGACATGGCTGTCACTCCTTGGCGGCACGGGGTGCCGGGCGCAGCGGAACGTGGCGTGGGCGGCCGGAAACGCATTCCGAACCCTTCTGGCCTGTGGAGAATAGTTTCCTTATGCCGGAAGTTCAACGGTCTGTTGACGTCGAGAGGCTTTCGGTACGGGCCGAGCGGCGCTCAGTGCCAGCCTGCCCGCGGCTCGTCGAGCAGCGCCAGATCCGCGGGGGTGTCCACGTCGTCCGGCGCCGCGACGTCACCGCACTCCACCAGCGCCAGCTCGCCCCGGCGCGCCGCGCGGGCCAGCACGTCGCGGGCGCCCCGGTCGCCGGTGGCGCCCGCCGCGACCTCCGGCCAGCGCGGGCGGCCCAGCAGCACCGGGTGGCCGCGCACCCCGCCGTACGTGGCCGCCGCCAACCCGGCGCCCCCGGCGGCGTACGCGTCGACCACGCGCGCGACCGCCGCGGGCCCGACGCGCGGCTGGTCCACCAGGAGCACCACCGCCGCCGCGGCGGTGGTCGGCTCCAGCGACGCCAGACCGGCGCGCAGCGACGAGCCCATGCCCGACTCCCAGTCCGGGTTGGACACCGCTACGCAGCCGGCCAGCCGCGCCCCGGCCCGTACCGCCTCCTCCGCCGCGCCCAGCACCACGTGCACCGGCGCGCAGCCCGCCGCCCGCAGCACTCCGGCCGCCCGCTCCACCAGCGGCCGCCCGGCGGGGCCGGCCGGCAGCAGCGCCTTGGGCCGCCCGCCGAGCCGCCGTCCGCCGCCCGCGGCGAGGAGCAGCCCGGCGACGGCGGGGCCCGTGCCGGGTGATCCGGCGGGCGCGCTCATCCGAAGCGCCCGTTCCCGGTGGTGTGCCGCGTCATGAGGGCCGTCCCGCCGCGCCGTCAGTCCGCGCCCGCGGTCGCGTCCGTCAGCGCCGCCGACAGTTCCCGCGCGACCTCCTGGAGCACCGGCACGATCCGCTCCGTCGCCGCCTCGGTCACCCGGCCCGCGGGCCCGGAGATCGAGACCGCCGCCGCCGTGGGCGCGTCCGGCACCGCGACGGCCAGGCAGCGCACGCCCATCTCCTGCTCGTTGTCGTCCACCGCGTAGCCGTCCGCGCGGACGGCGGCCAGCGCCTTGAGGAAGACTTCCGCCGAGGTGATCGTCTTCTCGGTCGCCGCCGGCATGCCGGTACGGGCCAGCAGGGCCCGTACCTCCCCGTCCGGCAGGTGCGCGAGCAGCGCCTTGCCCACGCCGGTCGAGTGCGGCAGCACCCGCCGCCCGACCTCGGTGAACATCCGCATCGAGTGCCGCGACGGCACCTGCGCGACGTACACGACCTCGTCGCCGTCGAGCAGCGCCATGTTCGCGGTCTCGCCGGTCTCCTCCACCAGCCGCGCCAGATGCGGCCGCGCCCAGGTGCCGAGCAGCCGGGACGCGCTCTCGCCGAGCCGGATCAGCCGCGGGCCCAGCGCGTAGCGACGGTTGGGCTGCTGGCGTACGCAGCCGGTGGCGACCAGGGTCCGCATGAGGCGGTGGATGGTCGGCAACGGCAGCCCGCTGCTGCCCGCCAGCTCGCTCAGCCCCACCTCGCCGCCCGCGTCGGCCATCCGTTCCAGCAGGTCGAAGGCGCGCTCCAGCGACTGGACGCCGCCGCCTGCGGGCGGCCTGGGCTCATCGGTGCTGCGGGGCACGTTCGCGGTTCCTTCCGTACGGGTGCGACCGCAGCTTAACGGTCCGGAATCCGGCTTTCAGCATGTGGAATCCGCCAAGCCGCCCGCGAACCGGCCCTTGACGAGGGCGGGCACCCGCGACGACAGTGCATTTCAACAGAACGTTGAAGACGTGGACCGCCGAGAGGAGACCGGGTGCCGGACGCCGAACTGGTGCTGCGCTCACGCCGCGTCGTCACCCCCGAGGGCGTGCGGCCCGCCGCCGTCGCGGTCGCCGGCGGCCGGATCGCCGCCGTGCTGCCGTACGACACCCCCCCGCCGCCCGGCGCCCGCGCCGCGGACTGCGGCGACGACGCGCTGCTCCCCGGCCTCGTCGACACCCACGTGCACGTCAACGACCCCGGCCGCACCGAGTGGGAGGGCTTCGCCACCGCCACCCGGGCCGCCGCCGCCGGCGGGATCACCACCCTGATCGACATGCCGCTCAACAGCCTGCCGCCGACCACCGACACGGAGGCGCTCGCGGTCAAGCAGGCAGTGGCCCGCCCCCGGGCGCACGTCGACGTCGGCTTCTGGGGCGGCGCGATCCCCGGCAACACCGCCGACCTCGCGCGGCTGCACGCCGCCGGCGTCTTCGGCTTCAAGTGCTTCCTCTCCCCGTCCGGCGTCGACGAGTTCCCGCGGCTCGCCGGTACGGACCTGGAGCGGGCCGCCGCCGAGGCCGCCCGCCTCGGCGCGCTGCTCATCGTCCACGCCGAGGACCCCGACGTGCTCGACGGCGCCCCGCAGGTCCCAGGACCCGGCTACGCCGGCTTCCTCGCCTCCCGCCCGCGCGCCGCCGAGAACCGGGCCGTCGCCCGGGTCGTCGCGCTCGCCGAGCGCCACGGCACCCGCGTCCACGTCCTGCACCTCTCCTCCGCCGACGCACTGCCCGCCCTGGCCGCCGCCCGCCGCGCCGGGCTGCCCGTCACCGCCGAGACCTGCCCGCACTTCCTCACCCTCACCGCGGAGGAGATCCCGGACGGCGCAACCGAGTTCAAGTGCTGCCCGCCGATACGGGAGGCCGCCAACCGGGACCTGCTCTGGGCGGGCCTGGCCGACGGCACGATCGACTGCGTCGTCTCCGACCACTCACCGGCCACCGCCGAGCTGAAGACCGGCGACTTCGCCACCGCCTGGGGCGGCATCTCCTCCCTCCAGCTCGGCCTGCCCGCCGTCTGGACCGAGGCGCGCCGCCGCGGCCACGGGCTCGCCGACGTCGTCCGCTGGATGGCCGCGGGCCCCGCCCGGCTCGCCGGGCTCACCGCCAAGGGCGCCATCGAGCCGGGCCGCGACGCGGACTTCGCGGTCCTCGACCCCGACGCCGCCTTCACCGTCGATCCCGCGGGCCTGGAGCACAGGAACCGCCTCACTGCGTACGCGGGCCGCAGGCTCCACGGCGTCGTACGCGCCACCTGGCTCCGCGGCCGCCGCATCCACCACGGCGGCGTGCACACCGAACCCCGCGGCCTCCTCCTCGGCCGTACCGACCGGGACGAAAGGCAGCAGCAGGCATGACCGCCCAGATCACCCGCTTCACCGGCGCCGCCGCCCCGTACGGCGGCGGCGACCCCTACGCCGACTACCGCACCGCCGACTTCGCCTTCGCCGCGCTGCCGGACCTCGCCGACCGCCGCCTCGGCGGCGCGGTGATCGCCGCGAACGACGAGTTCTTCGCCCCGCGCGAGAACCTGCTGCGGCCGGAGCGGGCGGAGTTCGACCCGGCGGCGTTCGGGCACAAGGGCAAGGTCATGGACGGCTGGGAGACCAGGCGCCGCCGCGGCGCCTCCGCCGGGGCCCCGCACCCGGCCGCGGGCGACCACGACTGGGCGCTGGTACGCCTCGGCGCCCCCGGCGTCGTACACGGCATCGTCGTCGACACCGCCCACTTCCGCGGCAACCACCCCCACTCCGTGAGCGTCGAGGGCGCGGAGGTCCCCGGCGCGCCGTCGCCCGAGGCGCTGCTCGCGGACGGTGTGCGGTGGACGGAACTGGTGCCCCGCACGGAGGTCGGCGGCCACGCCGCGAACGGCTTCGCGGTCGCCGGGGGGCGGCGGTTCACGCATCTGCGGCTGCGCCAGCACCCCGACGGGGGCATCGCGCGCCTGCGCGTCCACGGCGAGGTCGTCCCGGACCCGGCGTGGCTGGCGGCGCTCGGCACCTTCGACCTCGTCGCGCTGGAGCACGGCGGCCGCGTCGAGGACGCCTCCGACCGCTTCTACTCCCCGCCCGTCAACACCATCAGGCCGGGCCGCTCGCGGCAGATGGACGACGGCTGGGAGACGCGGCGCCGCCGTGACACCGGCCACGACTGGATCCGCTACGCGCTCGCGGGCCGCGGGGAGATCCGGGCGGTGGAGATAGACACGGCGTATCTGAAGGGCAACGCGGCGGGCTGGGCGGCGGTGTCGGTACGGGACGGGTCCGCGGGCGGGTGGACCGAGATCCTGCCCCGCACCCGCCTCCAGCCGGACACCAACCACCGCTTCGTGCTGCCCGCGGCGGCGGTCGCCACCCACGCGCGTATCGACATCCATCCGGACGGGGGAATTTCGCGGCTGCGGCTGCACGGGAGCCTGGCGCCGGAGGGCGGGGCCGGTGCGGGGGACGGGTGAGGGGGCGGACAGTCCCGTGACCGGCGGTGGCCCGGCGGCCGCGTCAGGTCGCCGCCGGGCCACCGCGCTTCAGCTTCCGGCCACCCCCACGTCCGTGATCTGCGGCACGGCCCCGCCGCCCGACCAGCGCAGCCTCACCTCCGCCACCGCCCCGCCCGGTACGCGGAGTTCGGTGTACGCGCCGGCCAGCGTGCCCGCCGTACGCCACGGGCCGTCCGGCTCGTTGCGTATCTGCACCGTCGCGCCCGCGTTCGGCGCGTCCTGCGGGCGGAGCACGATCAGGGACTTCGCCGCGCGCGGCTCCGCGAAGCGGATGTCCAGCGACTCGCCCGCCTGCGGCGCCCGCGCGGCGCGGTAGACGGAGGCGGTGTCGCCGTCCGCCGCGGCGGCCAGGGAGCTGCCCTCGGCCGCCGGCGGACCGCCCGCCGTCGTGGCCGGGCCGCCGCCGGCGACGGTGAACTCCCGTACCACCAGCCAGTTGCCCTGCGCCGCCGTCGACCTGGCGCGCACGTACCGCGCCTTCGTGCCCTCGGGCGCCGTCGCCTCGACGTCCGGCGTACCGGAGAACGAAGCCAGCTCCTGCCAGGTCTCGCCGTCCGCCGAGTACTCCAGCACGCCCTGCTGGAGATAGTCGTTCGGGCTGCCGGACTTCGCCATCGCCAGCCCGACCTCGCCGATCTCCCGCTCGCCGTGCAGGTCCACGCTCACCCACGAGCCGGCGCGCGGCGCCCCGTCGCTCCAGAAGAACGTCGAGTCGTCGCCGTCCGTCATCCGGTCCACGGTGTTGCCCTGGTACGTACCGAGGTTCGTCGCGCCCTTCGGCCGCGGGGGCAGCCCCAGCGAGCGGTCGTGCGCCGCCGCGGCGTCCGCGGCGAAGGCGTCCAGCACGCCCTCGCCGACGACGACCTTCACCTCGCGCCCGCCGAGCCCCGTGTAGATGTGCGACGTGGCCTGGTCCACCAGCTCCGGCAGCCGCTGCCGCAGCCGCCAGGCGCGGTCGCCGTCGCCGTCGCGGGCGGCCTCGACCATCCGCAGCGCGGTGCGGGTCGCGGTGCCCCAGTCGCGGGTCGCGTCCAGCCAGGGACCCGACTCCTCGACGAACGCCCGGTCGGGCAGCCGGTCGCGGAGCACGCCCGGCGCGGCCTCCAGGGCGGCCAGGGCGTCGTCCAGGGCGTCTTCTCCGCCGCGGCCCCAGTACGCGGCGATGGCCGCCGACAGCTCCGGCGCCTGCCCGGGGTTGAGCGCCGAGCCGTACGAGGCGTCGGCGAAGGCCCGGAGCGCGGCGGTCGTGTGCCGGTCTCCCCCCGCCAGTTCGGCGAGCGCCCCGGCCCAGGACTCCCGCGCGTCGTACGCGGCGTCGTTCCAGGCGAAGTCCGCGACCGTGTACAGCGCGAGCTTCGACGCGGCGGCCTGGTTCATCGGGTTGGCCGTGATCCCCGCCAGCTCGCCCGGCAGCCCTTTCTCCCGGCCGTTGAACGGACCGAGCAGCAGCCGCTGCTGCGCGTAGTCGTTCACCGGGTAGTTGTCCCAGGTGAGGATCGGGTGGCCGAAGACCTCGCGGGCGTCGCGCGCCTGCGCGACGGTCATCACGGGCGCGACGACGCCGATGCCGGTCCACTCCACCAGCACGTCCTCGTCCAACTGCTCGGCGAGCGCCTTCTTGTACGGGGACGGGGTGGTGTCGTAGTACTCCGTCGGCACCATCTGCAGCGGCTCGGCGCCGTCGTGGGTGCGGACGAACTCGCGGTTGACGCGGTTGAGCAGATGCGCCTGGGCCGCGCCCGCGGCGCCGCCGCCGGTGCCGAAGCGCTCCTCGTCGGCGGCGCAGTTCCAGTCGGTGTAGCTGATGTCGTCCAGCGGCACGGCGAAGGTGCGGACGCCGATGTCCCACAGGGTCTGGAACTTGTCGTTCAGCGCCTGCACGTCCGCGTCGGAGCTGTAGCAGACCGACAGACCGGGGGAGAGAGCGTAGGTGAACTCGACGTGGTTGGCCCGGGCGCGCTCGACCAGCTCGGCGATGCGGGCGAGTTCGTCCGCCGGATACGGCTCGCGCCAGCGCTCGCGCAGGTACGGGTCGTCCTTGGGCGAGTAGACGTAGATGTTCATCTTGTGCTCGCCGTAGAACGAGAGCTGGTCCAGACGCGATGCGTGGGACCAGGGGACGCCGTAGAAGCCCTCGATGGCACCGCGCCAGCCGGTGCCGGGCCAGTCGCGGACGGCGGTGCCGGCGACACGGGTGCCGGGGGAGTCGCGGTGGGGGAGGAGCTGGCGCAGGCTCTGGGCGGCGTAGTAGGTGCCGGAGGCGTCGGCGCCGGCCAGCACGATGCCGTCGCCGCCGGGGGTGCCGCCGGCCGGCTCCGCGGTGCCGGCGGCCAGGACGTAGCCGTCGGCGGGCAGCCCGGCGGGGCCCTCGACGCCGAGGGCGCCGAGGGCGACGGCCGAGGCGGGGTTGGCGTCGGGGCCGCCGAGGTAGACGGTGAGCCCGCGGCCCTCGTCCGGGGCGGTCGCCGTCCGCCGTACGTCCTCGGCCCCCGCGTCGCGCAGCGCCTTCTCGGCGACGGCGAGCGCGGGCCCGTCGGGCTCCGGTCCGGTGACGAGGGTGACGGTGCGGGTCACGGTGACGCCGTCGGCGCGCGCCTCGACGGAGCGCGGGGTCGGGCTGATGTCGCCGGCCCTGGCCGGCGGCGGTGGCGCGCCGGCGGCCGGCGGGGCGGCGAGCGGGCTCAAGCCCAGGGCCAGGAGTACGGCGCCGACGACGGCCGGGCGGGGGACGGGCATCCGGAACCTCCGGGATCTCGGGCGTGTAGTGCACAAGTCACTCAGCGTCGAGCGTCACCCCGACCCGCCCCGGAGGCAATGGACTTACCCGCGCTCCGGCATGGACTCACGTCGTCCCCGGCGCCCCGAACGGGCCGCTCGCCGGGGTCGCCGCTGTGCCCCCGCCATACCGGCGCGGGCGCCGCCCGGGATAACGTTCGGAGGACGGATCGGAGCACGAACGCGCGCCACCACCGGGGAGGAACTGATGGCGGAACCCGCACCGGAGGTGCTGACCTGCGGCGAGGCCATGCTGCTGATGCTGGCCGAGCCCGGGATGCCGCTGGCGCGCGCCGTGAACTTCCGCCGCGCCATCGGCGGCGCCGAGTCGAACGTCGCCGCCGGGCTCTCCCGGCTCGGGCACCGGGCCCGCTGGTTCGGCCGCGTCGGCGCGGACCCCGCGGGGGAGGCCGTCCTCGCCCAACTCCGCGCGGACGGCGTGGACGTGTCGTACGCGGACGTCGACCCGGACGCGCCCACCGGCATGCTGCTCCGCGACAGCCACCCGCAGCGCGCCATCGACGTGCAGTACTACCGCGCCGGCTCCGCCGCCTCCCGCCTCGCCCCCGAGCACATCAGCCCCGAGGTCGTCGAGGGCGTGCGGGTGCTGCACATCTCCGGCATCACGCCGATCCTGTCGCCGTCCGCCGCCGAGGCGACGGTCAAGCTGGTCGAACTCGCCCACGCGGCCGGCGCCCTCGTCTCCTTCGACCCCAACGTCCGCCGCAAGCTCGCCGGACCCGAACGCTGGGCGGAGGTCGTGGGACCGCTGCTCGCCGAGGCCGACCTGCTGCTCGCCGGCGACGACGAGCTGGAGATGCTCACCGGCGAGCCCGCCGACGCCGCCGCCGCGCGGCTGCTGCGCGGCCGTACGGACACCGTCGTGATCAAGCGCGCCGACCACACCGCCACCGCGCTCACCGCCGCCGGCGAGCGCGTCGACCAGCCGCCGTACGAGGTGCGGCTCACCGACCCAGTCGGCGCCGGCGACGCCTTCGCCACCGGGTTCCTCTCCGCCCGGCTGCGGGACCTGCCGCTGGACCGCGCGCTCGCCGAGGGCGCCTGCGTCGCCGCCCTCGTCATCCAGACCGTGACCGACACCGACGGGCTGCCGACCGCGGCCGCCCGGGACCGCGCGCTCGCCGCGTTCACCTCGGGCGGCGACGCGGTCCACCGCTGAGCGCCCGGCCCGTACGAGACGTGCGGCCGTACCCGCCCCGGGCAACGCGGCACCGGGCGCCGCCCGGTAGGACGCCCAGAGAGAACCGCCGGAGGAAAACGTGTACCGCTGGGAGATCACCCGGGCCGCGCTGGAACAGCGGGTCGTCGCCATCGTCCGCAGCGACACCTACGACGGTGCCGCCGCCACCGCCGACTCGCTGCTCTCCGCCGGGATCAGCAGTCTGGAGATCTCGCTCACCACGCCCTTCGCGCTGGAGCTGGTCAGCTCGCTGCGCCGCGAGGCCGGCACGGAGGCGGTCATCGGCGCCGGTACGGTCCTGGACGCCGCCTCGGCGCGGCTGGCCGTCGACGCCGGGGCCCGCTACCTCGTCGCGCCCAACCTCGACGCCGGTGTGGTCGCCACCGCGCACCGCTACGGCATCCCGGTCTTCGCCGGCGTCGCCACCCCCACCGAGGTGGTGCGCGCGCTGGAGCTGGGCGTCGACGTCATGAAGCTCTTCCCGGCCTCGGCACACGAGCCGGGCTGGGTCAAGGACGTACGGGCCGCGCTGCCGCAGGCCGCGGTGCTGCCGACCGGCGGCATCTCGATCGCCGAGGCCCCCGACTGGATCGCCGCGGGCGCGGTGGCCGTCGGCATGGGCTCGGCCCTCTCCGGCGGCGACCGCGAAGAGGTGGCCAAACGCGCCACCGACCTCCTCTCCCGCCTCACCCCGGCCTGACAACGCCCGCCGGGGCGGCGGCCCGGCCCCCTACGGCGCGTCCGCGATCTCCGCGACCCGGACCGGGCGCCGTTCGCGGCGCGAGAGCTCGCATGCCTCCACCACGTGCAGCGCCGCCAGCGCCTCCGCGCCGTCGCACGGGTTGGCCAGCTCGCCGCGGACCACCCGGACGAACGCCGCCAACTCCGCCTCGTACGCCGGGCCGAAGCGCTCCAGGAAGCCCTGCCACGGCTTGCCGGCCCGCGCCGGGGTGCCCGGTTCGACGGACGTGAGCGGCGTCCGCTCGTCCAGGCCCACCGCGATCTGGTCCCGCTCGCCCGCCAGCTCCATCCGCACGTCGTAGCCCGCCCCGTTGACGCGGGTCGCCGTCGCGGTGGCCAGCGTGCCGTCGTCCAGGGTGAGCAGGGCCGCCGCGGTGTCGACGTCGCCGGCCTCGCGGAACATCGCCGGGCCCGCGTCCGAGCCCGCCGCGTACACCTCGGTGACCTCGCGGCCCGTCACCCACCGCAGCGCGTCGACGTCGTGGATCACGCAGTCCCGGTACAGCCCGCCGGAGAGCGGCAGGTACGCGGCCGGCGGCGGCGCCGGGTCCGAGGTGGCGGTCCGTACGGTGTGCAGCCGCCCCAGGCGCCCGCCGCGCACCGCCTCGCGGGCCGCGGCGTACCCCGCGTCGAAGCGGCGCATGAAGCCCATCTGGAGCACGATCCCGGCCGCGGCCACCTCCGCGAGCGCCGCACGCGTGCCCGCCAGGTCGACGGCGATCGGCTTCTCGCAGAACACCGGCAGCCCGGCCCGCGCCGCCGCGCCCAGCAGCTCCGCGTGCGCGGCGGTGGCGGCGGCGATCACCACCGCGTCCACCCCCGCGGCGAGCGCGCCGGCGGGCGTGGCGACCGCCTCTGCGTCCGTACGGGCGGCGACCTCGGCGGCCCGGCGCGGGTCCGCGTCGGTCACCACGAGGGAGGTGACGTCCGGGTGCCGCCGCAGCGCGGCCGCGTGGAAGGCGCCGATCCTGCCGGTGCCGAGGAGTCCGATGCGCATGGCCTCAAAATCTCCCGTGGCCAGCGGGATTGTCAATTGTCAGGACAACCTGACGTGAAGCCTTCCGGTGGCCCGGCCCGACCGTTACGCTCCGGAGCGTGACGAAGCGCGGCACAGGCCCCGTCCCGGCCCTCCGGCTCGGCGTGGACCGCAGCAGCCCGGTCCCGCTGTACTTCCAGTTGTCCCAGCAACTGGAGGCGGCGATCGAGCAGGGGGCGCTGACCCCCGGCAGCCTGCTCGGCAACGAGATCGAGCTGGCGGCCCGGCTCGGCCTGTCCCGGCCCACCGTGCGGCAGGCCATCCAGTCGCTGGTCGACAAGGGGCTGCTCGTACGCAAGAGGGGCATCGGCACCCAGGTCGTGCACAGCCAGGTGCGCCGCCCGCTCGGCCTGACCAGCCTCTACGACGACCTGGAGGCCGCCGGGCAGCGACCCGCCACCCGGGTGCTGGGGGTGGCCGAGGTGAAGGCCACCGCGGACGTCGCCGCGGCCCTCGGCATCGCCGAGGGCACCGACGTCGTCCGCGTGGACCGGCTCCGGCTGACCCACGGCGAGCCGGTCGCGCTGCTCTGCAACCACCTGCCCGCCGAGCTGGTCGGGCTGCGCGCGGACGAACTGGAGTCGACGGGGCTCTACCGGGTGCTCCGCGCCGCCGGCATCGCGCTGCACAGCGCCCGCCAGCGGGTCGGCGCCCGGCCCGCGACGGCCGCGGAAGCGGCGCGGCTGGGCGAGGAGGAGGGCGCCGCGGTGCTGACGATGGAGCGGTTCACGTACGACGACACGGGGCGCGGGGTGGAATTCGGCTCGCACCTCTACCGG
This sequence comes from Streptomyces sp. CNZ287, assembly GCF_007827615.1. Taxonomy (NCBI): domain Bacteria; kingdom Bacillati; phylum Actinomycetota; class Actinomycetes; order Kitasatosporales; family Streptomycetaceae; genus Streptomyces; species Streptomyces sp. CNZ287. The sequence continues at coordinate 256,805 of NZ_VISV01000003.1, read as the reverse complement.
GCCTCGCGCTACAGCTTCGAGTTCCAGTTGCTCGACCGGGGCTGACCGGGCGGGGACCCACGGGGTGACTCGCGGGTAGCCGCGGGTCAGAATGATCGGACAAGGCATTGACTCGGCCCCCGCCCCCGGCTAGAACACCTCCAGCCGCCACGCGGGCGGCGGGGACGACCAGGGAAGAAAGGCGGGTACCCAGATGGCGCGCAGCCGTATGGCCCGTAGCACGCGGGTGTTCGCGGCGGTGGCGACGGCCACCCTGCTGGCGGTCGCCGCGGCGGGTTGCAGCGACTCCGGCGGCAAGGACGCCGAGGAGAACGACGGCGGCGGGGGCGGCGGCGGGGGCGTGAACACGCCCCGCATGGAGATAGCCATGGTGACCCACTCCGCGCCGGGCGACACCTTCTGGGACATCGTCCAGAGCGGCTCCAAGCAGGCCGCCGCCAAGGACAACGTCGAGTTCCTCTACGCCAACAGCGAGAAGGACGACGAGCAGGCGCGGCTGGTCCAGACGTTCGTCGACAAGAAGGTCGACGGCATCATCGTCACGCTCGCCAAGCCGGAGGCGATGAAGAGCGCGGTGCAGGCCGCCGTGGACGCCGGCATCCCGGTGGTGACGATCAACTCGGGCGCGGAGTTCTCCAAGGAGTACGGGGCCCTGAGCCACATCGGCCAGGAGGAGGCGGTCGCCGGCGAGGCGGTCGGCGAGGAGCTGAACGAGCGCGGCCGCAAGAACGCCGTCTGCGTCATCCACGAGCAGGGCAACGTCGGCCTGGAGCAGCGCTGCGCCGGGGTGAAGAAGACGTTCTCCGGCTCGGTGGAGAACCTGACCGTGGACGGGGCGAGCAAGCCCGCGGTGCTCTCGGGGATCCAGGCCAAGCTTGAGGCCGACGGCGGCATCGACTCGGTCGTCACCCTCAACGCGGACGTCGCCGCCTCCGCGGTCGAGGCGAAGGACGCCTCCGGCAGCAAGGCGGAGGTCGCGACCTTCGACCTGAACGCGGCCGTGGCGGCGTCGCTGGAGAGCAAGCAGCTCAGCTTCGCCGTGGACCAGCAGCCCTATCTGCAGGGCTACCTCGCGGTCGACGAGCTGTGGCTGTACGAGACGAACGGCAACGTGATCGGCGGCGGCCAGACCGTGCTGACCGGTCCCGCCATCGTCACCGAGGAGGACGCCCCGGACCTGAAGAAGTTCACGGAGCGCGGCACCCGATGACCGCCACCCTCCCGGCGGACCCGGCGCCGAAGGCGCCGGACGAACGCCTCCTGCACGCCTCCCCGCTGCACCGGCTCCTCGGCCGGCCCGAGCTGGGCTCGGTCATCGGCGCCGTCGCGGTCTTCCTCTTCTTCGCCGTGATCGCGGACAGCTTCCTGTCCAGCCTGGACACCGTGCTGTACGCCGCCTCCACCATCGGCATCATGGCGGTGCCGGTGGCGCTGCTGATGATCGGCGGCGAGTTCGACCTGTCGGCGGGCGTGCTGGTCACCTCGGCGGCGCTGACGTCGACGATGTTCGCGTACGAGATGACCGCCAACGTCTGGGTGGGCGTCTTCGTCTCCCTGCTGGTCACCCTCGCCGTGGGCTTCTTCAACGGCTACATGCTCGTCCGCACCGGGCTGCCCAGCTTCATCATCACGCTGGGCACGTACCTGATGCTGTGGGGCGCCAACATCGGCATCACCAAGAGGATCCAGGGCACGGTCTCGACGAAGTCCATCTCGGACATGCAGGGCTTCGAGTCGGCGCGGGTGCTCTTCGCCTCGTCGATCGACGTCGGCTCGTTCAAGGTACGGGTGACGATCCTGTGGTGGATCGGGCTGGTCGCGCTGGCCACCTGGATCCTGCTGCGGACCCGCTGGGGCAACTGGATCTTCGCGGTCGGCGGCGGCAAGGACGCGGCCCGCGCGGTCGGCGTCCCCGTGCGGCGCACCAAGATCGGGCTCTACCTCGGCGTCGCGGTGGCGGCCTGGATCTCCGGGCAGCACCTGCTGTTCTCGTTCTCCGGGGTGGTGCAGTCCGCGGAGGGCCGCGGTCTGGAGCTGCACTACATCGCCGCGGCCGTGATCGGCGGCTGCCTGCTGACCGGCGGCTACGGCTCGGCGGTCGGGGCCGCGATCGGGGCGCTGATCTTCGGCATGGCCAAGCAGGGCATCGTCTACGCGCAGTGGGACTCGGACTGGTTCTGGTTCTTCCTCGGCGCGATGCTGCTGCTGGCCACGATCCTCAACTCCTGGGTACGCAAGCGCGCGGAGGCGGCCAGATGACGAAGGCCACGGACGACACGGCCGCAGGGTCCGCGGCGGGCCGGCCGCTGGTGGAGCTGGCGGACGTCAGTAAGTACTACGGCAACATCCGCGCCCTCGAGGGCGTCTCCCTCCAGGTGCACCCCGGCGAGATCACCTGCGTGCTCGGCGACAACGGCGCGGGCAAGTCCACCCTCATCAAGATCATCTCCGGGCTGCACCAGCACGACGCGGGCAGCTTCCGCATCGACGGCCGGGACTCCCGGCTGTCGAATCCGCGCGAGGCGCTGGACCGGGGTATCGCCACCGTCTACCAGGACCTCGCCGTGGTGCCGCTGATGCCCGTGTGGCGCAATTTCTTCCTCGGCTCCGAGCCGACGCTGGGCCGCGGCCCGCTGCGCCGGCTCGACGTGGCGAAGATGCGCGCCACCACCCACGCCGAGCTGCTGCGCATGGGCATCGACCTGCGGGATGTGGACCAGCCCATCGGCACCCTGTCCGGCGGCGAGCGGCAGTCGGTGGCGATCGCCCGGGCGATCTACTTCGGCGCCAAGGTGCTGGTCCTGGACGAGCCGACCGCGGCGCTCGGCGTCAAGCAGTCCGGCGTGGTGCTGAAGTACGTCGCCGCCGCCCGCGACCACGGCCTGGGCGTCGTCCTGATCACCCACAACCCGCACCACGCCTACCTCGTCGGCGACCGGTTCATCCTGCTCAAACGGGGGGCCATGGCAGGCAGCCACGCCCGCGCCGGCATCACCCTGGACGAGCTGACCCGCCAGATGGCGGGCGGCAGCGAGCTGGAGCAGCTCAGCCACGAGCTGCAGCGGGAAAAGTCCTAGCCGGAGCGGAGAGAGCCCGCGCCGGAGCGGGGAAACGGGCCTGACCACGCCCGACGCCGTACGCGGCAGCCGCCGCCGCACCCCGCGGCGGCGGCGTGCGGCCCCGCCGCCGCCCGCTGCCCACTCCGCCGTGCGAGGGAGGGGGCCTGTGAGGCAGAATCGGCACACGTCAGCGACTCCCGACAGGGGAAGGGGCCACCCCTTGCGATCACCCGCACCCACCGAGCCGCATCCCCGGCCCGGGCGAGGGGAGCGCCCGTGACGGCCGCCGAGAGGACACCGCACGGCAGCACCGCCCGCGCCACCGTGCTGCGCAGCGTGAGCCACCGCGAGCGGCGCTCGCACCTGACCGCGCCCCGGGTGCCCACCGTGGGCATCGACATCGGCGGCACCAAGGTCGCCGCCGGCGTCGTCGACGCCGACGGGCACATCCTGGAGCGCGCGACCACCGAGACACCCGACAAGTCCAAGAGCCCGAAGGTCGTCGAGGACGTGATCGTCGAGCTGGTCCTCGACCTCTCCGAGCGCCACGACGTGCACGCCGTCGGCATCGGCGCGGCCGGCTGGATCGACGCCGACCGCAGCCGGGTGCTCTTCGCCCCGCACCTGTCCTGGCGGAACGAGCCGCTGCGTGACGCGCTCTCCGAGCGGCTGCGGGTCCCCGTGATGGTCGACAACGACGCCAACGCCGCCGCCTGGGCGGAGTGGCGCTTCGGCGCCGGCCGCGGCGAGGACTATCTGGTCATGATCACGCTGGGCACCGGCATCGGCGGCGCCATCCTGGAGGACGGCCAGGTCAAGCGCGGCAAGTACGGGGTGGCCGGCGAGTTCGGCCACATGCAGGTGGTGCCCGGCGGGCACCGCTGCCCCTGCGGCAACCGGGGCTGCTGGGAGCAGTACAGCTCCGGCAACGCGCTGGTCCGCGAGGCCCGCGAGCTGGCGGCGGCCGAGTCCCCGGTCGCGTACGGGATCATCGACCGCGTCAAGGGCAACGTCGGCGACATCACGGGCCCGCTCATCACCGAGCTGGCCCGCGAGGGCGACGCGATGTGCATAGAGCTGCTCCAGGACATCGGCCAGTGGCTCGGCGTCGGCATCGCCAACCTCGCCGCGGCCCTCGACCCCTCCTGCTTCGTCATCGGCGGCGGCGTCAGCTCCGCGGACGACCTGCTCATCAAGCCCGCCCAGGACGCCTTCCGGCGCAGCCTCACCGGCCGCGGCTACCGGCCGGAGGCGCGGATAGTACGCGCCCGCCTCGGCAACGACGCCGGGCTGGTCGGCGCCGCCGACCTGGCCCGTCTCGTGGCCCGCCGGTTCCGCCGCACCAACCGGCGGCGGGTCGAGCGCTACGAGCGGTTCGCGCAGGTGGTCGGCAAGTGACCCTCCAGGACTCCGGCGAGCGTCCTGTGCGCCGCCACGACCCGGATCCCGCCCAGAATGGGCACATGCATCACCGCCCCCCGCGCCGCGTCGCCCGCTCCTGGAAGGCGTACCTCGCCATCGCCCTGCTCGTCGGCATCCCGCTGGTCTACGGCTGGATCTCCACCCAGCAGAGCCGCGAGAGCGGCCGCGACAAGGCGGAGCGCGCCGCCTTCACCGACATGGAGCCCGGCTGGCCGCCGCGCCTGCTGCGCCGCATCTACCAGGTGCCCGTGCCCGGCGGCGCCGAGAACATCCGCTACTACGAGCAGAACGCGCTGCACGACAGCGCCCTGTACGTCGACTTCACCGCCCCGCAGGAGTCCGTGGACGAGTACCTGGAGACGACCCTCTCGCGCTCCGACGTCCGGCCCCTGCCGCGGCTGAAGGACGGGCTCAACCCCGTCACCCCCGCGCAGGCGGACACCGTCGGCTGGGACTTCACCGAGGGGGACTGGTCGGGGCTGAAGCTCAAGCAGTCCGGCGCGCGCCCGGACGTGTCCATCGTCGTCAACACGGCGGACCCCGAGAACCTCGTGGTGCGTACCGTGTCCACGACGGAGTACTGACGAGGAGTTGTCACCGGCATCATGGAATTGACGAAGAAGGGGCACTCCTGCGTCCGGCTGGCCAAGGACGGCGCGGTGCTCGTCATCGACCCCGGCGGGTACAGCGAGCCGGACGCGGCGGTCGGCGCGGACGCCCTCCTCGTCACGCACGAGCACCCCGACCACTTCGACGAGGGCCGGCTGCGCGCCGCGCTCGACACCAACCCGGCGGCGCAGTTGTGGACGCTGCGCAGCGTGGCGGAGCAGGTCTCCGCGGCGTTCCCCGGGCGGGTGCACACCGTCGGCGAGGGCGACGTGGTCACCGCCGCGGGCTTCGAGGTCGAGGTGCACGGCCAACTGCACGCCGTGATCCACCCGGACATCCCGCGGATCACCAACGTCGGCTACGTCGTGGACGGTGCCGTCTTCCACCCGGGCGACGCGCTGACCGTGCCGGACCGGACCGTCGAGACACTGCTGCTGCCGGTGATGGCGCCGTGGAACAAGGTCGCCGAAGTCATCGACTACGTCCGCGCCGTCGCCCCCCGCCGCGCCGTCGACGTCCACGACGCGCTCCTCTCCGACCTCGCACCGCAGCTCTACGGCCGCATGCTGGGCCCGAACGGCCCGGGCGTGGCCGGCGCGGAGCACCTCCACCTCGAACGGGGCACGACCCTCACGGTGTAGCCCTCCCGCCCCCGGGGACCGGGGGCGCGGGCCGGGGCGACGGGAGGCCCGGGAGCGGTGTCAGAGGGGCGGGGTAGGTTGTGGGCATGGCTGTGCGCATCGCTACGTGGAACGTCAACGGCATCAATCCCCGGCTGCCCCGCATCCTGCAGTGGCTTGAGGAGACCGCGCCCGACGTGGTCTGTTTCCAGGAGCTGAAGTGCACCGAGGAGGCGTTCCCGGGCGCCGCCCTGGCCGGTCTGGGGTACGAGGCGGCGATCCGCGCCGACGGCCGGTGGAACGGGGTGGCGGTCGTCTCCAGGGTCGGCCTGGCCGACGTCACCGTGGACCTGCCGGACCAGCCGCAGTACGAGGGCGTGACCGAGCCGCGCGCCCTGGGCGCGACGTGCGGTCCGGCGCGCGTCTGGTCGCTGTACGTGCCGAACGGCCGCGACGTCGGCCACGCCCACTACGCGTACAAGCTGCGCTGGCTGGAGGCCCTGCGCGAAATGGCCGCGCAGGAGGCCGCGGGCGAGCGGCCGTACGCCCTCCTCGGGGACTACAACGTGGCGCCGAAGGACGAGGACGTCTGGGACATCTCCCTCTTCGGCGGGCACACGCACGTCAGCAAGGCGGAGCGCACGGCCCTCGACGAGCTGCAGAAGTTCGCGGGACTCGGCGAGGTCTATCCGCGCGCGCTGAAGTACGACATCCCCTTCACCTTCTGGGACTACCGCCAGCTCGGCTTCCAGAAGAACAAGGGCATGCGCATCGACCACGTCTACGGCAACGCGGCGTTCACCGCCGCCGTCACCGACGCGTACGTCGACCGGGAGGCGCGGCGGCCGGGCAAGGACAAGAACCCGTCCGACCATGCCCCCGTCGTCGTCGACCTCGACCTCTAGGCCGGCATGCGCCGGGTGTGAGGTGCGGCGCTACGAGCGCGGCACGAGCAGCCCCAGGTCGATCGAGTCCGCCGCCGCCTTCAGCCCCGCGGGCCCGGGGTGGAGGTGGTCCCCGCTGTCGTACGCGGGCAGCAGCCGCTGCGGCCGCTCCGGGTCCCGCAGCACGGCGTCGAAGTCGAGCATCGCGTCGAATTCGGCGTCCGCCCCGGTGGCGTTGGCGCGGATGTACTCGTTGACCGCGGTGCGCCGCGCGTCGACCGCGGGGCTGCAGTCGCCGTAGCCCTCGCACGGCGCGACGGTCGCGGCCACCACCCGCAGCCCGCGGGCCTGCGCCCGCTCGGAGATGCCGCGCAGCCCGGCGATCACCTCGTCCGCGCTGGTGCCCGCGCGGACGTCGTTGATGCCCTCGAAGACCACGACGGTACGGGCCGAGGTCTGCGCCAGCACGTCGCGCTCCAGCCGGTGCTGGGCGCTGACGCCGCCGACGTCGCTGCTCACGCCGTCGCCCTTGTACCGGTCGGTGACGATGCGGTTGGCGGAGATGCCCTGGTTGAGGACGCCGTAGCGCGGCACGTCGTCCTGCGCCCGCAGCCGGGCGGCGAGCACGTCGGGCCAGCGCCGGTTGGTGCCGGTGCCGGAGCTGTGCCCGTCGGTGATGGAGTCGCCGAGCGTGACGACGGAGCCGGGGCCGCCGCCGACGTCGATGCCGGTGAGGAACGGCCAGGTGGCGATGGTGCCGGTGAAGGCATCGGCGCCGGTGTCCGCGGCGCGGTCGCCGCTGCCGTCGGCGCTGATGAACGAGGTCTGCATGGCCAGCGCGTGCACCGGGGCGGCACGGACGGTCTCCGGCAGGTGGATGCTCACCAGCAGGTTCGATCCCGGCGGCACGGTGAAGCGGGCCGGGTCGCTGACCGCTTCGGCGCCGGCGGCGACCGTGGTGCCGGTCCTGCCGCCGAACGTCAGCGGCACCGGCCGGCCCGCGGTCGCGGCGCCCTCGCCCTGCACGGCGACGGTCGCCTGCCCGAACCGTACCGGCGACGCGGCGAAGGTGTTGGCCAGCCGCACGCGGGTGCGGTCGCCGCCCGCGCCGGCGTGCACCACGAGCCGCAGCGTCCGGTCCGTCCACGGCCCCACGGCGGTGTAGCCGGAGGTGCTGGCGGCCCAGCTCCCGGTCCAGCCGGTGGCCTCCGCCCGTACGGAGGCGGCGAAGACGTGCAGGTCGGACTGAGGGCCCGGGTCGTCGGGCAGGGTGAGCGAGGTGATCCGCTTGCCGCGGGTGACCGGCACGGTCACCGCGTACAGCCGGGTGGCCTCGGCCCGCGGCCCCTCCGGGGTGCCCCGCCGCGGCAGTGCCAGCGCCTTGGTGGTCAGCGGCCCGGCGCGCCAGTCCGGCGCGGTCAGGCTGTACGGGCTGGAGCTGCCGTCGGCGTACCCCACGGTGCCGGTGCCGGAGACCCCTGTGCCCGGGCCGCCCGCGGTGGAGCCCGCGACGAGCAGGGAGACGGCGTTGCCCTTGCCGCGCAGCGCGACGGACTGGCCGTCGGCGACGACGTTGTCGGGTGCGCCGCGGCCGTAGCGCGGCAGCCGCAGCCCGGCCGCGTCGATGTCCAGCCTCCGCCCGGGCGTCCAGCCGGCGGCGGCCAGGTCCCCGGCGTACAGGAAGCTGCCCGCGCCGTCGAAGTCCGCGGCGCCGGGGTCGGCGTCGTCGCTGACGGCGGTGTTGTCGAAGAGCTTGGCCAACGGCTGTGGCCCGCCGGGTGGTACGGCGGCCTGGGCGGCCACCGGCACGGCGGTGGCGGCGAGTGCGAGCAGGGTGGCGGTGGTGACGAGGCGAATCCGCAAGGTGGCCCTCCGGGTCCCGGTTCGGCGTCTCGACATGACCAGTCATCTCAGGGGGGCGCAATGAAGCTAGAGAGACACGGGTGAACGGTCAAGACGGCGTTCCGGGAAACACCTGGTGAGCGAATCGGATCCGCGCGCCTGTGGTGCTCCCGCCTGCCCGGATGCGAGGGTGGGGGCATGAACATCTCCTTCCTCGACAACTGGCGTAGACGGCATGGCTCCGGGCGTGAGCAGCGGACGTCGCACCCGGACACGTCGGTCGACCAGGAGGGCGTCGCCGAGCTGCTGAGCGAGTGCGAACTGCTGCGCGTCCAGGCGGAGTCGGCGGGCGTCGAGCTGGACGACACCCCGCGGTCGCTGGAGGAGCTGGACCAACTGCTGCCGCGCTGGCGGGACGACCCGGAGGTCACGCCCTGGCTGGGCAGCGACGCGGGACTCTACCTGGGCACGGTGATCGTACGGACGATCGCGGGTGCGCAGTGGGTGATCGACTCACACGACGGCGCGCCGGTGGTGCGGCTGTCCTCGGGGCGGGAGATGGACGTGCTGGAGATCGGCGCGGAGTGGGCGGCGAACGGGGCGCCGGAGCTGTCCCAGATGTACGCCGAGGTCGCGGAGGGCTGACGCGCGGCGCGCCGGCCCGTCAGCCGGTGAAGGCGATGTCGTACTCCAGCCGCCAGCGGTCGGCCCGTACCACCGCTTCCGAGGTCTCCACCGCCCGGCCGCGCTCGTCGTAGTGCGTGCGCTCCACCGTCGTCACGCACTGCCCGGGCGCGCAGCCCAGGGCCTCCGCCTCCGCCGTCGTCGCCGACCGCGAGCCGACCAGCTCCGCGGCCCGCACCACCCGGATCCCGATGGCCGCGAACCGGCCGCGGACGCCGCGCCTGGCGTACGGGCCGCGCTCGGGGAAGACCACGTCCGTGCCGTCGGTGAAGGCCAGCGGCTCCCAGCTCACGGCCAACTGCACCGGCTTGCGGTCGGCCAGGTACTCGTACTGCGTGCACATCACCCGGTCGCCGACCGGGATCCCGAGCCGGCGCGCGGCCTCCCGCGGCGCGGGCCCGGGCGTGGAGACCGCCTCCCAGGTCAGCGTCACCCCTTCGGGCACCAGCCGGGCGGCGAAGGGGGAGTCGACCGCGCCCGTGCTGCGCAGCAGGCTGCCCACGGGGGTGCGGTCGGCGACGAACACGCCGCGGCCGAACTGCCCGTGGGCGTAGCCCGCGGCCTTCAGTACCCGCACGGCCCGGTCGACGGTCTGGTCGCTCGCCGCGTACGCGCGCTTGAGCTGGGAGCGCGACGGGATCTGCGCCCCCACGGACAGCTCACCGCCGTCGATCCGCTCGCGCAGATCGTCGGCGATGCGCTGGTACACCGGCTTGGCGTCGCCCATACCCGGGGGCTCCTCTCCCGCAACTCGCCCGACAGGCTAGGTACTCAGGGAGCGAATGCGTACCTAGGTCCTGTCTGGCAAACGGCGCTGTCCGCCCTCCGCGACAGAGGCGCGATCTGCCGGACAGGACCTGGGGTCGGCTTCCGTGCCGCGGTGGCCGCCGGGCGTGCGCTCCGGCCGCGCGGGCGCGGCGTGGCGGGGTCACGACTTGCCGTGCTTCCCGTTCGGCTGGGCGAGCGGCGTCTGTGCCTGCTTGGTCACGTCCCCGACGAGTTCCACCACATCGGGTCCGTACGACTGCGAGTTGACGACCTTCAGCAGCAGGACGAAGGAGTTGCTGCCGTACTTCCGGTTCAGCCGGCTCTCGTTCTTCACCAGATAGCGCATCGCCGCCTGGTTGGTGATGGAGCGCTGGCCGCACGAGAGGAAGACCGGCCTGGCCTCCTGGCCCGCGGAGAGCCGGGCCAGCAGCACGTGCTCGCTGACCCCGTTCTCCAGCCGGTAGCGCTCCGTGCCCACCGCGAACGCACCGCGGTCGGGGCCCGGCTCGGGGTCGGTGTTGATCCGTACCCCCGGCAGCAGGGACTGCATGTGCGCGGCCATGCGGCGGTTGGATATCGGGGTGCCGACGCAGAACTCGGTGCGGTCGCCGAACGTCTGCTGCGCGGTGTCCTGCGCGACGACCTGCACGTGCGCCCCGCAGGACTTGATCACCGCGGACAGCTCCAGCAGGGCGAGCGCGTCGTGCTTGGCCACGCTCCAGTCCCCGCCGCCGGCGTCCCGGTTCACCACCACCAGGGCCTCCGAGTTGCGCGGCAGCCCGAAGAAGCGCTCCCGGCGCCGGTGGCGGCGCCCGACGAGGCTGCCGCGCGCGTACCACCCGAGCGCGGCGCCGACCACGAGGCCGGCGGCGGCCGAGACGAGGACGAGGATGGGTTCGCTCATGACCGGGCATGCTAGCGGTCGTCCGTAACATTGTTCGAGGCTGCCGTAGCTCAGGTTCCGTTTACCGCGGCTGCAAAGCCCCCGTAGCGCGGACGAAACACAACGGGTGTCGAATGCCCGCCGTGGCGGAACAATCGCTGCCGCCGGAAATGGCGGAATTCGCGCGATTCTTGCGGCAGATCACAGGATGGCTGGACGAAGGGGCCGGCTGGTACGGAGTCTTTCGCCGCGGCGATCCCGACGGGCTGCAAGCCTGCCTGGACGGCTCCGCACCGGCCCCGTGGGACGTCGTCGAGTCGCTCCTGCACGACCTGGCCGAGCACGCCGGACGGCGTACGGCGGACGCGGCGCTGCCGCGCGCCCGCGATCTGCACCGCGCCGCCGTCGCCGCCCACGACGCCCGCCGTCCCGACCCCGCCGCCCTGACCGCGGTGCTCCGCGCCCGGCTCGCGGAGCACCGCACGGCGGAGGAGGACGCCCAGCGGCTGCGCGACCGGCTGGCGGTGGAGCGCAACCCCTGGACGGCAGAGCAGCTGGAGTACGAGCTGGCGTGGGTGCGCGACGACGCCGCCCGCGCGTCCGCCCGCTGTGCGGAACTGCGCGGCCGGATCGAGGCGCTGGCGCGGCAGGCGCCGGGCCGGGAGCCCGCGCCCCCGCCCCCGGCGGCACTCCGGGGCGCCCGGTTCGCGGGAGCCGCCTCGGCGCCGCCGCCGGTGCTGCCCGCCGTGGGCGGCGCGTACGAGGGCGTGCCGCCGGACGCCGCCGAGGCCGGCGCCGCCGTGCCGTCCCCGCCCCGGGGCGCCCGGTTCCCGGGCCCCGTTGCCGAGGGGGCCGGCGGTCCGCCCGCGGCCGGGACCCCCGAGCCGGCCGCCGTGCCGTCCGTACCGCCGCCCAGCGGCGCCCGGTTCGCCGGCGCCGGGTCCGGGGGCGGCGGGCGGCGCCGGAAGGACGCCGCGGAGGCCGACCGCGCCGCCGCCCGGCGCGCCGCTGCGCGCCGGCTCGCCGGCGAGACCGCCGCCGCCGTGGCCGCCCTGCGCGACGCGGGCCGTACCGGCGAGGCGTACGCCCGGCTCAGCGCCGCCGCGGCGGGCCCGCCGGAGGCGCTGCCCGACCTCGCCGCCGAACTGGAGCGCACCGCCGGCGCCGCAGAGGTGGCGACCCTGCTGTGGGAGGCCGCCGCGCTGCCCCCCGAGCGGCTGACCGGGGCCGCGGACGCGTTCGCCGCCGCCGGCCGTGCGCGCGAGGCGCTGCAGCTCGTCCGGCACGCCGCCGCCCGGCCCGTACCCGAGCTGGCCGCGATCCTCTCCGCCCTCCACCGCGCGGGCCGCGACCGGGAGTCGGAGGAACTGCTCGACGCCTTCGCCGCCTCCCGCGGCACCGACGAGGCGGTCGAGCTGGCCGGGGCCGATCCCGGCCGGCTCGTGCCGCAGTTGCTGCGCGCCGCCCGCCGCGGGCCCGCCCAGCGCCACCGCCGGCTCGCCCTTGCGATGCGCTCCGCGGGCCTGCCGGGTGCGCCCGAATCAGCCTGAACCGGGCCGTTCCGCCCGGCCGGTGTTCGGTGCGCCGCTCTTGCCAGCGCCACCGCGGCGACTTACGTTCAGAGATCCGCCCGGCTTCTACGTGCGTAGAGCCTCCGGCGTCCCGTCCGAGGAGCAGCCATGGCCAACGTTGTACGCGCCGCACTCGTCCAGGCGACGTGGACCGGCGACACCGAGTCGATGATCGCGAAGCACGAGGAGCACGCGAGAGCCGCCGCCGCCCGCGGCGCCCGCATCATCGGCTTCCAGGAGGTCTTCAACGCCCCCTATTTCTGCCAGGTGCAGGAGCCCGAGCACTACCGCTGGGCCGAGCCCGTACCCGACGGGCCCACCGTCGTACGGATGCGGGCCCTCGCCCGCGAGACCGGCATGGTCGTGGTCGTCCCGGTCTTCGAGATCGAGCAGGAGGGCTTCTACTACAACACCGCGGTCGTCATCGACGCCGACGGCACGGTCCTCGGCAAGTACCGCAAGCACCACATCCCGCAGGTCAAGGGCTTCTGGGAGAAGTACTACTTCAAGCCGGGCAACGCCGGCTGGCCGGTCTTCGACACCGCCGTCGGCAGGGTCGGCGTCTACATCTGCTACGACCGGCACTTCCCCGAGGGCTGGCGCGCCCTCGGCCTCGCCGGCGCCCAGCTCGTCTACAACCCGTCGGCGACCTCCCGCGGCCTGTCGGCGTACCTGTGGCAACTGGAGCAGCCCGCGGCGGCCGTCGCCAACGAGTACTTCATCGCCGCCATCAACCGCGTCGGCGTCGAGGAGTACGGCGACAACGACTTCTACGGCACGAGCTACTTCGTCGACCCCCGCGGCCAGTTCGTCGGCGACGTCGCGAGCGACAAGGAGGAGGAACTGGTGGTGCGCGACCTCGACTTCGGCATGATCGAGGAGGTCCGCCGGCAGTGGGCCTTCTACCGGGACCGCCGCCCGGACGCCTACGGGGACCTGGTGCAGCCGTGAGCGCGGCGAACGGCGGCGGCGTACACCGCGATCTGCTCGCCCGGCACCGGGCCGTCCTGCCCGACTGGATGGCGCTCTACTACGCCGAGCCCATCGAGATCACCCACGGCGAGGGCCGGCACGTCTGGGACGCCGAGGGCAACCGCTACCTCGACTTCTTCGGCGGCATCCTCACCACCATGACCGCCCACGCCCTCCCGGAGGTCACCAAGGCGGTCGCCGAGCAGGCCGGCCGCATCCTGCACACCTCCACCCTCTATCTCAACCGCCCCATGGTGGAACTGGCCGAGCGCATCGCGCAGTTGTCCGGCATCCCCGACGCGCGGGTGTTCTTCACCACCTCGGGCACCGAGGCCACCGACACGGCGCTGCTGCTGGCGAGCACGTACCGCCGCTCCAACCAGGTGCTGGCCATGCGTAACAGCTACCACGGCCGCTCCTTCACCGCGGTCGGTATCACCGGCAACCGCGCCTGGTCGCCCACCAGCCTCTCCCCGCTGCAGACCCTCTACGTCCACGGCGGCATCCGCACCGCGGGCCCCTTCGCCGACCTCGACGACGCCGCGTTCATCGACGCCTGCGTCGCCGACCTGCGCGACATGCTCTCCCAGACCCGCGGCGTCGCCGCCCTCATCGCCGAACCCGTCCAGGGCGTCGGCGGCTTCACCTCCCCGCCCGACGGCCTGTACGCCGCGTTCCGCGAGGTGCTCGCCGAGGAGGGGATCCTGTGGATCACCGACGAGGTGCAGTCGGGCTGGGGCCGTACCGGCGACCACTTCTGGGGCTGGCAGGCGCACGCGGGCAACGGCCCGCCGGACATGCTCACCTTCGCCAAGGGGATCGGCAACGGCACCTCCATCGGCGGCGTCGTCGCCCGCGCCGAGATCATGAACTGCCTGGACGCCAACTCCCTCTCCACGTTCGGCGGCAGCCCGGTCACCATGGCCGCGGGCCTGGCCAACCTCGGCTACGTCCTGGAGCACGACCTCCAGGGCAACGCCCGCCGCGTCGGCGGCCTGCTCATCGAGCGGCTGCGGGCCGCCGCGGCGGGCCTCGCCTCGGTGCGCGAGGTACGCGGCCGGGGCCTGATGATCGGCATCGAGCTGGCCACCCCCGGGCACGCCGCGGCGGTGCTGGAGCACGCCCGCGCGGGCGGCCTGCTCGTCGGCCGGGGCAAGGCCGGCGAGACGCTGCGCATCGCGCCGCCGCTCTCCCTGACCGTCGCGGAGGCGGAGGAGGGCGCGGCCGTTCTCGAACGGGCCCTGCACGCCGCCGACGCGGAGACCGCCGGCTGAGGCGGAGTTCGCAAGGACGGAGGCCGGCCGTGCGCCGCGAGGCGCCCGGCCGGCCTCCGGCGGGTGGCGGCGGGTGAGCGATACCGCAACGAGGCCCCGGCCCGCGACTTCCCGAGGGAGGTGGAGGAGCTGCTTTGGCCCACGAAGGATGGCAGCCGGACGCGTACCGGCAGTAGTCACCGCTGTCACGAACAAGGCGTGCACAACGCACGGATACGGCGCCCCGCGCGCACGGCCCGCGCCACGCGGTGGCGACGGGCGGCTGCCGCGGTATTGCCGAGCGCGGTGCCATGCTTCTACGGTCTTCGCACGCAGCTCGACTCTACGGGTGTAGACCCCTGGTGACGTCGCGTCGCCGGAAGGGAGCAGAGGCCGTGAGCCGTACAGTCATCACCGGCGGTCTTGTCATCACCGCCGCCGACGAGATCCACGCCGACGTGCTCGTCGAGGACGGCCGCGTCACCGCGCTCGCCGCACACGGCAGCGACGCCGCCGCCGGCTGGCGCGAGGGCGCCGCCGTGCTCGACGCCACCGGGAAGTACGTCATCCCGGGCGGGGTGGACGCCCACACGCACATGGAACTGCCCTTCGGCGGCACGTTCGCCTCGGACACCTTCGAGACGGGCACCCGCGCCGCCGCCTGGGGCGGCACGACGACCATCGTGGACTTCGCCGTACAGAAGCAGGGCAGCGCGCTGCGCGAAGGGCTGGACGCCTGGCACGCCAAGGCTGACGCCCAGTGCAGCATCGACTACGCCTTCCACATGATCCTCTCCGACGTCAACGAGCACACGCTCAAGGAGATGGACGGCCTGGTCGAGGAGGGCGTGACCTCCTTCAAGCTCTTCATGGCCTACCCGGGCGTCTTCTACAGCGACGACGGCCAGATCCTGCGCGCCATGCAGCGCGCCGCGGGCAACGGCGGGCTGATCATGATGCACGCCGAGAACGGCATCGCCATCGACGTCCTCGTCGAACAGGCCCTCAAGGCCGGGAAGACCGACCCGCGTTACCACGGCGAGGTGCGCAAGGTGCTGCTGGAGGCCGAGGCCACGCACCGCGCCATCCAGCTCGCCCGCGTCGCCGGCAGCCCGCTGTACGTCGTGCACGTCTCCGCCGAGGAGGCCGTCGCCGAGCTGGCGCAGGCCCGCGACGCCGGCCTGCCGGTCTTCGGCGAGACCTGCCCGCAGTACCTCTTCCTCTCCACCGACAACCTCGCCGAGCCGGACTTCGGGGGCGCGAAGTACGTCTGCTCCACGCCGCTGCGCCCCCGCGAGCACCAGGCCGCCCTCTGGCGCGGTCTGCGCACCGACGACCTCCAGGTCGTCTCCACCGACCACTGCCCGTTCTGCTTCGCGGACCAGAAGGAACTGGGCCGCGGCGACTTCTCCAAGATCCCCAACGGGCTGCCGGGCGTGGAGAACCGGATGGACCTCCTCCACCAGGCCGTGCTCGACGGCCACCTCACCCGCCGCCGCTGGATCGACATCGCCTGCGCCGCCCCGGCGCGGATGTTCGGCCTCTACCCCCGCAAGGGCACCATCGCCCCCGGCTCCGACGCCGACATCGTCATCTACGACCCCGGGGCCCGCCAGACGCTCTCCGCCGCCACCCACCACATGAACGTCGACTACTCGGCGTACGAGGGCAAGGAGATCACCGGCCGGGTCGAGACCGTGCTCTCCCGCGGCGAGAGGGTCCTCGACGGCCGGGAGTTCACCGGCCACGCGGGACACGGCCAGTACATCCCGCGCGGCACCTGCCAGTTCCTGTAGAACCAGCCACCAGACCCACACCTCCGGCATCGCGACCCAAGGGGGCCGAAGTGGATTTCGGACTCGTGCTGCAGACAGATCCGCCCGCATCCGCCGTCGTCGGCCTCATGCGCCGCGCGGAGAACAACGGCTTCCGCTACGGCTGGACGTTCGACTCCACCGTCCTGTGGCAGGAGCCGTACGTCATCTACAGCCGCATCCTCGAGCACACCGACCGGCTCACCGTCGGCCCCATGGTCACCAACCCGGGCACCCGTACCTGGGAGGTCACCGCCTCCGCCTTCGCCACCCTCAACGAGATGTACGGCAACCGCACCGTCTGCGGCATCGGCCGCGGCGACTCCGCCATGCGCGTCGCCGGCCGCCCGCCCAACACCCTGGCGCGCCTCGGCGACGCCATCCGCGTCATCCGCGACCTCGCCGAGGGCCGCGAGGCCGTCGTCGACCGCGAGTCCGGCACGACGCTGCGGCTGCCGTGGGTCGAGAACGGCCGGCTCCCGGTGTGGATGGCGGCGTACGGGCCGAAGGCGCTGGCGCTCGCCGGGCAGGTCGCGGACGGCTTCATCCTCCAGCTCTCGGACATCTACCTCACCGAGTTCATGGTCAAGGCCGTCCGCACCGCCGCCGCCCAGGCGGGCCGCGACCCGGACGACCTGACGATCTGCGTCGCCGCCCCCGCGTACGTCACGGACGGCACCCCCGAGGCGCTGGCGCACGCGCGCGAGCAGTGCCGCTGGTTCGGCGGCATGGTCGGCAACCACGTCGCCGACCTGGTCGACCGCTACGGCGAGCACTCCGACGTCGTCCCCGAGGCGCTCACGGCGTACGTCAAGCAGCGCCAGGGCTACGACTACTCCCATCACGGCCGCGCCGGAAACCCGTCCACCGACTTCGTACCCGACGACATCGTGGACCGCTTCTGCATCCTGGGCCCGGTCGAGGCGCACCTGGAGAAGCTGCGCCGGCTGCGGGAGCTGGGCGTGCACCAGTTCGCGATCTACGCGATGCACGACGCGAAGGAGTCCACCATCGACGCGTACGGGAAGTACGTCATCCCGGCGCTGGCCTGAGGGGGAACCATGGTTGCCGACGCCGCGTCACCGCCCTACCCGCAGGAGCCCGCCGACGGCAGGGTGGAGCTCGCACCCTCCGACGACCTGGCCGGAAGCCGCTACGCCAACGGCGACCTGCTCCCCGTCCCGGCCGCGCGGCGGACCTGGACCACGTACAACTTCGCCGCGCTGTGGATCGGCATGGCGGTCAACGTGCCGACCTGGACGCTCGCCGCCGGCCTCATCGCGCTGGGCATGGACTGGAAGCAGGCCGTCCTCACCATCGCCCTGGCGAACGTCATCGTGCTGCTGCCGATGCTGCTGACCGGCCACGCGGGACCGAAGTACGGGATACCCTTCCCCGTCCTGGCCCGCTCGTCGTTCGGCGTGGTCGGCGCCAACCTGCCTGCGCTGCTGCGCGGCGTCGTCGCCTGCGCCTGGTTCGGCATCCAGACGTGGATCGGCGGCCAGGCGATCTACTTCCTGGGCGGGAAGATCAGCGGGGCCGGGAGCTGGTGGGCCGAGGCCGGCTCGTGGGGCGGCTATCCGTGGCCGCAGTGGCTGTGCTTCGTGCTGTTCTGGCTGGTCGAGGTCGGCATCATCCTCTTCGGCATGGAGGGGGTGAAGAAGCTGGAGAACTGGGCCGCGCCCCTGATGCTCGCGGGCGCGGTCGCCCTGCTCATCTGGATCGCCGACCAGGCCGGCGGCTTCGGCCCGCTGCTGGACGAGCCGTCCGAGCTGGGCTGGGGCACCGAGTTCTGGAAGGTGTTCTTCCCCGCCCTCATGGGCATGATCGGCTTCTGGTCGACGCTGTCACTGAACATCCCGGACTTCACGCGCTTCGGCGCCGGCCAGCGCGCGCAGATCTGGGGCCAGTCACTCGGACTGCCCACCACGATGGCCGCGTTCGCGCTGCTGTCCGTGCTGGTCACCTCGGGCTCGCAGGCGGTCTACGGCAAGCCGATCTGGGAGCCGGCGGAGCTGGCCGCGCGCATGGACACCAAACTGGGCGTCGCCTTCGCCCTGTTCGTCATCCTGCTCGCCACCCTGACGACGAACGTCGCGGCCAACCTGGTCAGTCCGGCGTACGACCTGTCGAACCTGGCGCCGAAGGCCATCAGCTTCCGCACCGGATCGCTGATCGCCTGCGCCGCGGGCATGCTGATGTTCCCCTGGGAGCTGATCGCCAACCCGGACATCTACATCTTCGTCTGGCTCGGCACCTACGGCGGCCTGCTCGGCGCGGTCGCCGGCGTCCTGATCGCCGACTACTGGCTCGTCCGCCGCACCGCACTCGCACTGCCCGACCTGTACCGCCGCGACGGCGCGTACTGGTACGCGGGCGGCTGGAACTGGCGCGGCGTCCTGGCCTTCGCGGTCGGCGGCCTGCTGGCCGTCGGCGGCTCCCACACGGACGCGGGCGCCTCCGGCCCGTACCCGGAGGACGGCCTGATCCCCTTCCTGAAACCCCTGGCGGACTACGGCTGGGCGGTGGGCCTCGGGACGTCGCTGATCCTCTACACGGCGCTGATGGCGGGGACGCGCGGCAAGGCGGTCACAGCCGGGCCAGCAGGGGCGGCAGGGCCTCGCTGATCGGCTCGCGGACGACCTCCGCCGCGCGGGTGTCGTACGGGGTCGGCTCGGCGTTGACGACGATCAGGCGGGCGCCGTGGTCGGCGGCGAGTCCGGCCAGGCCGGCGGCGGGCCGGACCTGGAGGCTGGTGCCGACGGCGAGGAAGACCTCGCACGCCTCGGCGATGGCCGCGGCCTCGCCCAGGACGGCGGGGTCGAGCCGTTCGCCGAACATCACGGTGGCGGACTTGAGGATGCCGCCGCACTCCAGGCACGGCGGGTCGGCCTCGCCGGCCTCGACCCGGGCCAGGGCGTCCGCCATCGGCCCGCGGGCGGCGCAGTTCGTGCACACGAAGCTCCGGGCGGAGCCGTGCAGTTCCAGGACCTTGCGGTCCGGCATCCCGGCGCGCTGGTGCAGTCCGTCCACGTTCTGCGTGAGGACCCGCACCGGCACACCGGCGCGCTCCAGATCCGCGATGGCCAGATGCGCCGCGTTGGGCTCGGCGAGGAGCGTGCGGTTGGCGCGTCGCATCTGCCAGGAGCGCCGCCGGATCTCCGGGTCCGCCATGTAGTAGTCGTAGGTGACGAGCTTCTGCGCCTCCGGGTCCCGGCGCCAGACCCCGTTCGGGCCGCGGTAGTCGGGGATGCCGGAGTCCGTGGAGATGCCGGCGCCGCTGAGGATCGCCACGAGAGGGCGCCGCCCCGTGCTCTCCGTCGTCGCAGACATGCGGACAGGGTACGGGCGCCCGCCCCCGGTCGCGCCACGGCTTTTCCTCGTTCGCGAAGCCGCCCTTCGGCTCGATCCGGCTCGATGACCGCCCGAACGGGACGCTGTCCCTCGTCCCCGCCGCGGCGGGCCCCCGGCCGGTGAGGGCGGACCCGACCCTTTTGGTCAAGATTCTCCAGCAATCTACGGAATCACGTATTCCCCCCTCTTCCGTGTCCAGGGTCCCCGCATGGTTCGATGGACATATGATCGACGACTTCCTGGCCTCCGCCGACGCCCTCGACCGCGTCGAGGACGCCCTGCGCAAGGCGGCGGCCGAGGAGGTCATGCCCCGCTTCCGCCAGCTCCGCGCCGACGAGATCGTGCAGAAGGACGGACCCCACGACCTGGTCACCGTCGCCGACCGGAACGCCGAGGTGCACCTGGAGCGCAGCCTCACCGCGCTGCTGCCCGGGTCCGTGCTCGTCGGCGAGGAGGGGACGCACGCCGACCGCGGGCGGCTCGCCGCGCTGCGCGAGGACGCGCCGGTGTGGATCGTGGACCCGGTCGACGGCACCCGGCAGTTCGTCCGCGGCGAGCCCGGTTTCTGCATGCTCGTCGCGCTCGCCCACCGCGGCGAGGTGCTGGCCTCCTGGACGTACCTGCCGGCGAAGGACCTCATGGCCGTCGCCCGCCGAGGCGGCGGCGCGCACCTCGTCGGCGGCGAGGAACTGCGCTCCGGCGTGCCCGAGCCCGGGCAGGAGCTCCACGTCGCGGTCTCCCACCACGACTTCACCACCGACGCCGAGAAGCGGGCGCTCGCCCGCCTCGACGTTCCCGGGGTACGGGCCCGGCCCTGCGGCTCCGCCGGCCACGACTACCTGTCCGTGGCCCGTGGCGAGATCGACGCCGTGGCGTTCTCCTGGGAGAAGCCCTGGGACCACGCCGCGGGCCTGCTGCTCGTCGCCGAGGCGGGCGGCGCCAGCGGTACGGTCGCGGGGGAGCCGTTCCGGGTGGCCGGCGGCAACGCGCTTCCGTTCACCGCGGCGCGGGACGCGGAAACGGCACGGCATATCCTGGCCCTGCTGGCCGGACCGGGCCGGGGCGTACCCGGGGCGGGACCCTAGGGTGGGCGCTCTGCCGGATCGGGCCGGCCGGGACGTTCCATCGGAAGAGCCCCGACCCCAGTCAGCGACGACGGGAGTGGCGAGGCGGATGACGACGCTGGTCGACGTGGTGGTCGTAGGCGCGGGGCCCAACGGGCTGACCGCCGCCGTCGAACTCGCCCGACGCGGCTTCACGGTCGAGGTCTTCGAGGCCCGCGACTCCATCGGCGGCGGGGCGAGCACCACCGAGCTGACCCTGCCGGGCTTTAGGCACGACCCCTGCTCCGCCGCCCACCCCTTCGGCATCGGCTCCCCGGTCTTCCGTGAGCTCCCGCTGGCCGAGCACGGCTTGGCCTGGGTGCACAGCGAACTGCCCATGGCCCACCCGTTCCCCGACGGTTCCGCGGCCGTGCTCTCCCGCTCCGTGGGCGAGACGGCGACCTCGCTCGGCACCCGCGACGCCGGCGTCTACCGGCGGCTCGTCGAGCCGTTCCTCGGGAAGTGGGAGACGCTGTCGTGGGACTTCTTCACCGCCTCGCTGCGCTCCGTGCCCCGCGACCCGGTCACCCTGCTGCGGCTCGGCCAGCTCGCCATGCCCGCCTCGCTGCTGAACCGCCGCTTCCAGGGCGTGCACGCCCGAGGCATGATCGCCGGCCTCGCCGCGCACGCGATCGCGCCGCTGCACACGCCGATCACCGCGGCCATGGCGCTGACGTTCGCGCTCGCCGGGCACGCCGTCGGCTGGCCGGTGGCCCGCGGCGGCTCGCAGGCCATCTCCGACGCGCTCGCGGCGTACCTGCGCGAGCTGGGCGGCGAGATCCACACCGGGATCGAGGTGAAGCGGCTGGACGAGCTGCCGCCGGCGCGCGCGTACGTCTTCGACACCACCCCGACCGCGCTGGCACGCATCGCCGGGCTCGGCGGCGCGTACGACGGCTTCCGCTACGGGCCCTCCGTCTTCAAGATCGACTACGCCCTGGACGGGCCCACGCCGTGGACCTCCGAGGAGGCGCGGCGCGCCACGACGGTGCACGTCGGACCCACCGAGGGTGAGATCGGCGCGGCCCTCGACGCCGCCGTGAACGGCGTCGCGCCCGCCGTGCCGTTCCTCATCTCCTGCCAGCCCACCATCGCCGACCCCACCCGGGCGCCCGAGGGCAAGCACACCTTCTGGGTCTACGGGCACGTGCCCAACGGCTGGGAGGGCGACGCCACCGAGGCCATCGAGCGGCAGTTGGAGCGCTTCGCGCCCGGCTTCCGCGACCTGGTGCTGGCCCGCGCCACCGCGGGACCGCCGCAACTGGCCGCGCGCAACGCCAACTACGTCGGCGGCGACATCGCCTCCGGAGCCTTCTCCGGCATGCAGACCCTCATGCGCCCCCGGCTCGCCCGGGTGCCGTGGGCCACGGTCCACCCCCGCGTCTTCCTGTGCTCCTCGTCCACGTACCCGGGGCCCGGCGTGCACGGGATGGGGGGCCACAACGCCGCCCGCGCGGTCTTCCGCACGCTGACGCGGTCCCGCTGACGGGCGGCGCTCCCGGGCCGGCGGGGCCGTACCGGCACCGCACCGTCATGTCGGATTCTCGCTAGCTTTCACCCTCGCGGTGGACGACGCTGGTGACATGTTCACCGATACGGAGCGCTGCGTACGGGCCGTCCAGTCCAAGGACGCCCGCTTCGACGGCTGGTTCTTCACCGGGGTGCTGACCACCGGCATCTACTGCCGGCCCAGTTGCCCCGTCGTCCCGCCGAAGCCGCAGAACATGCGGTTCTACGCCAGCGCCGCCGCCGCCCAGCAGGCCGGCTTCCGCGCCTGCAAGCGGTGCCGCCCCGACACCAGCCCCGGCTCCCCGGAGTGGAACCACCGGGCCGACCTCACCGCGCGTGCCATGCGGCTCATCGCCGACGGCGTCGTCGACCGCGACGGCGTGGAGGGGCTCGCCGCCCGGCTCGGCTACAGCACCCGCCAGATCGAGCGCCAGCTCCGCGCCGAGCTGGGCGCGGGACCGCTCGCGCTCGCCCGCGCCCAGCGCGCCCAGACCGCGCGCGTCCTCATCGAGACCTCCCCGCTGCCCATGGGCGACATCGCCTTCGCCGCGGGCTTCTCCTCCATCCGCACCTTCAACGACACCGTCCAGGAGGTCTTCGCCCTCGCCCCCACCGAGCTGCGCCGCCGCGCCGCCCGCAGCCGCGCCGGTGCCGGCACCGGCGGTACCGCCGGCGCGACCGGCACCGGCGGCGGTGCCCCCGGCGTCATCGGCCTCCGGCTGCCCTTCCGGCAGCCGCTCACCCCCGACAACCTCTTCGGCCACCTCGTCGCCACCGCCGTCCCCGGCGTCGAGGAGTGGCGCGGCGGCGCGTACCGGCGGACGCTGCGGCTCCCGTACGGGCACGGCATCGCCTCGCTCACGCCCAGGCCCGATCACATCGCCGCGCGCCTCGCCCTCACCGACCAGCGCGACCTGGCCATCGCCATCAGCCGCTGCCGCCGGCTGCTCGACCTCGACGCCGACCCCGCCGCCGTCGACGAGCAGCTCGCCCGCGACCCCCAGCTCGCCGAGCTGATCGCCAAGGCGCCCGGACGGCGCGTGCCGCGCACCACGGACGGCGCCGAGTTCGCCGTACGGGCCGTCCTCGGCCAGCAGGTCTCCACCGCCGCCGCCCGCACCCACGCGGGCCGGCTGGTCACCGCGTACGGGACGGAGATCGAGGATGCGGAAGGCGGCCTCACCCACCTATTCCCCGAGCCCGGCGCCCTCGCCGGACTCGATCCGGCCGCCCTGGCCATGCCGCGGTCCAGGCGCACCACCCTCACCGCGCTCGTCGCCGCCCTGGCCGCCGGCGATCTCGACCTCGGCGGCGGCAGCGACTGGGAGCAGGCCCGCCACCGGCTCGCCGAGCTGCCCGGCATCGGCCCCTGGACCGTCGAGGTCGTCGCCATGCGGGCCCTCGGCGACCCCGACGCCTTCCCGGCCACCGACCTCGGCGTCCGCAAGGCCGCCGCCGGACTCGGCCTGCCCGGCAGCCCCGCGGCCCTCGTCCGGCACTCCGCCGCCTGGCGGCCCTGGCGGGCGTACGCCGTGCAGTACCTCTGGGCGGCGCCGCCCGCCGGCGACCACCCGATCAACCTGATGCCCACGGAGTGAAGGACATGCGCACCCATACCACCCTCGACAGCCCCGTAGGACCCCTCACCCTCGTCGCCGAGGACGACAGCCTCACCGGGCTCTACATGACCGACCAGCGCCATCGCCCCGCCGAGGAGACCTTCGGCACCCCCGCCGACCCCGGCGACCCGCCGTTCGCGGCGGCGGCCGCGCAGCTCACGGCGTACTTCGCGGGCGAGCGCACCGACTTCGACCTGCCGCTGCACCTGGCCGGCACGCCGTTCCAGCAGCGGGTGTGGGAGCAACTGCGGCAGATCCCGTACGGCGAGACGATCTCCTACGGCGAACTCGCCGAGCGCGTCGGCAACCCCGCCGCCTCCCGCGCCGTCGGCATGGCCAACGGGCGCAACCCGGTCGGGATCATCGTCCCCTGCCACCGCGTCGTCGGCGCCAACGGCAGCCTCACCGGATACGGGGGCGGGATCGACCGCAAGAAGCAGTTGCTCGCGCTGGAGCGGCGGGAGGGCTGAGAGCCCCTGCCGCCGTGGCCGCGGCCGTTGCCGTACGGGCCCGGGGCCGGCGCTGTCGCCGGCCCCGGGCCCGATGGGCGATCCGGAGGGCTTGCGGATAGGGTCGCACCGGCGTGACCAGGACCAGAGCGAGGGGTGGCAAGTGACGCACGGATCGGTGACCCGGGTGCTGATCGCGGCCGACAAGTTCAAGGGCTCCCTCACCGCGGAAGAAGTCGCCCAGCGGGTGACCGCGGGACTGCGGAAGGTCGCGCCCGGCCTCGCCGTCGAGGCCCTGCCCGTCGCGGACGGCGGCGACGGCACGGTGGCCGCGGCGCTGGCGGCCGGCTTCGAGCGCCGCGAGGCGCGGGTCACGGGGCCGCTCGGCGAACCCGTCACCGCGGCGTACGCGCTGCGCGACGGCACCGCCGTCGTCGAGATGGCCGAGGCGTCCGGGCTGCAACTGCTGCCGCCCGGCCTCTTCGCGCCGCGCACCGCCACCACGTACGGCAGCGGCGAACTCCTGCGCGCGGCGCTCGACGCCGGGGCCCGGAGCATCGTCTTCGGCGTCGGCGGCAGCGCGACCACGGACGGCGGCGCGGGCATGCTCGCGGCGCTGGGCGGGGTCTTCCTCGACGCGGAGGGGACGCCGGTGGCCCCCGGGGGCGGACCGCTGGCGGATCTCGCCCGGGCGGACCTGAGCGGGATCGACCCGCGGTTCGCGTCCGTGGAGCTGATCCTCGCCAGCGACGTCGACAACCCGCTCACCGGCCCGGCCGGAGCACCGGCGGTCTACGGCCCGCAGAAGGGCGCGAGCGCGGCGGACGTCGAGGCGCTGGACGCTGCGCTGACGCACTACGTGCGGGTGCTGGAAGAGGCCGTGGGGCCGCGGGCTGCCGCGCTGGCGCGGGAGCCGGGCGCGGGGGCGGCGGGAGGCATCGGGTACGGGGCACTGATCGGCCTCGGCGCGGTCTTCCGGCCCGGGATCGAGGTGCTGCTCGACGTCCTGGGCTTCGAGGCGGCGGTCGCGCGGGCGGACCTCGTGATCACGGGGGAGGGCTCGCTGGACCGCCAGACGCTGCACGGCAAGGCCCCGGCGGGCGTGGCGGCGGCGGCGCGCGCGGCGGGGAAGCGGGTGGTGGCGGTGTGCGGGGGCCTGTCGATCGACGATGCGGCGCTGCGGGGGGCGGGGATCGAGCGGGCGTACGCGCTCTCGGCGGTGGAACCGGACGTGGACCGCTCGATGCGCAACGCGGGCCCGCTGCTGGAGTCGGTGGCGGAGACCCTGGCCCGCGACTACGTGGAAGCGGGGTGACCCCCCGCATCCGCCCCTCCCCGAACCCGGGCCTGCGCCCCGGCCCCCGGAACGTCATCCGGCCGGCGTGAGCGCGGTCAGCGCCGCGCGGTAGGCATCCTCCGGCTGCGCGCCTTCGAGGACCGTCCCGTCACCGAAGCGGACATAGGGCAGAGAGTCGACGTGGACGCCGAGCGCGCGGACACGGCCGAGTTCCGCGCGCAACTCGTCGGCGTCGGCGGTGCCGCCGGTGCCGGCGGCCGCCACCACCCCGGCCTCGGCGGAGAGCAGGGCCAAGGTGGTGCGGTCGGAGATCAGCAGCCCGTCGGTGAAGTACGCCCGGAACATCCGCTCCGCCATCCGCTCGCCGAGCCCTTGCCCGGCCGCGCGGGCGACCAGCCGGTGCGCCCCGAAGGTGTTGTGAACAAGGCACGGGAGAAGCGGAGATCCAGGCCGTCCGCCACGCCGAACGAGGTGTCCGAGGCGACCTGCCGCACGAACGCCTCGCCCCGGGTCCGCCTCCACACCTCGAACAGCGGCTCACCGGCGGACGGCGCCCCGGGCTCGGCCTGGAAGGGGCGAATGACGATGTCGACCCCGCCGTCGCCGCCGGCGCGATGGCGGCGGGCGGCCCGGGTGAGGCGGGTGAAGCCGAGGTAGCAACGGACGCAGGCAAGGTCCAGAGCGATCTCGGCACGGCGTACTCGGCTGGGCATGGCCGGTCCTTTCGGGGTGGTCACCAGGGGAGCGGGCCGGCGGCCGAGAAGTAGCCGCCGGTGGGGCCGCCGGGTCCGGCGGTGGCCCTGCGCACGATGATCTCGGCGCCCTCGGCGACCGTCCGGCTTCCGGCGTGGCCGTTGAAGTCGGTCGCGGTCAGGCCGCGGTCGACGGCGTTGATCCGGAGGTGCGGGAGAGCACGGGCGTACTGCACGGTGACCATGTTCAGCGCGGCCGTGGAGGAGCCGTACGACAGGGCAGGGAGCGACACGGGCACGGACGAGGTGTGGGCGGGCGGGTCCCCGGCGACGGCCGGGACCCGGCACCTGGGCGGCCGGCACCTCCTACCGGGCCGGTGACACCGTCACGTACGGCGGCCGTGGCTACCGCTGCCTCCAGCCCCACCCGGCCCTGCCCGGCTGGGAGCCGCCGAACGTCACCGCGCTCTGGCAGCCCGTCTGACCCCGATCCAGGGCGGGCAGGCCGGAAAGCCGCCGCGCCCGGGGGAGCGATTCCCCCGGGCGCGGCGGTGCGGTCGTTCTCGTACGCTACGGGCGCCCGCGGCCCCGCGGGTGCGCCCTGTGCGGCCCTGCTCAGCCCTGCGCGGCGGCGCGCGCCTCGCGGCGGCCGACGCGGAAGGTGTTCACCCGGCGGGCGGTGGCGAACAGCGGGATGGTCGCGGCCGTCACGATCTGCAGCGCGCAACCGGTCTGGAGGAGCAACTGCCCGTTCGGCGCGTCGAACGCCCACGCGCCCAGGCAGGTCATGCTGATGAAGATCCACACGAGCGTGGCCACCGCGAGCCGGCCGCGCGGCTTGGGGTACTCCACGCGGCTCACCATCAGCCAGGCCACCCCGACGATCGCCAGCAGCGTCGGCACGAACGGCAGCTCCAGCAGCACCACCGAGATCACCGTCAGTGCCCCGAAGGGGCTCGGCATGCCCTGGAAGACGCCGTCCCGCACGGTGACGCAGGAGAACCGGGCAAGCCGCAGCACCACCGCCAGCACCACCGCGACCGCGGCCACCGTGGAGACCCGCTGGTGCGCGTCGTCGGCGACCATGCCGTAGACCAGCACGAAGTACGCGGGCGCCAGCCCGAAGCTGATCAGGTCGGAGAGGTTGTCCAGCTCCGCGCCCATCGCCGAGCTGCGCAGCTTGCGTGCCACCAGGCCGTCGAAGAGGTCGAAGACCGAGGCGAGCAGCATGAGGATCACGGCGGTGGCGGCGCTGTGCCGGGCGATGCCGCCGGCGTCCTCGCCCGCCAGGTGCGGGACCAGCACACCGGTGGTGGTGAAGTAGACGGCGAGGAAGCCGCAGGTCGCGTTGGCCAGGGTGAGGGTGTCGGCGATCGACAGCCGCGTGGACAGCGGCATGTCGTCGTCGTCCTCGTCGACCTCGGGGACCCAGCCGGCCTTCGTCTCCGGATCAATCACGGTCAAGGCGCGTCACCCCCGCCGTGGTGGCCTGGCCGACGTCCACGCCGGGGGCGATGCCCTGCGGCAGGTACACGTCGACGCGGGAGCCGAAGCGGATCAGCCCGACCCGCTCGCCCTGCTCGACCTTGGTGCCGCCGGTCACGTACGGCACGATGCGGCGGGCGACCGCGCCGGCGATCTGGACCATCTCGACGTCGCCGAGCTCGGTGTCCAGGTGCCACACGACACGCTCGTTGTTCTCGCTCTCCTTGTTGAACGCCGGGACGTAGCCGCCCGGGACGTGCTCCACGGAGCGGACGGTGCCGGCCAGCGGCGCGCGGTTCACGTGCACGTTCAGCGGGCTCATGAAGATCGCGACCCGGGTGCGGCCGTCGGGCCACGGCATGATGCTCTGCACCACGCCGTCCGCGGGGGAGATGACCCGGCCCTCGGCGATCTCGCGGTCGGGGTCGCGGAAGAACCACAGCATGCCCGCCGCCAGCGCGGCGGGGGGCACGGCGGCCAGCCGGTCGGGCCAGCGGCCGCTGCGGCGGGCGCGGACGGCGGTGACGGCGGCGGTGGCCAAGGTCGGCAGGAGCCACGGCGATGCGCCGCGCGCCAGGCGGATCCGGCGGCGCGGAACGTTATCTGGGCTGTGGGGCATGTTTGACCTTCGTAGCGGGAGGGGGCCGCGGTGATGGGGGACGGCGGCTTGTCGGGGATGCTATCGGTTGGCACCGGCAACTCGGCAAGCCGAAGCGAGCTTTCGCCCGCGGGGGCCCGTGACCGGCTGCCACGTCATCCCTGCCGCCTGCCCCTGAAGCACTCCTTCAACCCTGGGACCCGTACTCCTCGAGCAGTCGCCGTCCAATGATCATTTTCTGGATCTCGGCGGTGCCTTCGCCAATGAGAAGCATCGGCGCCTCCCGGTAGAGGCGCTCGATCTCGTACTCCTTGGAGAAGCCGTAGCCGCCGTGGATGCGGAACGCGTCTTCCACGACTTCCTTGCAGTACTCGGAAGCGAGATATTTGGCCATTCCCGCCTCTAGGTCGTTACGTTCTCCGGTGTCCTTTTTGCGTGCCGCTCGCACCATCATCGCATGCGCCGCCTCGACCTTGGTGGCCATCTCGGCCAGTTTGAACTGGATCGCCTGGTGGCGGGCGATCTGCCGGCCGAAGGCGTGCCGCTGCTGTGCGTAGCCGACGCCGAGCTCGAAGGCGCGCTGCGCGACGCCGCAGCCGCGCGCCGCGACGTTCACGCGGCCCACCTCCACCCCGTCCATCATCTGGTAGAAGCCCCGGCCCGCCCCCTCGGGGCCGCCGAGCACCCGGTCGGCGGGGACGCGCAGCCCGTCCATGATCAGCTCGGTGGTGTCGACGCCCTTGTAGCCCATCTTGTCGATCTTGCCGGGGATGGTCAGCCCCGGCTTCACGGTGCCGAAGCCCGGCTCCTTCTCCACCAGGAACGTCGTCATCGACCGGTGCGCGGGGGCCTCGGGACCCAGCCCCTCGTCCGTCCGGCAGAGGACCGCGACCAGCGACGACGTGCCGCCGTTGGTGAGCCACATCTTCTGGCCGGTGAGCAGGTAGTCGCCGCTCTCCCCGTCCCGTACGCCCTTGGACTTGATCGCCGCGACGTCGGAGCCGAGCCCGGGCTCCGACATCGAGAACGCGCCGCGCACCTCACCGGCCGCCATCAGCGGCAGGAAGTGCTCCCGCTGCTCCCGGGTGCCGTGCTGCTTGATCATGTAGGCCACGATGAAGTGCGTGTTGATGATCCCCGACACGCTCATCCAGCCGCGGGCGATCTCCTCCACGCACAGCGCGTAGGTGAGGAGCGACTCGCCGAGACCGCCGTACTCCTCCGGGATCATGAGGCCGAAAATGCCCAGTTCCTTCAGGCCCTCGACGATCTGCGCGGGATACTCGTCGCGGTGCTCCAGGCCGGTGGCCACCGGCAGGATCTCCTTGTCGACGAAGCCGCGGACCGTGGCGACGATCTCGCGCTGGACCTCCGTCAGTCCCTCCGTCTGCGCCAGCCGTCCCATCACCGCTCCCCGCCGCGCCCGGCCGGCTCCGGACGGCCCGGCTGCTCGCCGCCGCGCTCCCGGACGTACGCCTCCGTGGGCACCATCACCTTGCGCCGGAAGACGCAGACCAGGGTGCCGTCCTGTTTGTGGCCGCGGGTCTCGACCTGCACGATGCCGCGGTCGTCCTTCGACTTCGACGGCCACTTGTCCAGCACGGTCGTCTCGCCGTAGACCGTGTCCCCGTGGAAGGTGGGCGCCACGTGCTTCAGCGACTCGACCTCCAGGTTGGCGATCGCCTTGCCGGAGACGTCCGGCACGGACATGCCGAGCAGCAGTGAGTACACGTAGTTGCCGACGACGACGTTGCGGCCGAAGTCGGTGGCCTCGCCCGCGTAGTGCGCGTCGAGGTGCAGCGGGTGGTGGTTCATGGTCAGCAGGCAGAAGAGGTGGTCGTCGTACTCGGTGACGGTCTTGCCCGGCCAGTGCTTGTACACCGCGCCCGGCTCGAACTCCTCGTAGGTGCGTCCGAACTGCATGTCAGCCCTCCGGCGGGGTGAAGGCGGTGGTGCGGGTCATGCCGGCGGCGCGGCCCTTGCCCGAGATGACGAGGGCCATCTTGCGGCTCGCCTCGTCGATCATCTCGTCGCCGAGCATCGCGGAGCCCTTCCTGCCGCCCTCGTCCGACGTGTGGTACTCGTACGCGTCGAGGATCAGCTCGGCGTGGTCGTAGTCCTCCTGGGACGGCGAGAAGACCTCGTTGGCGGCCTCGACCTGGCCCGGGTGCAGCACCCACTTGCCGTCGAAGCCGAGCGCGGCGGCGCGTCCCGCGACCTCGCGGAAGCCGTCGACGTCGCGGATCTGGAGGTACGGGCCGTCGATGGCCTGGAGGTCGTGGCTGCGGGCGGCCATGAGGATGCGCATGAGGATGTAGTGGTAGGCGTCGGCCGGGTAGCCGGGCGGCTGCCGGCCGACGACCAGGGACTTCATGTTGATCGACGCCATGAAGTCGGCGGGCCCGAAGACGATGGTCTCCAGCCGGGGCGAGGCGGCGGCGATGGCGTCGACGTTCACCAGCCCCCTGGCGTTCTCGATCTGCGCCTCGATGCCGATGCGGCCGACCTCGAAGCCCATCGTCTTCTCGATCTGGGTGAGCAGCAGGTCGAGCGCGGTGATCTGCTCGGCGTCCTGGACCTTCGGCAGCATGAGGCAGTCCAGGTTCGGCCCGGCGCCCTCGACGACGGTGATGACGTCGCGGTACGTCCAGTGCGTGGTCCAGTCGTTGACCCGCACCACCCGCGTCTTGCCGCTCCAGTCGCCCTCGTTGAGGAACGTCACGATGGTGTGCCGCGCGTCGGGCTTCGCGAGCGGCGCGCAGGCGTCCTCCAGGTCCAGGAACACCTGGTCGACGGGGAGCCCCTGGGCCTTCTCCAGGAACCGGGGGCTGGACCCCGGAACGGCGAGGCAGGAACGCCGCGGCCGCAGCCGGTCGGACGGGGTGGGGGCGGGGCTCATGCGGGGACCTCCTGGTCCGGCTTGTTCGCCAGTCGGATCTCGTCGACGATACGAAAGCCCGCTGCGCGGGGCGCGTACGGTTGTGCTGCCGGTGCGCAGGTGTCCTCCGGGCCACGGCAAACCAGGTCCGCCGTCCGTTCCCGGGCCCTTCCCCTCAGCCCGTGGCCTGGCTTCGGTGCGACGGCGCGGGGGTGCCGTCGCCGCCTGGGGGCGGGGCTCATGCGGGGACCTCCTGGTCCAGCTTGTTCGCCAGTCTGATCTCGTCGACGATACGGCCGATGATCTGCGTGATTCCGAAGTCCTTCGGGGTGAACACGGCCGCCACCCCCGCGGCGCGCAGCGCCTCGGCGTCCGCGGCCGGGATGATGCCGCCGACGACCACGGGCACGTCGCCCGCGCCCGCCCGGCGCAGCAGGTCCAGGACGTCGGGGACGAGTTCCGCGTGCGAGCCGGAGAGGATGGACAGGCCGACGCAGTGCACGTCCTCGGCGACCGCGGCGGCCGCGATCTGCTCCGGCGTCAGCCGGATGCCCTGGTAGACGACCTCGAAGCCGGCGTCCCTGGCGCGTACGGCGATCTGCTCGGCGCCGTTGCTGTGCCCGTCGAGACCCGGCTTGCCGACCAGCAGCCGCAGCCGGCCGCTGCCCAGTTCCGCGGCGGTGGCCGCGGCCCGGTACCGTACGGCGGTGAGCGCGGCCTCGCCGCCCGTCTCCGCCGCCGGGACGGCGACCGGCGCGCCGCCGACGCCCGTGGGGGCGCGGAACTCGCCGAAGACGTCGCGCAGCGCCCAGGCCCACTCGCCGGTGGTGGCGCCGGCGCGGGCGCACTCCAGGGAGGCGGGCATCAGGTTGGCCGTACCCGCCGCGGCGGCCTTCAGCGCCGTCAGCGCGCGCTGCACGCGCGGCTCGTCGCGGGAGAGCCGCCACTCGTGCATCGCGGCGACGACCCGCGCCTCCACGTCCGGGTCGACGGTCATGATCGCGGCGTCCAGGTCCGCGGTGAGCGGGCTGGGCTCGGTCTCCGTATGGCAGTTGACGCCGACGATCTTCTCCTCGCCCGACTCGATCCGGGCCCGCCGCTCGGCGTGCGAGGCCACGAGCCGCGCCTTGAGATAGCCGGACTCCACCGCCGCGACGGCACCGCCCAGCCGCTCGATGTGCGCCATCTCGGCGGTCGCGCCCTCGACCAGTCCGGCCACCCGCGCCTCCACCACGTGGCTGCCGTCGAAGAGGTCGGGGTGCTCCAGCAGGTCGCTCTCGTAGGCCAGCACCTGCTGGATGCGCAGGCTCCACTGCTGGTCCCACGGGCGCGGCAGGCCCAGCGCCTCGTTCCAGGCGGGCAACTGCACGGCGCGGGCGCGGGCGTCCTTCGACAGCGTCACGGCCAGCATCTCCAGCACGATGCGCTGGACGTTGTTCTCCGGCTGCGCCTCGGTCAGGCCGAGGGAGTTGACCTGCACGCCGTAGCGGAAGCGGCGCTGCCGGGGGTCCTCGATGCCGTAGCGCTCGCGGGTGAGGGTGTCCCAGATGCGGGTGAACGCCCGCATCTTGCACATCTCCTCGACGAACCGGACCCCGGCGTTGACGAAGAAGGAGATCCGGCCGACGACGTCGCCCAGCTTCTCCGGAGGCACCTGGCCGGAGTCGCGGACCGCGTCCAGGACGGCGGTCGCGGTGGCCATCGCGTACGCGATCTCCTGCACGGGCGTCGCGCCCGCCTCCTGGAGGTGGTAGCTGCAGATGTTGATGGGGTTCCACTTCGGCATCTTCCCGACGGTGTACGCGATGGTGTCGGTGGTCAGCCGCAGCGAGGGGCCGGGCGGGAAGACGTACGTGCCGCGGGAGAGGTACTCCTTGACGATGTCGTTCTGGGTGGTGCCCGCGAGCTTCGCGACGCCCGCCTCGTCCAGGCCCTGCTCCTCCGCGACCACCTGGTAGAGCGCCAGCAGCCACATCGCGGTGGCGTTGATGGTCATGGAGGTGTTCGTGCGCTCCAGCGGGATGCCCGCGAAGAGGCGGCGCATGTCGCCGAGGTGCGAGACGGGCACGCCGACGCGGCCGACCTCGCCGCGGGCCAGCACGTGGTCGGGGTCGTAGCCGGTCTGGGTCGGCAGGTCGAAGGCGACGGACAGGCCGGTCTGGCCCTTGGCGAGGTTGCGCCGGTACAGCTCGTTGGACGCCTCGGCGGTGGAGTGGCCCGCGTAGGTGCGCATCAGCCAGGGCCGGTCCTTGGCCGCCATCACACGTTCCCTGCGTGCTCGACGGCCCGCTCCCGCACACCCGGGCGGCCGGGTGCCGCGGCCGGTTGCCTCCCAGGCGCGGGGTCGCCGCGGAAGAGGTTGATCGCGTCGATGTGCGCCGCACGCTTCTCCTCGTCCCGCACGCCCAGGCCCTCGGCGGGGGCGAGGCAGAGCACGCCGACCTTGCCCTGGTGCAGGTTGCGGTGGACGTCGTACGCCGCCTGGCCGGTCTCGGCCAGCGGATAGGTCCTCGACAGGGTGGGGTGGATCCGGCCCTTGTCGACGAGGCGGTTGGCCTCCCACGCCTCGCGGTAGTTGGCGAAGTGTGAGCCGATGATCCGCTTCAGCGACATCCACAGGTAGCGGTTGTCGTACTCGTGCACGAAGCCGGAGGTCGACGCGCAGGTGACGATGGTGCCGCCGCGGCGGGTGACGTAGACGGAGGCGCCGAAGGTCTCCCTGCCGGGGTGCTCGAAGACGATGTCGACGTCCTCGCCGCCGGTCAGCTCGCGGATGCGCGCGCCGAAGCGCTTCCACTCGCGCGGGTCCTGCTCGTGCTCGTCGCGCCAGAAGCGGTAGTCCTCGCCGCGCCGGTCGATGATCGCCTCGGCGCCCATCCGGCGGCAGATCTCCGCCTTCTCGGGGCTGGAGACCACGCAGATGGGCGTGGCGCCGCCGGCGAGCGCGAACTGCGTGGCGTACGAGCCGAGTCCGCCGCTCGCGCCCCAGATGAGCACGTTGTCGCCCTGCTTCATGGCGGCGCCGTTGCGGGAGACGAGCTGGCGGTACGCGGTGGAGTTGACCAGCCCGGGGGCGGCGGCCTCCTCCCAGGACAGGTGGTCCGGCTTGGGCATGAGCTGGTTGGACTTCACCAGCGCGATCTCCGCCAGGCCGCCGAAGTTGGTCTCGAAGCCCCAGATGCGCTGCTCGGGGTCGAGCATCGTGTCGTCGTGGCCGTCGGCGCTCTCCAGCTCCACCGACAGGCAGTGCGCCACCACCTCGTCGCCGGGACGCCAGGCGACGACGCCGGGTCCGGTGCGCAGCACCACGCCGGCGAGGTCGGAGCCGATGACGTGGTACGGCAGGTCGTGGCGCCTGGCGAGGGGGGAGAGGCGGCCGTAGCGCTCCAGGAAGGCGAAGGTGGACAGCGGCTCGAAGATCGACGTCCAGACCGAGTTGTAGTTCACGGAGCTGGCCATGACCGCCACCAGGGCCTCGCCGGGGCCGAGTTCCGGCACCGGCACCTCGTCCAGGTGGAGCGACTTGCGCGGGTCCTTCTGCCGGGTGGTGAGCCCTTCGAACATCTCCGTCTCGTCCTTGTGCACCGTCACCGCCCGGTAGGACTCGGGCAGGGGCAGGGAGGCGAAGTCGGCGGCGGTGCTGTCGGGTGCCTGAATCGCGGCGAGTATCTCGTTCATGGTGCTGCCTCCGGCGAAGCGTGTCGGGGACGCTTGAGGGACGTCGGGGGTGAGAGCTGGGCGGCGGTTCGGCTCCGGCGGTGCGGCCGGTGTGCGTGGTACGGGCGCGGTGGCGCCCCGGCGCCTGTGACGAGGCGCGGACCGGGCGCGCGAGCCGGGGCTCGCGGGGACAGCCGGCGCGCGCTCGAAGTCGTGCGCCGGTCACCCGGGTATCCCGTACCGTATGGCACGCCGTGCCAAGCTGCAAGACACTCGGTGCCAAAAATCTTTCTCACTTGTCGGCGGCAGCGCACGCATGAGCATGCGAAGGCTCCCCGGCCGGAAGCGGCCGGGGAGCCGGAGACGGGGGGCGGAACCCCCGGTCAGCTCTTCTTCAGCGCCTTCTCGATGGTGCGCATGACCTCGCTCAGCGGCGCGTCCGTACGGGCCACCGCGACCAGCACGTCCGAGCCCTCACCGCCCCCCGCGACGACCGCCGG
The DNA here is from genome assembly GCF_007827615.1 of Streptomyces sp. CNZ287. Classification (NCBI taxonomy): domain Bacteria; kingdom Bacillati; phylum Actinomycetota; class Actinomycetes; order Kitasatosporales; family Streptomycetaceae; genus Streptomyces; species Streptomyces sp. CNZ287. The sequence continues at coordinate 221,283 of NZ_VISV01000003.1, read as the reverse complement.
AGCGCCCGCCGCGCCCGCCTCCGCGCCGCCCAGGGTCGCGGGGCCGTGCGGCTGGCCGACGCCGGTGAACCTGGCCCGCACCACCGCGAAGGCGCGGTCGAGCTGGCCCTCCACGTCGCCCTCCGCGCCCGCGCGCAGCCAGCGGCGCAGCACGTGGTTGTGCGCGGTGACCACCGCGGAGGCGGCGACCTCGGCAAGCAGCGGGCCGTCGTCGCCGTCCTGGTGGGCGCCCTCGTCGAAGTGGCCCAGCAGGTAGCGGGTGAAGAGCCGCTCGTAGCGGGAGACCGAGGCGATCTCCCGCTCGCGCAGCGTGGGCACCTCACGGGTCAGGCGGTAGCGCTCGACGGAGACCGCGGGCTGGGCCGCGTACATCCGCATGACCTCCCGGATGCCGCGGCAGACGGTGTCCAGCGGGTACTCGTGCGGCGGCGCGGCGTCCAGGACGGCCTTCACGCGCTCCAGCGTGTCGTCGTGGTCGGGGAAGATCGCCTCCTCTTTGGAGCGGAAGTGGCGGAAGAAGGTGCGCCGGGCCACGCCCGCCGCGGCGGCGATCTCGTCCACTGTCGTCGCCTCGTAGCCCTTGGTCGCGAACAGCTCCATGGCGGCGGCCGCGATGTCGCGGCGCATCTTCAGGCGCTGGGTGCTGGAGTTCGAACGGCTGGGCTTCGCAGGCTGGGACATGTAAGGAACGTACTCCATGCGTGGCCCCCGGATCTCCGCCAATTCGGGGACGGCCGGGCGGGCGCCCTGCCGGCGGCGGTCAGCGCCCGGCGGCGGCGTACTCGCGGAAGCCGCGGCCCGTCTTGCGGCCGAGGCAGCCGGCGGCCACCAGGTGCTCCAGCAGCGGCGCGGGCGCCAGGCCGGGGTCGCGGAACTCGCGGTGCAGCACACGCTCGATGGCCAGCGAGACGTCCAGGCCGACGACGTCCAGCAGCTCGAAGGGGCCCATGGGGTAGCCGCCGCCGAGCTTCATCGCGGCGTCGATGTCGTCGGGCGAGGCGTAGTGCTCCTGGACCATCTTCACCGCGTTGTTGAGATACGGGAAGAGCAGCGCGTTGACGATGAACCCGGCCCGGTCGCCGCAGTCCACCGCGTGCTTGCCCAGCCTGGCGCAGACCGCGCGGACGGTGGCGTGCGCGTCGTCCGCGGTACGGACCGTGCGCACCACCTCGACGAGCTTCATCGCCTGCGCCGGGTTGAAGAAGTGCATGCCGACCACGTCCTCGGGGCGCGAGGTGGCGGCGGCGCAGGCGATGACGGGCAGCGAGGAGGTGGTGGTCGCCAGCACCGCACCGGGCCGTGCCACCTCGTCCAGGGCGGCGAACACCTGCCGCTTGACCGCCAGGTCCTCGGCGACGGCCTCCACCACCAGGCCGGCGCCGGCCAGCGCGTCCAGGGTGCCGGCGGGGGAGATCCGGGCCAGCGCGGCGTCGCGGCCGGCGGCGTCGAGGCGGCCCCTGGCCACGGAGCGGTCCAGCGACGCGGCGACCCGGGCCCGGGCCGCCGCCGCCTTGTCCGTGCTGCGGGCGGCGAGGGTGACCGCGTACCCGGCCCGGGCGCAGACCTCCGCGATGCCGCTCGCCATCGTGCCCGAGCCGGCCACGCCGATCTCCTCGACGGGCCGCGGCGGCGCGCCCGGCGCCGCGGCGCCGGGCGCGGCGTCCGGCACGACGGTGCCGCTGCCCGGGGCGTCGTAGGCGTAGAAGCCGCGGCCCGCCTTGCGGCCGGTGAACCCGGCGGCGGTCAACTGGCCGAGGACGGGTGCGGGGGCGTGCAGCCGGTCCTGCGACGCGGCGTACATGGCCTCCAGCACCGTACGCGCGGTGTCGACGCCGATGAGGTCGAGCAGCTCCAGCGGGCCCATGGGCAGGCCGCAGCCGAGCTTCATCGCCGCGTCGATGTCCTCGCGGGTGGCGTACCGCGACTCGTACATCGCCGCGGCCTGGTTGAGATAGCCGAAGAGCAGCCCGTCGGCGATGAACCCGGGCCGGTCCCCGACCGCGACGGGCTCCTTGCCCAACTCCCGTACCAGCGCGGTGACCTGCGCCACCGCGGACGGCTCGGTGAGTACCGAGGAGACCACCTCCACCAGCCGCATCGCCTGGACCGGGGTGAAGAAGTGCAGGCCGAGGACGCGCTCGGGGCGGGCGGAGGAGGCGGCGAGGCGGGTGACGGACAGCGCGTTGGTGCCGGTGGCCAGCACGGTGCCGGGGCGGACGATGCCGTCCAGCTCTGCGATGACCTGCTGCTTGATCTCGTACGACTCGGGCACCACCTCGATGACCAGGTCCGCGTCCGCGGCCGCGCGCAGGCCGGGGAACGTGCGCAGCCGGGCCAGGACGCCGGCGCGATCCCCCTCGGCGAGCCGGCCACGGGCCACGGCGCGCTCGGTGGCGCGCTCCAGCGCGGCGACGCAGCCGCGGGCGGCGGCCGGGCTCACGTCGATGCCGACGACCTCGCGGCCGGCGCGGGCCAGCACCTCGCAGAGGCCGGTGCCCATGGTGCCGAGGCCGACGACGGCCACGGTGGGGAAGGGAACAGGGGGGAACTCGGGGGACTCGGGGACAGGGCTGCGGTCCATCGCGGGACTCCAGTCGTGACGCGGGAGATGAGGGTCCGGGGCCGCACGCGCACGGAGTCCGGGCCGGGGCGCGGGAGCCCGCGGCGGGAACCGCGCGGGGCGGCGGAGCGCGCGCGGCGAGATCCGCGGCCTGCCCTGTCCCGGGGCCGGGCGTCCTCGCCACGGGCACCGGGGCGCCCGTCGCGCGTGCTGTCAGTTGCCGAACCGACTTCAGCTCTCGGCGGCTGCGTCACCAGACCGCCCGAGCAGGGGTGCTGCTCGTCCCCCGAGCTTAACTCGTGAGTAACCATGGGCGCCAGAGGGCGAATCAGGGAATGTACCCGTCAGCAGGGGCACACATGGAGTGAACCCCGATCGACGAGCCCGTCACCGACCGGTGGCGGGTACGTACCCTGAGTGCCGGCGAGGCAGGGGGCCGAGGCATGGACCAGGAGTATCTGGCGCTCACCGAACGGATCCGCGGCAGGCTGGAGGACCCGCCGGCGCGGGCGCGGTTCGAGCACATGACCGCGCTCGCGCGGCAGCGCACGACCACCGCCCACGAGGAGCTGGCGCGCGTGCTGGAGCAGCCGGGCGAGCCGCTGTGGGCCCGGGAGCTGGCGGCCTTCGCGCTGGGCACGGCGGGGGACCGGCGGGCGTTCGAGACGCTGGTGCTGCTGCTCAACTACCGCGATCCGGTACGGGCGGAGAGCGCGGCGTGCGCGCTGGCCCGGCTCGGCGACCCGCGCACCGCGCGGGCGGCGGCGGCCCTGGCGACCAACCCGCTGCGCACCGCGTACGCGCTGCACGCCATCCGGCTGCTGGTCAGGCTGCGCGCGCCGGAGTCGGCGCCCGCGCTGATCAGCACGCTCCAGCGGCTGGTGCGCGAGCCGCAGCACCACTGGCCGATCGCCACCGCCTGCGTGGAAGGGCTGGGCGAGCTGGGCGACCCGCGCGCGATCCCGGCGCTCTCCGAGGCGCTCGGCTTCCCGCAGTTGTGGCGCGCGGCGACGGCGGCGATCACCCGCATCGGCCCGCGCACCCCGTCGCAGTGAAGGCGGCGCGGGGCGAGGGCGGAGCGGTGCGGGCCGCGGGCGCGGCGGCACGGCCCCGGCTCGCGGCGTAGCGGCGCGGGGCGGCGTCAGAGGAGCGTCAACTGCGTGTTCTCCGGGCCCTCCGGCGGCGCGCCAGGACCCCCCTCGGGCTCGATACGGCGCGCGATGCCCGGGGCCGACGGGCCTATGCCCAGCTCCGCCGCGTACTCGTGGACCTGGCGGGTGATCTGGCGCTGATACCACTTCGGCGCATACGACCCGCCCGCATACATCGTGCGGTAGCGGCGGACCAGATGCGGGTGGTGGTACTCCAGCCAGGCCATGAACCACTCCCGCGCGCCCGGCCGCAGATGCAGCACCAGCGGCGTCACCGACGTGGCGCCCGCCTCCGCCACCGTCCGCACCGTGGCGCGCAGTTGCCGGGGGGAGTCGCTGAGGAACGGGATCACCGGCGCCATCAGCACCCCGCAGCCGATACCGTGCTCGGCGAGCGTGCGCACCACGTCGAGCCGGCGCTGCGGCGCGGGCGTGCCCGGCTCCACGGTGCGCCACAGCTCCTCGTCCAGAAATCCCACCGAGACCGCGACCCCGACCTGCGTGACCTCGGCCGACTGCTTGAGCAGGGGCAGGTCGCGGAGGATCAGCGTGCCCTTGGTGAGGATCGAGTACGGATTGGCGAAGTCCCGCAGCGCCGCGAGGATGCCGGGCATCAGCCGGTAGCGTCCTTCGGCCCGCTGGTAGCAGTCGACGTTCGTGCCCATGGCGATGTGCTCGCCGCGCCACCGGCGGCTCGCCAGCTCGCGGCGGAGCAGCTCCGGGGCGTTGATCTTCACCACGATCTGCGAGTCGAAGCCGCGGCCGGTGTCGAGGTCCAGGTAGCCGTGGGTCTTCCTGGCGAAGCAGTAGACGCAGGCGTGGCTGCAGCCCCGGTAGGGGTTCACGGTCCAGTCGAAGGCCATCCGCGACGCGCCCGGCACCCTGTTGACGATCGAGCGGGCCCGCACCTCGTGGAACGTGATGCCGCGGAACTCCGGGGTGTCGAAGGTGCGGGTCACGACGGCCGCCGTGCCGAAGAGGGCGGGCGGCCCGGCCCCGGTGGCCGCGCCCCCGTCGGCGGCCTCGTCGGTCAGATTCTCCCAGCGCATCGGCACCTCCCGTTGATCTGCCGCCGAGAATAGAACACACGTTCCCTTCGCGTCGAGTCCTCGATCGGGTGACCCTGGTCAACGCCGCTCCGCGCGGGCCGCCGTGCGGCTCGCCGGTTCGGGTGGATTCCCGCCGCGCGCCCGTACGCCTCCCGCTCCGCGGGCCCGTTCGCGAAAGCCGCTGATGAGCGCCCGACCGGCGTCCCGCGCACCGGAGTTGGCACGGCTCGGCCGGGCCGTACGGGGGAGTGAATCGCGTTTGCCCCCGGATCTTGGACGGTGCGAAGAATGGTCCGGCGCAGGCGGACGATGGGGAGCTGGCACGTGGGGACGACCCTGGTGAACGACGAGCCGGTCACCGTGCCCGCGGCCGGCCCGGCGGTGGGCACGGCGGAGCCGGCGCAACGGCCGGGACGTACCGGAAAGGGCGGACCGCCGGCCGGGAGCGGCGCCGCGCCCGGCGCCGGCGACGGCGACGGCGATGAGCTGAGCCCCTGGCGTGTCCGGCTGGTGTTCCCGGCCCTGATGCTCGCGCTGCTCCTCGCCGCGCTGGAGCAGATGATCGTCGCCACCGCGCTGCCGAAGATCGTCGGCGAGCTGCACGGCCTGGACCAGATGTCCTGGGCGATCACCGCCTATCTGCTCACGTCCACCATCAGCCTGCCGATCTACGGCAAGTTCGGCGACCTCTTCGGCCGCAAGGGCGTCTTCCAGTTCGCCATCGTGGTGTTCGTCGCCGGCTCCGCCCTCGCCGGGGCCTCGCGCAGCATGGACCAGCTCATCGCCTTCCGCGCCGTCCAGGGACTGGGCGCCGGCGGCCTCCTGATCGGCGTGCAGGCGATCATCGCGGACATCGTCCCGTCCCGCGAACGCGGCCGGTACATGGGCCTGATCGGCGCCTCCTTCGGGCTCGCCTCGGTCGCGGGACCGCTGCTCGGAGGGTTCTTCACCGACGAGCTGTCCTGGCGCTGGTGCTTCTACTTCAACGTGCCCTTCGGCCTGGTCACCCTGCTGGTGACCGGACTGGTGCTGAAGCTGCCCAAGCCGGCGGCCCGGCCCCGGCTCGACGTCCTGGGCGGGCTGTTCCTCGCCGCCGCCTCCACCTGCCTGGTGCTGCTCACCAGTTGGGGCGGCCTGGAGTACGACTGGACCTCCGACGTCATCCTCGGCCTCGGCGCGGGCGCCGTCGCCGCCACCGTCCTGCTGCTCGTCGTCGAGCACTTCGCCGTCGAGCCCGTCATGCCGCTGCGGCTCTTCCGCGACAGCATCTTCAACGTCACCTCCCTGGTCGGGGTGGTGACCGGGGTGGCGATGTTCGGCGCCGCCAGCTACCTGCCGACCTTCCTGCAGATGGTCGACGGCGCCAGCGCCACCGAGTCGGGAATGCTGATGCTGCCGATGATGATCGGCACCGTCGCCGCCTCCATCACCTCCGGCCAGCTCATCACCCGCACCGGCCGCTACCGCCCCTACCCGGTGGCCGGCTGCGCCGTCGCCGCCGTCGGCATGTGGCTGCTCTCCCGGCTGGACGAGGACACCTCGCAGCTCTCGTACAGCATCTGGATGGCCGTCCTCGGCATCGGCCTCGGGCTCGTCCTGCCCGTGCTCATCCTCGCCGTGCAGAACGCGGTGCGCCCCGCCGACCTGGGCGTCGCTACCAGCGCGCACAACTACTTCCGGCAGATCGGCGGCTCGGTCGGCACGGCCGTCTTCGGCACCCTCTTCTTCGACCGCCTGGCCGACGAACTGGCCGGCACCCTGCCCCCGCCGCCCCCCGGCGCCACGCTGCCGGAGGCGGAGTCGATCACCCCCGAGGCCGTCCACGCGCTCGACGCCGAGCTGCGCGACGGCTACATCCGCGCCTACGCCGAGGCCATGCCGGGCATCTTCCTGTACCTGGTGCCCGTGCTCGTCCTCGGCGTGGTGTTCGCGTTCCTGCTGAAGGAGAGACCACTGGTGTCCCAGAACCACTCGGGGCCCGGCCCCGCCACGGACGAGTACCCGGGGGTCGACACCACCGTGCCCGCGGCCCGCGGCACCGTCCCGGCGGGCGCCGGCGTGCCGGTGTGCGGCAGCGTGCAGCACCAGGACGGCACCACCGTGCCGCGCGCGGCGCTCACCCTCATCGACGGCGCCGGCCGCCAGGTGGGCCGTGACGCCAGCCGTGACGACGGCCGGTACGTGCTGCCGACCCCGGGCGCGGGCTCGTACGTCCTGGTGGCCGCGGCCGGCGGGCACCAGCCGCAGGCCGTCACGGTCACCGTCGGGGACCGGCCGGTCGAACTGGACCTGGTGCTGGGCGGTGCGGGCCGCATCTGCGGCACCGTCGCGGCGGCCGACGGCACGCCGCTGGGGAACGTCGTCGTAACGCTCACCGACGCGCGCGGGGAGGTCGTCGCCTCGGCGCGCAGCAGCCACGACGGCTCGTACGCGATCGGCGAGCTGGTCGCGGGCGAGTACACCCTGGCGGCCACCGCACCGGGCTTCCGGCCCGCGGCGCTGCCGGTGTCGGTGCAGGCGGCGCGGGAGACCCGGCAGGACGTCGAGCTGGCCGGCGGCGCGGTGCTCCGCGGCACCGTGCGGGCGTACGGCGGCAGGCCGGTGGAGGACGCCAGGGTGACGCTCCTGGACGCCGCGGGCAACGTCGTCGACACCGGCACCACGGGGCCGGACGGCGCGTTCCGCTTCGTCGACCTGTCGGCGGGCGAGTACACCGTCATCGCCGCGGGATACCCGCCGGTGGCCACCGTGCTGCGCGTGGAGGGCGGCGGCCGCACGGAACGCGACCTCCAGCTCGGCCACGGCGACTAGCCGCCGCTCCGGCCGGGCGGACGACCCGCGCCGGGGCGGGTGCGCCGGGGCGCGGCGCCAGTCGTCGCGAGCGTGCATCCTCCGGCTGGCGGAGGACCGCGACGGTTGTCGAAGTGGCTGGTCGCGGGGCGTTCCGGGGGAGTTGGGGCGGTCTAGACCTCTGTACGTATCCACAGGGGTTTCACCGCTTCGTCCGACCGCGTACCGTGGCTCGGCATGAAGGTCTTGATCAGCGCCGACATGGAGGGGGCCACCGGCGTCACGTGGCCCGCCGACGTGCTTCCCGGCGGCCCGCAGTGGGAGCGCTGCCGGCCCATGTTCACATCCGACGTCAACGCCGCCATCGAGGGCTTCTTCGCCGGCGGCGCCGACGAGGTGCTGGTCAACGAGGCGCATTGGACGATGCGCAATCTGCTGCTGGAGCGCATCGACGACCGCGCCCAGATGCTCACCGGGCGGCACAAGTCGCTGTCCATGGTCGAGGGCGTCCAGCACGGCGACGTCGACGGCATCGCCTTCGTGGGTTATCACACGGGCGCGGGCGCCGAAGGGGTCCTCGCGCACACCTACCTGGCCAACTCCCTCACGGGCGTCTGGCTCAACGGCGTGCGGGCCAGCGAGGGCCTGCTGAACGCGCACGTGGTCGCCGAGTTCGGCGTCCCCGTCGTGCTCGTCACCGGCGACGACAAGACGATCGAGGACGCCAAGGGGTACGCGCCCGCGGCCCCCGGCGTCGCCGTCAAGGACTACGTCTCGCGGTACGCCGCGGTGTGCCGCACCCCGGCGCGTACCGCCGCGGACATCCGGGCCGCGGCCGCCGAGGGCGCGGCGCTCGCGGTGCGGGCGGAGCCGGTGCGCGGCGGCCCGTTCACGGTGGAGCTGGAGTTCGACGCGGAGCATCTGGCCGGCGCGGCCACGGTGGTGCCGGGCGTGGCGCCGACCGGCGAGCGGCGCGTGGCGTATACGACGGAGACCATGTACGAGGGCATCCGCTGCTTCAAGGCGGTCACCACGCTCGTCTCGGCCGCGGTGGAGGAGCAGTATGGCTGACGCGACCCCGCACGCCCCCGCTGCCCCGCACCCGGGCCCGGACGACGCGGCGCTGGACGAGGTCGTGGGCTTCACCTCCGACCTGATCCGCATCGACACCACGAACCACGGCGGCGGCGACGGCGTCGAGCGCCAGGCCGCGGAGTACGTCGCGGAGCGCCTCGCCGGCGCCGGCATCGAGCCCGCCCTGCTGGAGAAGGCCCCCGACCGGACGAACGTCGTGGCCCGCATCGAGGGCACGGACCCCGGTGCCGACGCGCTGCTCGTCCACGGCCATCTCGACGTGGTGCCCGCCGAGCCCGCCGACTGGAGCGTCCACCCCTTCTCCGGCGAGATCCGCGACGGCGTGGTCTGGGGCCGCGGCGCCATCGACATGAAGAACATGGACGCGATGGTCCTCGCGGTCGTACGGGCCTGGGCCCGCGCCGGCGTCCGCCCCCGCCGCGACATCGTGCTCGCCTTCACCGCCGACGAGGAGGCCAGCGCCGAGTACGGCTCCGGCTACCTCGCCGAGGAGCACGCCGCGCTCTTCGACGGCTGCACCGAGGGCATCAGCGAGTCCGGCGCCTTCACCTTCCACGCCGGCAACGGCCTGCGCCTCTATCCCGTCGCCGCCGGCGAGCGCGGCACGGCCTGGCTGCGGCTCACCGCCCGCGGCCGCGCGGGACACGGCTCGAAGGTCAACGCGGACAACGCCGTGTCCCGGCTGGCCGCCGCCGTCGGCCGCATCGGCGAGCACCGCTGGGCCGTCCGGCTCACCCCCACCGTCCGCGCCGCGCTCGTCGAGACGGCCGCGGCCTACGGCGTCGAGGTCGCCCCCGGGGAGCTGGACGACCCCGCCTTCGACGTGGACGCGCTGCTCGGCAAGCTCGGCCCCGCCGCCGCCCTCGTCGCCCCCACCGTGCGCAACAGCTCCAACCCCACCGTCCTCGAAGCCGGCTACAAGGTGAACGTCATCCCCGGCAGCGCCACCGCCCAGATCGACGGCCGGATGGTGGCCGGCGGCGAGGAGGAGTTCGCGCGCACGCTCGACGAGCTGACCGGACCGTACGTGGACTGGGAGTTCAGCCACCGCGAGGTCCCGCTCACCGCCCCCGTCGACGCGCCCCTCTACGCCGCGATGCGCGCCTCCCTGGAGCGCTTCGACCCCGGCGCGCACGTCGTGCCCTACTGCATGTCGGGCGGCACCGACGCCAAGCAGTTCTCCCGCCTGGGCATCACCGGCTACGGCTTCTCGCCGCTGAAGCTCCCCGCCGGATTCGACTACCAGGAGCTGTTCCACGGCGTGGACGAGCGGGTGCCGGTGGACGCGCTGCACTTCGGCGTGCGGGTGCTGGACGACTTCCTCAGATCGGCCTGACGGCACACCTCCACCCCGGCGGCCGCGCGGGACGCGGCCCACGACCAGCGAGCGCGCCCGCCGAGAACGGCGGCGCCTCGACCACCAGCGGAAAGAGACGACGCCGCCCGTGACCACCGCCCCGTACGGCTCCTGGCCCTCCCCCCTGACCGCCGCCCTCGCCGCGACCCACGACGGCCGCCCGGAGTATCTGGACGCCGTCGGTGACGAGGTGTGGTGGACCGCCCCGCGGCCGCGCGAGGGCGGGCGCCGGGCGCTGGTGCGGCTGCGCCCGGACGGCACCGAGGAGTCGGTGCTGCCCCCGCCGTGGAACGTGCGCAACCGGGTCATCGAGTACGGCGGCCGGCCCTGGGCCGGCGTCCCGCGCGCCACCGGCGGCCCGCTGATCGTCTTCACCCACTTCGCCGACCAGCGGCTGTACGCGTACGAGCCGGACGGCGGCGGCGAGCCGCGCCCGCTCACCCCCGTCTCCGCCGTCGGCGGCGGGCTGCGCTGGTGCGACGCGGTCGTGCTGCCGGAGCGCGGCGAGGTGTGGTGCGTGCTGGAGGAGTTCACCGGCCAGGCCCCCACCGACGTCCGCCGCGTGCTCGCCGCCGTGCCGCTGGACGGCTCCGCCGCGGCCGACCGGTCGGCCGTACGCGAGCTCACCGACGACCGGCACCGCTTCGTCACCGGCCCCCGCCTCTCCCCGGACGGCCGGCAGGCCGCCTGGATCGCCTGGGACCACCCGCAGATGCCGTGGGACGGCACGGAACTGCGCGTCGCCGACGTCACCGGAGAGGGCCGGCTGGCCGGGGTCACCACGGTCCTCGGCGCCCAGACCGGCTCCGAGGCGGAGTCCGTTGCGCAGGCCGAGTGGCTGCCGGACGGCACGCTGGTGGCCGCCACCGACCGCAGCGGCTGGTGGAACCTGCACCGGGTCGACCCCGCCACCGCGGTGACCACCGAACTCTGCCCGCTGCCCGAGGAGTTCGCCGACGCACTGTGGAAGGTCGGGCTGCGCTGGTTCGCCGTTCTCGGCAGCGGCCTCGTCGCCACCCTGCACGGGACCGGCGGCACCCGCCTCGGCGTTCTCGACCCCGCCACCGGCGAGCTGGCCGACGTGCCGGGACCGTGGTCGAACTGGGCCGCGGCCCTCGCCGCCGCCGGCGAGCGGGTCTTCGGCCTGGCCGCGAGCCCCGTCACCGGGTACGAGGTCGTGGAGCTGGACACCGCCACCGGCTACGCCCGCGTCGCGGGCAACGCCCACCGCGACGCCGTCGGCCCGGACTTCCTGCCGCGGCCCGTGTCCCGCACCTTCGCGGGCCCCGGGGGCCGCGAGGTGCACGCCCACGTCTACCCGCCGCGCCACCCGGAGCTGACCGGCCCCGAGGACGAGCTGCCGCCGTACGTGATCTGGGCGCACGGCGGCCCCACCGGGCACGTACCGCTGGTGCTCGACCTGGAGATCGCCTACTTCACCTCGCGCGGCATCGGCGTCGCGGAGGTGAACTACGGCGGCTCCACCGGCTACGGCCGCGCCTACCGCGAGCGGCTGCGCGAGCAGTGGGGCGTCGTGGACGTCGAGGACTGCGCCGCCGTCGCCCGCGCGCTGGCCGACGAGGGCACGGCCGATCCGGCCCGGCTGGCGATCCGCGGCGGCAGCGCGGGCGGCTGGACCACCGCCGCGTCCCTTACCTCGCCGCTGGCCGGGGGGCTGTACGCGTGCGGCACGATCGTCTACCCCATCCTCGATCTCGCCGGCTGGGCCACCGACGAGACCCACGACTTCGAGTCGCGCTATCTGGAGTCGCTGGTCGGCCCGCTCGCCGAGGTGCCCGAGCGGTACCGTGACCGTTCCCCGGTCCACCACGCCGACCGGATCACCGCGCCGTTCCTGCTGCTCCAGGGGCTGGACGACGTGATCTGCCCGCCGGTGCAGTCCGAGCGGTTCCTGGCGGCGCTCGCCGGCCGGGGCGTGCCGCACGCCTACCTGACCTTCGAGGGCGAGGGCCACGGCTTCCGCCGCGCCGACACCCTGATCCGGGCGCTGGAGGCCGAGCTGTCGCTGTACGCGCAGACGTTCGGCTTCGCGGCGCCGGACGTGCCGGCCGTGGACCTGGGCGCGCCCGTGCCCCCCGCCGCCGCGACCGCCCGCCCGGCCGCCCCGGGCACCGGGTCCGCCGCCGCGCTCGTCCGTCCCCGCCGGCTGCGGACCGGCGACCGGGTCGCGGTCGTCGCCCCCAGCGGCGGGTTCCCGCGCAAGGAGCTGGACGCCGGTGTCGAGGTGCTGCGCGGCTGGGGCCTGGACGTCGTCGTTCACCCCACCGCGTACGGCGAGCACGACACACTGTCCTACCTGGCCGCCGACGACGCCGCCCGCGCCCGCGACTTCGAGCGCGCCTGGTGCGACCCGGAGGTCGCCGCGGTCTTCTCCGGCCGGGGCGGCTACGGCGCCCACCGCATGCTCGACCACGTCGACTGGGCCGCCCTGCGCGCCGCGGGACCGAAGGTCTACGTCGGCTTCAGCGACGCCACCGCCCTGCACGAGGCCATCGCGACCCACCTCGGTGTGGCCACCCTGCACGGGCCGATGCCCGCCTGGGCGCCGTTCGCGGCGGACGACGCCACCCGCGAGCACCTGCGCCGCACCCTCTTCGAGCCGGCCGCCGTGCAGCGCCTGACCAGCCCCGGCGCCCGCGCCCTCGTCCCGGGCCGGGCCCGCGGCGTCACCCTCGGCGGCTGTGTCAGCCTGCTCGCCGCCGGTCTCGGCACCCCCGGCGCCCGCGCCGGCGCCGCCGGCGGCATCCTGCTCATCGAGGACGTCGAGGAGGGGGACTACCGGCTCGACCGCATCCTCACCCAGCTCCGCCGCAGCGGCTGGCTGACCGGCGTCGCCGGTGTCGTCTGCGGCACCTGGGAGGACTCCGGCCCGTACGAGGCCGTCCGCGCCGTGCTCGCCGACCGGCTCGGCGACCTCGGCGTGCCGGTGCTGGAGGGCCTGGACTTCGGCCACGGCGTTCCCGCCCTCACCGTCCCGCTCGGCCTCCCCGCCGTCCTCGACGCGGATGCGGGCACCCTCACCCTCGACGCCCCGGGGCTCGCCTGAGCCGCCGCCGGCGTTCGCCCGAACGGTCCCGGCCGCCGGGCGCGATCCCGCAAGCGGGGAGCACGCTGGGCTCATGGCTCACACCTCGGTACGGACCGGCGGCCCCCGGCAGGCGCTCACGGCCCGCCGGGTGGCCGCGCTCGTGCTGGCCGCCCTCGGCCTGGCGTTCATCTTCCAGAACACCCGCCGCACCCGCATCCAACTGCTGTTCTGGGAGGTCACCACGCCGCTGTGGCTGGCGCTGCTGGCGGTGGCGGTGATCGGCATCATCGTGGGGTGGATGCTCCAGCGCCGCAGGTGACGCGGGCGCCCCGCGGCCTCAGCCGCGGAGCAGCGCCGCGCGCAGCGCCCGTACGGGGGCGGTGGCGGTGTCCTGCGTGCGGTGGGCCAGGGCGAGGGTCAGCTCCCAGCGCGGCAGGTCGGTGACGGGCAGCTCGACCAGCGACCCGGCGGCCAGGTCGGGACCCACCGTGGAGCGGAGCCTGCGGGCGACGTGCAGACGGCCGTGTGCTGCGTGCGCTATCTGCCCGCGGCCGTACGCAACGCGCCGGCCGCGACGCGGGACGCGGTGCAGCGCGCGCTCCAGCAGCGCGTCGAGCGCGGTGGGCGGGCGTGGGTGGCGACCACGGTCCTCGACGGCAGGCGGGCGCTGCGGATCAACGTCAACGGGTTCCTCACCCGCCGCGAGCACGTGGACGAACTCGTCGCGCTGCTGCGGGCGGAGGGGCCGCGGGCGGCGGCCGATGTCAGTGCCGGGCCGTAGCGTCGGGACCATGAGCAGCACGCCACCGCCGGGCCGCGAGGTCCCCGCCTGCCACGAGTGGACGCCGCCCGGCGCCGCACCCGCGCTCGTGCCCGCCGCCGGTCCGGGCGGGGCGCTCGGGGCGATACGGCGCTGGCAGGACGGCCGGTGCGCGGTCTGCGGGCTGCGCCCGGCCCGGCTGGTCGTCGACCACCACCACGTCTCCGGGCTGGTCCGCGGCCTCCTCTGCGACTCGTGCAACGTCGCCGAGGGCCGCCGCACCTCGTCCTACGCCGAGCCCTACGCCTCGTACCGCCGCCGTCCGCCCGCGCTGATCGTCGGCCTCACCGAGCGCTATCCCCACTGGCGCCCGAACGCCTACCACTACGTCCTCGGCGACCCGCCCGACGACCCCGCGCTCGCCGCCCGCGTCCTCGGCCACCTCATACGCCACCCGCCCCGGCGCCCCACCGGACGCCCCGTCGAGATCCCCGGGCTGCCCGGCCACTACCTGGTCGGAGACGGGATGCGCCGTCTCGCCGAGCGGCTGGCGGCGGAGGCATAGTGGAGACATGACTGTCCTCTTCCGGCGTACCGCACCGATCCTCCGCATCTTCGACATCGCCAAGGCCCGCGAGTTCTACCTCGGCTACCTGGGCTTCACGGTCGACTGGGAGCACCGATTCGCCGACGGATTCCCGCTCTACATGCAGGTCTCCCGCGGAGACCTCACCCTCCACCTGAGCGAGCACCACGGCGACGCCAGTCCCGGCGCCACGGTCTACGTCGAGGTCGACGGCGCCGGCGAGCTGCACGCCGAGCTGAAGGCCAAGGACTACCCGTACCTGAAGCCGGGACTCGAGGAGGACGCCGGGATCGGCACGATCCTGGAGCTGACCGACCCCTTCGGCAACCGGCTGCGGTTCGTCCAGCCGAACCCCTGACCGGCGGCGGGGCGTACACTCGCCCGGTGCCCGAGAACGACGTCATCGCGGCCGGCGCGCGCACCGCGATCCGCCTCCCGCGCCCCGCGGACGAGGAGGAGTTCCTCGCCCGCGCCCGGGCCAGCGCCCGGCTCCACCACCCGTGGCTGTCCCCGCCCGCCACTCCCGCCGACTACCGCGCCTATCTGGAGCGGCTCACCGAGCCGCAGACCGAGGGCTTCCTCGTCTGCGAGCGGGAGTCGGGCGCCCTCGCCGGCTTCGTCAACATCAACGCCATCGTGCGCCGCGCCTTCCTCTCCGGCGCCCTCGGGTACGCGGCCTTCGTGCCGTACGCGGGCCGCGGGCTCATGTCCGAGGGCATCGGCCTCGTCGTCCGCCACGCCTTCACCCACCTCGGGCTGCACCGGCTGGAGATCAACGTCCAGCCGGGCAACGCCGCCTCCATCGCGCTGGCCAAGCGCGCCGGCTTCCGGCTGGAGGGCTTCTCGCCCGACTACCTCTTCATCGACGGCGCCTGGCGCGACCACGAACGCTGGGCCCTGACCGTCGAGATGACCGACATCGACGGCCCTCCGCGGTAGCGGCCGGCGGCGCGGGTCAGCGGCGGCGGTCGACGTACTCGAAGATGCTGCCGTCGGGGTGGCGCGCCACCATGTTGCGCCCGATCGGCGTCTCCGACGGGCCCGCGACGATCTCCGCGCCGACCGACCGGAGCGTCGCGTACGCCTCGGCGACGTCCTTGACCGCCAGCGTCGCGGTGATTCTGCGCAGCACGTCGAGGGTCTGCGGCGGACCGGACATCAGCAGGAAGCAGCCGACCGCGGCGACGGAGACGCCCGCCTGCGAGAAGTGCTGCGCCTGTTCGCCGGTGAGCCTCTCGTACGTGTCGACGGCGGACTCAAGGTCGTCCACGCAGATGCGCAGTGAGGTGCCGAGGATCTCCATGGGGGAGAGTCTAGGGGCGGCGAAGCCCGCCCGGACGCCGGGCCGTTGACGCGGGTACGCGCCGGGCCAGCCGCGCCGTCACGGCACCCGGCACAGCACCTCGCCGTGCAGCACCGCGAACCACGCGCCCGCCGCCGCCCCCCACTCCCGCCAGCCCCCGGCGATCCGCGCCAGCCCCGCGGCGTCCGTGTGCCCGCCGTCGACCGCGAGGCGGGCGTACGACGAGGCCACCGTGCGGTCCGCCCACGACTCGCTCCACCACGCCCGCTCCTCCGCCGTCGCGAAGCACCATGCGCCCGCCGAGGCCGTGACGTCCTCGAACCCCGCCTCGCGGGCCCAGCCCAGCAGCCGCCTCCCCGCGTCCGGCTCGCCGCCCGAGGCGCGCGCCACCCGCCGGTAGGTGTCCAGCCAGTCGTCCAGGGCGGGCACATCGGGGTACCAGGTCATCGCCGCGTAGTCCGCGTCCCGCGCGGCGACGAGCCCGCCGGGGCGGCACACCCGGCGCATCTCCTCAAGCGCCCGCACGGGGTGCGCGAGATGCTGGAGCACCTGGTGGGCGTGGACCACGTCGAACGAGTCGTCCGGGAAGTCCAGCGCCTCGGCGTCGGCGACGGCGAACTCCACGTTCGCCACGCCCCGTTCCGCCGCCGCGGCGCGCGCCCGCGCCAGGATCCCCTCCTCGGCGTCCACCGCCGTCACCCGGCCCCGGGGCACGAGGGCGGCGAGGTCGGCGGTGATCGTGCCGGGGCCGCAGCCGAGGTCGAGGACGTGCATGTCCGGGCGCAGTTCGCCGGTCAGGTACGCCGCCGAGTTGGCGGCCGTGCGCCAGCGGTGCGAGCGCAGCACCGAGTCGTGGTGTCCGTGCGTGTAAACGGCCATGGCGGCAGCGTAGCTCCGGTCTCGTATGACGAGAAGTATCGTCTCGCTATACGGGAACCCGGGGAGGGTTCGGCGAATCTGGGCGCGTCCTCCGGGTAGCAGCGGGGCCCGGATTGCCCGATCCTGGGAGACGGAGACCGCCGGCGCGAAGGAGAGCCGCAGATGGGCGAGAGCGACCGGCGCCGGGGCGGCATCGCCCCCGCGCGGCTGACCGACCAGCAACTGATAAGGGAGCTGGAGACCATCCACCGCACCCGCCACGACACGCTGCTGCACGGGTCCGCGGCGGCACTCGCCATGCACAACACCCGCATGGCGCAGCTCGAAGGCGAGTACCTGAGCCGGCACCCCGAACGCTCCGTCGCGCTCGGCCGCACCCGTGCAGGCGCACGCGAGCGCGGCTGAGGGACGTGCGCAGGGGACGCGTGCCGAACGGGCCGTACCGGGCGTACGGGCCGGGCGCCGGGCCGTACGCCCGCCGCGCGCCCCGCCGCGCCCGCCCGGCCGCACCTCACCTGACCAGGCGCGCAGCGCACCGCCCCGGAGGCCGCCCGATCTGGGACAGTGGGAGAGATTCGCACTCTTGTGAGCGCCCGACGGGCGCGTGACAGCGGGAGGTGGCGCATGCAGCAGGCCGTCCCCGACGCCGGTCTGCCACCTCCCGCGGAACTCGTCGACTGTTTCGCCGGCGCCGCCACCGCCGCGCCCGGGCCGCCCGGCGGCGGCCCGGGGCTGCGCGCCGCCGCCGCGGGCTACTGGCACCGCCGCGGCCTGGCCACCGACCCCGGGCAGACCGTCGCCGCCCCCGGCGGCCCCGCGCTGCTCCTCGCCCTGGTCGCCGCCGTCGGCGGCGAGGTGCTGCTGCCCCGGCCCTCCGCGTCCTGGTACGCGGCCCAGCCGGCGGTCCTCGGCCGCGCCGTGCACCGCGTGCCCACCACGGCCGAGGCCGGCGGCACCCCCGACCCGATCGCGCTGCTGGAGACCGTCCGGCGGGTACGGGCGGAGGGCGGCGACCCCCGGTTGCTGGTCCTCTCCGTCGCCGACGACCCCACCGGCACCGTGCCGCCGCCGGAGCTGGTGCACGAGGCGTGCGAGGCGGCGGCCCGGGAGGGGCTGCTCGTCGTCAGCGACGAGACGTACCGCGACACGCTGCACGACCCGCACGCCACCGTGCTCGTCAGCCCCGCCGAGATGCTGCCCGACGACGTCGTCGTCCTCGCCGACCTCGGCGGCACGCTCACCCCGCCCGGCTGGCCCGCCGCCGTCGCCCGCTTCCCGGCCACCCGCGCGGGCGCCGCGCTGCACGCCGCCGCGCTGGCCGTGCTCGGCACCGCGGTGCCGCCGCTGCCGCCGCCCGTCGAGGCCGCCGCCACGGCGGCGCTGGCCGAGCCGCCCGCGGTCACCGGCCGGCTGGCCGCCGCCGTCCGGCTGCACACGGCGCTCACCGCGGCCGTACGGTCCGTCCTGACCGGCGCGGGCGCCCTGGTCCGCCCGCCGCACGCCGGCTACCACCTGTACGCGGACCTCGAAGCCCTGCGCCGGGACCTGGCCCGCCGCGGCGTCGTGGACGCCGTGGACCTGGAGACGGCCGTCGTCCGGGCGCTGGGCCCCGGGCCCCGCGCCCGCGCGGTCGTCGGCGCGCAGCGCTTCGGTGACGACCTGACCGCGCTCCGGCTGCGGGTGACGACCGCGCCGCTGCTCGGCGACGCCGGGGGCGCGCACGCCGCCGCCCTCGCCTCGGCGCAGGCCAGGCCGCCCGCCGTCGCGGCGACCACCCTGACCCGCGCCGCCGCGCCCGGCCCGGCAGGCCCCGCCGCCCCCGGAACCGCGGGGGAGGAGCAGCCGGACCCCGCGGACTGGCCGCAGGTGGCCGAGGCGTTGAGGTCCCTCGGATCGGCCCTTACCGAGCTGACAGGAGTGCGCCGTTGACCAGCCAGTCACAGCGGACGGGAGCCGCGGGGCCCGCCGCACCGACCGGGCGCTCCGGCACGGAACCGCGCCCCCTCGGCGAGATCCGCCGCTGGCCGCGGTCCTTCACCGACCGCCTCAACGCCCCCCTCCCCGGCATCGGCATGCTCGCCCGGCTGGCCCGCACCGGCCAGTTCCGCCCGTCGGCCAGGACCCTCGAGGAGATCCCCGAGCTGCCCTACGAGCCGGGGCCGCTGCCCGCCGCGGGGCCCGCCACCGTCGCCGTCACCTGGGCCGGGCACGCCAGTTGGGTGCTGCGCATCGGCGGCCTGACCGTGCTCACCGACCCGCTGTGGTCCCGGCGGATCCTCGGCACCCCCGCCCGCGTCACCCCCGTCGGGGTGCGCTGGGAGGACCTGCCGCCCGTCGACGCCGTCGTCGTCTCGCACAACCACTACGACCACCTCGACCGCCCCACCCTCAAGCGACTGCCGCGCACCACCCCGCTGTTCGTGCCCGCCGGGCTCGCCCGCTGGTGCCGCCGCCGCGGCTTCACCCGGGTCACCGAGCTGGACTGGTGGGAGGCCGCGGAACTGCCCGCGCCCGGCGGGCCGGTGCGCTTCGACTTCGTACCGGCGCACCACTGGAGCAAGCGCACGCTGACCGACACCTGCCGCTCGCTCTGGGGCGGCTGGGTGCTCACCGACGGCGCGGGCCGGCGGATCTACTTCGCCGGCGACACCGGCTACGGCCACTTCTTCGAGGAGATCGGCCGCCGGCTGCCCGGCATCGCCCTCGCGCTGCTGCCCATCGGCGCGTACTCGCCGCGCTGGATGCTGGGCCCGGTACACATGGACCCCGAGCAGGCCGTGCGGGCCTGCGGCGACGTCGGCGCGCGGCGGATGGCGCCGATGCACTTCGGCACGTTCCTGCTGTCGGCGGAGCCGCCGCTGGAGCCGCTGCGGCGGGTGCGGGCGGCCTGGGAGCGCACCGGCCGGCCGCGGGCGGAGCTGTGGGACCTGCCGGTGGGCGCGTCGCGGGTGCTGTGACGGTGGCGCGGGGCGTACGGCGCGCACGGCCGCGTACGTACTACGCGCCCCGCCCCGGGCCGCCGTGGCCGCGCAACCGGCGCCACACCGGCGGCGCCACGCTGATCAGCACCGTCAGCGCCACCGCCGCCGCCACGCCCTGCCACGGCTCGGGAAAGAGCGAGCCGCCGAGGATGCCGATCAACTGGTACGTGGCCGCCCACGCCAGACAGGCGGGGAAGTTGCCCCGTACGAACGTGCGCAGCGGCATCCGCGCCAGCAGGCACGCCAGCATCACCGGGATCCGCCCGGCCGGCAGCAGCCGCGACAGCACGAGCACCGAGATCCGGTGCTGCTCCAGCCTCCGCTGCGCGTGGGCGAGTTGCTCGGGGGCGACCCGGTCGCGCAGCCGGTCGAGCCAGCGCGAGCCGTTGCGCGAGCGCACGCCGCGGCCGCCCAGCCAGTACAGCGCGACGTCGCCGAGGAAGGCGGCGATCGCGGCGGTGCCGAACACCAGCAGCAGCGCGTACGCGGCCTCGTGGTGGAAGGCGACGACGGCGGCGGAGCTGACCACGGCACCCGTCGGCACCACGGGCACCAGCGATCCGACGAGCACGAGCAGGAAGAGCGACGGGTAGCCCACCGCCTGCTGCGCGGGGGCCACGTCCCGGGCGGCGGCGAGCAGCTCGGGCGGTGCGTTCGGCAGCCTCAACGGGCCGCCTCCAGCCGCATGCCCTCGCCGTGCCCCAGCCGGTGCACCGCCACCTCGGGGGCCAGCGCCGCGGCCCGGCGGACGAAGTCGTGGCCGGGGGCGTGGAACTCGTGCGGGCGGACGGCGTCCATGCCGATCGGCCAGTACGTGCCGTAGTGCACCGGCACCGCCGCGCGCGGGGCCAGCTCGGCCAGCGCCTCCGCGGCGCGGCCGGGGTCGAGGTGCCCGTGGCCGAGGAACGGGCCCCAGCCGCCGACGGGCAGCAACGCCACGTCGCACGGGCCCACGGCGCGGGCCATGCCGTCGAAGAGGCCGGTGTCGCCGGCGAAGTAGGTACGGGCCTCGCCCTCGAAGACGTAGCCCAGCGCGGGCGCGGTGCGCGACCCGTAGGGCCAGCGGCGGCCGTCGTGGGCGGCGG
Organism: Streptomyces sp. CNZ287; assembly: GCF_007827615.1. NCBI lineage: Bacteria > Bacillati > Actinomycetota > Actinomycetes > Kitasatosporales > Streptomycetaceae > Streptomyces > Streptomyces sp. CNZ287. The sequence goes on along the minus strand of NZ_VISV01000003.1, from coordinate 200,638 downwards.
GCACGGCGCGTATCGTCAGCGGCCCGGCGACGACCTCGTCCCCCGGGCGCACCTCGGTCACCCGCAGCCCGCGGGAGTCGGCGAGCCGCCGCAGCCCGGGGACGGCGCCCGGGGCGCCGTGCGGCACCACGAGCCGGGTGCCGGGCGCGATCCTGGCCAGGGACGGCAGGTGCAGGTGGTCGGAGTGCAGGTGGGAGACGACCACGACGTCGGCCATCGCGGCCGCGGGCGGCGGCAGCGCGCCGCGGCGCCGCCGCAGGTGCATCAGCCGCGGTACGAACAGCGGGTCTGTCAGCACCCGCACCCCCGAGTCCCGCACGGTCGCGGTGGCATGCCCCCACCACGTGATCTCGACCGGCAACGCCCGCTCCCTCCGCCGCCACCACCAGCTCCGGCCCCACCGAGGGTACGGCGTCCCGCCCGCCCCGTGCGGCCCCGCGGCTCCGGGCGGAACGGGTTGCCGCCCGGCTGTGGAAGGCTGGTACGACAGGAGCGGAGGTGAGACAGCGCATGGCAGAGCCGCGGAAGGCGCCCGGCGGGTACTCCGGACCGGGTGAAGAGCCCGAGTCCGGGGAGGGCGCGGGGGAGGGCACCAGACCCGGCCCGGACCCCCGGTCCGGGCCGCACGCCGGGTCCCGCGCGGACCCGGACCCCCTGTCCCGCACCGAGCCGGGGCCCGAGTCCGGCACGGAGCCGGACGGCCGGTCCCCCGCGGAGCCGGGCCACGAACCCGGTACGGAGCCGGACGACCCGTTCCGTACGGACGAGGACGACCCGCCCCGCACCGGCTCCGGATCCCGCGCGGGCCTGACCGCCCTGCGGGCCGCGGCCACGCGCAGGGGCCGCCGCGCCGCCGCCCGCGGCCTCGGCCGGATCGTCGTCGTGTGGGCCGTCGGCACGGTGACGATGCTCATCCTCGCCGGCGCCCTGCCCGACTTCCGGCTCCAGGCGCCCGGCGGCGACAGCGCCACCCACATCGCCGTCACCGCCGCCGTCGGCGCCGGCGTCTTCGGCGTGCTCTCCGCGCTGGTCTGGCCCGTACTCGTCCGGGCCCTGCTGCTGGTGCCCGCGTTCGTGCTCGGCCTGCTCGTCTTCTTCCTCAACGGCTCCCTGCTGCTGATCGCGCTCAGCCTCAACCCCACGGGACGCGGCGAGGCCAACCCGGAGACCGCCGTCGTCGTCGCCGCGGTGATGTCCGCCGCGTCCTCCGCCACCAGCACCGCGCTCACCGTCCGCGACGACGGCGCGTACCGCCGCCGGCTCGCCCGGCTCGCATACCGCCGCGGCGCGCCCGCGGTGTCCCCCGACGCCGCCCCCGGCATCGTCTTCCTCCAGCTCGACGGCGTCGGCCACGACGTGCTGCACGCCGCGCTCCAGGAGCGCGAGCGGGCCGGCGGGCGCAGCCTCGGCGGGCAGCGGCTGCTCGCGCACCGGCTGCCGCCGGTGATGGAGACCGTCGCCTCGTGGCACGGCACCAGCCACCGGCTCATCCCCTGGCGCACCGACTGGTCCAGCCAGACGGGCGCCAGCCAGCTCGGCATCCTGCACGGCACCAACGAGGACGTGCCCGCCTTCCGCTGGTACGAGAAGGAGACCGGCGAGGTGATGGTCTGCAGCCATCCCTCCACCGCGCAGGAGCTGGAGCGCCGGGCCGCCTCCCGCACCGCAGACCCGGCCGCGCCCGGCGGGCTGCTGGCCACCGGCGAGCCCGGCGACACCGCTAGCCGCGGCAACCTCTTCACGGGCGGCGCCACCCAGCTCGCCCTCGTGCTCTCGGTCGCCGTCCGGCGGAACAAGAAGACCCGCTCCCGCGCCGGGTACTTCGCCTACTTCTCCGACCCCGCCAACGCCTCCCGCACCTTCGCCTCCTTCGTCGCCGAGGCCGTCCGCGAGGTCTTCCAGTCGCTGCGCTCCCGGCTGCGCCGGGAGACGCCGCGCGTCGGCCGCGGCGGGCTGTACCCGTTCATCCGCGCCTTCGCCACCGTCGTCTCCCGGGACGTCGTCGTGGCCTCCGTCATAGGGGACATGCTCGCCGGGCGCACGGCGGTCTACGCCGACCTCGTCGCGTACGACGAGGTGGCGCACTACGCCGGGCCGCACCACCGCGACACCCAGCAGGTGCTGCGCCGCATCGACCGCTCGATAGCGCTCATCGCCAAGGCCGCGGAGCACGCCCCGCGCCTGTACCGCATCGTGCTGCTGTCGGACCACGGCCAGAGCCACGGCCCGACGTTCGCCGCCGCGTACGGTCTCACGCTGCAGGACCTGGTACGCGCCGGCTGCGGGCTGCCCGTCTCGCGGCGGGTCGGCAAGACCAGGAGCGGCGCCGAGGCCCGCACCGCCGCCCGCGCCGCGCTGCGCCGGCCCGAGCGCCCGGAGGACGGGCACGGCGGCGAGGGGCGCCGCGGGCTGGAGCCCGTGGTGCTCGCCTCCGGGAACCTGGGCCTGGTGTCCTTCCCCGAACTGCCCGGCGTCGCCAGCTGGGAGACGATCGAGCGCCGCCACCCGGCGCTGCTGCCGGCGCTGACGGAGCACCCCGGGGTGGGCTTCGTCCTGGTGCGCTCCGGGGAGCACGGCCCCGTCGTCCTCGGCGCCGACGGGGCGGAGCACCATCTGGAGACCGGCAAGGTCGTCGGCATCGACCCGCTGCTGCCCTTCGGGCCCGGCGCCGCCGGGACGGTGCTGCGCACCGCGCGCTTCCCGCACGCCGCGGACATCATGGTCAACTCCTCGTACGACCCGCAGACCGGCACCGTGCACGCCTTCGAGGACCAGATCGGCTCGCACGGCGGCCTCGGCGGCGAGCAGAGCCGGGCGTTCCTGTTCTGGCCCGAGGGGCTGACGCCGCCGGTTCCGGCGGGGGAGACGCTGGCGGGCGCCGAGTCGGTGCACCGGGTGCTGCGCCGGTGGATCGGCGAGTGCGGCGGCCCGGTCGTGCGCCGGGCGGCGGCGGCCGGGGTGCGCGCGGAGCCGGTGGCGGAGGACCAGCGCGCCGGGTGACGGCGGCCGGGCGGCCCGTCAGCCGGCGGTGCCGTACTCGGGGTGGGCGGCGAGCCACTTCGCGTAGACCGGGTTGCGCCGCGCCGCCTCCGCGTGTGCCGCCCGCGCGTACATCAGCACGGCGGGCGCCGTACCCGCCGCCGGCGACTCCGGATGCCAGCCGATGAGGTGCCGCCAGCTCAGCGGCGTCCCCGTGATCGGCACGGTGGCGATCCCCGGCGTCGGCGGCATGGTCGCCCGGCACAGCCCCACCGCGCGGCCGACCTGCACCAGGTGCGCGCACGAGACGGTGTCGGTCTCCAGGATCGGCGTCGGCGTGAACCCGGCCCGCGCGCACGCCGCCGAGAAGCAGTCCCCGAAGCACCCCTCGCCGGGCACCGTCGTCCACCGCTCCTCGCGGAACCGCCCCAGCTCCAGCTCCGGTTCGTCCGCCGCCGGATGGTCCCCGGCCAGCATGAGGAACACCGGGTCCGTGCCCACGACCCGCCACTCCAGGTCCTCCGCGGGCGGCGGGCTCTCGCCGCAGACCCCGATCAGCGCGAAGTCCAGCCGCCCCGAGGACGCCATCTCGCTGATCTCCTGCACCGACCAGGAGGTGTACGTGCTCACCGGCTCGTCCGGGTGGAGCGCCGCCAGCCGGTCCACCAGCGCCCCCAGCAGCGGCCCGTGCGTGCCGCCGAGCCGGAACCGGTGCATGTCCTCCCAGGCGTTCGCGAACCGCACCGCCTCCTCCTGCAGCTCCCGCACCGCGGGCAGCAGCACCTGCGCCCGGTCGAGCACCAGCTCGCCGAGGGCCGTGGGCCGGGCGCCGGCCCGGTCGCGTACGAACAACGGGCCGCCCAGGGCCCGTTCGATGCGCTTGAGCTGCGCGCTGATCGCCGACTGGGCGAGACCGAGGCGGCCGGCGGCCCGGGTGAGGCTCCCCGTCTCCGCGATGGCGCGCACGAGCTTGAGATGCCGCAGTTCCAAATCCATCGCCGTCTCATCTCAGGCCGGGCACGGGCCGCTTCCGGAAACGTAGGGCCACGGAGGCGGCACCGCAATAGCGCCGAAACCGGCAGGTCGCCCGCCTCAGAGCCGGACCGTGGGGAGCCGGACATTACCTCGCCGGTAATCGACGTGCGGAGCGGGGGCGGGCACCGTAGGGGTATCGGAGCCCGGACCGGCGAACTCCGGCCCGGGTTCCGGCTCTGACCGGTACCTACGTCGTACGGAGGGTGATCCGTCATGTCCGCAGCCGTCTCCCCGACCGCCGCCTCCACCCCGCAGATCACGCTCCGCCGCTGGCTCGGCCTCGACGCCGTCGTCACCGGCGCCAACGGGCTGGCGTACCTGGCCCTTTCCGGGCCCGTCGCCGACCTCCTCGGCGTGGACCGCGGGCTGCTGCTCGTGCTCGGCGCGGTGCTCGTCCTCTACGCCGCCGACGTCGCCTGGCTCGCCCGCAAGCCCGTACCGCCCGCGCGTCTGGTGGCGCTGGTGGTCGACATCAACGTCGCGTGGGCGGTGGCCAGCGTCGTCGTCCTCGTCACCGGGGTCCTCGACCCGACCACCGCGGGATACGTGTGGATCCCGATGCAGGCGGCGGTGGTGCTGGGCTTCGCCGTCGTGCAGTACGGGCTGCTGCGCGGCCTGCGGGCCGCCGCCGGGCGCTGACCGCCCGGACGTACGGGCCGCCGCCCCGGCGCTCGCCGGGGCGGCGGCCCGCGGCCGGGTCAGCGCACCAGCAGTGCCACGATCTTCCAGTTCGCGGTCTCCGGCGCGCCGACGCGCAGTTCGGTCACCCGGCCCGACGCCCCGCCGTCGAGGACGAACTCCTCCCACTGGTACGCGCCCGCCGGCACCTGCGGTCCCGGTGCGAGCACCTCCGTCCCGTCCGCCGCGACGACGATCCCGGGCGTGGCGTAGTCGTCGTCGCCGCGCAGCACGGAGACCGTGCTCCGGCCGGCCGGCAGGCGCAGTCGCAGCAGCGCCGCGGGCTGGTTGTTGACCATGTCGCGGCGCAGTACGTCGGGCGCGCCGCGGTCGCGGGACATCGGTACCGGCGCTCCACCCGTCCAGCCGTAGCCGGCTTCCTCCGTCCACGAGGATTCGGGCGTCAGGGCGCGGTAGGAGGGGGTGACCGGGGAGCCGGCCGGGCCCGCGTCGAGCGCGAGGGCCACGTCGTCGCCGTGCGGCACGGCGTAGCCGCGCACCGGCTCGCCGGTCACGGTCCGGCCGTCGATCTCGACGCGGGGCGTCAGTGCGTACGTCGCCAGCCGCCCCGCGGGGGCGGCGACCGCGGCGGGCGGGGTGACCTCGACGTCGATCACCGGTTCTGTGCCGAGGTCCACGACCTCCCGTACGGCCGTCGTCGCCCAGCCGTCCGGCGCCGCCAGCGACACCGTCACCTCCGCCACGGGGTCGCCGCCGGGGCGCAGCGCGCGGGTGAGCCGTACCCGGACGGCATGGGGGCGGCCGGCGAAGAGCGGCAGGTCCGCGGTGAGTTCCACCGGCGGGCGCTGCTCGCGCGCGATGTCCTCCTCCAGCGCCGTCAGGAACTCCTGGAGCCGCGCGGTCACCTCCGGCTGCCGCGCCGTCAGGTTCACCGACTCCCGCGGGTCCGCGTCGAGGTCGTACAGCTCCGGCAGATAGCGCTGGTCCGAGCCGCGCCGCCGGACGTGCAGCTTCCACCGGCCGTCGCGTACGGCCGCGGCCCGCGCGCTGAGGAAGAACGGCACCGGCGCGCGCTCGCGCAGCCGCGCGCCGCGCAGCGTCGCCGTCAGGTCGGTGCCGTCCAGCGGCACGCCCGGCTCCGGCTCGACGCCGGCCAGCGAGCACACCGTCGGCAGCAGGTCGAGGAAGGAGACCACGTCGTCCGACTCCCGGCCGCGCGGCACGGTGCCCGTCCAGCGGGCGATGAACGGCACCCGCACGCCGCCCTCGAAGACCTCGAACTTCCGGGACCGCAGTCCGCCCGACGAGCCCTCGAACCAGGGGCCGTTGTCCCCGGCGACGATGATCAGCGTCTCCCGGTCGAGGCCGCGCTCGGCGATCGCGTCGAAGAGGCGGCCGAGGTGGTGGTCGACGGATTCGATGGCGTCGCCGTAGAGGCCGCCGCGGGAGATGCCGTCGAACTCCGGCTCCACGGCGAGCGGGAGGTGGGGCATGGTCTCGGCGAGGTAGATGAAGAACGGCCGGTCGCCGGCGCGGTCGATGACGTCGATCGCCTCGTCGGTGAAGCGCCGGGTGAGCGTCGCCAGATCGGCGTCGCTGTTCAGCGTCTCCACGGGCTGCTCGTCGCGCCAGACCTCGGTGGGGTACGTGTCCGCCGTGTACATCGCGTCGACGCCGAAGAACGAGTCGAAGCCGTGCCGCGCCGGGTGGTGGGCGTCGAGCCGGCCGAGGTGCCACTTGCCGATCGCCGCCGTGACGTAGCCCGCGGTGCGCAGGTACTCGGGCAGGGTCCGCTCCGCCGTGCCGAGACCGTGCGGGTCGTCGCGGCTCAGCACGTCCGGTATGCCCGTGCGCGGCGGTACGCGTCCGGTGAGCAGCGCGGCGCGCGAGGGGCTGCACACGGGGGCGGCGCAGTAGCCCTGGGTGAAGCGGGTGCCCTGGCGGGCGAGCCGGTCCAGCCGCGGGGTGCGGATCAGCGGATGGCCGTAGCAGCCGAGGTCGCCGTAGCCGAGGTCGTCCAGGAGCACCATGATGACGTTCGGGCCGCCGCCCGCGGGCCGGGCCGGCTGTGCGGCCGCGGTCTGCAGGTGGGGCCCGCCGACCGAGACGGATAACGCGCTCGTACCGAGCGCCGCTGCCGATCCTGCGAGGACATCGCGACGGCTGGCCAAGACGGACTCCCTTCGGACGCCGGCGCGTAGGGAGACCGGCAGGTGCCGCTGATCCTCGGACTTCGGCGGCCCCTGCGTCAAATAAGAGCGTATTACAGGTTTATGAAGGTGCACAGGAGGGCACGTCTGGGTGCCATTCGGGCAAGTCAGGGGCGGGGCGGCCGCGTTGGGCGTGCCCCGGGGGCGCCGGGGTGGGAACCCGGCGGCGTCAGTGCACCACCAGCGCGACGAGCGTCCACCTGTTGCCCCCGGTGCCGCTCAGCCCCAGCTCGATCGTCCGGCCTTCGGGCCCGCCGTCGAGGACGAACTCCTCCCAGCGGTACGCCCCCGCGGGCAGCCGCGGGCCCGGCTCGATCACCGTCTCGCCGTCCGCCGCCACCGTGAAACCGTGCGTGGGCCGCTTGTCGTCGCCGCGGAGCAGCGAGATCCGGCGCCGGCCCGCGGCCAGCCGCAGCCGCAGCACCGCCGCCGACCGGTCGCGGACCACGCCGCGGCGCAGCGGGTCGGGTCCCGCGTGGGCGCGGGACTGCGGCGGGGCGGAGACCCAGCCGAACCCGGCGGCCCGGTCCCAGGCGGTGGCGGGGGTCAGATGGCGGTACGAGGGCAGCGCGGGGCGGCCGTCGGGTCCCGCGTCGAGCGCGAGGGCCGCGTCGCGGCCGTGCGGCACGGCGTACACCTGCACGTCGGCGCCGGTCACGGTCCGGCCGTCGACGACGACCCGGGGCGTGAGCCGGTGGCCGCGCAGCCGCCCGGCGGGTGCACCCGCCGCGGGCGGCGGGGTGACGTCGATCTCGACCACCGGGGCGGCGGTCAGGTCGACGGCCTTCCGTACGGTCGTCGCCGTCCAGCCCTCCGGCACCGCGACCGTCACCGAGACCCTGGCCTTGCCGCCGCCCCCGGGACGCAGCGCGCGCGACAGCCGTACCCGCAGGGTGTTGGCGCGGCCCGCGAAGAGCGGGGGCTTCGCGGTGAGCGCCACCGCGGGGCGGCGCTCCGCGGCCACGTCCTCCTCCAGCGCGGCGAGGTACGTGCGCAGCCGCTCGGTGACCTCGGGCCGGCGCGCGGCCACGTTCGCCACCTCGCGCGGGTCGGCCTCCAGGTCGAACAGCTCGGGCAGGAAGCGCTGGTTCCGCCCGGCCCGCCGGACGTGCAGCTTCCAGCGGCCGTCGCGTACCGCCGCCGCGTGCCGGCCGAGGAAGAACGGCACCGGCGGGCGCTCGCGCAGCCGCTCGCCCCGCAGCACCGTGCGCAGGTCGGTGCCGTCGAGCTTCACCCCGCGGTCCGGCACCACGCCGGCGAGGCCGCAGAGCGTCGGCAGCACGTCGAGGAACGAGACCACCTGGTGCGACTCGCGGCCGCGGGGGACGGTCCCCGTCCAGCGCATGAGGAACGGCACCCGCACCCCGCCCTCGTAGCAGCCGGACTTGCGGCCGCGCAGCCCGCCCGTGGAGCCCTCGAACCAGGGGCCGTTGTCGCTGGCGACGATGACCAGCGTGTCCCGTTCGAGGCCGCGGTCCGCCAGCGCGCGGAAGAGGCGGCCGAGGTGGTGGTCGACGGACTCGACGGCGTCCCCGTAGAGGCCGCCGCGGGAGCGGCCCTCGAACTCCGGCTCCACGGCGAGCGGGAGGTGGGGCATGGTCTCGGCGAGGTAGATGAAGAACGGCCGCTTCCCGGCGCGGTCGATCACGTCGATCGCCTCGTCGGTGAACCGGCGCGTCAGCGTCGCCAGGTCGGCGTCGTCGCGCAGGGTCCCTACGGGGGCGCCGTCGCGCCAGATCTCGGTGGGGTACGAGTCCTCGGAGAACATCGCGTCGACGCCGAAGTACGAGTCGAAGCCGTGCCGTGACGGGTGGTTCTCGTCGAGCCGGCCGAGGTGCCACTTGCCGATGGCGGCCGTGTGGTAGCCCGCGTCGCGCAGATAGCCGGGGAGCGTCTTCTCCGCGGCCCGCAGCCCCTGCGAGTCGTCCCGGCTGAGCACCTTGCGCACGCCGGTGCGCGGCGGTACGCGTCCGGTGAGCAGCGCGGCGCGGGACGGGCTGCACACCGGGGCGCCGGAGTAGCCCTGGGTGAAGCGGGTGCCCTGGCGGGCGAGCCGGTCCAGGTGCGGGGTGTCGATCAACTCCGAGCCGTAGCAGCCGAGATCGCCGTACCCCAGGTCGTCGAGGACGATCAGGACGACGTTCGGGCCGCGGCCCGGCGGCCGGGTCGGGTCGGGGTCGGCGACCGCCGCGCGGGCGTTGGGGGTGCCGGCGGGGAGCGGTAAGGCGGTCGCGCCGACGGCGACCGCGGACGTGGCAAGGACTTCGCGACGGCTGGCCATGACGGGCTCCCTTCGGGCGCCGGCGCGCTGGAAGGGACCGGCAGTTCACGCTGATCTTGCGCGACGGCGGACCTTCCGTCAAATAAAGCCCTACTAAAGGTTTATGAAAGCTTGCGGGTGGGAAGTGCCCTGCCCCGATCGGGTAAGTCAGGAGCCGAGCTGCTGGCGCAGGTACTTCGTCGTCTCCGGATCCGCGGGCAGCAGCGTCTCCAGCGCAAGCTCCGAAACCGTCACGTCCATGGGCGTGTTGAAGGTCGAGATGGTGGAGACGAACGACAGCAGGTGCCCGTCGTGCGCCACCTGCAGCGGCAGCGCGAACGGTGCCCGGCCGCCGACCTCCTCGACCACCTCGTCGCCCGCCTCCGGCGGCAGCGGATAGGCCGCCACCTCGTCGTACAGCTCCTTCAGTGCGGGCGAGCGCACCAGCGAGAGCTGGCGGTCCATCTGGTGCAGCAGATGGGCGCGCCACTGCGGCAGGTTGCGGATCTTCTTCGCCAGCCCGTCGGGGTGCAGCGTCAGCCGCATCGCGTTCAGCGGCGGGCGCAGCAGCTCCTCCGGCACCTCGTCGAGGACCAGCAGGATGCCGCGGTTGGCGGCCACCACGGTGTACGCGCCGTCCACCACCACCGCGGGGAACGGCTCGTGCGCGGCGACGAGCTGCTCGACGCCCTGGCGCAACTCGGCCATCGCCGGGTCGTCCAGGGGGGTCTCGGGGTAGTGCGGCGCGTGGCCGGCGGCGAGCAGCAGCGCGTTGCGTTCGCGTACGGGCATGTCCAGGTGCTCGGCGAGCTTGAGCACCATCGCCCGGCTCGGCCGCGACCGCCCGGTCTCGACGAAGCTGATGTGGCGCGCCGAGGAGTCCGCGCGCAGCGCCAGCTCCAGTTGGCTCAGCCCGCGGCGCTCCCGCCAGTTGCGCAGCAGGGCGCCCGCGGTGGCGGCGCCGTCGTCGGGGCCGCCCGTACGGGGCGTGCCGCCGGCCGGCGTACCTGGGGTGACGGGGAGACCGGAGGTCGTCATGTCATCGACGGTAACCGAGTTCCGCGGGGTACTGTCGGCCGGGAACCGCCCCGCCGCGAAGGGAGCCCCTCGCATGGCCGTCGAACCGCTTTCCCCGCAGGACACCGAGGACCGGCTCGCCCGGCTTCCGGGCTGGTCGGTGGCCGAGGGGGAGCTGCTGTCGCGCACGTACCGCTTCGACTCGCACCCGCCCGCCGCCGCGATGGTCGCGGACGTCTCCCGGATCCAGGAGGAGCTGGGGCACCACGCGATGCTCACGCTCGGTTACAACACCCTCGATATCGCCGTCAACACCCACAGCGTGGGCGGCCGGGTCACCGAGCTGGACTTCGACCTCGCGCGCCGGATCGAGGACGTCGCCCCGGAGCACGGCGCGAGCTGACGTTCCCGGCCGCCGCGTCACCCCGGCGCGAGCAGCCGCTCCCGGGCCGCGGCGACCGCCGCGTCCGGCAGCCCGGCCTTGGCGAGGTACGCCGCCGCGTCGAAGGCCGCGTGCGTGTCGGTGATGACCTGCGTGGCGGTACGGCCCGAGCGGGCCTGGATCCCGGCGATCTCCAGCGTCTGGTCCGGGTGGCCCAGAGCGGCCGCGGCCCGCCGGTGGTTGGGGCCGCTGAGCAGGTAGTCGGCGGCGATGTCGGCCGCCGCCACCCCGGCGAGCGTCAGCAGCACGAACGAGGCGAAGCCGGTGCGGTCCCGGCCCGCGGTGCAGTGCACCACGACGCCGCCCGGCGGGGCCGCCGCGACCTCGCGGACGACGGACGCCGCCACCTGCGGCACGTACTCCAGATAGGCGGCCCAGGTCAGCGGGGTCCCTTCGAGGTGGCCCCACTCGCGCCACCAGCGCACGTTCCCGGCCAGCTCGTCCACGGGCACCCGGACCAGCCCGATGCCCTCCGGGCGGGGCAGCCGGGGCCGGTGGTCGATGGCGTTGCGCAGGTCGACCACGGTGCGGACGCCGTGGTCCGCGACGGCGGCCCAGCCCGCGCCGGTCAGCCCGTCCAGGTTGTCGGCGCGCACCAGTGCGCCGGGCCGGGTGCGGCGGCCGCCGGCCGCGGGCAGCCCGCCGAGGTCGCGTACGTTGAAGCAGCCGTCCCAGTCGAGCTCACGTCCGGCCCGTGCAGCCATCTGACTCCCCCTCGATGATCGACTTCCGGTCGTCCCCTCAGACGCGGTTGCGGGTGCAACGGTTCCGAGCGGGACGGCCGGCCGTCCGCGGGGTGGGGTGCGTCAGTTCACGTCGTCGGGGTTGTCGCCGATGCGGTTGCCCGTGTCCAGGCCCGCGACGGCGGCCATGTCGGCGTCGTCCAGCTCGAAGCCGAAGACGTCGATGTTCTCCCGGATCCGCGACGGGGTGACGGACTTGGGGATGACCACGTTGCCCAGTTGCAGATGCCAGCGCAGCGCGATCTGCGCGGGGCTGCGGCCGTGCTTCTCGCCCAGCTCCCGCAGCACCGGCTCGTCCAGCAGCCCCTTGCCCTGGCCCAGCGGCGACCACGCCTCGGTGGCGATGCCGTGCGCGGCGTGGAAGGCGCGCACGTCGGCCTGGGCGAAGTCCGGGTGCAGCTCGACCTGGTTCAGCGCGGGCACGACGGTGCCCTCGTCCAGGACCCGCTGGAGATGGGCGGGCTGGAAGTTGGAGACGCCGATGGCGCGGGCGCGCCCGTCCGCGTACAGCTTCTCCAGGGCCCGCCAGGTCTCCAGGTACCTGTCCTTGGCCGGCGCCGGCCAGTGGATCAGGTACAGGTCGACGTGGTCCAGGCCCAGCCGGCGCAGCGAGTCGTCGAACGCGCGCAGGGCGGCGTCGTAGCCGTGCTCGGAGTTCCACAGCTTCGTGGTGACGAACAGTTCCTCGCGCGGGAGGCCGGACCCGGTCAGGGCCTTGCCCGTGCCCGCCTCGTTCCCGTAGACGGCGGCGGTGTCGATGCTCCGGTAACCGGCGTCGAGGGCGGTGCGCACCGCGGTCTCGGCCTCGGCGTCGGGCACCTGCCAGACGCCGAAGCCGAGCTGCGGCATCGCGACGCCGTTGTTGAGGGTGATGGTCGGAACGTTGCTCACGTGGGATGCATCCCTCTTGGTCGAAAAGTGCGTACAGGCGGTTCGCCCTCCCGACGCTAACCGCGATCGGCCGCCGTGGCATTCCCTCGATCATCATCCGGACCGGGCCTACGTCTGGTAAAGGGCCTCGACCTCGTTCGCGTACGCCTTCTCGATCGCCTTCCGCTTCAGCTTCAGCGACGGCGTCACCAGCCCGTGCTCCTCGGTGAACTGCACGGCCAGTATCCGGAAGGCCCGGATCGACTCCGGCGGCGACACCTGGGTGTTGGCCGCCACCACCGCCCGCCGGATCTCGGCCTCCAGCTCCCCGTCCCTGACCAGCTCGGACGGAGTCATCGACGGCCGGCCGCGCATGAGCTGCCAGTGCGCCACGCCGTCCGGGTCCAGGGTGACCAGCGCCGCGACGTACGGCCGGTCGTTGCCGACCGCCAGGCACTGCGAGACCAGCGGGTGCGCCCGCACCCGCTCCTCCAGCGGCACCGGCGAGACGCTCTTGCCGTTCGACGTCACCAGCAGCTCCTTCTTCCTGCCGGTGATCGTCAGATAGCCGTCCTCGTCGAGGCTGCCCAGGTCGCCGGTGGCCAGCCAGCCGTCGCGCAGCGCGTGCGCGGCGCCCGGCCGGTCGCCGATGTAGCCGCTGAAGACCTGCGGGCCGTGCAGCCAGACCTCGTCGTCGGGGGCGATGTAGACGGTGATGCCGGGGATGGGGATGCCGACGGTGCCGTAGCGGGGGCGCTCGGGCGGGTTGGCGACCGCGGCGGCGGTGGTCTCCGTCAGGCCGTAGCCCTCGATGACCGTGATGCCCGCGCCGGCGAAGAACAGCCCGAGCCGGCGCTGCATCGCCGAGCCGCCGGAGAACACGAAGCGGGTCCGGCCGCCGAGCGCCGCGCGCATCTTGGCGTACACCAGCTTGTCGAACACCTGGTGCTCCACCCGCAGCGCCGGGCCGGGCCCGCGGCCTGCGCCGAAGGACGCGTCCTCGCGGGCCCCGGCGTACCGGACGGCGACGTCGGCGGCCTTGTCGAAGACCGCGAGCCGGCCCTCGGTCTCGGCCTTGCGGCGGGCGGCTGCGTAGATCTTCTCGAAGATGTGCGGTACGGCCAGGATGAGGCTGGGCCGGAACGTCCTGAGGTCCGCGAGCAGCACGGGCGCCGACGGGTCCGGCTGGTGGCCGAGCTTGACCCCGCCGCGGACCGCGGTGACCTGGATCATCCGGCCGAAGACGTGCGCGAGGGGGAGGAAGAGCAGGGTGGCGGCGGGCTCGCCCTCGTACGGGCGGAAGAGGGCCTCGTAGCGCAGCAGGATGTTGTCGGCCTCGGCCATGAAGTTGGCGTGGGTCAGCTCGCAGCCGCGCGGCCGGCCGGTGGTGCCGGAGGTGTAGATCACGGTGGCGGGGGAGTCCGGGGTGACGGCGAGGCGGTGCCGCTCCACCACGTCGTCGTCGAGGTGCGCGCCGGCGGCGCTCAGCTCCTCGACGGCGCCCTCGTCGATCTGCCAGAGCAGCTTGAGCCCGGGCAGCTTGTCGATCACCGAGCCGACGGTCATCGCGTGGTCCGCGCTCTCGACCACGCAGGCCACGGCGCCGGCGTCGTGCAGCATCCAGTACGCCTGGTCGGGGGCGGAGGTCGGGTAGACGGGCACGGCCTGGGCGCCGATCGACCAGAGGGCGAAGTCCAGTTGGGTCCACTCGTACCGGGTCCTGCACATGATCCCCACCCGGTCGCCGAACCGCAGCCCCGCGGCCAGCAGCCCCTTGGCGAGAGCGAGCACCTCGTCGCGGAAGGCCCCTATCGTCACGTCCCGCCACTCGCCGCCGACCTTGCGGGCGAAGGCGATCTGCCCGGGATCCTGCGCGGCCCGCTGGAAGACCGCGTCCGCTAGCCCCCCCGACTTCGGTGCGTCTGCCAGGGGAGGCACGGTGAACTCGCGCAACGCTTTACTCTCCTCAGACGGTGGGGCGCCCGGCGCGGCGACCGTACCCGAGGAGGCCGCTGGTCTGCGATCCTCCATCACCTCTGCACGGAACCTCTGCGAGGGGCGCACGTCGCCCGGCCGGCGGGAAGGAGTGGCGAGTCCAGCATGGCGCGGCGCGCGCGGGCGCGGCGCGGGGACGGCGAAAGTGCGCGGGCCCGGTCCGTACGCCGCGGGTGGCGGCGGTGTACGGACCGGGCCCGGCCGTTCTCGTCCGACGCGGCGCTCCCTTACAGCGCCCCCGCGTCCCGGGCCGTCCACAGCGACGGGTACAGCGGCCGGAAGCCCAGCTCCGCGCGGATCCGCTCGTTCGAGACCACCCCGTGCCACGGGTCGTCCGACGCCCGCTCCGCCATCCCCTCCGGGACCGGCGCACCGACCAGGTGCAGCAGCTCCAGCGCGCTGACCGGCGCGTCGTCGGCGACGTTGTAGACCCGCCCGGCGAGTCCCGGAGCGCTCAGCACCCGCCACAGCGCCCGGGCGACGTCCGCCTGGTGCACCATCTGGATCCGCTGGTGCGCGGCCATGTGCGGGGTCCAGCGCAGTGACGCCTCCAGGTGCCCGTCGCCCTCGCCGTAGACGAACGCCAGCCGCGCGACGCGCACGTCGAGGCCGCGGCCCCGGTGGAGTTCCAGCAGCCCCTGCTCGGCGGCGGTCTTCGACCGCGGGTACGCGCCGGCCAGCGGGCCGTCCCCGCGGGGCTCGTCGGTCTCCACGGCGGGGCGGCCGCGGCCGGCGCCGTAGACGAGGTTGGTGCTGGTGAAGACGAAGCGGCGCACGCCCGCCGCGGCGGCCTCGGCGCCGAGGGCGAGCGTCGCGTCGCGGTTCACGGCGTACGCCTCCTCGTCCGGCACGTCGCGGAACGCCGCGGCGACGTGCACCACGTCCCGTACCCCTGCCAGCGCCCGGCGCCGGTCGCCGGGCTCCCGCAGATCGCCGACGACGAGGCGGGCGCCCCGCCCGGCGAGCGGCGCGGCGCGCTCCTCGTCGCGCACCAGGAGCCGCACCTCCTCGCCGCCCGCCCACTGCAGCAGCCGCGGTACGAACCGCTGCCCGACTGCCCCCGTCGCTCCCGTCACCAGCACGCTCATCGTCACTCCGCTCCTCGTACGCCGACGTCCCCGCCACCCTGCGGCCGGCGTGCCCGCGACGGGAGAGACGGCTTCATCCGGGGACGGGCGGTCCCTGGCTGCGGGCGCACCCCTGCGGCACCCTTGGTGGCCATGGACAGAACGGAGCTGGCCGACTTCCTGCGCCGCAGCCGCGCCCGGCTCACCCCCGCGGACGTCGGCCTGCCGCCCGGGGCGCGGCGCCGCACGCCGGGGCTGCGGCGCGAGGAGGTCGCGCAGCTCGCCGGGATGTCCGCCGACCACTACACCCGGCTCGAACAGGCCCGCGGCTCCCGCCCGTCGCGCCAGATGCTCGCCGCCGTCGCCCGCGGGCTGCGCCTCGGCGACGACGAGCGCGACCACCTGTTCCACCTGGCCGGCGAGGAGCCGCCGCGCGCCCGCGGCGCGGGGGCGCACGTCCGCCCGGGGCTGCTGCTGATCCTCGACCGGCTCACCGACACCCCGGCGCAGGTGCTCGCCGACTGCGGCGACGTGCTGGCGCAGAACGCCCTGTCGCGGGCGCTGTCCGGGGACACCGCCGACCGCGCCGGGGACGGGCGCAACATCGTCTGGCGGTTCTTCACGGAGCCGGAGAGCCGCGCGCTGATCCCGCCGGAGGACCGCGAGGACGTCGCCCGCCGCGCCGTCGCCGACCTGCGGGCGACCGTCGCCCGGCGGCCGGACGACACCCGGGTGGCCGGGCTGGTACGGCGGCTGCGGGCGCGCAGCGCGGAGTTCGCGGCGCTCTGGGAGGCACACGACGTGGCGGTGCGGCGCCGGGAGGCCAAGCGGTTCGTCCACCCGGTGGTCGGGCTGCTGGAGCTGGACTGCGAGGTGCTGCTGAACCCGGAGCACGACCAGCGGCTGGTGGTCTACACGGCGCGGCCGGGCAGCGAGTCGCACCAGCGGCTGGAGCTGCTGCGGGTGGTGGGGCTCCAGCGGCTCACGGGCTGAGGCCGCTGCGCTCCCCGGCCGTCACGGGCGGGGCGTACTCGCGGACGAACTCCCGCCGCCACCACGCCCGGGTGCGGCGCAGCTCCGCCCAGCCCGTGTACTCGTACCGGAAGAGCCGCGCGCGGACGCTGCCCGGCGGTGTGCCGGGGAAGGGGTTGTGGGCCAGCAGGCGGAGGGTGTCGCGGTCCCCGTCGAGCAGCCGCAGCAGGAAGGGGCCGAACCACCGCTCCGCGTACGCGGGGGAGAGCGCCGCGAACCACATCAGCCAGTCGAGCCGCAGGTGGTACGGCGCGAACTGCCGCGGCAGCCGCCGCGGATCGCCGGGCTTGCCCCTGAACCCGTACTCCCGCCACTCGCTCGCCGCGGTGGGCATGGTGTCGGCCGTGCCCTCGACGACGATCTCGTGCCGTACGCGGGTGATGCTGCCGAAGGCGCCGTAGGTGTTGACGAGGTGGAGGGAGTTGAACGAGGCGTTCATCCGCTGCCGCCGGGAGAGCAGGTTGCGGGCGGGCCACCAGCTCAGCGCGAGGACGACGGCGGTCGCGGCGCAGACGACGACGATGAACCAGGTGGGCGTGGCGCCGAACCCGGGCGGGCCGGGCAGCGGGGTGTGGTCGGCGACGAACCGCCCGTCGATAGCGGTGAGCGCGACGAGGATGGTGATCCAGTTGAGCCAGGCGAAGTTGCCGGAGAGCACCAGCCAGAGCTGGGTGACGACGATGGCCGCGGCGGCGAAGGTGGCGACCGGCTGCGGCGTGAACAGCAGTACGGGCAGCCCGAGTTGGGCGACGTGGTTGGCGGCGGCCTCGACGCGGTGGAGGGGCCGGGGCAGATGGTGGAAGAACCAGCTCAGCGGCCCGGGCATCGGCTGGGTCTCGTGGTGGTAGTAGAGGCAGGTCAGCTTCCGCCAGCACCGGTCGCCGCGCATCTTGATCAGCCCGGCGCCGAACTCGACCCGGAAGAGCAGCCAGCGCAGCAGGAAGAGCACCGGCACGGGGGGCCCGACGGTGTCGTTGCCGAGGAAGACGGCGAGGAACCCGGCCTCCAGCAGCAGCGACTCCCAGCCGAACGAGTACCACGCCTGCCCCACGTTGACGATCGACAGATAGAGCGCCCACAACACCGCCCACAGCAGCATCGCCCCCCACAACGGCACCGCATCCGCCGCCCCGCCGGCCACGGCGGCCGCCAGGGCCGCACCACACCAGGCGACCCCGGCGAACAGCCGGTCGGAGTACCGCACCTGGAAGAGACTCGGCGCCCGCCGGAACGGCACCCGCGCGGTGAAGCGCGGCACGGGCAGCATGCCGCGCGCACCGATGAGCGGCCGGAACTGCCGCGCCGCGGCGACGAAGGCGACGACGTACAGCAGGGCGAGCCCGCGCTGGAAAACCAGCCGGCTCAGCCAGTACCCGTCAGACGAAAACCACTCCACGACGCCATCCGTACCACCGCCGCAACGGAGCCCATACCCCGCCGCGCCGGGTCAGCGGGCGCAGGGGCGGACCGGAACGCCGGCGGCACGGTTCGTACGCCGCTCCTTCGCGGCCCGTTCCACGACGTCGGGCAGGGTCGTCTTCCGCCCGTCGGAAGGCCCTTCTGCCGGGAGTCCGACAGGCTGCCGCCGCAGGGCTTCAGCAGGTCGCGGCCGTGTGCGGACTGCCCGCCCTTGTGTATCCGCTTTGTATCGGCGCCCCCTTCAATCGCCGGGTCACCGATGAGAAGGGGAGAACCATGCGCAGACGTTTCCACCGACTGTTCGCCGCAGTGAGCGTGGCCGCCGCCGTGGCCGTCGCGACGCCGGTCGCCGTCGCGGCGCCCCAGGGCGCCACGTCGTCCGCGACGGCGGAACCGCTGGCCCGGCCCGCCTTCAGGATGCCGTTCATCTGCGGCCAGGTCTGGCGCGGCAACAACTGGAGCGGGCACAGCCCGGCGCACTCGATCGACTGGAACCACTACAACGCCCAGGGCACCCCCGACGACCTGGGCCGCCGCGTACTCGCCAGCGCGGGGGGCGAGGTCGTCGCGTCGTACTACTCCACCGGCGACGGCTACGGCAACACCGTCGTCATCGCGCACGGCGACGGCTGGCGGACCCGGTACGCGCATCTGAAGGAGCGCAGCGTCGCGCGCGGCACGCAGGTGAAGCGGGGCCAGGTGATCGGGAAGGTCGGCGCCACGTCCGCGATCTACGAGTTCTCCCCCCACCTGCACTACGAGCAGATCCACAACGGCTCCGTCGTCGTCGCGGTCGTCCAAGGCGTCACCTGGTACGACTACCTCGACCGGCGGCTGAAGAGCACGAACGGTTGCTGACGTGCCCGCGTGGAGCGAATGCGCCTGTTTTCCGCGCATTCGCTCTACGCGCGTCATTACGGGCCGGAGCGCAGCGTCCGCAGCTTCGCGTGGACCACCTCGGCCCGGTCGTGCTGCTCCAGCCGCCGCCAGGTGGACAGGGAGCGGTGGAAGTAGTGCCGCGCGGTCTGCTCCCTGCCCGTCGCGCGGTGCAGCTCACCGAGGAGGCAGGCGAGGCTCGCCTCCGCGCGCCGGTCGCCCAACTGCCGCTGCACGGCGAGCGCGTCGGCCAGCAGCGCCGACGCCTCGCCCGCGTTGCCGCGGCGCAGGCACAGTTCGCCGATGCTCTCCTGCACGTAGGCGGCGCAGTGCGTGTCGGCGAGGTCGCCGAAGATGTCCAGGGCCCGTTCCAGCTCCGCCCGTGCCAGGTCCGGTTCGCCGCGCAGATCGTGCAGCACGGCGATACGGCGGCGGACCTGCGCCTCGCGGTGGCGGTCGCCGAGGTCCCGGGCCAGCTCCAGCGCTCCGTCCAGCCACGACGCCGCGGCGCGCGGGTTCCCGCGCTCCAGCCAGACGGAGGCGATCGCGTTGCACGCGACCGCCTCGCCGTGCCGGTCGCCGGCCTCCCGGAAGCCGCGCAGCGTGTCGGTGAACGTCGCCAGCGCCGCGTCGAGGTCGCCCAGGATCCGGTGTACGGATCCCTCGCCCGCCGCCGCCATCGCCTCGCCGGCGGGGTGCCCGACCGCGGCGAAGATCGCGCGTGCCCAGACGAAGGAGTCGAGCGCGTCGGCGTAGCGGTCGCGGTAGAGGTGGAGTTGCCCGATGTTACGGAGCAGCGCCGCGGCCCGCGCGTCCGACGGGGCCGGTATCGCGTCGAGCACCAGTTGGTGCGTACGCAGCCAGTCGCCGTAGTAGCCGCGCAGGTCGAAGAAGCTCGCCAGCTCCAGCGCGAGGTCGGCGGCCTGCGCGACCCGGCCGAGCCGCAGCGCGGACTCCACCGTGGCGACGAGGATCCGGCGTTCGGTCTCGAACCACTCGACGGGCGCCGCCCGCACGGCCCGCGCGATCTCCGCGCCCGCCCCGGCCGGCTGGGCCGCCGCACCGAACACGCCGAGGAACCGCGTGGGCATGGCCGCGTTCGCACTCCGCGCGAGTGCGGTCAGGGCGTCGACGATACGGAGCTGCTGCCGCCGGCGCACCGTGAAGGTGTCCGCGTCCGCCAGCTCGCGCGCGTAGCAGCGCAGCAGGTCGTGCATGCGGTAGCGCGGCAGCCCGAGTCCGTCGGTCCCCACGGCCTCGATCAGATGCCTGTCGGCCAGGGTGGCCAGCGCTTCTGCGGTGGTTTCGCCGTCGGCGGCGCCGCCCATGGCGACGGCCACGAGCCAGCCGCCCACCGGCTCGGCCGGCAGCCCGCCGAAGGCGCGGAAGGCCGTGGCCGCGGCCTCCGGCAGGTGCCGGTAGCTCAGCTCCGCGCTCGCCCGCACCTCCAGCTCGCCCGCCTGCAGTTGGTCGAGCCGCCCGCGCTCGTCCTGTAAGAGATCGGCCAGCGTCGCCGCGGTCCAGGACCGCCGGCTCGCCAGCCGCGACCCCGCGATCCGTACGGCCAGCGGCAGCGAGCCGCAGCCGGCGAGCACCCGGTCCGCCCCGGCCGCGTCGGTGACCAGCCGGTCGGGGCCGGCGACGGTGCCCAGCAGGGCGCGGGCCTCTTCCTGCTTCAGCTCGCCGAGCGAGAAGTGGTGCGCCGGCAGATCGGGCATCCGGCGGCGCGAGCTGACGAGCACGGCCGAGCCTCCGGTGCCGGGCAGCAGGGGGCGTACCTGCGCGCCGTCGGCCGCGTCGTCGAGAACGATGAGGAAGCGCCGCTGCGCCAGACGCGAGCGGAGCAGCGCGGCCCGTTCGCTCCGCTCGGCGGGGACGGTGCTGTCGACGACACCGAGGCCGCGCAGCATCTCGGCCAGGACGTCGGCGGGGTCGCGCGGCCGGTCGCTCAGCCCGCCGAGGTCGACGAAGAGCTGGCCGTCGGGGAACGCCGCCCGGGCCCGGTGCGCCACGTGCACCGCCAGCGCGGACTTCCCCGACCCCGGCGGCCCCGACATCGCCACGACGACCGGTCGCCGGTCGGCCGCCGACAGCAGCTTCTCCAGTGCGGCGATCTCCGCCGTCCGGCCGGTGAAGTCCGGTACGTCCATGGGTAACTGGTACACGGGCGTGACCGCCACCGCGGGGCGCCGCCCGGCGTAGCCGTTGACCTCCTCGCCGACCGCCCGCAGCGGCCTGCTCGGCTCGGTGCCGAGTTCGGCGGCCAGGACGCGCTCGGCCTCGGCGTAGGCGGAGCGGGCCTCGGTCGTACGGCCCGAGTCGTGCAGCGCCCGTACGAGCATCCGCCACAGGTCCTCCCGGAGCGGATCCTCGGTGAGCCGGGAGCGCAACTCGGCGAGGAGGAGCGCGTAGTCCCGCAGCCGCAGCCGGACCCCGAGGCACTCGTCGACCGCGGTCGCGCGCAGCTCCTCCAGCCTGGTGACGCCGGGGTCCCAGACCACGCTGGCCGGTACGTCCTGCAGTACGCCGCCGCGCCAGAGGCCGAGCGCCGTCTCGTAGTCGCGCAGCGCGGCGACGTCGTCGCCCCGGTCGCGGGCCGCGCGAGCCCGGTCCAGGCGGCGCTCGAAGAGCAGCATGTCGACGTCGTCAGGCGCGACGTCGAATGCGTAGCCGGACGGCTCCGTCCGCAGCCCCGCGGCGGAGATCCCCGCGGCGGACAGCGCCCGGCGCAGGTTGCGCACGTACGTACGGACGTTGGCCACGGCCGACGGGGGCGCCCCGCCCGGCCACAGCACCTCCGTCAGCACGTCCACGGAGACGAAGCGACCGGGCTGGAGCAGCAGCGTGGCGAGCGCCGCCCTCGGCTTCGGCCCCCCGATCCGGATGGGGACGCCTCCCGCCCACACGCGCAGCGGCCCCAGGAGTCCGAACGTCGGCTCCCCCATCCACGTACCTCCGTGTCGGCGGCCTGTCGTCGGCGTTGCGCCCCCGGAACGGATGCACGTCGCCGAAGGCTCGACAGTCATGGACATGATGCACTGTGTCAACCCCGCCCCGGGCCGGCGGACATGGCGGGAGTGCAGGGCGGGACCGGACGAAGGCCGGCACCGACTCCCCGGCCCCCGAACGGGCTTCACGCCTTCCCACGGGGAGCAGCGCGCCGAAACCGCCCGGCTCGGGCGGCGATCTCCGGCGGGAGCGGGCGGGCCCCGGTCAGGACTGCCTGGGGAGGCGGGCCAGTTGGCGGGACTGGGCCACCAGGCGGTCCGCCGAGTCCCAGATCTCCGCGTCCTCCTCCATGTGGCCCCCCGCGACGTTGCGGGTCGTGTGGATCACCCGGAGCCAGCCCGGTGCCGGGCTGGCGCGTACGTGGGCCGTCAGTTCCAGCGTCGGGGCCCAGCCGATCACGCCCAGGTCGAAGCTCACCGGGGGCAGCACGTCCACGGCCATCAGCAGCAGCATCGGGTCCGGGTCGCGGTCCTCCGGCAGGCGGAACCAGCCCTTCATCTCGCCCCGGCCCGACGGCGCGCCGACCGCCCAGCCCACGCAGGACGGGTCCAGGCGGAGGTCGGCGCGGGTGAGCATCGGGGACTCCGCGCGGAACTCCGGCGGGGCGGCGTCACTGCCTATGCACTGCTCCACCGGCGCCAGCGCCGGGGGCTTCGCGGAGGTCCTGACGTCGTCGGGCTGGTCGGCGAGGGTGCCGTAGGCCGCCAGGACGCGCAGCCGGGTGGCCGGGTCGGCGGCGGGGTCCTCCTGCTGGAGGAGTTCCGCGCCCCCGTGGGAGACGGAGTTGCCGCGGCGGATGGTCTCGGTGCGGACGACCGCCGGCCCCGCGGTGGCCGTGGAGAGGTAGTACGCGGAGACGGACAGCGGGTCCGGGTGGCCGGGGCGGTCGTCGCGGGGGGTGCCGAGTTCGGCGGCCAGCGCGCGGGCGGTGACCGCGAGCAGCACGCCGCCGTTGATGCCCTGGCCGACCTTCCACGCGCCGGGCAGGTCCGTGTCGTACGTGCCGGACTCGTCCGGCCGCGCGTGGACGGCGGTCTCCCGGTCGAAGTCCGGGGGAGGGGTGGTGGTCATGGCGTGCTTCGCTTTCGTCGTGCGGTGGGTGGGCCGATCTCGAACGCCTCGCAGAGGCCGTCGAGTACGTCGTCGATGGTCGCCGCGCCGGTCGCCAGCGGCAGGGAGCCCCAGGACCACAGCTCGGCGGTGCCGTGCAGGGCGGACCACAGTGCGCCGGTGAGCAGCCGCGGGTCCGCGTCGGCCCGCCAGCCCTCGGCCTGCCGGGCCTCGACGAGACGGACGAGGTTCTCGAAGCCGCCGAGCGCGGCGCGGCCCAGCTCGCGGTCCTGCGGATCGAGCAGGTCGCGGCGGAACATCAGCGCGAACATCTCGGGCCGGGCCACGGCGTACTCCACGTACGCGCGCGTGCCCGTGCGCAGCCGCCGGGCCGGGCTCGCGTCCGCCGGCAGCTTCGCCAGCGCCTCGCCCGCCCAGTCCTGCAACTCGCGGAAGCCCTGGGTGGCCACGGCCGACAGCAGCGCCGCGCGGTGCGGGAAGTGCTTGAGCGGGGCGCCGTGCGAGACGCCGCAGCGGCGGGCGATGGCGCGCAGGGTGAGGGCGTCGACGCCTCGCTCGTCGAGCAGTTCGAGCGCGGCCTCCAGCAGGCGCGCGCGGGTGTCCGCGGTCATGGTGGACAGTGTCTACCATGCGGGTGGACACTGTCTACCCGCCCGCCCGGGGTGCGTCAGAGCACGATGCGGTGGTCGCCTGCGTACACGTTCATGGTGTCCCCGCGCAGGAAGCCGACCAGCGTCATGCCGGTCTCGGCGGCGAGGTCGACGGCCAGGGAGGAGGGCGCTGAGACGGCGGCCAGGACGGGGATGCCGGCCATCGCCGCCTTCTGGGCCAGTTCGAAGGAGGCGCGACCGGAGACCATCAGCACGGTGCCGGAGAGCGGGAGGCGGTCCTGTTGCAGGGCCCGGCCGATCAGCTTGTCGACGGCGTTGTGCCGGCCCACGTCCTCACGCAGGTCGATCAGCTCCCCGCCCTCGGTGAACAGGGCGGCGGCGTGGAGCCCTCCGGTGCGGTCGAAGACCCGCTGCCCGGCCCGCAGCCGGTCCGGCAGCGCGGCCAGGATCCCGGGCGCGAGACGCATGCCCTCGTCGCCGGGAGGCCAGCGCGTCGTCGTACGGACCGCGTCCAGGCTCGCCTTCCCGCACAGCCCGCACGACGACGTCGTATAGACGTTCCGCGCCAGTGTGATGTCCGGCACCACCACGCCCGCGGCCAGGCGCACGTCCACCACGTTGTACGTGTTGCCGCCCTCCGCGCCGTCCACCGCCCCCGCGCAGTACGTGATCCCGGCCAGCTCCCGGCCCTCGGCCACCACCCCCTCGCTGACCAGGAACCCCGCCGCCAGTGCGAAGTCGTCACCCGGCGTCCGCATCGTGATCGCCAGCGCCCGGCCCCCCAGACGGATCTCCAGCGGCTCCTCCGCCACCAGCGTGTCCGCCCGCCGGTCCACCCGCCCCCCGCGCACCCGCACCACCGGACGCCGCACCGTCACCCGACCCATGCCGGTCAGCGTACGCCGCCGATGGCGACCCCATCTTTGTCCTGATGGTGGAGAAAGTAGATACCGATTCCTGCAGAACTTCTTCCCTCGGTGGCGAAGCACTGCTACGTTTCCCTCGGAAAGCCGACAACGGCGTACGAGAACGACGTACGCGAGGCCGGGGAGGAGTGGCGTGAGGCGCATGACAGCTCGGCCCGCGAACGCGCACCAGGCGCGACTGCTCCGCCTGCTGCGTGACGGCGGGCCGAACTCCCGGGCGCAGCTCGGCGATCAGGTGGAACTGTCCCGGTCCAAGCTGGCGGTCGAGATCGACCGGCTGCTGCAGACCGGGCTCGTGGTCGCCGACGGCCTCGCCGCCTCACGGGGCGGACGCAGGTCGCACAACATCCGCCTCGCGCCCTCGCTGCGCTTCCTCGGCGTCGACATCGGCGCCACCTCCATCGACGTGGCGGTCACCAACGCGGAGCTGGAGGTGCTCGGTCATCTGACCCAGCCCATGGACGTGCGCGAGGGCCCGGTAGCGGTCTTCGAGCAGGCGCTGGCGATGGCGGCCAAGCTCCGCGCCTCCGGGGTGGCGGAGGGGTTCGACGGCGCCGGCATCGGCGTCCCGGGTCCCGTCCGCTTCCCCGAGGGTGTGCCGGTCGCGCCGCCGATCATGCCCGGCTGGGACGGCTTCCCGGTCCGCGAGGCGCTCAGCCAGGAGCTGGGCTGCCCCGTCATGGTCGACAACGACGTGAACATCATGGCCCAGGGCGAGCAGCACGCCGGTGTCGCCCGTGCCGTACGGGACTTCCTCTACGTCAAGATCGGCACCGGCATCGGCTGCGGCATCCTCGTCGGCGGCGAGGTCTACCGCGGGACGAACGGCAGCGCCGGCGACATCGGCCACATCCAGGTGGAGGTGGACGGGCGCCCGTGCGCCTGCGGTAACCGCGGCTGCCTGGAGGCGTACTTCGGCGGTTACGCCCTCGCCCGGGACGCCGAGAACGCCGCCCGCGAGGGCCGGTCCGCGCAGTTGGCCGCCCGGCTGGAGGAGACCGGCGAGCTGGAGGCCAAGGACGTCGCCGCGGCGGCGACCGCGGGCGACGCGGTCGCGCTGGACCTCATCCGCGAGGGCGGCACCCGTACCGGCCAGGTCATCGCAGGACTGGTCAGCTTCTTCAACCCCGGTCTCGTGGTCATCGGCGGCGGCGTCACCGGCCTCGGTCACACGCTCCTCGCCGCCATCCGCACCCAGGTCTACCGCCAGTCGCTGCCCCTGGCGACCGGCAACCTCCCCATCGTGCTCGGCGAGCTGGGCCCCACCGCGGGGGTGATCGGCGCCGCCCGGCTCACCAGCGACCACCTGTTCTCGCCCGCCTGACGCCGGGCGCGGACATCCGCGCACCACCCGTACGGCCCGCACCACCCCGGGCCCGACCCACCGCACCACCCCAGCACCACAGGCACCGAGAGCACCACCCGCACCACTCCGCAGCACCCGCAACTCCCGCAGCACCCCCGGCCGACCGTGGCACCACCCGCGCAGGCCCCCGCACCACGCCGCTGCCCTCCGACCACTCCACCGCACCACCCGCACCGCCCGGTGAACCCGCCCGTTTGCGCTCCGCCCTGCCCAACCTGCCCCTGCGCAGCCGCAGTCGGAGCACCGCCGAGGAGATCCGTACATGGCGCCTACGTCAGATACGCCGCCCACCCCCGCCACACCCCTGCTCACCATGACGGGGATCACCAAGTCCTTCCCCGGCGTCCGCGCGCTCGACGGCGTCGACCTCGACGTCGTGGCCGGCGAGGTGCACTGCCTGCTCGGCCAGAACGGCGCCGGCAAGTCCACCCTCATCAAGGTCCTCGCCGGCGCCCACCAGCCCGACGACGGCACCATCGTCTGGCAGGGCGACGAGACCGCGCTGAAGTCGCCGGTCGCCGCCATGCGGCTGGGCATCGCCACCATCTACCAGGAACTCGACCTGGTGATGCACCTGTCGGTGGCGGAGAACGTCTTCCTCGGCCACGAGCGCTCCTCCGGCGGGTTCATCAAGGCCCGCGAGGCGCACAGCGCCGCCCAGGACCTGCTGGCCCGGCTCGGCCACCCGGAGATCTCCGCGTCCACCATCGTCGGCGACCTCTCCGCCGCCGGCCAGCAGGTCGTCTCCATGGCCCGCGCGCTCTCCCACGACGTGAAGCTCATCGTCATGGACGAGCCGTCCGCCGCGCTCGACCCCGACGAGGTCGACAACCTCTTCCGGATCGTCGCCGACCTCACCGAGCAGGGCGTCGCCGTCATCTACATCTCCCACCGGCTGGAGGAGATCCGCCGGATAGGCGACCGCGTCACCGTGCTCAAGGACGGCCGCGCCGTCGCCCGCGGGCTGCCCGCGCAGAGCACGTCGACCAACGAGATCGTCACCCTGATGACCGGCCGCAACGTCGCGCACGTCTTTCCCGAGCGGCCCGAGGCGCCCGGCGCGGGCAAGGATCCCGTGCTCACCCTCGAAGGGCTCGCCAGGCAGGGCGAGTTCGCGCCGGTGGACCTCAAGCTCGCCCCCGGCGAGATCGTCGGGCTCGCGGGCCTCGTCGGCTCCGGCCGCTCGGAGATCCTGGAGACCGTCTTCGGCGCCCGCAAGCCGACCGCCGGCCGGGTGCTCGTCGACGGCCGCCCGCTGCGCCCCGGGAGCGTCACCGCCGCCGTCAAGGCGGGCATCGGGCTGGCCCCCGAGGAGCGCAAGTCGCAGGCGCTGCTCATGACGGAGTCCGTCAGCCGCAACGTCTCCATCTCCTCGCTCACCCGCTTCTCCACCGGCGGCTGGCTGGACCGGTCGGGGGAGCGGGCCGCGGCCCGGCAGGCGGTACGCGACCTCTCGCTGCGTCCCGACAACCCCGACGCCCTCGTCCGCACGCTCTCCGGGGGCAACCAGCAGAAGGCCGTGCTCGCGCGCTGGCTGCTGCGCGACTGCCGGGTGCTGCTGCTGGACGAGCCCACCCGCGGCGTGGACGTCGGCGCCCGCGCCGAGTTGTACGCGCTCATCCGCAGGCTCGCCGACGAAGGCGTCGCGGTCCTGCTCGTCTCCAGCGAACTCCCCGAGGTCCTCGGCCTCGCC
This sequence comes from Streptomyces sp. CNZ287, assembly GCF_007827615.1. Taxonomy (NCBI): domain Bacteria; kingdom Bacillati; phylum Actinomycetota; class Actinomycetes; order Kitasatosporales; family Streptomycetaceae; genus Streptomyces; species Streptomyces sp. CNZ287. Next base: position 173,378 of record NZ_VISV01000003.1, on the reverse strand, counting down.
GACCGCGTCCTCGTACTCCGCGAGGGCCGGGTCGTGCACACCGCCCCGGCCCGGGATCTCGACGAGCACCGGGTGCTCGACCTCGTCATGGAAGGGACCTCGTAAGTGTTGAGCAAATCGGACTCGCTCTCCGCCCCGGCGCCGGAGAAGCCTCAGGGGAACGGCAACGCCGCCGACTGGCACAGCCGTCTGGACTTCAGACTCCTGGCGCTGGTCGGCGTGCTCGGCCTGCTGGTCGCGGTCGGCGCCCTCACCAAGCCCGACCAGTTCCTGGACGTCGACAACTTCCGGCTGATCCTCACCCAGTCGTCGGCGATCGGCGTCGTCACCATCGGCGTGACGCTGGTCATCATCGGCGGCGGCATCGACCTGTCGGTCGGTGCGATCGTCGCCCTCGCCTCGGTCTGGGCGACGACGCAGGCGACGCAGGACTACGGCCTGACGGGCATGCTCTTCTGCGCCATAGCCGTCGGCATAGGCTGCGGCCTGGTCAACGGCGTCCTCATCGCGTACGGCAGCCTCGTGCCGTTCATCGCCACGCTGGCCATGCTCGCCTCCGCGCGCGGCTTCGCCGAGCAGATGAGCGACGGCCAGACGCAGATCGTCGAGGTCGACGCGGTGCTGGACCTCGGGAACGCGGACGCCCGCATCCTCGGCATCCCGTACCTGGTCCTCATCTTCCTCGGCGTCGCCGCCCTGGGCTGGGTGCTGCTCAACCGCACCACCTTCGGCCGCCGCACCGTGGCGGTCGGCGGCAACCCCGAGGCCGCCCGGCTCGCCGGCATCGACATCAAGCGCCAGCGCCTGCTGCTGTACGGCCTGTCCGGGCTCTGCTGCGGCATCGCGGCGTTCATGCTCATCGTGCTCGCGGGCTCCGGCCAGAACACCAACGGCAACCTGTACGAACTGGACGCCATCGCGGCCGCGATCATCGGCGGCACCCTGCTCAGCGGCGGCCGGGGCACCATCACCGGCTCGGTGCTGGGCGTGGTCGTCTTCACCACCATTACCAACCTCTTCGCGCTCAACAACGTGCAAAGCGACGTACAGAAGATCGCCAAGGGCGCGATCATCGTCGCCGCCGTCCTTATCCAGCACCACACTTCGCGTAAATCCTCGACGCAATGAAGGGTCGTACTCACATGCCAGAATCGCCTTTCAGCCGGAGAAACATGCTCTTCGGCGCCGCCGGTGTCTCGGCTGCCGCCTTCCTCACCAGTTGCACCAGCAATGACGACAGCGACGACGAGGGCGGCTCCGAGCAGCAGCAGGCAAACGTCTCGGACGACAAGCCGGGCAAGCCGGTCACCATCGGCTTCGCCGGCCCCGAGGCCGACCACGGCTGGCTCAACGCCATCAACGACAACGCGCGCTCGCGCGCGGAGAAGTACGAGGACGTCACCCTCGACATCACCGAGGGCTCGAACGACACGGCCACCCAGATAGGCCAGGTCGACTCGCTGATCAACAAGAAGGTCGACGTCCTCGTCATCCTCCCGGCCGACGGCAAGGCGATGACGCAGGCGGGGCTGAAGGCCATGCGGGCCGGCATCCCCGTCGTCAACCTGGACCGGATCTTCAACAGCCCGCAGGCGTACCGCTGCTGGATCGGCGGCGACAACTACGGCATGGGCCTGAACGCCGGCCGGTTCATCGGCGAGCAGCTCAAGGGCAAGAGCAACGCGAAGGTCGTGGAGCTGGCCGGGCTCGACAACCTGGAGCTGACCCAGCAGCGTACGAAGGGCTTCGACGACGCGCTGAAGAACTACCCCAACATTGAGAAGGTGGCCAGGCAGGCCGCCGAGTTCACCGTCGAGTCGGGCCAGCGCAAGATGTCCGACCTGCTCCAGGCCGTGCCGGAGTTCGACGCCATCTGGAACCACGACGACGACCAGGGCGTCGGCGTCAAACGCGCCATCGACCAGTCGGGCCGCGACGAGTTCATCATGGTCGGCGGCGCCGGTTCCAAGGCCGTGATGGACTCCATCAAGGCCGACGACTCGGTGATCAAGGCCACCGTCCTGTACCCGCCGACGATGGCCGCGTCCGCGATCGACCTCGCGCGCGCCCTCGGCCAGCAGAAGGGCGTCTCGGGCATGGCCGAGTTCGAGATCCCGGCGTCGATCACGTTGTACTCCGCCGTCGTGAGCAAGGACAACATCGACCAGTACCTGCCGACCGGCTTCAACTGACGGGAATCCAGCGCCAGGAGCCGCACGCCCGGAACTGCCGGAACGACCGCTGCGGCGCGCCGGAAGCAGCCTACTGACAAGGAGTTCTATGTCCCACGACACGACCGCACCCGCGCTCGGCGTCGGCATGGTCGGCTACGCGTTCATGGGGGCGGCCCATTCGCAGGGCTGGCGGACCGCCGCCCGGGTCTTCGACCTTCCGCTGACTCCCGTCATGGCCGCGATCTGCGGCCGCGACGAGGACAAGGTGGCCACGGCGGCCCGCAAGATGGGCTGGGCCGCCGCGGAGACCGACTGGCGCCGGCTCATCACCCGGGACGACGTGCAGCTCGTCGACGTCTGCACGCCGGGCGACAGCCACGCGGAGATCGCCATCGCCGCGCTGGAGGCGGGCAAGCACGTGCTGTGCGAGAAGCCGCTCGCCAACACCGTCGCCGAGGCCGAGGCGATGGTCGACGCCGCGGCGCGGGCGCGGGAGCGCGGGCAGCTCGCCATGGTCGGCTTCAACTACCGCCGGGTGCCGGCCCTGGCGTACGCGCGCGAGCTGATCGCCCGCGGCCGGCTGGGTGCGCTGCGGCACGTGCGTGTGACGTACCTGCAGGACTGGCTCGTCGACCCGGAGTTTCCGCTCGCCTGGCGGATGCAGAAGGAGAAGGCGGGCTCCGGGGCGCTCGGCGACCTCGGCGCGCACATCGTCGACCTCGCGCAGTTCCTCACCGGCGAGCCGCTGGTGGGCGTCTCGGCGCAGACCGAGACGTTCGTGAAGGAACGGCCGCTGCCGTCGGCGGCGGCGGGGCTCTCCGGCGCGGCGGCCGGCGGCGGCGAGCGCGGTCCGGTCACGGTGGACGACGCCGCCCTGTTCACCGGCCGGTTGGCCTCGGGTGCGCTGGCGTCCTTCGAGGTCAGCCGGATGGCCGCGGGCCGCAAGAACGCCCTGTCGGTGGAGCTGAACGGCGAACACGGCTCGCTCTCCTTCGACCTGGAGCGGCTGAACGAGCTGCAGTTGCACGACCACGCGGAGCCGGCCGAGACCGCCGGCTTCCGGCGGGTCCTGGTCACGGAGCCGGAGCACCCGTACCTGGAGGCGTGGTGGCCGCCGGGCCACGGCCTCGGGTACGAGCACACCTTCGTGCACCAGGTCCGCGACCTCGTCCACGCCGTCGCCACCGGCGCGCAGCCCGCGCCGTCCTTCGCGGACGGGCTGCAGGTCCAGCGGGTGCTGGCGGCCGTGGAGGAGAGCGCGGAGAAGAACGCCGTCTTCACGCCCGTGGTGCAAGCCGGCCAAGCCACCTGACCCCACCCGGATCAGCCGACCACCCCCGGAGGCACTCCGGAGAAAGAGGCAGCACACGATGCCCCGGAACTTCACCCTCTTCACCGGCCAGTGGGCGGACCTCCCCCTGGAGGAGGTCTGCCGGCTGGCCCGCGACTTCGGCTACGACGGCCTCGAACTCGCCTGCTGGGGCGACCACTTCGAGGTGGACAAGGCCCTGAACGAGCCCGGCTACCTCGACGGCCGCCACCAGTTGCTGGAGAAGTACGGCCTGAAGTGCTGGGCCATCTCCAACCACCTGGTGGGCCAGGCGGTCTGCGACCACCCCATCGACGAGCGCCACCAGGCCATCCTCCCGGCCCGGATCTGGGGCGACGGCGAGCCCGAGGGCGTCCGGCAGCGGGCCGCCGCCGAGATCGCCGACACCGCGCGGGCGGCGGCGGCCTTCGGCGTCGACACCGTCGTCGGCTTCACCGGCTCGTCGATCTGGCATCTGGTGGCGATGTTCCCGCCGGTCCCGCCGCACATGATCGAGCGCGGCTACCAGGACTTCGCCGACCGCTGGAACCCGATCCTCGACGTGTTCGACGCCGAGGGCGTGCGCTTCGCACACGAGGTGCACCCGTCCGAGATCGCGTACGACTACTGGACGACGCACCGGGCGATGGAGGCGGTCGGCCACCGGCCCGCCTTCGGGCTGAACTTCGACCCCAGCCACTTCGTCTGGCAGGACCTCGACCCGGTCGGGTTCCTGTGGGACTTCAAGGACCGCATCTACCACGTGGACTGCAAGGAGGCCCGCAAGCGGCTCGACGGCCGCAACGGCCGGCTCGGCTCGCACCTGCCCTGGGGCGACCCGCGCCGCGGCTGGGACTTCGTCTCGGCCGGCCACGGCGACGTGCCGTGGGAGGACGTCTTCCGGATGCTCCGCTCGATCGATTACGCGGGGCCCATCTCGGTGGAGTGGGAGGACGCCGGCATGGACCGGCTGCAGGGCGCGCCGGAGGCGCTGCGGTCGCTCAAGGCGCTCGACTTCGAGCCTCCGCAGACGTCGTTCGACGCCGCCTTCGGGGGCGACTGACGCCGCAGCGGCGCGGAGCGCAGCCCGGCGGCGGCACCCGCCGCCGGGCCGCTCCGGCATGTCCGGGGGTCACTTTGTCCTTATCAAGGATGAAGATAACTGAAGTCCTGTCAAAGGGCTTCTCTATCCTGCAAAAGGCGGTTACGTTCCTGTGATGTCCCTGACATAAACCCCCCACTCTCGGCAGGAGAGATCAGGTGCACACCAGAAGGATCCGGAGAACGCTCACGAGGACGGTGACGGCCCTGCTGGCCGCGCCGGCCCTCGTGCTGGGCACGTCCGCCACCGGCGCCGCGCACCCGGGCGAGGACCACGAGGCCCCGGCCGCGGCGGAGTTCCAGCAGGTGACGCTGGCCAAGGGCGAGCCCGAGATGGGCGAGCCGATGACCATGGCGGTGCTCCCCGACCGGTCCGTGCTGCACACCTCGCGCGACGGCACGGTACGGCTCACGGACGCCGCCGGTACGACGAAGATCGCGGGCAAGCTCGCCGTGTACAACCACGACGAGGAGGGCCTGCAAGGCGTCGGAGTCGACCCGGGCTTCGCGCAGAACCGGTTCGTCTACCTCTACTACGCCCCGCCCCTGGACACCCCCGCGGGCGACGCCCCGTCGGACGGCAGCGCCGCCGACTTCGCGCCCTTCGACGGCGTCAACCGGCTCTCCCGCTTCGTCCTGAAGGACGACGGCACCCTCGACACCGGCAGCGAGAAGGCGGTCCTGGACGTGCCCGCCTCCCGCGGCCTGTGCTGCCACACCGGCGGCGACATCGACTTCGACGCCCAGGGCAACCTGTACCTCTCCACCGGCGACGACACCAACCCGTTCGCCTCCGACGGCTACACGCCCATCGACGAACGCGCCACGCGCAACCCCGCGTTCGACGCCCAGCGCTCCGCCGGCAACACCAACGACCTGCGCGGCAAGGTCCTGCGGATCAAGGTCAACGCCGACGGCTCGTACGACATCCCGGACGGCAACCTCTTCGCGCCCGGCACCGAGAAGACGCGCCCCGAGATCTACGCCATGGGCTTCCGCAACCCGTTCCGGCTCAGCGTCGACAAGCCCACCGGCACCGTCTACGTCGGCGACTACGGCCCCGACGCCGGTACCGCCGGCGACACCCGCGGGCCCGCAGGGCAGGTCGAGTTCGCCCGTATCACCGAGGCGGGCAACTTCGGCTGGCCGTACTGCACCGGCGACAACGACGCGTACAAGGACTACGACTTCGGCTCCGGCGCCTCCGGGGCGGCCTTCGACTGCGGCGCGCCCGTCAACGACTCGCCGCACAACACCGGCCTGACGGAACTGCCCCCCGCCCAGCCCGCGTGGATCCCCTACGACGGCAACTCCGTCCCCGAGTTCGGCAACGGCTCCGAGTCCCCGATGGGCGGGCCCGTCTACCGCCGGGACGAGGTCGACGACGGCTCCGCGGTCGCCTTCCCCGCAGAGTACGAAGGGAACTTCTTCGCCGGCGAGTTCGGCCGCAAGTGGATCAAGCGGATCGAGCAGGGCGGCGACGGCACCGTCGCCGCCATCAACGACTTCCCCTGGTCCGGCACCCAGGTCATGGACATGGACTTCGGCCCCGACGGCGCCCTCTACGTCCTCGACTACGGCACCGGCTACTTCGGCGGCGACGAGAACTCCGCCCTCTACCGCATCGAGAACATGACCGGCGGCGCCTCGCCGGTCGCCGAGGCGAGCGCCGACAAGACCTCCGGGCAGGCGCCCCTGGCCGTGCAGTTCTCCTCCGCCGGCACCACCGACCCCGACAGCACCGAGCTGACGTACTCCTGGGACTTCGGCGACGGCGCCACCTCCGACCAGGCCGACCCCGCGCACACGTACGCGGAGAACGGCACGTACAACGTCACCCTCACCGCCACCGACCCCGACGGCCTCACCGGCAGCGCCAACGTGCAGATCACCGTCGGCAACACCGCGCCCACCGTCACCCTGGACCTGCCGCGGGACGGCCAGTCCTTCTCCTTCGGCGACGACGTGCCCTTCGAGGTCACCGTCGCCGACCCGGAGGACGAGAGCGTCGACTGCGGTAAGGTCCGGGTCGCCTACATCCTCGGCCACGACTCCCACGGCCACGAGATGACCAGCGCCAACGGCTGCAGCGGCACCCTGAAGACCGCAGCGGACGGCGAGCACGACCCCAACGCCAACCTCTACGGCGGCCTCACCGCCACGTACACCGACGGCGGAGGCGGCGGCCAGGGCGCCCTGACCGGGACCGACCAGGCCAAGCTGCAGCCCAAGCACCGCCAGGCCGAGCACTACGACGGATCCCAGGGCGTCGCGCCGCAGAGCAAGCCGGCGGCCAACGGCGGCAAGACGGTCGGCGACATCCACGCCGGCGACTGGATCGCCTTCGAGCCCTGGGTCCTGTCCGACGTCACCGGGCTCACCGCCCGGATCTCCTCCGCCGGCGCCGGCGGCACCCTGGAGGTGCGCGCGGGTGCCCCCGACGGGACGCTCCTCGGCTCCACCGAGGTGCCGGTCACCGGCGGATGGGACACGTTCCAGGACGTCACGGCGACCCTGTCGGGCGCCCCGGACGGCACCACGAAGCTCTACCTCGTCTTCGCCGGCAGCAGTACGGACCCGCTGTTCGACGTCGACGACTTCACCCTCACCACCGGATAGCTCCCCCCACCGCCCCGCCGGCTCCGGCCGGCGGGGCGTCCCACCCGACGAGACCCTCAAGGAGCGCACTGTGAAAGCTCCCGGACGCCTCGCACTCGCGACGGCGGCGGTCGTACTGACCACCCTGGCCATGAGCACGTCCGCGGTCGCCGAGAAGCCGGCGAAGAAGGCGGAGGGCGAGCACGTGCTCGTCTTCTCCAAGACCGCCGGCTTCCGCCACGACTCCATCCCCGACGGCATCGAGACCATCAAGCAGCTCGGCGCCGACAACGGCTTCACCGTCGACACCACCGAGAACGCCGGCGTGTTCACGCCCGGCACCCTCCAGCAGTACGACGCGGTCGTCTTCCTCTCCACCACCGGTGACGTGCTCGACGCCAAGCAGCAGCGGGCCTTCGAGGACTACGTGCGCGCGGGCGGCGGCTACGTCGGCGTGCACGCCGCCGCCGACACCGAGTACGACTGGCCGTTCTACGGCGGCCTCGTCGGCGCGTACTTCCACTCGCACCCGCACAACCAGACCGCCACGGTCAAGGTCGAGGACCACGACCACCCCGCCACCGCCCACCTGGGCGAGGACTGGGTGCGATTCGACGAGTGGTACAACTACCGCACCAACCCCCGCGGGAACGTCCGTGTGCTGGCCAGCCTCGACGAGAGCTCGTACACCGGCGGGAACATGAGCGGGGACCACCCCATCGCCTGGTGCCAGACGTACGAGAGCGGCCGGTCCTTCTACACCGGCGGTGGCCACACCAAGGAGTCGTACGCGGAGCCCGAGTTCCGCGCCCATCTGCTCGGCGGCATCCAGTACGCCGCCGGGGCCGTCGAATCGGACTGCAGTTCTGCCGAGAGCGACTACACTCCGATCTTCGACGGCACTTCCACCGAGGGCTGGAAGCAGGCCGGGCCGGGCTCGTTCCGCCTGGAGGACGGCATCCTGACCTCGGAGGGCGGCATGGGCATGCTGTGGTACGAGGCCAGGCAGTTCGGTTCGTACTCCCTCAAGCTCGACTGGCGCATGGAGGGCGACGACAACTCCGGCGTCTTCATCGGGTTCCCGCCCTCCGACGACCCCTGGTCGGCCGTGAACAACGGCTACGAGATCCAGATCGACGCCACCGACTCCCCGGACCGGACCACGGGCGCCGTCTACGGCTTCCAGTCCGCCGACATCGCCGCGCGCGACGAGGCGCTCAACCCGCCCGGCGAGTGGAACACCTTCGAACTCCGCGTCGAGGGCGAGCGCCTGCAGATCTGGCTCAACGACGTGAAGATCAACGACTTCACGAACACCGACCCCGCCCGCAGCCTTGCGGACGGACACATCGGGATCCAGAACCACGGTGCGGACGACCAGGTGTCGTTCCGCAACATCCTGGTGAAGGATCTCCCGTGAACGCCGTGGGCGGGAGGTCACGACGCCTCCCGCCCACGGGCGCACCGTGTATCTGAACTGAACACACGTGGGAGGCAGCAGCCGTGACGGTCCACAGACAAGACACAGCGCCGCAACCGGCGAACCCGGCGACGGCCGATACCGGCGTCTGGCTCATCGGCGCCCGCGGCTCCGTCGCCACGACCGTGATCACCGGCTGCGCCGCCCTGGCCGCCGGACTCCACCCCGCGGCCGGCATGGTCACCGAGACCGCGCCGTTCGCCGACTGCGGGCTGCCGGCGCCCGCCCGGCTGGTCTTCGGCGGCCACGACGTGGCCTGCACCCCGCTGCCCAAGCGCGCCGACGAACTCGCCGCCGGCGGCGTACTCCCGCACGGGCTGCCCACCGCCGTCGCCGCCGAACTGGCCGCCGCCGACGAGGAGATAAGGAACGGCGGCCCGGAGCCCGGCGAACCGTACGACGAGGAGGCGCTGATCGACTCCTACGCGGCCGACATCACCGACTTCGTCCGCCGCCGCAACCTCGCGCGCGCCGTCGTCGTCAACGTCGCCTCCACCGAGCCGGTCGCCGCCGGCGACGCGCTGCCCGCCTCGTCCTGCTACGCCGCCGCCGCCCTGAAGGCCGGCTGTGCGTACGTCAACTTCACCCCCTCCACCGGCATGCACCACCCGCGGCTGCGCGAGCTCGCCGCCGCCTCCGGCCTGCCGTATGCCGGCCGCGACGGCAAGACCGGCCAGACCCTGCTGCGCTCCGTGCTGGCGCCGATGTTCCTCCAGCGCGCGCTGGAGGTACGGGCCTGGTCCGGCACCAACCTCCTCGGCGGCGGCGACGGCGCCAACCTCGCCGGCGACCCGGCCGCCGCGGCGGCCAAGAACGTCGGCAAGGAGCGGGTGCTCGTCGACTCCCTCGGCGGCGGCGTCGACGGCGAGGTGCACATCGACGACGTCCCCGCCCTCGGCGACTGGAAGACCGCCTGGGACCACGTCGTCTTCGACGGCTTCCTCGGCACCCGCATGGTGCTCCAGACCATCTGGCAGGGCTGCGACTCCGCGCTCGCCGCGCCGCTCGTCCTCGACCTGGTCCGGATCGTCGCCCGCGCCCACGAGACCGGGATGTCGGGCCCCGTGCCGGGCCTCGGCTTCTTCTTCAAGGACCCGGACGGCGGCCCGCCCGGGCTCGCCGACCAGTGGCGGGAACTGCTGTCGGTCGCGGAGCGCCTGCGGGTCGCGCGATGAGCGCGGCGCAGCGGGTGCGACGGCGGGGCGGCATGCGGCTGCTCGCGCTGGGCGCGGGAGCCGCCGTCCGGCGCCGGCGGGCCGCGCCCGTCGCCGCCGTCTCCGGGGTCCTGCTGGGTGCGGCCGCCGCGGGGGTGGCCGCGCGGGTACGGCGGGACGTCGCCGCCGCTCCGCCGGGCCGCGGGCCCGCCGCCGCCGTGGCCGGGGGAGTGGCGCTGCTCGCCGCCGCCGTCCCCGGCGCCGTGCTGCGCCGGCCGCGTACCGCCGGGCCGATCGAGCCGCAGGCGCGCAGCGCCCAGGGGCGCAAGCAGCCCGCGTCCCCTGCCGCGCAGACGCGCGCCTGGGTCGAACTGCTCCGCGTCTCCGCGCTGTTCACCGTCCCCGGCGACGCCCTCGCCGGTGCCGCCGCCGCCGGGCTGCGGCCCAACCGCGGCACCGCGCTGGCCATCGGCTCCTCCCTCTGCCTCTACGAGGCGGGCATGGCGCTCAACGACTACGCCGACCGCGACGTCGACGCCGTCGAGCGCCCGCACCGCCCGCTGCCCTCCGGCCGGATCACCCCCCGCGCCGCCCTGGCCGCTGCCGCCGCCCTGACCGCGGCGAGCCTCGGTCTGGCCGCCGCCGCGGGCCGCCGGCCGCTCGCGCTCGCCACCGCGCTCGCGGGGGCGGTGTGGGCGTACGACCTGAAGCTGAAGAACACCCCTGCGGGCCCCGCCGCGATGGCCGCCGCCCGCACCCTGGACCTGCTCCTCGGCGCCGCGGCCACCCAGGCCCGCGCGGGCCGCGGGGCCGCGCCGCCGGCCGGCACCTCCTCGTCCGCCCTGCGCCACCTCCAGGGCGGCGACGGCTGGGCGGACGGACCGCTCGCCGCCGCCGTGCTCCTCGGCGTCCACACCTACGCGGTCACCGTCGTCTCCCGCCGCGAGGTCGAGGGCGGGTCCACGGCCGTCCCGCTCGTCGGCCTCGCCGTCACCACCGCCGTCGCCGCCACCCTGCGCCGCGGCAACGACCCGCATCCGCAGCCGGATCCGCACCCCCGGGCGGACGGCGCCCCGCCACCCGGCGGACCCCGGCTGGCGCTCACCCCCGGCGACCTCCTCGCCGGCGCGTACGCCGCCACCGCCGTCCGCCCGTACCTGCACGCCGCGCTCAACCCCAGCCCGCAGCTCACCCAGCGCGCCGTCGGCGGCGGCATCCGCGCCATGATCCCGCTGCAGTCCGCTCTCGCCGCCCGTGCCGGCGCGCCCGGCAGCGCCGCCGCGCTGCTGGCCCTCGTGCCCGTCGCCCGCCGGCTCGCGCGGAAGGTGAGCCCCACATGAGCCGGCTCCGCCTGGCCTACGGCACCAACGGCCTCACCGACCTGCGGCTGACCGACGCCGTCGCGCTCCTCGCCGACCTCGGCTACGACGGCATCGCGCTCACCCTCGACCACATGCACCTCGACCCCCTCGCGCCCGACCTCCCCGCCCGCACGGCCACCGTGCGGCGGCTGCTGGCGCGGCACGGGCTCGCGGTGACCATCGAGACCGGCGCCCGCTACGTCCTCGACCCGCGCCGCAAGCACCACCCCACCCTGCTCGACCCCGACCCCGAGGCCCGCGCCGTACGCTCCCGGCTGCTGCGCACCGCCGTGAACGTCGCCGCCGAGCTGGGCGCCAACGCCGTGCACTGCTTCAGCGGCACGCGCCCGTACGGGGTCTCCGAGCCGGACGCCTGGAAGCGGCTGGGCGAGGAACTGATCCCGGTGCTCCAGGCCGCGGACGCCGCCGGCGTGCCGCTGGCCATCGAGCCGGAGCCCGGCCATCTGCTGTACGACCTCGCCGGTTTCCACCGGCTGCGCGGGGAGCTGGACGACCCGCCGGCGCTGGCGCTGACCCTCGACATCGGGCACTGCCAGTGTCTGGAGGAGGCGCTGCCCGCCGACTGCGTACGGTCCGCCGCGCCCTGGCTCGCGCACGTGCAGATCGAGGACATGTGCCGGGGCGTGCACGAGCACCTGCCCTTCGGCGAGGGCGAGATCGGCTTCCCCTCGGTGCTCGAAGCCCTGCAGACCACCGGCTACCAGGGCCTGATCAGCGTCGAGCTGCCCCGGCACTCGCACGCCGGCCCCGAGCTGGCGAGCAGTTCCATCCGCTTCCTGCGCGCGGCGGAGGAAGAGGCGCGGGCGAGGGGGCCGGTGCCGTGCTGAGCCTCCCGTACGAACCCGGCCTCCCGTACGAACCCGGCCTCCCGTACGAACCCGGCCTCCCGCACGTGCCCGCCACCACCGCCGCGCGGCCGCCCGGGGCCCGCCGGCACGCCGGGGCCGCGCGGCACGCCGGGACCCGCGCGCCGCGCGCCGCATCCGTGACCCGAGTGAAAGGAGCCGCGCAGTGGTGACCCCCGACCCCGCCGCACCCGCTACCGACCCCGCCGCACCCGCCGCCTCCGCCCCGGCGGCCGCGACGGTCGCCGCCCTGCGCGCGTCGGTCGAGGCCGGTCTCGCGCCCGAGGCCCGCGAATGGCTCACCGCCGCCCTCGCCGACGCCGCCGCCGGCACCCCGGGTCCCAGCGCGGGACTGCTCGCCTGGGAGGCCCACTTCGCCGCCGCGCGCCGCCGCGCCGGCGCCGGGGCCGCCGACGCCGTGCGCGTGCTGATCCTGCACGCCGCCCGCGCCGACGAGCAGGTCGCCACCCGCGTCTACGACCGCGGGGACGCCGCCGAACGCCGGGCCGTGCTGCGTGCCCTGCCGCACCTGGGCCTCGGCCCCGGCGCCGTACCGCTGATCGAGGACGCGCTGCGGACCAACGACACCCGCCTGGTCGCCGCCGCCCTCGGCCCGTACGCCGCCGAGCACCTGGGCGACCACGCCTGGCGGCAGGCCGTCCTCAAGTGCCTGTTCACCGGCGTGCCCGCCGACGAGATCGCGGGCCTCGCCGACCGCGCCGCGGGTGACGGCGAACTCGCCCGCATGCTCGACGACTACGCCCGCGAGCGGACGGCCGCCGGCCGCGCCGTGCCGGCGGACCTCGACCGGATCCTCGCCCTGACCCGCAAGGAGGTGTGATGCGCATCTTCGACCCGCACATCCACATGACGTCCCGCACGACCGATGACTACGCCGCGATGTACGACGCGGGCGTGCGCGCCCTCGTCGAGCCCTCCTTCTGGCTGGGGCAGCCCCGCACCTCCCCGGAGAGCTTCTACGACTACTTCGACTCGCTGCTCGGCTGGGAGCCGTTCCGCGCCGCCCAGTACGGCATCGCGCACCACTGCACGCTCGCCCTCAACCCCAAGGAGGCCAACGACCCGCGCCTCCTGCCGGTCCTGGACGAGCTGCCGCGCTACCTGCTGAAGGACCACGTCGTCGCCGTCGGCGAGATCGGCTACGACTCGATGACCCCCGAGGAGGACCACGCGCTGGCCGCCCAGTTGGAGCTGGCCGCCGACCACGGGCTGCCCGCCATGGTGCACACGCCGCACCGCGACAAGGCCGCGGGCCTGGCCCGTACGCTCGACGTCGTCCGCGAGTCCAGGCTGGCGCCCGAGCGCGTGATCCTCGACCACCTCAACGAGACGACGGTGGCCGCCGCCCGGGACAGCGGCTGCTGGGCGGCCTTCTCCATCTACCCCGACACCAAGATGGACGAGGACCGCATGGTCCGCATCCTGCGCGAATACGGCACCGAGCGGATGCTCGTCAACTCCGCAGCCGACTGGGGCAAGAGCGACCCGCTGAAGACCCGCAAGACCGCCGACGCCATGCTCGCCGCCGGCTTCACCGACGCCGACGTCGACAAGGTGCTCTGGCAGAACCCGGTGGAGTTCTACGGCCAGAGCGGCCGGCTGGAGCTGGAGCCGGAGAAGCCCGAGGCCGGCGGCGCCACGTACGAAGGGAACTCCATCCTGCGAGGGGGGAGCTGACCCATGCGGTTCCGACACCCCGACGGCTCCCTCGTCCATCTCGCGTACTGCACCAACGTGCACCCCGCCGAGGATCTCGACGGGGTGATGGCGCAACTGCGCGACCACGCCGAGCCGGTGCGCCGCCGCCTCGGCCGCGACCGGCTGGGCATCGGCCTGTGGCTCGCGCGCGACGCCGTCCGCACCCTCGGCTCCGACCCCGCCGCGCTGCGCCGGCTGAGGAAGGCGCTCGACGAGCGCGGCCTGGAGGCCGTGACCCTCAACGGCTTCCCGTACCAGGGGTTCGGCGACGAGGTCGTCAAGTACCGCGTCTACCGCCCCGACTGGACGGAGCCCGAGCGCCTGGACCACACCGTCGAGCTGGCCCGGCTGCTCGCCGCGCTGCTGCCCGACGACGTCACCGAGGGCACCATCTCCACCCTCCCGCTCGCCTGGCGCACCGACTTCGACGACGCCGCCCGCAAGGCGTCGCTGACGGCACTCGGCACCCTGGCCGCGCGCCTCGACGCCATCGAGGAGCTGACCGGCCGCTCCATCCGCGTCGGCCTGGAGCCGGAGCCCGGCTGCACCGTCGAGACCACCGCCGACGCCGTCGCCGCGCTCACCGCTGAGGGCGCCCCGCCGCCGGAGCGTATCGGCGTCTGCGTCGACACCTGCCATCTGGCCACGTCCTTCGAGGACCCGGCCACCGCCATCGCCGGCATCACGGGCGCGGGCCTGCCCATCGTCAAGTCCCAGCTCTCCGCGGCCCTGGTAGCCGACCGGCCCGCGGATCCCGGAGTACGGACCGCGCTGGCCGCCTTCGCGGAGCCGCGGTTCCTGCACCAGACCCGGATCCGCGCCGCCGACGGCACCGTACGGGCCACCGACGACCTCGACGAGGCCCTGGCCGGCGGCCTCCCCGACGACGGCCCGTGGCGCGCCCACTTCCACGTACCGCTGCACGCGCCGCTGGAGCCGCCGCTGACGGCGACGACGCCGGTGCTCGAGGAGACCCTGGCGCGCCTCGTCGGCGGCCCGGCGCCGCTGACGAGACACCTGGAAGTGGAGACGTACACCTGGCAGGCTCTGCCCGCACACCTGCGGCCGCGCAGCCGCGCACAGCTCGCCGACGGCATCGCCGCCGAACTGTCCGTCGCCCGCGACCTGCTCACCTCGCTCGGCCTGAAGGAGCTGCCATGACGCCCCCGAAGCGGCTGGTCGTCGTCGACGTCGTCGGCCTCACGCCGCGCCTCCTCGACCACATGCCGAACCTGCGCGCGCTGGCCGACGCCGGCTCGAAGAGCGCGCTGACGCCGCCGCTGCCGGCCGTCACCTGCACCGTGCAGTCGACGATCCTCACCGGCGCACCGCCGGCGGAGCACGGGATCGTCGCCAACGGCTGGTACTTCCGCGAGCTGGGCGAGGTCTTCCTGTGGCGCCAGCACAACGCGCTCGTCGGCGGCGACAAGCTGTGGGAGGCCGCCCGGCGCGCGTACCCCGGCTACACCGTGGCCAACGTCGGCTGGTGGTACGCGATGGGCATGGACACCGACTACATCGTCACCCCGCGCCCCATCTACTACGCCGACGGCCGCAAGGAGCCCGACTGCTACACCCGGCCGCCGGAGCTGCACGACGAACTGACCGCCGCCTTCGGCACGTTCCCCCTCTTCAACTACTGGGGCCCGACGGCGAGCATCGTCTCCTCGCAGTGGATCATCGACGCCTCGCGGCACATCCTCGACGCGTACAGCCCCGACCTCACCCTCGTCTACCTCCCGCACCTCGACTACGACCTCCAGCGCTACGGCCCCGACGACCCGCGCTCGCACGCCGCCGCGCGCGAGCTGGACGACGCGCTGGCGCCGCTGCTGGCGGACGCCAGGGCGGCGGACGCGGAGACCGTGGTGCTCTCGGAGTACGGCATCACGCAGGCGACCACGCCCGTGGACGTCAACCGCGCACTGCGCAAGGCCGGGCTGCTGGAGGTCTACACGCAGGACGGGATGGAGTACCTGGACCCGTGGGCGTCGCGCGCCTTCGCGGTCTCCGACCACCAGATCGCGCACGTCTACGTCCGCGACCCGGCCGACGTCGAGGCCACCCGGGAGATCCTCACCAAGCTGCCCGGCGTCGCCGACGTGCTCTCCGACTCCGGCAAGAAGGCCCACGGCCTGGACCACCCGCGCGCCGGCGAACTGGTCGCGGTGGCGGAGCCGGACGCCTGGTTCACGTACTACTACTGGCTCGACGACGCCCGTGCCCCGGACTTCGCCCAGCTCGTCGAGATCCACCGCAAGCCCGGCTACGACCCCGCCGAGCTCTTCATGGACCCCACCGACCCGTACGTACGTCTGCGGGCCGTCTCCGCGATCGCCCGCAAGAAGGCCGGGATGCGCTACCGCCTGGCCGTCGTCCCACTCGACCCCGCCCCGGTACGCGGCACCCACGGCCGCCTCCCGGACGACGAGCGCGACGGCCCCGTGCTGCTCACCACCCGGCCGGGGGCGACCTCGGGACCCGTACCGGCGACCGACGTGAAGTCGCTGCTGCTGTCGCTCGCCGGTCTCGACTAGCCGATCCCCGTCAAGGAGCGTTGCCATGTCCACCAAGAACAGAGACGAACTCGACCACGCAGTCAACAGACGCAGATTCCTCGGCGTCGCGGCCGGCACCACGGCGGCGGCCATCGCCGGCACCGCGGGCGCCACCGGCGCCGCCGCGCAGCCGCGGGGCGCCGGCCACGGCCGCCCGGCCGTCCCCCGGGGCAACCTGGGCATCCAGCTCTACACCCTCCGCGACCAGATCGGCACGGCCGGCTTCGCCAAGGTCTTCGACGCCCTGGAGCGGTACGGCTACGACCAGGTCGAGTACGCCGGCTACACCCAGGGCAACGGCCCCCTCACCCTGCCCCAGCTCCGCCGCCTGGCCCGCGACCACGGCCTGCGCGGCATCGGCAGCCACGTCGCGTACCACGTCGGCGACCCGGCGGGCTACTCCTTCGCCACCAGCCTGGAGCAGGTCCTCGACGACGCCGAGACCCTGGACCTGCCGTACGTCGGCACCTGGGACGGCCCGTTCCGCTACGGCACCACGGTCGACGGGGTCAAGCGCGCCTCGGCGGAGTTCAACGCCTACGGCGCGGCGGCCCGCCGCCGCGGCCTGCGGTTCTACCAGCACAACCACGGCAACGAGTTCGGCTTCTGCAGCGACGACCCGACGGTGCGCATCTACGACCTGATGCTGGCCGAGACGGACCCGGACCTGGTGTTCATGGAGATGGACATCTACTGGGCCTACACCGGCGTCCACCGCTTCAGCGTCCGCCCGGACGGCACCCCGGCGCCGTTCGACCCGCTGGACTACGTCACGGCCGCCCCGCGGCGCTTCCCGCTGTTCCACGTGAAGGACGGCGAGCACGACGCGGCCTCCCAGGACGGCTACCACATGACCGACGTGGGCGACGGGGACATCGACTACCAGCGCTTCATCGGCACGGTCACCGGCGGCCGGTACCGCAAGTACCACAACTGGCTCGTCGAACGCGACGACGCGGTGAACCCCGACACGAACCCGGCCGGCTCCCTCACCACAGCCCGCCGCTCCGCCACCCACCTCCGCCACCTCCGCGCCTGACACCGCCCCGCCGCACCCGGCCAACCCCACCCACCACCCCGGCCCGGCGGGGCCCCTGAGCCCACCCGCCCGGCGGGCCCCGCGCCACCTGGCCCGGCCGGGCCACCCCGGCCCCTGTGCCCGCCCCGCCCGAATCCCCCCGGCCCGCCGCCCCACCGGCGGGCCGGGGCCCTGTCCCGTCACTACCCGCAACAGAGGGCCACGTACCGTAACCAAATACCGGTGCGAACGGCCCGGGAATCCTTGGTATCGTTGGCCGTGCCCCGCGGCCCTCTGTCGCGGCACGGCAACCCGGTCCGGGTGGCGGAATGGCAGACGCGCTAGCTTGAGGTGCTAGTGCCCGTTAAGGGCGTGGGGGTTCAAGTCCCCCCTCGGACACATAATTGCCCCACAACCGCGGGTTCGCGGGCAGGTGTCATTGGCACCCGGCTCTCACCTGGAGTGAGGAACGGGTGCATTTTGCTGCGTCCGTCCCTGGCGGTGGAGGGGGCGCTGGGCTCAGGCGATGCGGATCCTTCCTCGTCGGGGTGCCGGCGGTCAGTGTCTGGTCCCCCGGGTCGTAGGTCAGCGTCACGTTCCCGGCCCGCAGCCGGGCGGCTGCCGCTTCGGGATCCGCCGGCTCGTCGCTTCGGTGAGGCGGAGTAGCAGAGCGGGCAGGTGGGCCAGGATGCGGTCCTTGCGGAGGTAGGTGTTGCGTGGCCGGCCGGGGCCGGTGGCGCTGGTGCGGCCGTGGCGGCAGCGGTAGGCCGGGCGATCGTGAGACCAGCAGGAGTCCCTCCGCCGCGCACACAGGTCGCAGCGCAAAAGGTTGGCGCGGCCGCCGCTGCGGTGCAGGTTGCGGTCCGGGTCGGCCGCCGACGGACACGGCACCGCCGCGTCGACGTTTCGTTCCGGGGCGGCCAGTGCGTCGATGAGGCGGGCGGCTTCCGGGCGGCGGGGTCAGGGCAGCACCCGGCTGTGCCCGACGTCGAAGAACTCGGCGGTGACCCGTCCGTGCCCGGCGACCAGCGCCTGCGCACGCAGCAACTGCCAGCCCCGGGAGCTGGCCGGGTCCTGGAAGTCCTCCGTCGGCCCCCGCCCGTAGAAGGCAAACCGCAGTCCGCCTGGTGTCGGCGGCTCGGATGACCGGCTGCCCACCCACGTGCCCAAGCGAGTACTCCTTCCAGCTGGGTTGTTCCATGTGCCCTGTTCGGTGACGTGTCCGTTCTCCAGGACGGCGATGCGGTCGGCTCGGCGGGTGGTGGCGGGGCGGTGTCCGATGACGATGGTGGTGCGGCCGGTGGTGGAGGCCAGAGTGGTGGCGAGTTCGGCGTCGCCTGCGGTGTCGACGTGGGCGGTGGCCTTGTGGAGGACGAGGCCCCCGGGGTCGGTGAGCAGGGCAGGCCGCGGATCGTGTCGACCTGGAGGATCGCCGCGGGCGTGGTGAGTGCACCAGCCGGCGCCATCCGGACGTGTCCTCGGCCACTGCCAGCCACACTCGCGGGGCAGGCGTTCGGCTCGGTGTGGCTGGAGACCTGGCCGACGAACTTGGCGGGGTGGGCCAAGTCAGCGCTCCAGCGTGGCGACGAGCAGGGACTTGATGGTGTGCAGCCGGTACTCGGCTTGCTCGGAGGCCGGCGACGCCGCCGACTCGAAGACCGCGTCGGTGGCCTTTTGGCCGTCGAGTCCGCTCGAAACGGCGCGGTCAATCGATGGTTCGTTCCCAGCCGCGGTGAGGGGCGTGGGCGCCCAGCTGGACATCGCGGCTGCGGTAGACGATGTAGGGGCGGGTCAGATAGCCGACGGGTGCGGTGAGCATGTGGACCAGGCGGGTGAAGGGCCAGACGGCGAAGAGCAGCAGGGCGCTGAGGGCGTGGAGCTGGAAGAGCAGCGGGGCGTCGGCCATCAGCGCGGGGTCGGGCTGGAGGTAGAAGACGGAGCGGAACCAGGGGGAGATGGTTTCGCGGTAGTCGTAGCCGTCGTCGAGGACGTTGGCGGCGACCGTGGCGGCCAGGCCGAGGGTGATGGCCGCGGCGAGGGCGAAGTACATCGCCTTGTCGTTGCGGGTGGTGGCGGAGAAGACCGGGCCGACGGTGCGGCGGCGGTAGATGAGGATGGTCATGCCGCCGAGGGTGGCGATGCCGGCGATGGTGCCGAGGGCGACGGCGGTGACGTGGTAGGCGTGCTCGCTGATGCCTGCGGCTTCGGTCCAGCTCTTGGGGATAAGCAGGCCGCCGATGTGGCCGAGGAGAACGACGAGGATGCCGAAGTGGAACAGCGGGCTGCCGATGCGCAGGAGCCGGTTCTCGTAGAGCTGGGAGGAGCGGGTGGTCCAGCCGAACTTGTCGTAGCGGTAGCGCCAGACGTGGCCGAGGACGAAGACGGTGAGGGCGAGGTAGGGAAGGGCGATCCATAGCAGGGCGCCCCCGGTGCCGGTCTCCTCACCCGCGGTGGCGAGCGCGGTGGTCCAGGTCATCGCGTACCTCCAGGACGTGCGGGCACGTACGACTCCGGGGTGTACGGGGCGAGGCCGACCTGTTCTTCGGGCGGGCCTTCGGCGGCGAGTCGGGCGACGGCCGCGCGTTCGTCGCCGGCGAGGGCGGGCAGGGTGGCGGAGATCGACCGAAGCAGGTGTGCCCACGGGGAGCGGTCCTCCCGCAGGGCCAGGCGCAGCAGTTCGAGTCCGGCACGGTGCTCGGTGAGCAGCCGGTGGCCGGCGGCGGGCTCGGCGGAGGCGAACTCCAGGACCACGGCGAGGTGGTCGGGCAGCTCATCGTCGTTCAGGCGCCAGCCTGCGGTGGCGTAGGTGTGCTTCAGCCGCACCAGGGCCACACCGCGTTTCCTCGTGTCTCCGTGGGCGTAGTAGGTCAGGTAGGGGCAGCAGCGTTTGCGGTGGTCGAAGGTGGCGACGTAGTCGGTGGCCAGGTCCGTGGCCGCCGTGTCCTCCGCGTGGTCGGCGAAGCGCAGCAGTGGCTCGGCGACCTGGTCGGGCAGGGTGGTGGCGACGCGTCGGGCCAGGGTCAGGTGTTCCGGGAACTGCTCGCCCGGGTAGGCCAGCAGCAGGGAGTGGGTCTGCCAGGCGTTCGGGCGCCACGCCTCGGTGTGCGGTTGCACGGCGGTCTGCTTCTTGCGCCTCATGGCCGCGTCTCGCCTTCGGTGCCATCGCTGCCGTTCCCCGGTGGGGGGAAGAGGCCGGGGGGTTGGCCTTTGCCGTCCCAGTTGAGGAGGTTGACGCGGGTGCCCTTGTCGACGGGTGCGGCGGGGGTGTCGGAGCTCTGGCGGTCGCGCAGGGCCAGGTAGTTCTCCACGGCGATGGGGGCGGCTCCGCCGGATCCCTCCCCGAACGGGCCGGAGCCGCCCATCCCCGGGCCGCCCTCGTAGTCCAGGCTGCACTCGGTGGCCAGTTCCTCCAGGTCGTGAGCCTGCTCGGCGTGCGCCGGCGGGATGACATAGCGCTCGTCGTACTTGGCCAGCGCCAGGAGGCGGTACATGTCGTACATCTCCTCTTCGCTCATGCCGACCGCCTGCGGGATGGCGGGGTCCGGCTCCCGGCCGAGGTTGATGTCGCGCATGTAGGCGCGCATGGCGGCGAGGCGGCGCAGGACCGCGTCGACGGGGGCGGGGTCGCCTGCGGTGAACAGCTGGGCGAGGTAGTCGACGGGGATGCGGAGATTGTCGACGGCGGCGAAGAGGTTGCGGTGGTCCTCGGCGTCGTGTCCGGTGTCGCGGACGGCGTCGACGACCGGGGAGAGCGGCGGGATGTACCAGACCATGGGCAGGGTGCGGTACTCCGGGTGCAGCGGCAGGGCGACGCGGTAGGTGTTGATCAGGGAGTGGATGGGAGAACGCTGGGCGGCGTCGATCCAGTCGCGGGGGATGCCCTCCCGTTCGGCGGCGGCGATGACGTCCGCGTCGTGCGGGTCGAGGAAGACGCGGCGCTGGGCTTCGTACAGGCCGGTCTCGTCCGGGGTGGCGGCGGCCTGAAGGACGCGGTCGGCGTCGTAGAGGACCAGGCCGATGTAGCGCAGTCGGCCGACGCAGGTCTCGGCACAGACGGTGGGCAGGCCGACCTCGACGCGGGGGAAGCAGAACGTGCACTTCTCGGCCTTGCCGGTGCGGTGGTTGAAGTAGACCTTCTTGTAAGGGCAGCCTGTGACGCACATCCGCCAGCCGCGGCAGCGGTCCTGGTCGACGAGGACGATGCCGTCCTCGGTGCGCTTGTAGATAGCGCCGGAGGGGCAGGAGGCCGCGCAGCTCGGGTTCAGGCAGTGCTCACAGATGCGCGGCAGGTAGAACATGAACGTCTGCTCGAACTCCAGTTTGATCTTCTCGGAGACTTCCTGCAGCACAACGTCCTTGTCACCGTGGTCACTGGAGCCGCCGAGGTTGTCGTCCCAGTTCGCCGACCAGCCGATCTTCATGTCCTTGCCGGAGATGAGCGACTTCGGGCGGGCGACGGGGGTGTGCTCCTGGAGCGGGGCGTTGGTGAGCGTCCGGTAGTCGTAGGTCCAGGGCTCGTAGTAGTCGTCGAGGGCGGGCAGCGTGGGGTTGGCGAAGATCGTGATGAGCTTGCTGAACCGGCCGCCGGCCTTGAGCTTCAGCCGGCCGCGCCGGTTCAGCTCCCAGCCGCCGCGCCAGCGCTCCTGGTCCTCGTAGCGGCGCGGGTAGCCCTGGCCGGGCCGGGTCTCGACGTTGTTGAACCACACGTACTCCACCCCGGTGCGGTTGGTCCACGCCTGCTTGCAGGTCACCGAGCAGGTGTGGCAGCCGATGCACTTGTCGAGATTCATCACCATCGCCATCTGGGCCATGACACGCATGTCAGTACGTCACCTCCTGGTTGGCGCGACGGCGGATGACGGTCACCTCGTCGCGCTGGTTGCCGGTAGGGCCGAGGTAGTTGAAGGCGTACGACAATTGGGCGTAGCCGCCGATGAGGTGGGTGGGCTTGATGAGCAGGCGCGTCAGGGAGTTGTGGATGCCGCCGCGGCGGCCGGTGGTCTCGGTGCGGGGCACGTCGATGAGCCGGTCCTGGGCGTGGTGCATGTAGACGGTGCCTTCGGGCATGCGGTGCGAGACGATCGCACGCGCGGCCACGACGCCGTTGCGGTTGACCGCCTCGATCCAGTCGTTGTCCCTGACTTCGATCTTGGCCGCGTCGGTGGTGCTCATCCAGATCACCGGCCCGCCCCGGGACAGCGACAACATCAGCAGATTGTCCTGGTACTCGGAGTGGATGGACCACTTGTTGTGCGGGGTCAGGTAGCGCACGGTGACGCCGAGCTCGCCGACATCCCCGATGCGCGGCTCGCCGAAGAGCCGGTCCATGTTCAGCGGCGGCCGGTAGACGGGCAATTGCTCGCCGAGGGCGGCGATCCAGTCGTGATCGAGGTAGAAGTGCTGGCGGCCGGTGAGAGTGTGCCAGGGCTTGAGACGTTCGACGTTGACCGTGAAGGGGGAGTAGCGGCGTCCGCCGGTCTCCGAGCCGGACCACTCGGGGCTGGTGATGACCGGCACCGGCCCGGCCTGGGTATCGGCGAACGTGATCCGCTTGCCCTCGTGCTCGGCGGCAAGATCCGCCAGCCGGGTGCCGGTGCGCGCCTCCAAGGTGCGGAACCCCTGCGTGGCCAGGTTGCCGTTGGTCGTGCCGGACAGCGCCAGGATCGCCTCACAGGCATGGACGTCCCGGGCGATCGACGGGCGGCCGTCCGAGACCCCGCCGCGCACGGTGCCGTTCTTGTGCCGCAGGTACTCCAGCTCGCGTTCCAGGCGGAGAGTGACGCCCTTGGTGCTGGCGCCGAGGGTGTCCAGCAACGGGCCGAGGGCGGTCATCTTCTCGGCGACGGCCCCGTAGTCCCGCTCGACGGTGATGAGTTTCGGCATGGTGCGGCCGGGCACGGGCTCGCAGTCGCCCGCCTTCCAGTCCCGCACCCGGCCGTGCGGCGTGGCCAACTCGTCCGGGGTGTCGTGCAGCAGCGGAGCGGCGACCACGTCCCGGCGGGTGCCGAGGCGGTCGGCGGCCAGCCGGCTGAACGCCTGGGCGAGGGCGTTGAAGGCGTCCCAGTCGGTGCGGGTCTGCCAGGGCGGGGCGATCGCCGGGTTGAAGGCGTGCACGAACGGGTGCATGTCCGTGCTGGACAGGTCGTGCTTCTCGTACCAGGTCGCGGCGGGCAGCACCACGTCCGAGAAGACGGTGGTGCTGGTCATCCGGAAGTCCAGCGTCAGCAGCAGATCCAGTTTCCCGGCCGGGGCTTCGTCGCGCCACACCACATCCCGGGGCCGTGCTCCCGGCGGTGCCTCGCAGGCGCGCACCGAGGAATCGGTACCCAGCAGGTGCTTCAGGAAGTACTCGTTGCCCTTCGCGGAGGAGCCCAGCAGGTTGGCCCGCCAGACGGTCAGCACCCGGGGGAAGTTGGCCGGGGCGTCCGGGTCCTCGGCCGCGAACCGCAGCCGCCCGGCCCGCAACTCGCCGACCACATGCTCGCCGACGTCCCGTCCGGCCTGCTCGGCCTCGTCGGCCAGGGCGAGCGGGTTGCGGTCGAAGGTGGGGTACGAGGGCATCCAGCCCATCCGCGCCGAGGCGGCGATCACATCCGCCGTGCTCTTGCCCGCGAAAGGACCACCAGCGCCGGCCGCGGCGAGAGTGTCAGCCGAGAACGGGTCATAGCGGAACTGGTCGGTGTGCAGGTACCAGTACGCCGTCTGGATCATCTGCCGCGCCGGACGGTTCCAGTCCGCCGCGGTGGCCAGCGCCGAGTAGCCCGTGATCGGGCGAACCTTCTCCTGCCCCACGTAGTGCGCCCAGCCGCCGCCGTTCACACCCTGACAACCCGTCAACGTGGTCAGCGTCAGGAACGCCCGGTAGATGGTGTCGGAATGGAACCAGTGGTTGGTGCCCGCCCCCATCACGATCATCGAGCGGCCGCGCGACTCCTCGGCGTTCGCGGCGAACTCCCGCGCGATCCGCGCCGCCTTCTCGGCGTCCACGCCGGTGATCGCCGCCTGCCAGGCCGGAGTGCACGGCTCGCTCGCGTCGTCGTACGAGGACGGCCAGCAGCCGGGCAGGCCCTCGCGGGCGACCCCGTACTGCGCCAGCAGCAGGTCGAAGACCGTGGTGACCAGCCGACCGGCCACCCGCCGCACCGGTACCCCGCGCCGCAGCCGGCCGGCGCCGCCGTCCGGGGCGTCGAACCGCGGCAGCTCGACCGCCACCGGCTCCTCGCCACCCCCGACGGAGGACAGCAGCGGGTCGACATCACCGAGGTCGAGGTTCCACTTCCCGGCACCGGACTCGCTGAAGCGGTCGCCCAGCGTGCCGTTCGGGACGACCGGCTCTCCCGTGGCGGCGTCCAGCAGCACCGTGCGGAACTCCGCGTGCTCCGCCGCCGCGGCCCGGCCGCCGAGGTCGGCCGCGGTCAGGAACTTGCCCGGGGCGTACGTGTCCGCCTCTCCCTCCTCCAGCGTGACCAGGAAAGGCAGGTCGGTGTACCGCTTGACGTAGTCCTCGAAGTACGGGGTCCGCCGGTCGGCGAAGAACTCCTTGAGGATCACATGCCCCATGGCCATCGCCAGCGCCCCGTCGGTACCGGGCTGGGCGGCCAGCCACTCGTCGGCGAACTTCACGTTGTCCGCGTAGTCCGGAGCGACCGCTACCACCTTCTGACCGCGATACCGGGCCTCGGCCATCCAGTGCGCGTCCGGCGTGCGGGTCACCGGCAGGTTCGAGCCCCACATGATCAGATAACCGGCGTCCCACCAGTCCCCGGACTCCGGCACGTCGGTCTGATCGCCGAACACCTGCGGCGAGGCCACCGGCAGGTCCGCGTACCAGTCGTAGAACGACAGCATCACCCCGCCCAGCAGCGAGTAGAACCGCGCCCCGGCGGCGTGCGAGACCATCGACATCGCCGGGATCGGCGAGAAGCCGGCCAGCCGGTCGGGGCCGTATTCCTTGATGGTGTGCACGTGCGCGGCGGCCACCATCTCCACGGCCTCGTCCCAACTCGCGCGCACCAGCCCGCCCCTGCCGCGCGCCGCCTTGTAGCGGCGGGCGCGCTCCGGGTCGGAGACGATGTCCGCCCAGGCCGCCACCGGATCGCCCAGCCGCTTTCTGGCCTCGCGGTACATCTCCAGCAGCACCCCGCGCACATACGGGTAGCGCACCCGGGTGGGGGAGTAGGTGTACCAGGAGAAGGCCGCACCGCGTGGGCAGCCCCGCGGCTCGTACTCCGGCCGGTCGGGCCCCACCGAGGGATAGTCGGTCTGCTGTGCCTCCCAGGTGATGATGCCGTCCTTGACGTACACCTTCCAGGAGCACGAGCCGGTGCAGTTCACCCCGTGCGTGGAACGCACCACCTTGTCGTGCG
Source organism: Streptomyces sp. CNZ287 (assembly GCF_007827615.1). Taxonomy (NCBI): domain Bacteria; kingdom Bacillati; phylum Actinomycetota; class Actinomycetes; order Kitasatosporales; family Streptomycetaceae; genus Streptomyces; species Streptomyces sp. CNZ287. The sequence goes on along the minus strand of NZ_VISV01000003.1, from coordinate 147,674 downwards.
ACCAGCGGTCCCGGTAGAACTCGTCCGCCGCCCGGCCACCGGACTTGTGCAGGACGCGCAGATCGTCCGAGACCCGGGCCCGGGTGAAGAAGCGACGCGCACGTACCAACGCGACCGCCAGCTCACCGTCCAGTCCCGCTCCCGCCGCCCCGCCCGTGTCCCCGGCCTGTCCACCGGCCTCCGTCACCATCGCGACGTCCCTTTCCGGGCCCGCCGGCCCATCGGATGCTCGGTTCGGCCCTCCAGGGGAGGTGCCTGCTCATGTTGCCCGATCGCGAAGAATCAATCTCGAAGACTCGAATCGTCTGCCTCCGCCCAGGGAGCCGGCGTGCGGCTGCCGACGCGATCGCGTACGGCCTCGACGGCTTCCCACTGCTCGATGCTCAAGGATGCCAGCGCGGCGGGGAAGACGCCGTCCTGCTCTTTGAGGATGTGCTCGCGCAGCAGGGCGAGGACGTTCAGCACGCGGGAAGGCCACGCAGGGGCCGTCGGGACGCCGTCTTCGGCCTCGGCCAGCACCGCCTCGATCTGCCGGTGCTCGGTCTCCAGCACGGCGATGTGGTCGGGGAACTCGTCCGCCATGGCCGGGAACAGGCCGCGCTCCTCGACCTGGGTGTGCGGACCGAGGATGGCCGCGATCTCGCGCACCACCTCGGTCATGCGGACGATGTCATTCTGCCGGTGCGCGTCGCGGACGGCACCGATGAGGTTCACCACCGCCTCGTGCTCCCGGGTCAGCCCGGCCACCGACGCTACCGCCTGGCACCCGCAGTACTCACACACGTCGCCGCTCCTTCACTGTGCTCACCGTGTCCGGAGCATCGGGTTTTTTCGGGGTGAGGGCACGGCGCACGCCGGTGACGGTGAAGCCGAGCGCCGCACCGGCCACCAGCGCCAGCAGGACCAGGCCCAGCCCGTACGAGCCGAAGGCGCCGTACAGCGAGCCCATCACCAGCGGCGGCAGGAACCCGCCCAGACCGCCAGCGGCCCCGACGACCCCGGTCACCGAGCCGACCCTGCCGGCCGGTGCCAGCATCGCCAGCAGCGCGAACGTGGCTCCGCTCCCGGCACCGAGCGCCGCGGCCAGCGACAGGAACGCAACCGTGGCCATGGGGACCAGGGACGGGCCGGCAGACTGTACGAGGGCACCGGCCACGACCACGGCGAGCGACCCGGTGAGCACCCGGATCGGGCCGATACGGTCCGACAACCAGCCGCCGACCGGCCGCATCAGCACCGCCAGCAGCACGAAGCCGGCCATCCGGTTGGCCGCGTCCGCCTGACTCAGGCCGTAGTCGGTCTTCAGGTACGTCGGCAGGTAGACCGAGAATGCCACATAGCCGCCGAAGGCAACGGCGTACAGCGCCGAAGCCTGCCACGTCACGCGCAGGCGCAGGGTGTCGGCCAGTTGCCGGGCCGGCGGCTCTGCGGGGACGCTGCGTCCGGGGGCGTCACGCAGCACCAGCGCGGCCACCACCGTGTACGCGGCCAGCGCCCCGGCCGTGATCAGGAACGTGCTTGCCATGCCGAGCCCGTCCACCAGCTTCACCGTGGTGAGTGCACTGATCGCCGTGCCGCCCATGCCTGCGCCGAAGACACCGATCGCCAGTCCGCGCCGCTCCGGTGGGAACCAGCCGCTGACGAACGGCACGCCGACCGCGAACGCGGTGCCACCGATGCCGAGGAAGAACCCGCCGAACAGCAGGGCCGGCAGGGACGAGTGCCCGGCCAGGCCGAGAAAGAGAACCGGCACGATGGTGGCCGAAGAGACCAGCGGGAACATCACCCGGCCGCCGAAGCGGTCGGTCAACGCCCCCACCGGGATCCGGCCCAGGGACCCGACCACCACGGGGATCGCGACCAGCAGCGACTGCTCGAACGAGCTCAGCCCGAGGTCGTCCTTCAGCCGCGGTGCGAGCGGGCTCAGCAGCGCCCACGCCCAGAAGTTGAGCGCGAAGCCGATGGTCGCCACAGCGAGCATCAGCCAAGCCTGCCCCGGCCCTCGGAGCCGCTGGTCGTCCCGTGTCTGTGACGGCTGGTACATCGTGCTACTCCTCCTGGAGGCGATCGCCCGGTCCCGGCCTTCGACGGCGCAGGCGGGGACTCTGCACCCGGTGCAGTAGAGCCTTCTGCCAGCATCCGGGACAACGCGGCACGCCGAGTGGGCCGTTGGTCCCGTCCATGCGGCCGTACGGACTGACCTGGCTGTGCCGGTCCGACCACGACAGCCGCATGGATCCGTGTTGCCGGGCACGCCCGGCGCACTCGCCTCGCGCCGCACGGAAACGATGGCCGCCCCGGACGCGTTCGTCGTCTGCTGGTCCGAGAATTCGCCGGCCCCGGCTCCACTTGCCGTGATCACCCGAGGAGGGTTGACGTCCTCCGGCGGGTCCTGGGAACGATGAGGCGGAACTCCTTGACCGGCGTCCCGGAGAACTCGGCCAGCGCACGGACCGGGAGGCCGCGCCCCTGGCCTCTTACTCGGTGCGCCTCACCTGGAAGACGGGCCGGCGGGGGGGGCGCCGTCAGCCACCACCAGCAGGACATAAGGCAGCAACGTGCCGTCGGCGAGGTACACGGTGCGCGCGGTGGGATCCACGTAAGTCGCCTCCGGGCATCGGAGGCCGATGCCGGGAGGCAGGTACTGCGCGCGAGGGTGGACAGAGATCCTTGCCGCCGTCCGGCCGGAGGGGACGAACAGCAGGCCCGACCGGTGGACGTGGTCGTCGTCGCGGTCGACCACGGTGATCTCTGCCTCGTGCCAGGGGCACGAGCGCCGCAGTCGGCCGGCCACCAGTGCGCCGGGGTGCCTCCGCCGCGCACCCGCGGAACGCAGGGCCGCACGGTCCTGACCAGGGCCGTCCGCCGGCAGTTCCGCCGCCGACCGGCCCAGCGCAGTCGGCCGGCGCTCCGCCGGACGCCGGGGGAGACCGCTGCCGGGCACCGGCGCGCATGAGCACCGGCCGGGGTAGCATCCGGCGCACGGGCCTGGGAGCCCGACGACCCCTCGGGGAAGGAGGGACCGGAGATGACGGAGCCCGCAGGGGAGGATGGTGAGCCGAACGTCCGGCTGCGCGATCTGGAGTCGCTGCTTGACGCCATCACCGATTACGCCATCGTCAGGTACGACGCCGAGGGGCGGGTGGCCGGCTGGAGCCGGGGGGCCCTGTTGCTGCACGGCTACGGTGAGGACGAGGTGCTGGGCCGGTCGGCGGCGGTGCTCTACCCGGCCGACGACCGTGCGGCGGGGCGTCCGGAGCAGGCGCTCGCCGCCGCGGGCGAGAGCGGACGGTACGAGTCCGAGGGCTGGCGGGAGCGCAAGAACGGCGAACGGTACTGGGCGAGTTCCGTGCTCACCGCGATTCGGGACGTGAACGGCGACGTGTTCGGCTTCGCCGAGGTCGTCAAGGACGCCAGCGAGCAGCGGCGTGCGGACGCCCTCTTCCACGGGCTGCTCGAATCCGCGCCGGACGCGATGGTCATCATCGGGCCCGACGGGCGGATCAGGCTCGCCAACCGCCAGACGGACCTGCTCTTCGGCTACGACCGCCAGGAGTTGATCGGCCAGGAGATCGAGGTCCTGGTCCCGCCGCGGTTCCGCAGGCAGCACTACGCACACCGCTCCGGCTACCTCGCCGACCCCCGGATGCGTCCGATGGGCCTGGGGCTGGAGCTGTACGGGCTGCGCCGGGACGGCACCGAGTTCCCCGTCGAGATCAGCCTCAGCCCGCTGGAGAGCGACGAGGGAGTCCTGGTCTCGGCTGCGATCCGGGACGTCACCGAGCGCCGTGAGACCGAGCAGCGTCTGATGCGGCAGCGCGACGAGATCCTGGAGCTGTCCACCCCCGTGATCCAGGTGTGGGACAGGGTGCTCGCGCTACCGCTGATCGGCACCCTCGACACCGGCCGGGCGGCCCGGCTCACCGAAGGGCTGCTGCAGCGGATCGCCGAGACCCAGGCCGAGGTGGCGATCCTCGACATCAGCGGTGTGCCGACCATCGACACCCAGGTCGCGCAGCACCTGCTGCGGACCGTCCAGGCGGCCGCGCTGATGGGTACGGAGAGCATCATGAGCGGCGTACGGCCGGAGACCGCCCAGTCCATGGTCCACCTGGGCATCGACATGGGACGCCTGCGCTCCCGCAACACGCTGCGCGACGCGCTGCAACTGGCGCTGGCCATCCTCGACGAGCGCGACGGCAGCGCGCCGCCGGCTAGGGACTCCCTGCGGGACGCCCTGTGAACGGCGAGGCCGGGCCGGTCATGCAGATCGGCGACACGCTGCTGGTCTCGCTCCAGGGCGACCTGGACGACATCGCGGTCGTCGAGGTCGAGGAGCACCTGACGCGCGAGGTCGCCCGCACCGGCGCCGGCGGCATGCTCATCGACGTCAGCGGACTGAGCGTGGTGGACACGTTCATCGCCCGGGTACTTGCCCGGATGGTGGCCATGGTGCGGCTGCTCGGCGCGGAGGTGGCGGTTGTCGGCATCCAGCCGGCCGTTGCCATCACCCTGGTGGAACTCGGCGTTCCGATGGGCGATCTCGACACCGCCCTCAACGCGGAGAAGGGTCTGGCGCTGCTGGCCCGGCTGCGCCGCGACGGCCGCCGCCGTGCGTACTGACACGGGACCGGTCGCGGCCGGCACGGACGACATCGTGATCTCCGACCAGACGGACCTGATCCGCGTACGCAAGGCCCTGCGCGCGCAGGCACGGAGCGCCAGCCTCGGCTTGGTCGACGAGACGAAACTGATCACCGCCGGCAGCGAGTTGACCCGCAACATCCTCAAGTACGCCACCGGCTCCCGGGGTCGGCTGCGCGCGGAACAGGTCACCGGCGCCGGGCGTCAGGGCGTCAGGGCGACGTTCACCGACGAGGGCCCCGGCATTGAGGACATCGGCGCCGCGCTCACCGACGGGTTCAGCACCGGCGGCAGCCTCGGGCTCGGACTGCCCGGAGCGCAGCGACTGGTGGACGAGCTGACGGTCACCTCGGCACCCGGCTCCGGTACCACGGTGGTGATCGAGAAGTGGCGACGCTGACGGGCACCGCACACCGGCGCTTTCCCATCGGCGCCGAGGAGGACGTCGGCGCCCTGCGCCGGGCGGTCGCGCGGATCGCCGCCGGGCGCCCGGGGCTGCGCGCGGGCGAAGCCGAACTGGCCGCCACCGAACTCGGCACCAACCTGCTGCGCCACGCGCACCCCGGCGGATACGTGCTCTTCCGCCCGGCCGGCGACGGCATCGAACTGCTCTCCGTCGACCACGGCCCCGGGATCCCGCCGGAGTGCGTCCCGCTGCCGCCGTACGCCCGGCACGCCCCCGCGCCCCCCGAGCGCCCGTCCCACGCCTCCGGCGGCCTGGGCGCCGGACTTTCCGCCGTCCGGCGCCTGGCCCGCGACTTCGACTGCTACGGCACCCGGGCCGGCACCGTCGTCCTGGCCCGCCTCGACCGGACGGACCGGCCGGATACGTCCCGCTGGCGGCACGGTGGCGTCAACATCCCGTACGGGAGCGAGGAGGAATCCGGCGACGGCTGGGCGGTGCGTACCGGCGGGAGCACGCTGGAGGCCGTCGTCGTCGACGGCCTGGGCCATGGAGCCCCGGCCGCCGTGGCCGCGCGGGCCGCGCTGGCGGAGTTCCGACGGCAGCTCATGACCGGCCCCGCTCCCTATCTGCGTCGGGCGCACGAGGCGATGCGGGCCACCCGGGGCGGAGTGCTCGGTGCGTGCCGCATCGACGCGGACCGCGGCGAGCTGGCGTTCGCGGGGGTCGGCAACATCACCGGACGCGTGCTGCGTGAGGGCCGGAGGTGGTCGCTCCTCGGCCGGCCCGGCACACTCGGCACCCGGCTGTCCCCGCCGAACGACCATGTGCAGCACGTGCCCTGGGCGCGCGGCGCCGTCTTACTGCTGACCTCCGACGGGATCCGCAGCGGCTGGGACACGGCCGAGTACCGCGGCCTGCTGCACCACGACCCGGCGGTCGTCGCCGCCGTGCTCCACCGCGACCACGGTCGGCCATCCGACGACGCCACTGTCCTCGTCGTCACCGAGGCGCCATGATGAGTGTGGAGGACCATGACGGCCCCGGGAGAGGCGACGTGAACAGCGCGCAGCCGCCGCGTACGCTCGCCGAGGCGGCAGAACTGCTGCGGCGGCAGGAAGCCGAACTGGCCGACACCAGACGCCAGATAGCCGAGCTGAGCCGCGAGCTGAGCGACGCAGACCACGGCCTGATCGCCCTGCACGCCGAACTGGAGGCCGCGCGCGGTGCCGCCGCCCGGCTCGCCGCCATCGTCACCTCCTCCGGCGACGCCATGATCTCCCTGAGCCCCAGGCGTGTGATCCAGACCTGGAATCCCGGCGCCACGCACCTCCTCGGCCACGCCACCGACGCGATGGTGGGCGACTCCGTCGACGCACTCCTCCCCGAGGGCGCACGGCCCGCGTTCGAGGACGCGCTGGCCCGTACGGGCTCGGGGGAGCACGCCGAGCCGGTGGAGACACGCTGGCGCCACGCCGACGGCGGCCTCGTCGACGTCTCCGTCACCGTCTCCGCGATGCGGGACGCCGACGGCGCCGTCATCGGCTACTCCATCGTGGGCCAGGACATCGGCCGCCGCCTGGCGCTCCAGTCCGAGCTGGCCGCCGCCCGCGCCGAGCGGGAGGTGATGGCCGACCGCGAGCGCATCGCCCGGGACCTGCACGACATGGTCATCCAGCGTGTCTTCGCCGCCGGGCTGACCCTCCAGGGCGTCACCCCCCTCCGCGACAACGACCGGGCGACCGCCCGAATCGAGGGCGTCATCGCCGAACTCGACGCCACGATCCAGGAACTGCGGAACGCGATCTTCGATCTGCACCGTGCCCCGCAGGAGGCCACGAGCCTGCGTGCGCAGATCTTCGACGCGACCTCCGCCGCCCGCCGCAACCTCGGCTTCGCGCCCACGGTCTCCTTCGAAGGGCCGGTCGACGCGGCCGTCCCGGACGAGGTCGCCGTCCACCTCGTGGCCGTGCTGCGCGAGGGGCTGTCCAACATCGGCAAGCACGCGCAGGCATCCGCCGCCGAGGTCAGTCTGCACACCGGCGAGGAACTTCTGCTCACCGTCGGCGACAACGGCCGCGGCCTCGGCCCGAGCACGCGGCGCAGCGGCCTGGCCAACCTGCGCGAGCGCGCCGTAGCTCTGGGCGGCACCTTCGAGGTCTCCGACCGCCCGAGCGGCGGCACCCGGCTGGTGTGGCGCGTCCCGCTTGCCCGCCAACGCCGCGGGCCCGACGGGACCTGAGCCCCGCAGCTGTCGTCGGGCCGCCCGCGGTCCGGCCTCGGCCTGCATGGGCTGATCGTCGACGCGGACTGCCCGCACGGACCGTCGCGGCAGCCGCCCGGCCCCTGTGAGGACCCGAGGGAGGCGATGAGGCTGGGAAGGGAAGGCGGGCGCCGCGGTCACCGCGCCGCGGTCACCGCTCCTGCCGGCCGCCCCTGACACCAGCGGTGCACGAGGAGTTCCCCCACGTTCAGGTGAGCACGGACCACGAGTGCCGCTCGGCCCCGGCCGCGCTTGTCGAGCGGACCCGGTCCGCCGACGCCGTCGTGCTGACCGTGCACCGCCACGTCCACCCGCTCGGCCGCCGCCTGGGCCCGGTCACCCACGCACTGCTGCACCACGCGCACTGCCCGGTGATCCTCGTCGCATAACACCCCGGCAGCGGCACCCGGGCGCTCGTCCGGGCGCCGCGCCGTGCGAAACCGGCGCCGCCGGGCGCCGGTTTCGGGCCCACCGCGGTTCCGCCCTTCGGCTCGCGGCCCCGACCGGGCAGTCACGGTCAAGAGGCCGGCCCGCCACGGACACCCGACGTCTGTCGGCCGTCGAGGGCCCCGCAAGCCGCACGTCGGCGGCCCGGAGAACGGGTAGCGGCGGACGTACGCACGGCGCCTACGGCAGCGTTTCCTCCGCAGCGCACGCTTGCCGCGCCGGGGGCCCCATCCGGCGGCCGGCTCGCCCGTCCCCGGCACCGGGAGGAGCACCGCCACGCCGACGAGGACGCCTGACGCGCAGACGCCGCTCGCCGCCGTGCGGTTCGCAGGCGCGCCGGGGCGCCGGGGCGCCGGGGCGCAACGGACACCGCACGGACCTCCACCCGGCCGCCTGACGCCGGCACCTCCGTACAGGGACGCTCGGGGCTCTCAGCGACGGCCGTCCGGCCGCTTGTCATCGGCGGCCGACGGCTTGGCCTGGGTGGCGATCATGGCAGCCTGGATACGCCGCTCGACGCCGAGTTTGGACAGCATGCGGGAGATGTGGTTCTTGACGGTCTTCTCGGAGAGGTAGAGCCTCTTGCCGATCTCCCGGTTGGTCAGTCCTTCACCGATCAGTTCGAGGATATCGCGCTCGCGGCCGGTCAGCGAGGCCAGCGCCGCGTCCCGGGGCTCCGGCTCGGCCTCGTGGCGCAGGCTTTCCATCAGCCGGGCGGTGGTCGACGGGTCGAGCATCGACTTGCCGGAGGCGACAGTGCGTACGGCGTTGACGATCTCGTCGCCGCGTATCTGCTTCAGCACGTAGCCCGAGGCGCCCGCCATGATGGCGTCGAGCAGCGCCTGGTCCTCGTCGAAGGAGGTGAGCATCAGGCAGGCCAGCTCCGGCATGCGCGAGCGTAGTTCCCGGCAGACGCCGATGCCGTCGCCGTCGGGCAGGCGTACATCCAGCACCGCCACATCCGGCCGCAGCGCTGGTCCGCGGGCCACGGCCTCGGCGGCGGTGGAGGCGTCGCCGACGACTTCGATGTCCGGCTGGGCGTCGAGGAGATCGTGCAGCCCACGCCGCACCACCTCGTGGTCGTCGAGCAGGAAGACGCGTATCGGGCGCTGCTCGGCGGAGGCCGGTGCTTCTGCCATGGTCGACTCCTCGGGATCGATTGCCTGCCCCCTGCCGTACGGATATCCGGGGGCAGACCCGATTATGCGTTGCCGGTGAGCCGTTGGGAGGAGCCGGACGGTCCCGTGAGCCGGTGCGGGACGACCCTTGCGTACCCCGCGGGGAGGCCCCCGTGGCCGGTGCTGCCGTCTCACCTGCGTGACGGGCACCGGGCGCGGCAGCCGGTACGGGCCGTCCTGGCAGGGGAAGCCGATCCGCATCTATGGACCACGGACGGAGGGCGCATCGTCGTTCCACCTCCGCCCCTGTCACCGGCAGCGACCCCGGGCGGTCCCGTCAACGGGAGCCGATCGTCCCGCCGCCGCGCCCCGTGCGGCCCTACGTGCCCGGCGCTTCGGCCGCGGAGTGTGGTGACGACCCCGACGACACTGCGAAGGACGTACCCATGCGAGAGGTGACGACGCCCGCGCCGGCCGCCCCCGCCGACGACGAACTCGCCGCACTGGACGCCCACTGGCGAGCCGCCAACTACCTGTCGGCCGGCCAACTCTACCTGCTGGACAACCCGCTGCTGGCGAAGCCGCTGCGGGCGGAGCATGTCAAGCCGCGGCTGCTCGGGCACTGGGGCACCTGCCCCGGGCTGAACCTCGTCCACACCCACCTCAACCGGCTGATCAGGAACCGCGGCCAGGACACCCTGTGCGTCTGGGGACCCGGGCACGGCGGGCCCGCGGTGCTGGCGAACTCGTGGCTGGAGGGCTCGTACTCCGAGACCTATCCCGACGTCGGCCGGGATGCGGCCGGCATGGCCCGGCTGTTCCGGCAGTTCTCGTTCCCCGGCGGGGTGCCGAGCCACGTCGCACCGGAGACGCCCGGCTCGATCCACGAGGGCGGCGAGCTGGGTTACGCGCTCAGCCACGCCTACGGCGCCGCCCTGGACAATCCCGGCCTGCTCGTCGCCTGCGTCGTCGGCGACGGCGAGGCGGAGACCGGGCCGCTGGCCGCGTCCTGGCACTCCAACAAATTCCTCGATCCCGTGCACGACGGCGCCGTGCTGCCGATCCTGCACCTCAACGGCTACAAGATCGCCAACCCGGCCGTGCTCGCGCGCCTGCCGCAGGACGAACTCGACGACCTGCTGCGCGGATACGGCCACGCCCCGATCCACGTCGCGGGCGACGACCCCGTGGCCGTCCACCGCGCCATGGCGCAGGCGATGGACAGCGCCGTCGACCGCATCGAGCTGATCCAGCGGACCGCCCGCGAGGAGGGTGTGACCGAGCGCCCCCGCTGGCCGATGATCGTGCTCCGTACACCCAAGGGCTGGACCGGGCCCGCCGAGGCCGGCGGCCTGCCGGTCGAGGGCACCTGGCGCGCCCACCAGGTGCCGCTGCCCGCCGTCCGCGACAACCCCGAGCAGCTGCGGCAGCTGGAGGCGTGGCTGCGCTCCTACCGCCCGCAGGAGTTGTTCGGCCGCACCGGCCGCCCCACCGCGCAGGTGCTGGCATGCGTGCCCGAGGGTGACCGGCGGCTCGGTGCGACTCCGCACGCGAACGGCGGGCTGCTGCTGCGCGAGCTGCCGCTGCCGCCGCTGGAGCGGCACGCGGTCAAGGTCGCCGAGCCGGGCACGAGCCTGCACGAACCCACCCGCGTGCTCGGCGGGTTCCTCGCCGACGTCATGGAGGCGACCGCGAACCGCCGCGACTTCCGGCTCGTCGGCCCGGACGAGACGGCTTCCAACAGGCTCGACGCGGCCTACGCCGCCACCGGCAAGGCGTGGCAGGCGGAGGTATGCGGCACCGACGAACACCTCGACCGGCACGGCCGTGTCATGGAGATCCTCTCCGAGCACACCTGCCAGGGCTGGCTTGAGGGCTACCTGCTCACCGGCAGGCACGGCCTGTTCTCCTGCTACGAGGCGTTCGTCCACATCGTCGACTCGATGGTCAACCAGCACATCAAGTGGCTGCGGACCACCCGCGCGCTGCCCTGGCGCCGCTCCATCGCTTCCCTCAACTACCTGCTGACCTCACACGTCTGGCGGCAGGACCACAATGGCTTCAGCCACCAGGACCCCGGCTTCGTCGACCATGTGATGAACAAGGCGCCCGAGGCCGTACGGGTTTACCTCCCGCCGGACGCCAACACCCTGCTCTCGGTGGCCGACCACGCGCTGCGCAGCCGCGACTACGTCAACGTGATCGTCGCCGGCAAACAGCCCTCCTTCGACTGGCTGCCGATGGACCAGGCCCGTGCGCACTGCGCCCGGGGCGCCGGCGTCTGGGAGTGGGCCGGCACGGAGCGCCGGGAGCAAGTCCCCGACGTAGTGCTGGCCTGTGCCGGGGACGTACCCACCCTGGAGGTTCTGGCCGCGGCGCAGCTCATCCGCCGGCACCTGCCGCACCTGTCCGTGCGCGTCGTCAACGTCGTCGACCTGGCCCGGCTGCTTCCGCACGAGGAGCACCCGCACGGCATGACCGACGCCGAGTTCGACGCCCTCTTCACCCGCGACACACCGGTCATCTTCGCGTACCACGGCTACCCGTGGCTGATCCACCGGCTCGCCTACCGACGCGCCGTCCACCCGCACCTGCACGTCCGCGGCTACAAGGAGATCGGCACCACCACGACGCCGTTCGACATGGTCGTCGCCAACGACCTCGATCGCTACCGCCTGGTCATGGACGTCATCGACCGCGTCCCCGGCCTCGCCGTACGCGCCGCGCCGGTGCGCCAGGCCATGGAGGACGCCCGCGCCCGCCACCACGACTGGATCCGCGCCCACGGCACCGACCTGCCGGAGGTCGCCGACTGGACCTGGATCCCCTGACCTACCCCGCCCGTGAAGGAGACACCCCTCATGACCGTACGCGTCGGCATCAACGGCTTCGGCCGCATCGGCCGCAACTACCTGCGCAGCGCCCTCGGCCGGGACGGCCGCGACACCAGCGCGGTGGAGGTCGTCGCGGTCAACGACATCACCTCCACCGTGACCCTGGCGCACCTGCTGCAATACGACTCCACCCACGGGCGGCTCACCGCGGACATCACCGCCGACCCCGCCTCGATCACCGTCGACGGCCGGCGCATCGCCGTCACCGCCGAGCGCGACCCGGCCGCCCTCGACTGGTCAGCCCACGGCGTCGACGTCGTCATCGAATCCACCGGCCGCTTCCGTGCCCGGGACGACGCCGGGATGCACCTGAAGTCCGGCGCCCGCAAAGTGCTCGTCTCCGCCCCCGGCAAGAACGCGGATGCCACCGTCGTCATGGGCGTCAACGAAGCCGATTACGACCCCGACCGGCACCACGTCGTCTCCGCCGCCTCGTGCACCACCAACTGCGTGGCGCCCATGGCGCACGTGCTGCACGAGCACTTCGGCGTCGTGAAGGGCCTGATGACCACCATCCACGGCTACACCAACGACCAGGCCCTGCTGGACGGCCCGCACAAGGACCTGCGCCGTGCCCGCTCCGCCGCCGTCAGCATCATCCCCGCCTCCACCGGTGCCGCCCGCGCCACCGGGCTGGTGATACCCGTGCTCGACGGCACCCTCGACGGAATCGCCGTGCGCGTCCCCGTCGAGGACGGCTCCCTTACGGACCTGACCGTGATCCTGGACCGCCCCGCCGGCGCCGAGGAGATCAACGACGCCTTCGCCGAAGCGGCCGAAGGACCGCTGCGCGGCGTCCTGCGCCATTCGATCGCGCCGATCGTGTCCCGCGACGTCATCGGCGACCCGGCCTCCTGCGTCTTCGACGCCCCGCTGACCCGGTCCAGCGGCGAACTCGTCAAGGTCTTCGGCTGGTACGACAACGAGTGGGGCTACAGCAACCGGCTGCTCGACCTCACCGCATACGTCGCCGCCCGGCTGTGACGGCGGGAGGAGTGCCGGAGCCGGAACGGCGGAGCGCCACCGTCCGGGCGCCGCGGCTGCAACTCGACGAACTGCTCGACCAACTCCGGCTCCACGTCGACGAGGTCCGCGGCACCCGCGACCGGCTGCACGGCCTGCTCGACGCCGTGCTGAACGTCGGTCGCGACCTGGAGCTCGGCCATGTGCTGCGGCGCATCGTGGAGGCGGCCGTCGTGCTGGTCGACGCCGAGTACGGGGCCCTTGGCGTCGTCGGCGAGGGGCACGGAGACCGGCGGCTCGCGCAGTTCCTGCCGGTCGGTGTCGACGTGGAGCAGGCAGCGGCGATCGGGGCACCGCCGTGCGGACGCGGGATACTCGGCGTCCTCATCCGCCACCCGGAGCCGCTGCGGCTCCGGGAGATATCCGAGCACCCCGCCTCGCATGGCTTCCCGCCCCACCACCCCTCGATGCACTCCTTCCTCGGCGTCCCGATCCGGGTCCGCGACGAGATCTTCGGAAACCTCTACCTCACCGACAAGCGCGACGCCGACGGGTTCGACGCAGAGGACGAGGCCGTGCTGGCCACGCTCGCCGCGGCCGCCGGCGTGGCCGTCGAGAACGCCCGGCTGTACGAGGAGTCACGCCGGCGGCAGCGGTGGCTGGCCGCCTCCGCCGAGGTCACCGCCGCGCTGCTGTCCGGCGAGCCGGAAGAGACCGTACTCGGGCTGATCGTCGAGCGGGCCCGGGAACAACTCGGCGCTCAGCTGGGGTCGGTGGCCCTGCCCGTGCCCGGGTCCGCCCGGCTGCGGGTGGCGCTGGCCCACGGCCCCGGCGCGGAGACTCACGAGGAGCGGCTGCTGCCCGTCGACGGCTCCCTCTACGGGCTCGCCTACACCAGCGGCGAGCCGGTGCTCAGCGACAACGTGGAAGGCGAGCCCCGTCTGCACGGCAGCACACTGCGCGACGCCGGCCTCGGCCCCGCGGTCGCCGTTCCCTTGGGCGCCGAGGACGGCCGGCGGGGAGTGCTGCTGCTCGCCCGCGCCGCGGGCGCCCCGGCGTTCACCCCGGAGGAGACCGCGCCGCTGCGGGGCTTCGCCGGCCAGGCGGCCCTGGCCATGGAACTGGCCGACCGCCGCCGCGACGCGGAGCGGCTGGCGCTGTCGTCCGACCGCGAGCGCATCGCGCGGGACCTGCATGACCTGGCCATCCAGCGGCTCTTCGCCACCGGCATGACACTGCAGAGCACGGTCGGCCTGGAGCGCACCGCGGAGGGCGAGAAGAAGCTGCTGCGCGCCGTGCGAGAGCTCGACGAGACCATCAAGATCATCCGTACCACGATCTTCGGTCTACGTGCCCACGAGGCGGGCGACCACGGCACCGCCGGCCTGCGGCGTCGACTCGCCGCCACCGTCGAATCCGCCGCGGCCACCCTGGGGTTCAGCCCGGCGCTGCGCACCGAGGGGCTGCTCGACGTGAACGTGCCACCCGACATCGCCGACCACGTCCTGACGGTCCTGGGCGAGGGGCTTGCCAACGTCGCCCGCCACGCACGCGCCCACTCGGCCGACGTCGTTCTCGCCGTCGGCGCCGACGACCTCACCCTGACCGTCGCCGACGACGGCGTCGGCCTGTGCCCCGGCGGCCACCGCGGCGGCCTGGCCAACATCGCCGAGCGGGCCGAGGCACTCGGCGGCACGCTGGAGCTCGGCACACCTGACGGCGGCGGCACGCGCCTGTTGTGGCGGGTGCCGCTGCGGACCGCCGGTGTCGCCGGGCCCGCCGGCGCCCGTTAGGGCACCGGCGGTCGCGGGGCCGCCAGCTCCATCTGTACATCCACGACACCCTCCACCGCACGCACCAGCCGGGCCAGCACCGGGACGCGGGTGCGGTCGCTCAGCTGCCCGGTGAGGCTGACGACGCCCTCGTGCACCAGGGCCTCGACCGGCGGGGGATAGCCTGGGAAGAGGTGTGTCAGCACCTCGTCGCGCACCGCGGCGGCCAGCTCCTCGTCCGATCGCAGGAAAACCTTGAGCAGGTCGGCGCGGCTGACGACGCCCGCCAGCTTTGCCTCGGCGTCCACCACGGGCAGCTGCTTGACGTGCCGTACCGCCATGATGCGGGCGGCCTCCGCGAGGGATGCGTCGGCACGCACGGTGACGGCGGGGACGCTCATCAGCTCGCGGGCCGTGCGCGCCCCCGCCCTGGCGAGGTCGTCCAGGCGCCGCAGCTGCTCGAAGCGGGTGGGGTCGCTGTCCCGGAACTCCTCCTTGGGCAGCAGGTCGGCCTCGGAGACCACGCCGGTCACCCGGCCGTCACCCGCCAGCACGGGCAGGGCGCTGACCTTCCACTGCCTGAGGGTGGTGACGATCTCCTTGAACGGCGCGTCGCGTCCGACGGCGATGACCGTGCGGGTCATCACGTCGTTCACCTTGTACGTGCCTTCCGAACCGGTGGGGGCGGCCATGGCAGCCTCCTTCAGACGCGCTCGACCGTCAGGTCGAGGAAGTGGGTGGAGCGGGCAGGAACGGGCCGGTCTGCGCCCGGACATCGCACAGCTCGTTCACGGCGAGCAGGTCGGCCACCCGGTCGTAGCCGACGACCGGGCCCTCACGGCACAGCAGTACGGGACCGAGCCGGCAGTGGTCGCAGTGACCGGCGGCGCAGTGCATGTTCCGCTCCAGCGACACCCGGATCCGCTGGGCGGGAACGCCGCGGCGCAGCAGTTCGCGAGCGGTGGCCCGGATCATCGCCTCGGGGCCGCAGACGAAGGCCGTGGTGGTCGGCGGGTCGAACGGGGCGCGGTCCAACTGCCTTGTCACCGTGCCCACGCCGCCGCGCCAGCCGTCGGGCGGCAGGTCGACGGTGACGGCCACGTGTGTCGCGGAGGCCTCGTTCAGGCACCGAAGTTCGTGCCGGTACAACAGATCGGCCGGGCTACGGGCACCGACGAGGAGGCTGATCCGGTCGTACCGGTCGGTCCTGGCCAGGAGCGAGCGCACGAGCGGACGCAGCGGCGCAAGACCGCTTCCTTCGGCGACGACCAGAACGTCCCCGCCGTCGGCCGCCTCCGGCGTCCAGCCGGTGCCGAAGGGGCCGCGTACGCCCAGGATGCGGCCCGGCCGCGCGGCGTGCAGAGTCGCGGGGACGGGGCCCTCGGCCCGTACCGTGTGCGTGAGCCGGCTCCGGTGCTCCAGGATTCCGCTCACCGGCACGGGGGTCTCGCCGACACCGGGGACGCATACCATGGCGAACTGGCCCGGCCGGAACAGCGGGAGCTTCTCGCCGGTCGGCTCGATCACCAGTGTGGCCGTGTCGGCGTTCTCCTCGGTGCGCCGCACCACCCGGTACGGCACAGGGGCCGCGGTCATGACATCGGTCCACTGCCGTAGGGCCCGTACAGATCGAGCAGCCGGGTCCGGGCGGCCTGCAGCCGGTGCCCGACGATCTCGGCGACGCGGTGCGTGATCGCCCGGCCGGTCACGGAGTCCCCCTCGCAGAGCTGCCGCACCACGGTGGCGTCGAACTCCAGGGCGCGCACCGGACTGAGGGCCTGCGCTCCCAGGTGCCACTGGTACGGCCGGAACAGCCAGGACCAGCCCAGCAGGTCTCCGGAGCCGAGGGTCTCGACGACGGCGGCCTGCCGCCCGGGGACGTGCAGGTCGAGGGTGACAGAGCCGGTGTGCAGCACCCAGAACCGGTCGGCGCGCTGCCCTTCGTTGAAGATTCGCTCCCCGGCGGCAAAGGACACCTCCCGGGCGTGCTCCAGCAGCCGGTCCCTGATCTCGGGCCGCAGCGCACCGAGCAGGCTGGTGCTCGTGTTGATCATGATTTCTCTCCGTCCGGTCGGTGGGCGGGCGCCTCGCCGTGCCCGGCCCCCGCAAGCCGTTCCCGGCCCGTGGCCGAAGGCCGGCTGCCGATGTCCGCCATCGCTCCTCCTCTGCGCGGGGCCTCCACCTCCACCATCCGCCCCGGGCGCCGCGGGCGGCAGAGGCCGAGCGGCGCCCGGGGGCCGTCTGAGCGGCCCGCTGACGTGCCCGAACGGCCCCAGCAGAGAGGCGAGGAGCGCGCTTGGCCGGAAGCGGGACCACAGGGGGAGAGGAGCCGGGGATGAAGGATGAGACGGCGCGGCGCGTGCCGCACACAGCGGCATTCGCCAACCCGGGTTCGAAGCAGGAGGGAACCGTCGACATCGCCTACGTGCCGGGTGAGCTCCACCGGATCTCCGCAGGAGGTCACCGCCGCCTGACCGACCGGCAGAGCAGCGCCGGCGGCGGGGGTCCCGCCCCGACGACGGCGGAACTCTTCGTCACCTCGCCGGCGGCGTGCATGGCGTACTACGCGGGGCGCTACCTGCACCGGCACGGCAAGACCCGCGACGGGCTGCGGGTGCAGTCCACGTTCGCGATGGCGGCAGACCGGCCGGCCCGGGTAGCGCGGGTGACGGTGCGCCTCGCCGTCCCCGCGGACCTCACGGAGCGACAGCGCGAGGTGCTGCTGTCGGTGGTGCGGCACTGCACCGTGCACAACTCGCTCCTGCATCCGCCCGAGATCGAGGTGGAACTCGGCTGAGCGGAGATGGAGGGGCCGGTCCGGCCCGGTCGGGCCGGCCCCGACGCCGGGGTGGCCCGAGCAGCTTCGGGCCACCCCGTTCTGCCGGCGCAGGCTCAGGACGCCGCGTACGTGCCGCGCGGTTCGGCCGCCGCCTCGGCCGCGGAGCCGTTCTTCGTGCCGTACGCGACGAGCACGAGGGGGAGTGCTCACGACAGTCGCGCCTCCTTCAGAGACGGCGCAGCCAGTCCTCGGCCACGCCGTGCGGGACCTGCTCGACGGGGCGGATCCGGGAGTCGTCCACGCGGGCGGTCAGCCGGTTGACCACGCTGACCACGCCGTCGACCTTCTCGGTGAGCGTCCCGGCGATCGCGGCCTCGCTCTGCCGCTCCAGCTCGCCCTCCAGGACCACGATCCCCTCCTCGACGACGACGCGGACCTGCCCGGCGACCACCCACAGGCCGCGGACCAGGACCTCGTCGAGCACCTCGCGGCGGATTTCGGCGTCACTGCGGACGAAGACCTGCAGCAGGTCGCGGCGGGTGACGATGCCGATCAGCCGGTTCTCTTCGTCGACCACCGGCAGCCGCTCCACGCGGTGCGCGGCCATGATGCGCGCGGCGTGCGTGACGGTGTCGTCCGCACGCACGGTGACCGCGGGCCGGGACATCAGGGCCTGGGCGCCGGTCGCCCGTGCCTTGCGGCGCTCCGTCCGGGCCCGGCGGGTCAGCCGGGGCAGCCGGCGGCGGCGCTGCGGCCCGTACACGGGGCGCTGCGCGGCCTGGCGGAGCATCAGGTCGGTCTCGGAGATGACACCGAGGACCTGCTCGTCGTCGTCGACCACGGGCAGGCCGCTGATGCGGTGCTCGTGCAGCCGTCGGGCGACTTCCTTGAACGGGGTCGCGGGGCCGGCGGTGACGACGTCGTCGGTCATCACGTTGCCGATCTTCCGGTGCTTCATCGCAGTCTCCTCAGAAGAGGCGCGGGCGCGCTCAGCGCAGCCGGCGCAGGTACGGGTCGTGTCCCCGGTGCGGCAGCACGCGGACGCGTACGTCCACGGCGGTGATGCCGTCCGGCCGGGCCAGCAGTGGGTTGAGGTCGGCCTCGGTGATCTGCGGCAGGTCGTGGACCATCGCCGACAGCCGCAGCGGCAGTTGCTCCAGGCCGGTCAGGTCCACGGGGCCGGCGCCGCGGTTGGCGGCGAAGGCCCCTTCGGGGAGCGTTCGCAGCAGGTCCTCGACCAGTGCGACGGGGAACCGCAGCCGCAGGTTCTCCGGCGACATCTGCCGGTACAGGTCCAGTAGCCGCTCGTTGTCCTCCGGCCCCGCCGGCCGGATCTGCAGCGTTGTGCCGTCGGCCAGCAGCGCGTGCGCCGCAGTCTCGTGCACGACCTCTGTCATCACGGATCCCCTCTCGGTACGAGTCCGATGTCAGGATCCGACGCCACTCCCGCCGCTCTCCTGGGCTTCCCGGGGCCCGACCGCGGGCCGGGAGTCCCCACCCGGGCCGGTCCACCGGCCCGGGCGAGGGCCGCTGCCCGGCCGTCCCATCCTCATGTGCCTCCACAGGGCCCTTCCCGGGCGGGGCCGCTCGGTGCCGATCGGAGCCGAAGTGCCCCCTCTTCCTCCTGCGCGACGCCGCCCATGCTCGGCAGCGTTCACGTCCCGGCGACAGAAGGCGGAGAGATGACCATGGAACGCGTACTGGTGGGATTCGACGGCTCGGTGCCCGCGGTGCGGGCCCTCGACCTGGCGGCGGAAGAGGCGGCGCTCCGCGGCGGTGAGCTGGAGATCGTCCATGCCCTGCCGGACGTGGACGGCGCCGCACCCGTCCTCGCAGCCGCCGTCGACCGCGTACACACCCGGCATCCCGCACTGGAGACCGCCGCCGTGCCGGTGGCCGGCGACCCGGTGCGCGCCCTGCTCGACCGCGGCCGGACGGCGGCGCTGACCGTGGTGGGCAGTCGGGACCTTGACGGTATCGCCGGGTTCGTGACCGGCTCGGTGAGCCGGCGCACCGCCGCGCGTGCCGAGTGCCCGGTGATGATCGTGGGCGGCAAGCGGGCCGGCCGCCGGCAGGCCGGGCCCGGCTTCGTCCTGTTCGTCGTCGGCGCCGACGACGAGGCGGACGCCGCCGGCCTCGCCTTCGCGGAGGCCCGGCTCCGCGGCGTCGAACTCCGCATCCGGCACGCGCCCACGTACGCGCCGGCCGCCCCCGGGCCGGCCGCCGCGCGGCGGCACCCGGCCGCCCCCGAACCGCACCAGCGGGCACCGCAGCACCGCGAAACCCGCGCCGCCCTCGCCACTTCCGCGGCGGGGGCGGCAGAGACCGGCGAAGCCCTGCTCGTCGTCGCCACCCGCAGGAGCTGCCGCGGCCCGGATCGCGCGGCGCGTTCGCTGCTGCACGAGGCCCGCTGCCCCGTGGTCCTCGTCCCGGCCCGATAGCACCACGCCGACCGCCGGGCGCGGACCGGCCCTCGGCCTCAGGGCCGGACAGCCCTTCGCCTTGACGACCTTCGGGCCTGCGCGAAGGCCCTCTTCAGGCCATCCGCAACCGGCGTCCCCCACGGGAGATTGAAAGCGCACAGACCGAACAGACACCGAGCGTTACACCAAGGGAGCGGAACCATGGCAGTGCACCAGCAGCCCCGACGGCACTTCGACCTCCACCTGCCGCAGCGGCGTGCGGCGCGCTCGACGGACGGGACCGGAGCGGCCGCCGCGGCGACCACCACCCCGGCGGTCGGCTACGTCCTCGCCGGCGTCCGGCTGATGACCGGATTCGTCTTCCTGTGGGCCTTCCTCGACAAGACCTTCGGCTTCAGCTACGCGACGCCGGGCAACGGCGCCTGGATCGACGGCGGCTCGCCCACCGAGGGCTTCCTCGGCAGCGTGGCCGTCGGCCCGATGGAGGACACCTTCCACTCCTGGGCCGGCGACGCCTGGGCCGACTGGCTGTTCATGCTCGGCCTGCTCGGCATCGGCATCGCGCTCGTCCTCGGTGTGGCGCTGCGGTTCGCCGCACTGGCGACCACCGTGATGATGGCCCTGATGTGGGTCGCCGAGTGGCCGCCGGCCAAGCACCTGTCGGACGGCTCGCCGAGCATGTCGACGAACCCGCTGATCGACTACCACGTCATCTACGCGGTCGTCGCGATCGCCCTCGCCGTCACCTACGCCGGCAACACCTGGGGCCTGGGGCGCATGTGGGCGACGCTCCCCTTCGTCCGCGACCACCGCTCGCTCCAGTGACCGGATGACCCGCGAACCGGCGGTCCGGGTACCCGCCGCGGCGCCCGGACCGCCGTACGTCGCGCATCGAGAGGAGACAGCAATGACGACCGCAGCCGCGGCAGCCGGTCCGATCGGCACGCCTCACGACGGGCTGGTGCCGCAACTGCACGGCCTGCACGCCGTGGTGTTCGACACCGACGAGATCATCACCGACTCGGCCCCGGTGCACGCCGCCGCCTGGAAGGCCGCCTTCGACGCCGTTCTGCATGCCCGTCCGCCCGCTGACCCGGCGCTGCGCGGCACGTTCGACCCGGTCGGGGACTACCGGCGCCACGTCGACGGCAAGCACCGCATCGACGGCGCCACGGACTTCCTCACCACCCGCGGGATGACCCTGCCCCTCGGCACTCCCCGGGATGCCCCGGGCACCGACAGCGTGTGGGCCGTCGTCGCGGCCAAGGAGGCGGCCTTTACCGCCCGCCTGGACGAGCACCGCGTCGAGGCGTACCCGGGCGCCGTGCACCTGCTGGACCGGCTGCGCCGGGCCGACGTGCCCTGCGCGGCCGTCTCGGCCTCCCGGCACACCCGGGACCTGCTGCTCCGGGCCGGCGTACGGGCCTACTTCGCCTGCCTGGTCGACGGCCGGGACACCGCTCACCTGGACCTGAAGGACGCACCTGCGCCGGACCTGTTCCTCGAAGCCGCCCGGCGGCTGGCCGTCGAGCCGTCCGCCGCCGCCGTCGTCGGGTTCGCCTTCGCCGGCGTCGAGGCGGGCCGGCGCGGCGGCTTCGCCCTGGTGGTCGGCGTGGACCGGACCGGCACGGAGGCCGGCGCCACCGAGCTGCGGCGGCACGGCGCGGACGTGGTGGTGCACGACCTTGCAGAGCTGCTCGACTCATGAGCGGGGCTGGCCTTCTTCCACGAGGTCACGAGCCGACGCAGGAGCGACCGACCGTCGGGCCGCCCCACCGGAGGAAGAGGATCCACATGGCCAAGAGCATCTACGAATTCGACGAAGGCGGCCGCGAGATGGCCGGGCTGCTCGGCGGCAAGGGCGCCGGCCTTGCGGAGATGACCCGCTCGGCGTGCTCACCCTCCGCGAGTCCCCGGTGGCCGCCTACCTCGAAGCCGGCGCCGACACCGGTGACATCGCCGACGACGATCTCGTCAAGGCCGTCGACCGCTTCCTGCGGCACGCAGACGGGACGCGCCGCATGGAGGTGCGGGCCAACGCCGACACACCGGAGGACGCCGCCAGGGCGCGACGGTTCGGCGCCCAGGGCATCGGCCTGTGCCGCACCAAGCACATGTTCCTCGGCGAGCGGCGCCATCTGGTCGAGGCGATGATCCTGGCCCGCTCCGACGTCGAGCGCCGCCAGGCGCTCAAGGGGCTGCTGCCGCTGCAGCGCGCCGACTTCACCGGCATCCTCGCGGCGACGGACGGCATGCCCGTGACCATCCGGCTGCTGGACCCGCCGCTGCACGAGTTCCTCCCGGACCGCACCGCGCTGACCGCCCGCCTCAGCGCCGCCGGGGCCCGAGGCGAACGCCCGGACCCACACGACGCGGAGCTGATGCAGGCCGTGGAGCGGATGCACGAGGTCAACCCGATGCTCGGCCTGCGCGGCGTGCGCCTGGCGCTCGTCGCGCCCGGCCTGATCGCCATGCAGGTACGGGCCCTGGCCGAGGCCGTCGTGGACCGGCGCCGCGCCGGCGGTGACTCGCGCGCCGAGATCATGGTGCCGCTCGTCGCCTCCGTGACCGAACTGCGCCAGGTCAAAGCGGAGATCAAGCAGGTGCTCGCCGAGGTCTCGGCCGCCGCGGGCACCGACGTCGACCTCCCCGTCGGTACCATGATCGAGCTGCCCCGGGCCGCTCTGACCGCCGGCCGGATCGCGGGGGAGGCGGAGGTCTTCTCCTACGGGACCAACGACCTCACCCAGACCGTGTGGGGGATGTCCCGCGACGACGTCGAGGCGGAGTTCTTCCCCGCCTATCTGGCTCAGGGCGTCTTCGACACCTCCCCGTTCGGGAGTCTGGACCGCGACGGCGTGGGCCGCATGGTGGAGATCGCCACCGCCGAGGGCCGTGCGGCCCGGCCGGGCCTCGTCACCGGGGGTCTGCGGCGAGCACGGCGGCGACCCCGCATCGATCAGCTTCTTCGACCGGGCCGGGCTGGACTACGTCTCCTGCTCGCCGTTCCGCGTGCCCGTCGCCCGCCTGGAGGCCGCGCGCGCCCGCCTCGACGACGCGCACCGGGATACGGGCGACACCCGGTGAGACGGCACACTGGGCGCGGGGCGGCCGTGGCGGCGGCTCCGCGCCCCATCCGTGCAAGGACGCGAGTGGTGGGAGAGGGAGGCCGGGAGATGTCAGGATGCGTCGTCGCCGTGATCGACGGCTCCGAGAGCAGCGCCGCGGCTGTGGACTGGGCGGCCGGAGAAGCCGTCACGCTGGGGGCGGAACTGCGGCTGGTGCACGTCGCCGCGGCGAAGCCGGAGCCACCCGCGGACACCCCCGCCCCCGGCATCGGTCTGCTCCTGGAGCGGGCTGCCCGGCACCTGGCCGGTCGGCATCCGGCGCTGCAGGTCACGACACGGCTGCGGCACGGCGACCCGGGAGTGGAGCCTGCCCCGGCCGGGGCGGAGGCGGAGGCCGGACTGCTGGTGCTGGGGGCGCCCGGCCCGGAGAGCTCCGGCGGTGTGGTGTCCGCCCTGGTGGCGCGCGCCTCCTGCACGGTGGCGCTGGTGCCGGCGGGGGAGCGGGAGCCGGACAGCGGCGAGGTGGTCCTCGGTATCGACGCCCACCACGCGGACCAGCCCGCGGTGGACCTGGCCTTCGCCACGGCCCAGCGCCGCGGAGCCGTGCTGCGCGCCGTGCACGCCTGGGGCTTGCCGCCGGCCGCCGAGCGGCTGTCGTACGCGGTGCCGGAGGAGGATCGCGGGGAGTGGGAGGACCAGGAGGTCCAGCGGCTCAGCGACACGCTGCGCGGCTGGCGAGAGAGGTACCCGGCGGTGCACGTGCACGACGACCTGCGGCTGCTGCCCCCGGATGAGGCGCTGGTCGCGGCGTCCGCACGTGCCGAACGTATTGTCGTCGGCCGCGGCGGCACGCGGCTGAGTCCCACGACCGAGGCCGTTCTGCAACGCCCCCGCTGCCCCGTGGTGGTCGTACCGGCTACCTGAGCCCCGGTGTGCGTCGTTCTCCGCAACCAGGGCAGCCGGGCTCCGTCCCGTCATGCGGCACCGGGCCGTCGCGGCCGGGACGGTCCGGTGCCGCATGACGCGGCAGCCGGGGCTACCGAGCGGAGGACGGTTCGGGGGTGGCGGCGCCGCCGTAGTAGGCCGCTCGCATCAGTTCCTGCATGTCGTCCAGCATCGGCATCCGCGGGTTGGCGGGCGCGCACTGGTCCTCGTAGGCGTTCAGGGCCTGCCGGGGGAGGGCTTCGAGGAAGCTCCGCTCGTCCACGCCGGCCTTCTGGAAGGAGGGCTCGATGCCGACGGCGTCGCGGAGCCGCTCCGAGGGCCTCGACGGCTTGCCCGGCGGAGTCGGCGGGGAGGCCGATGGTGCGGGCGATGTCCTGGAACCGCTCGGGTGCGCGGTAGTGCTCGTACTCCGGCCGGCCGGTGAGCTTGGCCGGCACGGTGCCGTTGTAGCGGATGACGTGGGGCAGCAGCACCGCGTCGAGGGTCGTCGTTGCCTTCATCCGGCAACTGGACGGCATCGGTACGGAGGTGCATCACCCCAAGGCCAGCGATGTTCTCCGTGT
Source organism: Streptomyces sp. CNZ287 (assembly GCF_007827615.1). NCBI lineage: Bacteria > Bacillati > Actinomycetota > Actinomycetes > Kitasatosporales > Streptomycetaceae > Streptomyces > Streptomyces sp. CNZ287. The sequence continues at coordinate 123,392 of NZ_VISV01000003.1, read as the reverse complement.
GAGGGCGTGGGTGTAGTGGTCAACTCGGCCCTCGGACACATCATTGCCCCACGATCGTAGGTTTGCGGGCAGGCGTGATCGGCACCCGGATCTCACCTGGCGTGAGGAACGGGTGCGCTGTTCTTTACCCGCCTCCGGCGGTGGAGTTGGGCGCTGGGCTCAGGCGATGCGGATCCTTTCTCCCGTCGGGGTGCCGGCGGTGAGGGTGCGGTCGCGGGACCAGCAGGAGTCCATCCGCCGCCCGCACACCCCGCAGTGCAGCAGTGCGGCGAGCAGGCAGGTGCGTCCCGGCGCGGTGGTGGTGGCCCGCTTGCCCTGGGCGGCGACGAAGCCGGCCTCGCTGACCAGGGCCGGGTGGGCCTTCTCGCCGGAGATGATCCAGTCCCGCGGTGGGTTCCAGCGGGCGATGTCGCGGTGGCCGAGGCGGTGCTGGCCGGGTCGATCAGCTCCCGGTCGGTGCGCTGGCCGTTCCGGACCCGGCGGCCGGTGGAGCGGGGGTCGGCCAGGATCGCGCCGACCGCGGTCAGTGTCCAGAGGCCGGCTCGGCGGTGTGGATTGCGGGCCGGGCCGCCCACCTCCGGCAGCCACGACCACACACCGTGGTGCTCGAACAGCGGCGCGGTGGTGATCGGCTCCAGCGAGTGGGCCGTCAGAGGCCCAGTACCAGCCGGGGCCCCCGGCAGCGGGACACGCAGATCATCATCGACTCTCCCGCCTCCCGCTCCTCCTCGCTCAGCAGCGAGTCGCGGTGGTCCGGCGTGCCCTCAAGGACGTCCGTCTCACACGTGCCGCAGGTGCCCTCGGTGCAGGAGTAGAGCACTTCGACGCCCGCCGCCCGTACGGTGTCGAGGACGGACGCGTCCGCCGGCACGGTGAGCGTCCTGCCGGAGTGTGCGAGCACCACCTCGAAGGCGTGGTCGGTGCCCTCGCGCGGCGCCGTGCGCGGCTGGAAGCGCTCCATGTGCAGCGTCCCCGGCGGCCGGCCGCCGCACTGCTGTGCCACCGCGTCCAGCAGCGGGGCGGGGCCGCAGCAGTAGACGAGCGTGTCCGGTCCGGCCCCGGCCAGGTACGGCGCGAGGTCGAGGAGGCCCGACTCGTCCTGCGGGGCGATGCCGACCCGGTCGCCGTAGCGGGCCAGTTCGCCGGTGAAGGCCATCGAGGCGCGGGTGCGGCCGCCGTAGAGCAGCGACCAGTCCGCGCCCGCCGCGTCGGCGGCGGCGACCATCGGCAGGATCGGGGTGATGCCGATGCCGCCGGCGATGAACCGGTAGCGCGCGGCCGGGCGGAGCGCGAAGGTGTTGCGTGGGCCGCGGGCCCGGACCTTCGTGCCCTCGTGCAGCCGGTCGTGCACCTGCGCGGAGCCGCCCCGCCCGGCCGCCTCGCGCAGCACCGCGATCCGCCAGGTCCTGCGGTCCGCGGGGTCCGAGCACAGCGAGTACTGCCGGACGAGCCCGCCGTCCAGGAGGAGGTCCACGTGCGCCCCCGGCTCCCAAGCGGGCAGTTCCCCGCCCGGGCGGCGGAGCGTGAGGGCGAGCACCCCGTCGGCGGCCACGTGCCTGCCGTCGACGACGAGGTCGTGGGTGTCCGCCGTCATTCCGGGTGTCCGGCCGGATGTCCGGGCGGGTGTCCGACCGGGTGGGCGAGCATCCACTCCCACATCGCCACGGGGTCCTGCGTGGTGTGCTCGGCTCCGCAGTGGCAGACGCCGTGCAGCAGGTCCGTGCCCGGCCGCCAGTCCACGCGGTACACCTCGGCCGTGGGGCCGCTGCTCACGAGACGCGCTCCACCGGCTTCTCGCCCTCCTCGGCGAGCCGGGCCAGGATGCGCCGGGCCGCGAGGCCGCCGGTGTCGATGTTGATGCTCAGCTCCTGGTAGCCGTCCTGTTCGCGGTCCAGGGCCTCCTGGAGGACATGGAGCGCGTCGACGTCCTGCATCACCACGGTGTGGTTGGAGTCCCGCAAGAATGCCGTGACCTCCGGGTCGTCGCGTGCGAAGTCCCGGGAGACGGCCCAGAAGTCGTAGACCGCGCCGGGCGCCGAGGGCGTGATGGCGTAGGTGATCTCGGTGTGGAAGGCGTGCGGATCGCTGCCGTCCGCCTCCGGCAGGACGCCGACGGGCGCGATACGGCTGTGCAGCAGGTACAGGCAGGGGGCGTGGTACTCGATGTCCTGCCAGCGGGTGATGCGGCCCTCGAGGCCGGTGGAGCGCGCGTAGAACGGCGGGCACGCGGCGTCGTCCATGTGCCGGCTGACGCGGACGATGCCGGCGCCCTCGTCGACCTCCGTGGCGATCGGGGTCTCGGCGACCTCGGGGGTGCCGATGTAGCCGCCGTGCAGGTACGTCTCGTGGGAGAGGTCCAGCAGGTTGTCGACGAGCAGTCCGTAGTCGCAGCGGATGGTCTCCATGCCGCTGACCGAGATCCACCCCGGGTCCGCCAGGTGCGCGGCCCGCGGGATGGTCCGCGGGTCGGCGACCGCGGGGTCACCGATCCAGACCCAGACGAAGGAGTCCTGCTCGACGACGGGGTAGGAGCGGACGCGGGCGGTGCGCGGAACGCGCTTCTGCCCCGGGACGAAGACGCAGGCGCCGGTGCTGTCGTACGTGAAGCCGTGGTAGCCGCACACCACCGTGTCGCCGTCCAGGCGGCCCTGCGACAGCGGGAAGCGGCGGTGCACACAACGGTCTGCCAGGGCGACGACCTCGGCCGCTTCGTCCTCGGTCCGGTAGAGGGCGATCGGCTCGCCGAGGACCGTCCGGGCGATCAGCTCCCGGCCGACCTCGTGGCCGTAGGCCGTGACGTACCACTGGTTCCTCGCGAACGGGGGCATGGTTCTCCTCTCGCTGCCGGGCGGAACTGCTCCCGCTCCGCCGCGTCGTGGGGTGGGACCAGAGTCGGGACGGGGGCCGGGGGCGGGCAACGGCTCTTCCGCCCGGTGGAAGCCTGTGTCCAATGTTGGGCGAATCATTGACGGCAGTCAGAAATTCGCCTTACATTCCCGGGGTCGGGCATTGCGGTGCCGCGCCGTCCGTGCCCGCTCCTCCTGGAGAACGGAGCAACTCGCCGTGCCCGTGCGCCTCTTCCGCACGCCGGCCGCCCTCGCCGTGGTGGCTGCCCTGGCTGTCCTCGCCGTGAGGCCGCCGCGCAGACGGACGTCGCCGCACGGCCGGACACGGCGCCCCCGCGGCATGCCACCGGCACGCTCCCCGACGGCGTCACCTGGATCGCGGACGTGCCCGCGGACTGGATCGGCACGCGGCTGCTGTTCACCCACGGCTTCGGCCCCACCGTCGCCCAGAATGCGCCGAACCCGGCCGTGCGTGACCACCTCCGCGCCGGGGGTCACGCCCTGGCGGGCTCCTCGTCCGACCCCGAGCGGCACACCTCCCGGCATGAGGGCGTCGACTGCGCCTGCCTGCTCGCCGGCTCCACGCACGCCCCGCAGGTGCGCGTCCGCTACCGGGCCGCGCCTGGGCCGGACCCGGACGGCGCGGCGTACGTGCCGTACCGGCCGGCCGAGCTGGTGGTCGGCCGGGACATCGGCCGGGAGAAGGGCGGCGGCCATCGCTGAGCCGCGCCGGTGGTCAGCCGGGAGCGGCGCCCGGCCGCCATCCCAGCGCCCGGGAGATGCCGCGCCCGGCCAGCCGCACGGCGGGGATCAGTGCCGGGGGCTGCGCACCGGCGGCGTGTACGACGAGGGACACCGACGCCACCACGGCGCCGCGCGGGCCGCGCACGGGGGCGGCCACGGACAGCGCGTCGTCGGTGATCTGACGGTCGCTCACGGCGCAGCCGGTGCGCCGCACCTCGGCCAGGGCGCGGCGCAGGCTGTCGGAGTCGGACAGGGTGTACGGCGTGAAGGCCGCCAGCGGGCGTGCGCAGACCTGCTCCTGGACGGCCGCGGGGCTGTGCGCGAGGAGGACGAGGCCCACGCCCGTCGCGTGCAGCGGCCAGCGCGCCCCGACCCGGCTGCGTACGCCGACGGCGGCGCGCCCGGAGATCCGCTCCAGGTACACGACGTCCAGGCCGTCGCGGACGGCGAGATGCACGTTCTCGTGGGTCGACTCGTAGAGGTCCTCCAGGTAGGGCAGCGCGGCTTCGCGCAGCGCCGGGCCGCGCGGGGCCAGCGCCGCGAGTTCCCACAGCCGCAGCCCGATGTGGTAGCCGCCCCTCTCGTCGCGTTCCAGCGCGCCCCACGCGGCCAGGGCCCCCGCCAGCCGGTGGGCGGTAGCCAGCGAGAGGTCGGCGCGCTGTGCGATCTCCGTGAGGGACAGCGCCGGGTGGGCGTGGTCGAACGCGCCCAGGACGGCGAGCAGCCGGTCCGCCGCCGACCGGGAGGACCGGGAGGGCGTGCGCGCGGTGCCGGGGCTGCGTCCCGGCGGCGGCTGTCCTGCGGGGGCCGGCATCGGCGGGGTCCGTCAGTCCGGTCCGGGTTCCGCGATACGCAGCAGCAGTGCGTGCAGGGCGGCCCGCTCGTCGGGGTGCAGCGGGGCGAGCAGCTCGTCGGTGACCCGGCGCCCGCCCTTGTCGGTGTCGCGCAGCGTGTCCCGGCCGCGGTCGGTGAGGACGACGATGCGGCTGCGGCGGTCGTCCGGCGACGGCCTGCGGACGACGAGGCCCAGCCGCTCCAGATCGTCCACGAGGTTCACGATCGCGCTCGGGTCGTAGCCGAGGCGCTCGCTCAGCTCCCGCTGCAGGGCGCCCTCCGCCGAGGCCAGGTAGCGCAGCAGCGCGTAGTGCCGCAGCCGCAGCCCGGACTCCTCGAGGGTGGCGTTGAACAGGCGGCCGGAGCGCAGCCCGAGCCGGTAGAGGAGGTAGCCGGTGTCGGTGTGCAGGCCGCGCATCCAGGGCGCGTCTTCGTCAGCGATGTCGTGCTCCGGGTTCGGTCCGTGTGCGCGCGGGACGTCGGGCGGGACCGTCCCAGCATGGAACACATGCTGGGTTTCGACAACTATTGACGAGAACAAATATCGGACTTAGCTTCGCTGTCTGTTACGAGAAGGGATCCGCTCTTGTGCCTGAGCCCTCCGCCACCGCCCCAGAACCAGCCCGCCCGGAACCCGTCGGCCCAAAACCCGTCGGCCCGGAACCCGCCGGCCTGGACCTGACCGGCAAGGTCGCGGTCGTGACCGGCAGCGGCCGCGGCCTCGGGCTGGCCTACGCCGCCGCGCTGGCCCGGGCCGGGGCGTCCGTCGTCGTCAACGACATCGACACCGGCGTCGCCGAGGAGGCCGCGAAGTCCCTGCGGGCGTCCGGGGGCAGCGCCGTCGCCGAGGCCGTCGCCGTCGGCACCGCGGAGGCCGCCGAGCGCCTGGTCGGCCGCGCCGTGGCGGAGTTCGGGCGGCTCGACGTCATGGTCACCAACGCCGGCATCCTGCGCGACAGGGTGCTGTGGAAGATGACCGACGACGACTTCGACGCCGTCGTCAGCACCCACCTGCGGGGCACCTTCACCTGTGCCCGCGCCGCCGTGGTGCGCATGCGCGAGCAGGGCGAGGGCGGCAGCCTGGTGCTCGTCGGCTCCCCGGCGGGCCAGCGTGGCAACTTCGGGCAGACCAACTACGCCGCCGTCAAGGCCGGCATCGCCGCCATGGCCCGCACCTGGTCCATGGAGCTGGCCCGCTCGCGCATCACCGTGAACGCGATCGTCCCGGTCGCCGCCACCGCGATGACCGAGAACATCCCGGCCTTCGCCCCCTACGTCGAGGCGATGCACCGCGGCGAGCCGCTGCCCGGATTCCTGCGCAAGGGCGAGGGCTTCGGCACCCCGGAGGACTGCGCGGCGCTCCTGCCGTTCCTCGCCTCCGACGCCGCCCGCGACCTCACCGGGCAGTGCATCGGCATCGGGGGCGACCGGCTCGCCCTGTGGTCGCACCCGCAGGAGACAGCCGTCGCGTACGCCGACGGGGGCTGGACGCCGGAGGCCATCGCCGCCGCCTGGCACACCTCGGTCGGCCGCGAGCCGCAGTCGGTGGGCATCCCCGCCCCGGTCTTCCCGGAGGCGTGATGACCGAGATGGCCGAGGTCTCCGAGATGACAGCCCTCGACGTCGACGGTCTCGCCGCGATTGACGTCCACACGCACGCCGAGGTGTCCTCGAAGGGGCACGCCTCCCTCGACGAGGGCCTGCACGAGGCATCCAGCGCCTATTTCAAGGTCCGGGGCAAGCGCAGACCCACCCTGGAGGAGACCGCCGCTTACTACCGCGAGCGGAACATGGCCGCGGTCGTCTTCACCGTCGACGCCGAGTCCGCCACCGGCACCGCGCCCGTCCCCAACGAGGAGGTCGCCGAGGCCGCCGCCGCCAACCCGGACGTGCTCATCCCCTTCGCGAGCATCGATCCCTTCCGCGGCCGGGCGGGCGTGCAGCAGGCCCGCCGCCTGGTCGAGGAGTACGGGGTGCGCGGCTTCAAGTTCCACCCCAGCATCCAGGGGTTCTACCCCGACGACCGCCTCGCCTACGGGCTGTACGAGGTGATCGAGGAGACCGGCGTCATCGCCCTGTTCCACACCGGGCAGACCGGCATCGGCGCGGGCGTCCCCGGCGGTGGCGGGATCCGCCTGAAGTACTCCGACCCGATGCGCGTGGACGACGTGGCGGCCGACTTCCCGCATCTGAAGATCATCCTGGCGCATCCGTCATTCCCCTGGCAGGACGAGGCCCTGGCCGTGGCCACCCACAAGCCCGGGGTCCACATCGACCTCTCCGGCTGGTCGCCGAAGTACTTCCCGCCGCTGCTGGTCAAGTACGCCAACAGCCTGCTGAAGGACAAGGTGCTGTTCGGCTCCGACTACCCCGTCCTCACCCCCGACAGGTGGCTCGCCGACTTCGCCGAGCTGCCCATCAAGGACGAGGTCAGGCCAGCGATTCTGAAGGAGAACGCAGCCCGGCTGCTCGGGCTCACCCGCTCGTAACCCCGTCGAGCCGCAAAGGGGCGCAACGATGCGCAACGAGGGACTGGGGTCATGGCCCGCACGCCGGGCCCGCAAGACCCCCCACCGCACCGCCCTGCTCCACCACACCACCCTGCGCAACCGCACCGGTCCGCGTCACCACGATGATGCGGCCGGCCACGCCGATGCCGCCGTCAGCTACGCCGGGCTCCACGAACGCACCACCCGCCTCGCTCACGCCCTGCGCGCGCACGGTGTCCGGCGCGGCGACCGGGTCGCCTACCTCGGCCCCAACCACCCCTCCTTCCTGGAGGCGCTCTTCGCCGCCGGCCTGCTGGGCGCGGTCTTCGTCCCGCTCAACACCCGGCTGGCCGCGCCCGAGATCGCGTACCAGCTCGCCGACTCGGGTGCCCGGCTGCTGCTGCACGCCCCCTCGCACACGGCCCTGGCGACCGACGCCACGGGCGCCGGAGGGGACGACGCGCAGGGGACGCCCGCGCGCGTCGCCGTCGGCGGCAGCGCGTACGAGGAACTGCTCGCCGCCATGGTCACCGAGCCCGTCGACGAGCCGGTCGCCCTCGACGACACCGCGATCATCATGTACACCTCGGGGACGACCGGCCGCCCCAAGGGCGCCGTGCTCACCCACGGCAACCTCACCTGGAACGCCGTCAACGTCCTGATCGACCACGACCTGACCGCGGGCGAGGTCGCCCTCGCGTCCGCGCCCCTGTTCCACATCGCCGGGCTCAACATGCTGGCCCTTCCCGTGCTGCTCAAGGGCGGCACCTGCCTCGTCGTGGAGGGCTTCGACCCGGGGGACACCCTTGAGCTGATCGAACGGCACCGGGTCACCTTCATGTTCGGGGTGCCGGCCATGTTCGACCGGATCGCCCACCACCGCCGGTGGGCCGGTGCCGACCTGTCCTCGCTGCGCATCCTCACCTGCGGCGGATCCCCCGTCCCCACCCGGCTGATCGCCACCTACCAGAGCCGCGGCCTGACCTTCCTGCAGGGCTACGGGATGACCGAGGCGGCCCCCGGCGTCCTCTTCCTCGACGCCGAGCACGCCACGGCCAAGGCCGGCTCGGCCGGCGTGCCGCACTTCTTCAGCGATGTCCGCGTCGTCCGCCCCGATCTCACGCCGGTGGACGTCGGCGAGGCGGGCGAGATCCTGGTGCGCGGGCCGCACGTCATGCCCGGCTACTGGGGACTGCCGGAGGAGAGCGCCGCGGCGTTCGCCGACGGCTGGTTCCGCTCCGGGGACGCCGCGCGCGTCGACACCGACGGCTATGTCACCGTCGTCGACCGCATCAAGGACATGATCATCTCGGGTGGCGAGAACATCTACCCCGCCGAGGTCGAGGACGCCCTGCTCGCCCACCCCGACATCGTGGAATGCGCCGTCATCGGGGTGCCGGACGAGAAGTGGGGCGAGGTCGGCCGCGCGGTCGTCGTCGCCCGCGAGGGCGCCGAGCTCGACCCTGACGAGGTGCTCGGATCGCTCTCCGGGCGGCTCGCCAAGTACAAGATCCCGAAGTCGGCGGTGACGGCCGCCGAGCTGCCGCGCACCGCCTCCGGCAAGCTCCTCAAGGCCCGCGTACGCAGCCTGTACGGCACACCCTGACCCGCCCTCACCTCTGCAGCAGGGAGTTCCCGATGAGCATCACCGTCAACGGCCTGGACGAGCTGAAGAAGCTGGCCGGCAGCGACCTGGGCGTCAGCTCGTGGATCGAGGTCACCCAGGACCGCATCGACACCTTCGCCGACGCCACCGACGACCACCAGTGGATCCACACCGACCCCGAGCGGGCCGCGGCCGGCCCGTTCGGCCGGCCCGTCGCCCACGGCCATCTGACGCTGTCCCTCTTCATCCCGCTGTTCACCGGACTCCTGGAGGTGGACGGCGTCACCACGAAGGTCAACTACGGCCTGAACAGGGTCCGCTTCCCCGCCCCGGTCCCGGTCGGTGCGCGCATCCGCCTCGCGGCCCGGCTCGCCGGCGCCGAGGACGTGCCCGGCGGCGGGGTGCAGATCACGGTCGACGGCACCGTGGAGATCGAGGGCGCGGCGAAGCCCGCGTGTGTGCTGCAGAGCATCTCCCGCTTCTACGCCTGAGCGGCCGCCCCCCCGCCGGGGTGCCGCGCGGACGCCGGCTCAGAACGGGTAGCGCGGGTGCTGGGTGGCGACCGTGACCCAGCGGGTGTGGGAGAAGGACTCGATGCCCCACCGGCCGCCGAAGCGCCCGTAGCCCGAGGCGCCGACCCCGCCGAACGGCGCCTGCGGCTCGTCGGCGACGGACTGGTCGCCCACGTGCACGATGCCGGTGCGGACACGGCGCGCCACGGCCAGTCCGTGGGTGGCGTTCTCGGTGATGACACCGCAGGTCAGGCCGTTCTCCGTGTCGTTGGCCAGGGCCACGGCCGCGTCGTCGTCGGCGAAGGTGCCGACGGCGCAGACCGGGCCGAACGACTCCGCGTGGTACAGCTCGGCGTCCTCGGTGACGCCGGTGAGCACCGTCGGCGGGTACACCGCGCCCGCCGGCTCTCCGCCGCCCGCGAGGACCGTGGCCCCCTTGGCCACCGCGTCCTGGACCAGTCCGGCCACCCGCCGGGCGGAGCCCTCGCTGACCAGAGGGCCGACCACCGTGTCCGGGAGCCGGGGGTCGCCCGCCCGCAGTGTGGCGACTTTGGCGGTGAACCTCTCGGTGAACTCGTCGGCGAGGCTCTCGTGGACCAGGACGCGGTCCCCGGACATGCAGATCTGGCCGGAGTTCATGAAGACGCCGAAGGAGGCGGCGTCGACCGCGTGACCCACGTCGGCGTCGTCGAGCACGATGATCGAGTTCTTGCCGCCCAGCTCCAGCAGCGCGGGCTTGAGGTGGGTGGCGGCGTGGGTGCCGATGATGCGGCCCACACCGGTGGACCCGGTGAAGTTGACGGCGCGGACCCGGGGGTCGGAGATCAGTGCCGCGGCGATCCCGGCCGCGTCCGCGGGCGCGTTGGTGACGACGTTCAGCACCCCGTCGGGCAGCCCGGCCTCGCGCAGGACGTCGGCGACGAGCAGCCCGCAGGCGATGGGCGCGTCCTCGCTCGGCTTCACCACGACGGTGTTGCCGGCCGCGAGCGGCGCGGCCACGGCGCGCACGCCGAGGATGACGGGGGCGTTCCAGGGCGCGAAGGCGGCGACCACGCCCATCGGTTCACGTACCGCCATGCCCAGCGCGCCCTCTTCCTGGGCGCTGAGCACCTCGCCGCGCGGCGCGGTGACCGCGGCGGCGGCCTCGCGCAGCATGTTGGCGGCGAGGGCCACATTGAAGTACGCCCACGGGCGGGTGCCCCCGGCCTCGTGTGCCATGACCTCGGCGACCTGGTCGCCCTTGGTGTCGAGCAGGTCGGCGGCCCTGAGGAAGAGCGTCCGGCGGGCGAAGGGGCTGACGGCGGCCCACTCGGGGAAGGCCGCGTCCGCCGCGGCCACGGCCCGGGCGACGTCCTCGGGTCCTGCGGCGGCCACGGTGGCGTACACCTCGCCGGTGTAGGGGTTGAGGTCCTCGGCGGTACGGCCCGAGGCGGCGGGAGAGTCCTTGCCGTCGATGAGCAGTTCGCGGGTGATGGCCATGACGCGGGGGTCCTTTGCCGAGGGTGCGCATGCCGGAGTCCACTCTCATGCGCGCGTTCGTCAGGTGAATTGATATTCACGAATGCGCGGGCGGTTAGAGTGCTCCCGGACCGGGGGAATGTCAAGGGGCCCCGGGCGGCCCGGCTCAGACGGCGGGGATGCGGGTGAAACGTCCGGCGACGTGCAGGTCCGCCTCGATCCCGGCGGCCGTGGCGCGCAGCTCCGGCAGGAGACCGGTGACGCACTCACCGACGCTGCGGCGGCTGCTGTGCATCGCGACGTTCAGCGCCGCCACGACCGCTCCGCCCCGGTCGCGGACCGGGACCGCGATCGAGCGCAGGCCCTCCTCCAGCTCCTCGTCGACGAGGGCGTACCCCTCGCGGTGGACGCGGTCCAGGAGCGCCGCGAGCTCCGGGCGCCCGGTGAGGGTGCGCGGAGTCAGCGGCCGCAGCTCCGTGCGTGCCAGCCGCGCGGCGCGCTCCGCGGGCGGGAGGCCGGCCAGCAGCACCCGGCCCATGGAGGTCGCGTAGGCGGGGAAGCGGGTGCCGATGGTGATGTTGACGCTCATGATGCGGCCCGTGGCCACGCGTGCCGTGTACTGGACGTCGTCACCGGCGAGTACGGCCAGCGACGTGGAGTCGTGCACCCGCTGCGCGAGCGCGGCGAGATGCGGCGCGGCGATCTGGGAGAGCGTCGTCCGGGAGAGCGGAGGGAAGCCGAGGGCGAGGACCTGCGGGGTGAGCCGGAAGGTCCCCGCGTCCGAGGCGACGTACCCGAGGTGCTCCAGGGTGATCAGCGCCCGCCGGGCGGTGGCCCGGGCAAGACCGGTGGCCTCGGCTACGGCGGTGAGCGTCAGCGTCCCGCGCCCCTCGCCGAACGCCGTCAGCACGGTCAGCCCGCGGGCCAGCGACTCGACGAACCCCCGGCCCAGTTGCTGCTTGGAGGCACCGGTCCAGGCGGCGAGCCCGGCAGGCCCGGAGGGTGCCGGGGCGGGCGAGTCCCGGAGCAGGGCCCGCTCCATCGCCTCCACGGCCGTACGCAGCCGGGGCAGCAGCGCGTCGGGCAGGGACGCGGCGCTGTGCCGGCTGGTGTGGCTCACCACGCTGACCGCGCAGGCCACCCGGCCCTCCGGGTCGTGCACGGGCGCGGCGAGGGCGATCAGCCCGGGTTCGATCAGTTGGTCGTCCACCGCCCAGCCCCGCTCCCGGGCCTGCGCCACGCGCTCCTCGAAGCCCGCGACGGCACGGCCGAGGGGCTTGTTCTCCGGCCGGTCGCGCGGCGGCAGACTGGGAAAGCCGAGCCCCTCGGGGTCGGCGGCCCGGTGCGCGGCCCACCGCTTCCACTGCACACTGCTCCAGCCGGCGGCGAACAGCGCGCCCGGCGCGGTGCGTTCCGCGGGCAGCAGGTCGCCGATGCGGAAGCTCAGGGACATGGTGCGGCGCCGGGTCGCCTGCCGGATGAAGCGGATGCCGTCGCCGTCGGAGACCGCGAGGGAGACCGACTCGTCGAGTTCGTCGGCCAGCGCCTCGGCGTGCCGGCCGAGCAGCTCGGGGAGCCGGAGGGCGGCCAGGTAGGCGTTGCCCAGGGCCATCAGGCCCGGCGCCAGAGAGACGTCGCGGCCGTCCAGCCGGAGGTAGCCCATCCGGGCCAGCGTGCCCGTCACCCGGTCGACGGTGGAGCGGGCCAGTCCTGTGGCGCGTTCGAGGTCGCTGAGGCTGAGGGCCCCGCCGGCGTCGGTGAGCCTGCGCACCACGGCGATCCCGCGCATCAGCGGGGTGACGGCCTCGGGTGGCACCCCGGTGCCGGGCGTCGGCACGGTGCGGGTCGGCGGCATGGACTCTCCCCTGCTGGATCTCGGGGACACCGTAATGAACACGGCCCGCGTACGCACAAGCCCGCCCCGAACCGCCCGCGGGACCGTTCAGGTCCCGCCGTCCCCGCCGTCCCCGCCGTCCCCGCCGTCCCCGCCTCCGCCCTCGCCCTCGGCGTCGGCGTCGCCGTCGGTGTGGCGGCGTGCGCGGCGCCGCTCCCACCAGGCCGTCGCGCTCGGCACCAGGCCGCGCGGCAGGAACAGCACGACCAGGACGAGCAGCAGCCCGTAGACGGCGTAGGACAGCACGGCGGGCGCGGAGCTGGGCATGCCCTCGGCGGTGCCGAGCTCGTTGAGCTCCTGCAGGAGCAGCGTGATCGCGGTCGCGCCGGCGAGTGCCCCCCAGATGGTGCCCAGGCCGCCGATCACGGCCATCACCACGAACTCGAAGGAGAGCAGCACGGGGAAGGAGCCGGGAGCCACGTATCCGGTGTAGAAGGCGTAGATCCCGCCCGCGAGACCCGCGAAGCCGGCCGAGAGGCTGAACACCGCCAGCTTGTAGGTCACCACCGGCACCCCGGCGGACTCGGCGGCCACCTCGCTGGTCGCCAGCGCCCGCAGCCCGCGGCCCGGGCGGGAGGCGACCACGTTGCGGGTGATGACCACGGCCACTGCCAGCGCGGCGAGTGCCAGATAGGCGTACGAGGCCGCGGTCGCGAACTCGTAGCCGGCGAGGGTGAGACGGGGCACGCCCTGCAGGCCGATGTCGCCGCCCGTCCACTCCTGCTGGCCCACCACGTTGAGGAGGATGAGCTGTATCGCGAGCGTCGCGAACGCCAGTTGGTGGCCGCGCAGGCGCAGCAGCGGGACGCCGATCACCGCGGCCACGACGGCCGACGCGAAGGGCGCGGCGGCCAGCCCGAGCCAGGTGGGCTGGTCGTGCGTGGCGATCAGGGCGGCCGTGTAGGCGCCGATGAGGTAGAAGGCCGCGTGCCCGAGGGAGACCTGCCCCGCGTAGCCCATGAGCATCGACAGGCCGGTGACCACGATGGCCGACAGCAGCAGCGTGACGTAGACCGGGACGTCGGAGCCCGCCAGCACCTGCGGCAGCAGCAGGGCCGTCACGCACACGGCGAGGACGGCCAGGGCGCGGGGCCGCCGCAGTCGGCGGGCGAGGTCGGGCGCGTCGATCCACGGGGGCTTCGTCCGCGCCCCCGCCGCCTTCGCTGCCTGCGCCGGCTGTGTCACCTTCGTCTCCTTCGCCTCCTTCACCGGGCTGCCTCCTCGTGCAGAGCGGTGTGCTGCGAGGCCCGCCAGATCATGACCGCGAGCATCAGGGCCAGGGCCACGACGCTCTGGTAAGAGGCCTTGTAGTAGCCGGCGACCATCGACTCCGCGACCCCGAGGGCCAGTCCGCCGGCCAGGGCCGGGCCCAGCCGGATCAGGCCGCCGAGGATCGCGGCCGCGAACCCGTTGGTGATCAGCAGGACGTCGCTGTCGTACGAGAGGGACTGCAGCGGCGTGATCAGCACGCCGGCCACGCCGCCGAGCGCACCGCCGAGGGCGAAGGCGACGAGTCCCATGCGGGTGACGTCGATGCCCACGGCGCGCGCCGCGTACGGGTTGGAGGCGCAGGCGCCGAGCGCCTTGCCGAGGTGGGTGCGGGTGAAGAACAGCCCCAGCGCGGCGAATCCGACCGCCGCGGCCCCGATCACCAGGAAGTACTGCTTCTGCAGATACGCGCCGCCGATCTCCACCGCTCCGCCGAGCCCGGGGAACGAACGCGGGTCCTCACCCCAGATCATGATCTCGACGGCGTAGGCCAGGAACCCGATCCCGAGGGTGACGATCAGCGCCGACTGCGGGCTGGTGCCGCGCCGTCCGATGGCGGCGATGCCGACGAGCAGCCCCGCCCCGCTCGCCGCGAGCACGGCGACGACCTCGGCCACCCCGTGCGGCAGGCCCGCCGACAGCAGCGATCCGGCGGTCAGACCGGCGACCACGGCGAACATGCCCTGGGCGAAGTTCACCACCCGCGTCACCCGGTGGATCGTCACCAGGCCGCTGCCGAGCAGCGCGAAGCCGCAGCCCACGGCGAGCCCGGAGATGAGGTACTGCACGAACTCGCTCACGCCTGGTCTCCTTCCGCCCCCGGCTGCTCCGCGGGGCTGCCGAGGTAGGCGGCGGAGACCTCGGTGCTCTCCGCCAGCTCCGCGGACGTGCCCTCGATGCGGATCCGGCCCGTCTCCAGGACGTAGGCGCGGGTGCACAGGTCCAGGGCCAGCCGGGCGTTCTGCTCGATCAGCAGGACGGCGAGGCCGCGGGTGGCGTTGAGGTCCCGCAGGTGGTCCGCGAGCGCACGGGTGATCTTCGGCGCGAGGCCGAGGGAGAGCTCGTCGACCACGAGCACCTCGGGGTCGGCCATCAGCGCCCGGCCGAAGGCGACCATCTGCTGCTCGCCGCCCGACAGCGTGCCCGCCTTGCGGCGGCGGATGCCCGCCAGGTCCGGCAGCACCTCGTACACCCGGGAGGTGTCGCGCGCCTTGGCGCCCCGGGAGCGCAGCGGCCACGCGCCGAGCCGCAGGTTGTCCTCGACGTCGAGGTCGGGGAACATCTGGCGGCCCTCCGGCACCAGCGCCGCCCGCCCGCGTACCGTTACGCTTCCGGCCGCCGGCCGGATCAGGCCCATGACCGCGTTGACCAGGGAGGACTTGCCTGCTCCGTTCGGGCCGACCAGGGCGACCGCCTCGCCGGCGGCGACGGACAGGCTGACCCGGTCCACGGCGGTCGCGGTGCCGTAGCGGATGACGATGTCGTCGACCGCGACCACCACCCCTCCGGCGGCGCGGGAGCCGGGGGCGCCGGGCGGGAACGCGCCGCCCGGGAGGACGTCCCGTGCGAAGGCCGTCATACGGCGGTCTCCTGTCCCAGGTAGGCCGCGAGGACCGCGTCGTCGTCGCGGATCTCCCCGGGAGTGCCCTCCGCGATCTCCCGGCCGAGGTCGAGCACGGTGACCCGGTCCGCCAGCCGGGCCACGAACGCCACGTCATGTTCGATGAGCATCATCGTCAGTCCTTCCGTGCGCAGGCTCTCGATCAGCCGGGCCAGCGCCTCGCGCTCGGCGGCGCGCAGGCCCGAGGCCGGTTCGTCGAGCAGCAGCAGCCGCGGCCGCGCGCACAGGGCCCGGGCCACCTGCAGGGCGCGCTGCTGCCCCAGCGGCAGCACGTCCGCCGAGCGGTCCGCCCAGTCCGCCAGGCCCACCCGGTCGAGCGCCGCCTCGGCGTCGGCCCTGATGGCCGCCTCCTCGCGGTGGTGCCGGGGCAGCCGCAGCGCGGCGGAGACGAAACCGTGCCGGGTCCGGGCGTGCGCGCCCACCATGACGTTCTCCAGCGCGGTCATCCCGTGGAACAGCCGCGCGCCCTGGAAGACGATCGCGATGCCCTGGCGGGCCCGGGCGTGCGCGGACAGCCGGTCGATACGGCGCAGGCTGCCGCCGGCGCTGTAGTGCACGGTCCCGTGGTCCGCCGTCAGATGGCCGCTGACGAGGTTGAACAGGGTCGACTTGCCCGCCCCGTTGGGGCCGATCACCGCGCGGGTCTCGCCCTCGGCCACGGACAGATTCACGTCCTGCACGGCGTACACTCCGCCGAAGGCGCGGCCGAGATCCTCGACGCGAAGCATCGCCGCGGCCGTCATCCCGCGGCTTCCGCGGCCTCGGCCAGTTGCTTGCGGCCCCACTCGGTGGGGACCAGCTTGCCGTCCCGCACCTGGTTCATGGAGATGTTGACGACATCAAGGCCGGAGTGGTCCTCGGCGCTGTACGTGTACCGGCCCGTCGGCGTGACCAGGTCCATCGACTCCAGCGCGTCCCGGACCTCCGCCTTGTCCGTGCCGCCCGCCTTCTCGAACGCGGCGGCGATGAGCTGCGCGCCCGCGTACCCGTCCATGGCGAACTGCGGCGGCTCGTAGCCGTACTTCTTCTCGAACGGGTCGGCCATCTTGTCGATGACGTCCTTGAGCTTGCCGTCCGGGAGCTCGTCGCCCACCACCCCGACGGCGCTCTGCACGTACACGTCCTCGGCCGCGTCGCCGACGGGCTCCAGCCACAGCTTGCTGGCCTGGGACGCGGTCATCACCAGCGGAATGTCGAGCCCGGCGGCGGCGTACTGCTTGGCGAGTGTCACCCCGGGAGCGCCGCTCGCCCACACGGCCAGCGCCTCTGCGTCCGAGTTGCGGACGTGGGTGAACACCGGGCTGAAGTCGGAGGCGTTGGTCTCGTACCGCTCGGTCTGCACCAGCTCGACGCCGTACTCGGACGCGAACTTCTCCATCCCTTCGTACCCGGCCACCGCGTACGCCGACTTGGTGTCGTACGCCACGGCGATCTTGGTGATCCCCTCCGCCTCGAAGTACCGCAGCATCGACTCGGCGTACTTCGAGGAGGTCGCCGGCACGACGAAGGTGTGCGGCTGGATCGGGTCGACCTGCTCGTCGGCGGGTGCGAGTGAGATGTACGGGATCTGCTCCCGCTCGGCCAGCGGCTCGACCGCCAGTGCGCAGTTGGAGAAGGTCGAGCCGATGATGGCGTCGACCCCGTCCTCCTTGAGCTTGTTGAAGTGCACGACGGCCTGGTCGGGGGCGGTCTTGTCGTCGAGCGTGGTCAGCTCGATCTTGCGCCCGTCGATCCCGCCCGCCTTGTTGATCTGGTCGATGGCCAGCTCCACCGTCTTCGCCGCCTCGGTGCCCAGCGGGGCGTAGTTGCCGGTGAGCGATTCGATGAAGCCGATGTGGATCGGCCCTTCGCCGTCTGAGCCGGCGTCGTCGCCGCAGGCGGTGGCGAGCAGGGCGACCGCGGCGAGCAGGGGCAGGAGTCTGCGCATGTGAACCTCCGGAGATTGCCGCGCCCGGGGCCGCTGACGGATGTCCCCGGGCCGGCGGGGTGAGTGGAGCGGTCAGGCAGGACCCACGAGGTCGCCGGCTGCTGTGCCGGGAATGCAGTGCGAAGATAGGCGCAAACTTGACTGCCGTCAATATTGTGCCCAATATCAATCAGCCGCGGTTGGCGGCCCGCCGGGCCGTCCCGCCGCGCGCTGTCATTACGCTGACCGCATGGGAGCAGAATCGGTGAACCCTGGTGTGGACGAGGGCCCTCTGACCAGTCGCGCAGGCACGTCCGCGGGCCTGCGCCCGCAGTCGGTGATGCTGACGTTCCTCGGCAATTACGTGCTCGGACGCGATATCGCCGTCTTCTCGGGCAGCTTCATCGACGTCTTCGCCCGCCTCGGCGTGGGCGAGCATGCCCTCCGCTCGACGCTCACGCGCATGGTCGGCCGTGACCTGCTCGCCCGGCACCGCCGGGGCCGCCGGATGTACTTCGGTCTCACCGAGCGCTCGGCGGAGATCCTCCGCGACGGGGAGACGCGGGTGTGGCAGCGCGGCGCGGTCAACGCCGACTGGGACGGCACCTGGACCGTCCTGGCCTTCTCGCTCCCCGAGTCCTGGCAGCGGCAGCGGCACGACCTGCGCGCCCGGCTGGTCTGGGCCGGCTTCGGCACCCTCGGGAACGGCATGTGGATCGCCCCGTCCGGTGTGGACGTCAGCCGCATCGTCAGCAGCCCGGAGCTGGCGGGCAGGGTCAAGGTCTTCTCCGGCACCGCCCAGCCGCCCACCGACGTCGGGCAGATGGTACGGCAGGCATTCGACCTGGACGGGCTCGTCGCCGGCTACAGCGACTTCCTGCTGCGCTGGGACATGCCGGACCCGTTCCCCGACGCGCCCGACGACTTGGCCCGCTACCTGCGCCTGCTCACCGAGTGGCTGCAACTGGTGCGGATGGATCCGCGGCTGCCGGTACAGCACCTGCCGGCGGACTGGCCGGCCGCCCGTGCCCAGGACGTGGTGCACCGGCTGCGCAGCCGCTACGAGGGCCCCGCCCGGGAGATCGCGGACCGCGCCTGCGAGATCGTCGAGCTGGGCTGACACCCGGCGCGGAGCACTCATCCCAGCGGCAACCCCGCGTAGTTCTCGGCGAGTTCGGCGGCCGCATGCGGGGACGTCGCGATGCGGTCCAACTGGGAGAGCTGCAGCCGGGTGTCGAAAGGGCTCTGCTCCGGGTCGGCGTGCAGGGCCGTGGTCATGAAGTACGAGAAGTGCTCGGCGCGCCACACCCGGCGCAGACACGTGTCCGAGTAGGCGTCGAGCAGGTCGGCGGAACCGCTCTCGTGCAGGCGGGCGAAGGCCCGCGCCAGCACGATGACGTCGGCCGCCGCCAGGTTCAGGCCCTTGGCCCCGGTCGGCGGCACGATATGGGCCGCGTCGCCCGCGAGGAACACCCGGCCGTGCCGCATGGGCTCCAGGACGTGGCTGCGCATCGGAAGCACCGACTTCGCGGTGACCGGGCCGCGGGCGAGCCTCCAGTCGCCGTCGACGGCGAACCGCGCGTCGAGCTCGTCCCAGATCCGCTCGTCCGGCCAGTCGGCGGGCTCTGCGCCGTTCGGCACCTGCAGGTAGAGGCGGCTGACGACGGGGGAGCGCATGCTGTGCAGCGCGAAGCCGCGCGGCGAGTGCGCGTAGATCAGCTCATCGCAGGAAGGGGCGACGTCCGCCAGTATGCCGAGCCAGGAGTACGGGTACGTTCGCTCGTACACACGCTGCACCCCGTCCGGGAACGCCGACCTGGCCACCCCGTGGAAGCCGTCGCAGCCGACCACGTAGTCACAGGTCAGGGCCTGCTCCCGGCCCCGGTGCAGGTAGCGGATCGTCGGCCGGTCGGTGTCCGCGCCCTCGACCGCCCGCACCTCGGCCTCGAAGAACAGCGGCGCGCCGTCCTTGAGCTGCAGGGCGATGAGGTCCTTGACCACCTCGGTCTGCGCATACACCCACACCCGGCGCCCGCCGGTCAGCGACGGGAAGTCGATCCGGTGCGAGCGGCGGTCGAAGCGCAGCTCGATGCCGTCGTGGACGAGCCCCTCGCGGTCCAGCCGCTCGCCGGCCCCGCAGGACCGCAGCGCGTCCACCGTGCTCTGCTCGAGGATGCCCGCACGCTGGCGCTGCTCGGCGTACGCGCGGTCGCGGCTCTCCAGGACCACGCAGTCGACGCCGGCCCTGCGCAGCAGCCGGGCCAGGAGCAGACCGGCCGGGCCGCCGCCGACGATGCCGACGGTGATGTGCATCAGGTGACCCCCCTTTCGGGCTCATCGGGCTCATCGGCCTCTCCGGAAGCGCCGGGCTGTCCGGGCTGCGCCAGCGCGCGGTCGGCGACGGCGAACGCGGCGTTGGCGGCGGGCACCCCGCAGTAGACCGCCGACTGGAGCAGGACTTCCTGGATCTCGTCGGGTGTGAGGCCGTTGCGCAGCGCGGCCCGCACATGCATCGCCAGTTCCTCGAGGTGGCCGCCGGCCACCAATGCGGTGAGCGTGATGCAACTGCGGGTCGCGCGGCTCAGTCCCGGACGCGTCCAGATCTCGCCCCACGCGTAGCGGGTGATGAAGTCCTGGAAGTCGGCGGTGAAGCCGGTCGTGCGGGCGGCGGCCCGGTCGACATGGGCGTCGCCGAGGACGGAGCGCCGGACGGCCGTGCCGGCCGCACGCCGCTCCGCGTCGCTCTCTGCGGGCGTCCCCTGCCCGGTGAAGTGGGCGAGCAGCGCGGCCAGTACGGGGCCCGGCCGTTCGACGTTCGCGAGGTGGGCGGCGTGCGCCACCTCGGTCAGGCCCGCGCCCGGGATGCCGTCGGCCAGCTCGCGGGCGTGCGCGGGCGGGGTGGCCGGGTCGTCGCGGCCGGCGACCACGAGGGTGGGCGCGGTGATCCGCGGCAGGTCCGCGCGGAGGTCGTAGCCGGCCAGCGCCTCGCAGAGGGCGGCGTACGCGTACGGGTCCGCGCGGCGCAGGTCGCCGACGAGGGCGCGGGCCGCCGGCTCACCGGCGAACGCGGGTGTGAACCACCGGCCGGGCGCGGCCCCGGCCACCGGCTCCGTCCCCTTCTCCCGGACGAGCTCGGCCCGTTCGAGCCACGGGCCGGGGTCGCCGAAGCGGGCGGAGGTGCAGACCAGGGCGAGGCTGTCGACCCGGTCGGGGTGGTGCACGGCGAGCCACGCGCCGACGGCGCCGCCGAGGGAGATTCCGGCGTACCGGAAGCGGTCGATGCCCAGGTGGTCGGCGAGCTCGAGCACCAGACCGGCGAGCTCACCGACGCCGCCCGCACCTTGCGCGGCACCTGCGCCCGGCTCGGCGGCTGCTGCCGTCCCGGCGACGGTGGCCGCTGCCGGCCCGGTACGGGGCACCGCGCCCGTCCTGACGCGGGTCGCCGCCTCCCGCCCGGTCCCGGGCAGCGGGCCGTCGGGCCGGACGCCGTGGCCCGGCGGATCCCACCGGACGACGCGGTGGCCGCGTGCGAGTGCGGGGAGCTGCGGGTCCCAGACGGCGAGCGAGGTGCCCAGGGCGGGCCCGAGGAAAAGCGGGGGAGCGGCGGCAGGACCGTCGACGCGGTGGTGCAGCAGCCGGGGACGTGGCGGCGGAGTCATGGGGAACCTCCGGACGGGGGGCGCGGGTCGGCGCTACCGAGGGCGGTCCAGGCCGCAGGGGCGACCCGGCCGGGCACCGGTGGACCGTGGCACCCGCGTGGTCGGCGCGGCTCGCGCCGGCGCCGGGTGGTGTCGCCGCGTGGTCAGGAGAGGTCAAGGAAGACCGTCTCCCCTTCGCCCTGCAGGCGGATGTCGAAGCGGTACGTACGGTTCGGCTCCCGGGCCGCGATCAGCGTCGCGCGTCGGTCCGGCGGGAGCGAGGACAGTAGTCCGTCGGCCGTGTCGTCGAGGTACATCCGGGTGTAGAGGTGGTGCAGCAGGCCGCGGGCGAAGAGGGCGACCGAGAGGTACGGGACGCCGCCCGGCGGCAGCGTGCGGGCGGCGTAGTGCCCGTCGGCGTCCGTCGGTATGCGCCCGAAACCCGTGAAGCGCACGCCGTCGCGGCCGATGACGGCACCGGTGACCTGGTCCCGGCGCAGCGACCCCGGCGCCCCGCGCCGCGAGCCGTCGGGGGCGGGCTGCCAGATCTCCACCAAGGCGTCGGGCACCGGGGCCCCGGCGCCGTCGCGGACGCAGCCGTGGACGGCGATGGCGTCGGGATGCCCCGCGGGGGCGAGGTCGCCGCCGCCCGCGAAGGGGAGGGCGTAGCCGTGGAAGGGGCCGACGGTCTGCGACGGGGTCGGGGGGAGGGACATCAGCGGCCTTCCTCGATCCAGGTGGCGGCGGGGCCGTCCAGGACGATGTCCCAGCGGTAGCCGAGGGACCACTCCGGCGTGGACAGCTCGTGGTCGTACGCGGCGACCAGGCGCTCCCGGGCCGCGTCGTCGGTGACGGACTGCAGGATCGGGTCGTGCGGGAAGAGCGGATCTCCCGGGAAGTACATCTGGGTGACCAGGCGCTGGGTGAACGCGGTTCCGAACAGCGAGAAGTGGATGTGGGCGGGCCGCCAGGCATTGGTGTGGTTACGCCACGGATAGGCGCCGGGCCTGACGGTGGTGAACGCGTACTCGCCGCGGTCGTTGGTCAGACAGCGGCCGACGCCGGTGAAGTTCGGGTCCAGCGGGGCGGGGTGCTGGTCGCGCTGGTGCGCGTAGCGGCCGGAGGCGTTTGCCTGCCAGAGCTCCACGAGCTGGTGGCGTACGGGACGGCCCGCCCGGTCGAGGACGCGGCCGGTGACGGTGATGCGCTCGCCGAGCGGCGCGCCCTGGTGCTGCCGGGTCAGGTCGCTGTCCAGCTCGGTGACGTCGGTGACGCCGAACACCGGCCCGGACAGCTCGACGGCCTCCGGATCGTCCAGGCCGACGAGCGGGTGCCGGGGGTGCCGCAAGGCGCTGCTGCGGTACGGAGCGTAGCCGCGGTCGGGGTGGTGCCGGACGGGGGCGCCGTCGGCCACGGCCTTGGCGTAGGCGTCGTGCGCCTGTGCGATCTCGGCGCCGATGCCGGCCTGGGACAACGGTTCCGTCATGTGCGGTCACCTGCCTTTCCAGGACGAGGGCAAGGCCCTGGCCGACGCCGATGCAGTGGACGGCGAGCCCGGTGCCGGTGCCGGTGGCGAGCTGGTGGGCGACCGCAACGGCGGGCCGGGCGCCGGAGGCGATGGCCGAAGTCCCGCCCGGCCTGCGCCGGTGCCTTCCCCACGGCATCGACGGAGTCGAGCCGTGGCGTCCGTTCGACCGGGGCCCGTACGGCCTGGGCGGCGAGGTCGTCCGGGCGGATGCCGGACAGGGCGCCGCCGTACGTGACGGCCGGGGTGCGGACCGCGTCGACGATGTAGACGTCGTTGAGGCCGTCGGTCTTCATGCCGATGCCCTCCCCGCGGTCTTGAGGGCCCGCAGCGCGCTCAGCTCCTGTGCCGTGGGCGGCACCGTGGTGCCAACGGCGTCGGCGGTCTTCAGCTCCCACCCGGTGGCCGCCCGCACCTGCTCCGCGGTCACGCCGGGGTGCAGCTCGGTCAGGACCAGCTCGGCGGTGGCCGGGTCGGGGCGCAGCACGCCCAGGTCGGTGATGACGGCGGTGGGGCCCTTGCCGCGCAGCCCGAGCCGGCGGCGGTCCCCGGGCCCCGAGCCGTGGCCCACGGAGGTGACGAAGTCCAGCCGCTCGACGAAGCTGCGGGGCGAGTGCCGCAGCACGATGAGGACCTCGCCGCAGCTCGCGGCGATCTCCGGCGCCCCGCCCGCGCCGGGCAGCCGGCCCTGCGGCCGGTCCGGGCCGCGGTCGACGACGGTGGTGTTGATGTTCGCGTACCGGTCGAGCTGGGCGGCGCCGAGGAAGCCGACGTCGATCCGTCCGGCCTGGAGCCAGTAGTTGAACATCTCCGGCACCGACACCACGGCGTCGGCGGTGTCGGCGAGCTCGCCGTCGCCGATGGACAGCGGCAGCCGGGTCGGCCTCGATCCGATCGTGCCGGATTCGTAGACGAGCACCAGGTCCGGACGGGCGGTCCGCCGGGCGAGGTTCGCCGCGGTGCTCGGCAGGCCGATGCCGACGAAGCAGGTCCTGGCGTCCGCGAGGGCGCGCGCGGCGTTGACGGTCATCAGCTCGTCGCTCGTCCAGCCGCTCATCGGACGGCTCTCTCCCGTACGTGCGTGTCCAACCAGGCGGTGAAGGCGTCGCGGTCGCGCGCGATGGGGTCCCAGTCCTGGTAGCTGTCGTTGTCGCGCTGCGAGTAACCCGCGGCGTACGAGGGGTGGGCGCCGTCCGGCACCTCGGCGACGGCGGTCACCGTCCAGCCCGGCAGCACCACGGCACCGGGTCTGGGTTCGAGCCTGTCGACGATCTCCTCGACGGTGACCAGCACGCACCGTGCGGCCAGCGCCGCCTCCTTCTGCACCCCGATGAGCCCCCACATCTGGACGTTGCCGTCTCGATCTGCCTGCTGGGCGTGGATCACGGTCACGTCCGGGTTGACGGCGGCGACGGCCGCCAGCTCCTCGCCGGTGAAGGGGCATCGCACGGTCGAGACGGTCCCGGTGCGGTCCGGCAGCCCTGTCCCCGCGTAGCCGCGCAGTACCGCGAACGGCAGCCCGGACGCGCCTGCGACGTAGCGGTTCGCCATCCCGGCGTGGCTGTGCTCGTCCAGCTCGAGCGGCCGCGGCCAGCCGTTCTCGACCGCGTCCCGGAACCGGTGCAGCGAGCCGACCCCGGGGTTCCCTCCCCAGGAGAACATGAGCTTGCGGACGAGCCCGGCGCCGATGAGCTGGTCGTAGATCACGTCCGGTGTCATGCGCACGAGGGTGAGGTCGGTGATGCCCTGCCGGATGATCTCGTGGGCGGCGGCGAAGGGGATGAGGTGGGTGAAGCCCTCCATCGCGACGGTGTCGCCGTCGTGGATCAACTCGCCGACCGCATCCCGCAGCGTCCGGACCTCGGCCATGTCCCCTCACTTCCCCGCACTCACGTCTCGTTCGTCCAGTGAAGTTTATTTCAATATCAGTCTGCCCTCGCCCGCGAGTCCCGGTCAACAGGCGGGAACCGGTTGAATTGGACATTCACGCGACGCAGATGGCCGTCCAGGGGGAGACGATCACCACCGGCTTCGGCAAGCGCCCCACGGGCGGCGCGGTACCGGTCGAGGCGGTACCGGCTCCGTCGGTGGCGGCTCCAGGCTGGTCTTCCGGCTTGCCCTCGCCGCCGGCTGGCCGCCTTCACGCGCGTACCCACCCGGGCGTCGACGAGCTGATCCTCCGGGATGCGGGCACGGGCATCGCACCGGCGTCGGCTGCGCCCCGGTGCTGCGCGAGAATCTGGCGAGACGCTGGAATCGGCACGGAGGCGCATCAGCCCAAGGCCGGTGATGTTCTCCGTGCGAGGGCGTGGGTGTAATGGTCAACTCGCCCCTCGGACACTTCAGAATCGGCCTTGGTCCGCCCGGTTGACCGGGCCGTTCGTCGTGGGACACCTTTGGCGACCGATGGCGGCGGCAGGTCAAGATGCTGCCGGGTGGCGCTCTGGCCAGCGGCTTTGTCGAACGGTCGAGTGTGGGGGTTCAGTCCCCTGTTTGTCGGGATTGTCTGCTTGGTGAGTAGGTGACTTTCCCGGCAGGGCGGGAGCGGGAGGGGTTGCGGCGCTGTCCCTGGAGCGCTCGTGCACCTTCACCAGGAGGGGCAGCGGTGCTCCGGCGACCTCGGGGGGAGTCCTGGCGGTTCCTCGGGGACTACTGCCGAGAGTGCTGGGCGCTGGTTCTGCTTCCTGGGGCTCTTGGGTATGGGGCGCCTCTCCGCGTGCCGGACTTCCCAGAAGGCGTAAAAGCAGCAATTGGGTTAATGTTGCCGTCTGTCTCGCGCGTGTGCAGTAAGAGGTCGGCACGCGAGGGCCCTTGAAGCTCAACAGCGCGCCTCTTTCGGGCTGGCCACCGGTCGGGCGGTCGCGGTGCCTCACGTCCGCCCGGACCTGCGGGCTACGGCTTCCCGCGCCCGGCGAGGGTCGCTGACGTGGGGACGATCACGGACCGGACGGACCGTAGGCTTCTTCTGGGATGTCACTCAAGGTGTGGATGCTTTGCTGATTGACGTCATGCGGTTCGGGCTGTAAGCGCGTGACCGAAGATCTGCCAGGTCTTCAGACGGACCCTGCGTCAGCCGTGCTGAGTCGGCGGTCACGGTCTCCTCGGGCAGGGCGCGCCCCCGCTGTGCGCCACGTGCTGCGCTGAGGCACCGGTGGTCCAGCCTGATCTTCATCTGTCGTGAACATTGCAGAAATTTTACAGAAAACGTAGGCCGTGGATGGCAGAAATTTGTCCTGCGTACCTCGCGTACCGATTTTCGCGGTGACGGCTCATGATTGTGCGGGCGTTCTGGCCGGAGCGTTTGCTCTGCCTGCTTGACGTCGCCGACGCCTGTCGATATCAAGCTATGTAAACGATCGTAAATGGAACAAGATCTCAAACCTCACGGCATTCCGTCGCGCGTGCCTTCCCGATGTGGCCTGCGGAGGCTCGCCGGAGCGCTCGGAGGTGGGTGCGCAGGGGGGGTGGGTCCGTGTCGGGATGGGTGCGTAGGTCGGTTTGTTGACACGCTCAATCGATCACAGGGCGGCGTTGCGCGCTGAATGCATATGCCGTCAGGGCAGAGGAGGGATTCAGGGACTTCGTCAGTGGTAAGGATTCTCTGCCGGTTCATGGGCGCGCCCGGAAAGGTTCTTGTTGTCGTGCTCACGGAAGTGCCAAGAGAGGCTACGTGTCCGAAATGCTCCATGAGCAACTTGTCTCCCGCGATACTCACTCTTTTCTCATCAGTTCCTTGTTGCCCGCCGACTCACCTCGCCTGGCGGGCGAGATCGAAGAACACGCGCGGATACTCGCCGAGTCGGATGCACCCTTACCCCCGATCGTCGTCAACCGCTCCACCATGCAGGTCGTGGACGGTATGCACCGGCTGCGCGCCGCGAGTCTGCGCGGTCAGCAGCGCATCGAAGGCTGGTTCGTGGAGGGCCCGGCGGAAGACGTGTTCGTGCTCGCCGTGGAGCTCAACGCCAAGCACGGACTACCGTTGTCCCGGAAGGACCGCAACGCGGCCGCGCGGCGCATCATCGAGAGTCACCCGCACTGGTCGGACCGGCGGATAGCGTCCGTGACGGGTCTGTCCCCGGGGGCGGTGGGGGCGCTGCGCGGCGCCGTCGACATGCCGGTGGCCCCCTTGTCCCTGCGCGTCGGCCGGGACGGCCGCGTCCGCCCGCTCAACAGCGCGTCCGGTCGTATCGCCGCGAGCCAGGTCATCGCCGAGTCCCCCAGCGCGTCGTTGCGGGAGATCGCCAGCAGGGCCGGGGTCGCCCTCGCCACCGCCCGTGACGTACGCAACCGTCTGCGCATGGGCCTGGACCCGGTGCCTCCCAAGCTGCGGGCCGCCGAGGCGGACTGCGCCGCGGTGGCCGCGCCCGGGCCGACGGATTCGGGGACCGTGCCCGACCAGTCCGGGGTGAGCTTCGAGAACGTGCTGGCCCGGATGCGCCGAGATCCGTCGCTGCGCATGTCGCAGACCGGCCGGGCGCTGTTACGTCTGCTGAGTTCGCAACAGGTACCGGACGAGGAGTGGCGCGACCTGGTGGCCGGTGTTCCCGCCCACCGCGCCGTCGACGTGGCGCACGCAGCCCAGTTGTGCGCCGACAGGTGGCTGAAGTTCGCCGCCGAAGTCCGGGTGCGCCGGGTCCAGTCCGAGGACCGGGCGCCGGAGGACGGTGGCCTGCGGCGGCTGTCACCGGGCGCCTGAGATTGACGCACCCCCGGGCAGGCCGGAAAACGTGAGAGGACATGAAGTCATGACGGATACGGTCAACGCGTTCGACGTCCCCGACGCGCGATACCACGTGCTGGTCAACCCGGAGGGCCAGTATTCACTGTGGCCGGCACTCACCGATGTGCCGGCCGGATGGGAGCCGGTGCACGGTCCGGCGGGACGGGAGCAGTGCGTCGAGTACGTCGAGAGCAATTGGACCGACATGCGACCCGCAACGCTGAGAGTCGCTCTCGACGAGGTGTGACCTGGCCGGGAAAGGCCGGCGGGGGCGGGTCCGCGTGCGGCGGGGCCCGCCCCCGCCGGCCTTTCCCCGCCGGAGCCGCACTCACCCGGCAGCCGGAACCCGCCCGGTGCGGAACCTGTTGATCGCCGTCTCGTGGCGCGCGCGCAGCTCCGGGTTCCTCACCCCGAGCCCTTCCCGAGGAGCCAGGCACAGCACGCCGACCTTGCCCTGGTGCAGGTTGCGGTGGACGACGTGCACGGCCTGCGCCGTCTGCTCCAGCGGAACGACCTCCGACAGCGTGGGGTGGATCCGGCCCTGGGCGATGAGCCGGTTCGCCGCCCAGGCCTCGCGGTAGTTGGCGAAGTGCGTTCCGACGATTCGCTTGAGGTGCATCCAGAGGTACCGGTTGTCGTACGTGTGCTGGAAGCCCGAGGTCGACGCGCAGCTCACGATCGTGCCGCCGCGGCGGGCCACGTACACGCTGGCGCCGAAGGTCTCCCGCCCCGGGTGCTCGAACACGATGTCCGGGTCCTCGCCACCGGTCAGTTCCCTGAGCCGGGTGCCGAACCGCCGCCACTCGCGCTGGTCCTGCGTGTGCTCGTCCTTCCAGAACCGGTAGCCCTCGGCACTCCTGTCGATGATCAGCTCCGCTCCCATCCGGCGGCACACCTCGGCTTTCTCCGGGCTGGAGACCACGCACACCGGAGTCGCCCCGCCGTTGAGCACCAACTGCGTGGCATAGGAGCCGAGGCCGCCGGACGCGCCCCAGATCAGCACGGTGTCACCCTGCTTGAGCCGGGCGCCGTTGGCCGACACGAGCTGGCGGTACGCGGTGGAGTTCACCAGCCCGGAGGCGGCGGCCTCCTCCCAGGTCAGATGCCCGGGCTTGGGCATGAGCTGGTTGGCCTTGACCAGTGCCAGCTCGGCCAGGCCGCCGAAGTTCGTCTCGAACCCCCAGATCCGCTGCTCCGGGTCGAGCATGGTGTCCGCGTGCCCGTCGGGGTGCGACAACTCGACCGACAGGCAGTGGGCCACCACCTCGTCCCCGGGCCGCCACGGCGTCACTCCCTCGCCGCAGCGCAGCACCACCCCGGCGAGGTCCGAGCCGAGGACGTGGTACGGCAGGTCGTGCCGAGCGCCCTGCGGCGAAGCCTTGCCGTAGCGGGACAGGAACCCGAACGTCGGCAGCGGTTCGAAGATCGACGACCACACCGTGTTGTGGTTGATCCCGCTGGCCAGCACCGCGACCAGGACCTCGCCGGGGGCCGGCTGCGGCGTCGGCACCTCCTCCAGGTGCAGGGACTTGCGCGGATCCTTGTCGCGGCTCGCCACCCCGTCGAACATCGTCACCTCGTCGGCGTGGAGGGTGACGCCCCGGTAGAAGTCGGGCACCGGCAGGTGCCCTACTTCGCCGGATGCGCCCACGGTGATCGCGTCGAGAATCTCCTGCATGACTCCAGCCCTCTTTCCGGCTTGCTCCACCAGTACCGCAGAACGCGGGTGAGGCGAGGTCCCCGTGGGGAAATATTCGAGCCGCTACGGATGTCCGTTTCGCTGTGGCCCTGCCGAATTGTCAGGGCAAGTACGCGGTTCATGCTGGCACCCGGCGGCCGGCGCAGTCCAGCCGCCCAGGTCCCCGAACCGGCGTCCGGAACCGATGCGTCCATGGTCCCCGAGGCGGCCGACGGGGTGTTCAACTGACCGGCAATGGCAGTTGAACGCTCCGCGCGTAGACCCATGGCTCGCCATTTCTTGACGGGCCCTGGGGCTTCCTGGAAGCTGAATCGCCAGTCAGGGGAGCCGCCTGGGAAATGTACCGGCCGTCCGGCCGGATTAATTCACCAGCCGCTGAGTAAGCGGCGGCTGTGCTGCTTCGGATCGTGCTCGCTCTTTTCGGAACGACGACGCGGGCGCGCGGTGATTTCGCGCCGCCGGCCCGTACTCGCTCCGCGGGCAGGCGCGCCTGAGTCGAGCATGTGAGAGGGCAGTCGGATGCTGAGACGCGATTCCGAGTCACTTGTCGACCATTTCCGCACGGTCTTCGAGGAGCACCCGGAGCAACGGACCTTCCGGTTCCTCGTGGACGGTGAGGGCGAGCCGGAGTCCCTCGCCAACGGCGCGTTCGACCTACGGGCCCGCGCGATCGCCGCGGCGCTCCGGGAGCGCGTTCCCGCCGGTGCGCGGGCGTTGATCATGTGCCCGGCGGGGCTGGACTACGTGACCTCCTTCTTCGGCTGCCTGTACGCCGGCGTCCTCGCCGTGCCCGTCTACCCGCCCGATCCGGCCTTCCTGATGCGTACCCTGCCGAGGCTGACCGGGGTGATCGAGGACGCCGATCCCGGCGTGATCCTCGCCCCGGCCGAGACCGTCGCCCTGGCCGACCGCTTCGCCGAACACGCCCCCGCGCTGCGGGACATCGCCTGGCTGACCATCGACGATCTCGACCCGGCCGCCGCCGAGGACTGGCGCCACCCCGGATCGGTCCGCGACGACGTCGCCTTCCTGCAGTACACCTCGGGTTCGACCAGCCGTCCCAAGGGCGTCATGGTCAGCCACGGCAACCTGCTGCACAACATCGCGGGGATGAACAGCCGGTTCTTCGCCGACGACCCGGACCAGCACATGGTGAGCTGGCTGCCGCCGTTCCACGACATGGGGCTGATTTTCGGCCTGCTCACCCCCGCCTACGCCGGCTTCCCGGTGACGTTCATGTCGCCGTTCTCCTTCCTCAAGCGCCCGCTGCGCTGGCTGCGGGCGATCTCCGAAGCCGGCGGCACCGCGTGTGCGGCGCCCAACTTCGCCTACGACCTCGCCGTCCGGAAGGTGACCGAGGAGGAACGGCGCACCCTTGACCTGAGCACCTGGCGCGTCGCCGCGAACGGCGCCGAGCCGGTCCGGCAGCAGACGATGGAGCGCTTCTCCCGCACGTTCGCCGACTGCGGCTTCCGGCCGTCGGCGCATGCCCCTTCCTACGGCCTGGCCGAGGGCACCCTGCTGGTCTCCACCGGCGACCCCCGGGCCGAACCGCCCAGCAGAACGCTCCGGGTGAGCGGACTGCTGTCCGGCGCCGCCGAGGACGCCGGACCCGGCGAGGCCGCCCGGACACTGCCGGGCTGCGGCACCTCGCTGCCCGACCAGCGGGTCGTCGCGGTGGACCCGGAGACCTGTGCCGCACTGCCCGACGGCCGGATCGGCGAGCTGTGGGTCGCCGGGCGGAGCGTCGCCGGCGGCTACTGGCGGCGTACGCGGGAGACCGAAGAGACCTTCGGCGCCCGGCTCGCCGGCAGCGGCGAGGGCCCGTTCCTGCGCACCGGCGACCTGGGCTTCACCGACGGCGACGAAATCTATGTCACCGGCCGCATCAAGGACGTCATCATCGTGGCGGGCCGCAACCACTACCCGCACGACATCGAGCGCACCGTCGAGGCCGTCGACGACGGCCTGCGGTCGGGCTGCGGTGTGGCGGGCACCCGTGACCTCGACGGCGAGGAGCGGCTGATCGTCGTCCAGGAGTACCGGGGGAGCCGTTCGCCGGAGGACCGCGCCCGGATCATCGCCGGCATCCGGGCCGAGATCGCACGCGAGCACGGCCTGGAGGCGTTCCTTGTCGCGCTGGCACGCCCCGGCACCGTACCGAAGACCTCCAGCGGGAAGCTCCAGCGCCAGGCGTGCCTGGACGCGGTACTCGGCGGGACCCTGAAGCCGCTGGCCCAGTGGCGGGCGGACGAAGCGGACCGGGACGGCCGGGCGGGCGCTCCCGGGGCGCCGGAAGGTCCGGCCGGTGCGCACGGCCCCGGCCGGACCGCCCCGGGCGCGGCCGAGATCGAGCAGTGGCTGCGGGAGATGCTCGCCGCCACGACCGGCGGCCGGGCCGAAGCCGTCGACCCCGGGCTTCCGTTCGCCGGATACGGACTGCGGTCGGTCGACATGGTCACCATGGTCGGCGACCTGGAGCAACGGCTCGGAGTGCCGCTCGCACCGACCGTGGTCTGGGAGCATCCCACCCCCGCCAAGCTCGCCGGGCACCTGGCCGGCGATCTCCCGGCGGCGCTCCCCGCGGCACAGGCCGCGACGACCGGGCGCTCCGACGGCAGCACCGGGCCCGGCGCCCGCCCGGCGGCCACCGCGCCCGACCCCGTTGCGATCGTCGGCATCGGATGCCGCTTCCCCGGCGGCGTCGACGGTCCCGATGACTTCTGGCGGCTGCTGACCGAGGGGCGGGACGCGGTCACCGAGGTCCCGGCGGACCGTTGGGACCTCGAGCAGTTCACCTCCGACGACCCCGCCGCCCCCGGCCGTACCACCAGCCGCTGGGGAGGGTTCCTCGACGGCGTCGACCGGTTCGACGCCGGCTTCTTCGGCATCTCGCGGCAGGAAGCCACCCGCATGGACCCGCAGCAGCGCCTCCTCGCCGAAGTGGCGTTCGAGGCACTGGAGAACGCCGGGATGCCCTCCGACCGGCTGGCCGGATCGCCCACCGGCGTGTTCGTCGGCATCTCCACCTTCGACTACGCCACCGGCCAGTTGCGTGACCTCGACGCCATCGATCCCTACACCGGCACCGGCAGCGCCCTGAGCATCTCCGCGAACCGCCTGTCGTATCTTCTGGACCTGCGCGGTCCCAGCCTCGCGGTGGACACCGCGTGCTCCTCCTCGCTGGTCGCGGTCCTCCAGGCCTGCGCGAGCCTGGAGCGCGGTGACTGCGAACTGGCCCTCGCCGGCGGGGTCAACCTCGTACTCTCCCCGGCCTTCGCCATCAACTTCAGCAAGGCCGGCGCGATGTCCGCGGACGGCCGGTGCAAGCCGTTCGACTCCCGCGCCGACGGATACGTGCGCTCCGAGGGCGCCGGTGTCGTCGTACTCAAACCGCTGAGCCGCGCGCTGGCCGACAAAGACCCCGTATACGCCGTGATCCGCGGCGGTGCCGTCAACCAGGACGGCGCCAGCAACGGCCTCATGGCGCCCAACCCGCAGGCCCAGGAAGGGGTGCTGCGTGCCGCCTTCAGCAACGCAGGCGTGCGGGGCGCGGACATCGGGTACGTCGAGGCCCACGGCACCGGCACGGCGCTCGGCGACCCGATCGAGGCCAAGGCGCTCGGTGCCGTCCTCGGGGAGGGCCGTGATCCCGCCCGCCCGTGCCTGATCGGCTCGGTGAAGTCCAACCTGGGGCACATGGAGGCCGCCGCGGGCATCGGCGGGCTGATCAAGGCGGCACTGGCGGTCCGCCACCGCACCGTCCCGGCGACCCTGCACTACCGCGAACCGAATCCGCACATCCCCTTCGACGATCTCGCCCTGCGGGTCGCCCACACCCTCCAGCCCTGGCCGGCCGGCGAGGACGGCGTCGCACGGGCCGGAGTGAGTTCGTTCGGCTTCGGTGGCACCAACGCCCACCTGGTGCTGGAGCAACCCCCGGCCACCGACCCCGCGCCCCGGCAGGACCCGGCGGACGACACCGTCCTGCTGACCGTCTCGGCCCGCGACGAACGCGCCCTGCGCGCCCTCGCCGCGGACTACGCCGACAAGCTCGCCGCGCCCGGACTCGACCTGGAGGTCTTCGCCACCGCCGCGGCGGTCCGCCGCACCCACCACGAACACCGGCTGGCCTGCACCGGCTCGTCGGCAGAGGAACTGCGCACCGCGCTCTCCGCGTTCGGCCGCGGCACGGACGCCCCCGGCCTGTCCAGCGGCGTCCGGCGCGTGGGCTGGCACCCCAAGCCGGTGTTCGTCTTCTCCGGCCAGGGCCCCCGGTGGTGGCCGCTGGCAGCAGACCTGCTCGACGGGGAGCCGGTGTTCCGCGCGGTCGTCGAACGCTGCGACGCCCTGCTGCGCCGGCACACCGACTGGTCACTGCTGGACCAGCTCACCGCCGACCCCGCCGGATCCTGCCTGCAGGACACCGCCGTCGGCCAGCCCGCCCTCATCGCGGTGCAGATCGCGCTCGCCGCCCTCTGGCGCTCCTGGGGAGTCGAACCTGCCGCCGTCGTCGGCCACAGCGTCGGTGAGATCGCAGCGGCACACCTGTCGGGAGCGATCGCGCTGGAGGACGCCCTCGTCATCGCACTGCACCGCGGCACCGCCCTGCAGAGCGCGACCGGCAGGGGCAGGATGGCGGTCGTCGGCGTCGGTCTGGAACGGGCCGGGGAGATCCTCGCCGAACAACGTCCCGGACAGGTGTGGATCGCAGCGGGCAACAGCCCCGGATCCACCGTCTACTCGGGGGAGACCACCGCCCTGGAGGCGCTGGCCGAGGCCCTTCGGAAAGAGGGCCTGTACTGCCGCGTCCTGGAGTCGGTCGAATTCGCCTCCCACTGCCCCCTGATGGAGCCCGTCGCACAGGAGCTGTGGGGACTGCTGGCGGACCTGCGTCCGCGCACCGGCACCCTCCCCATGATCTCCACCGTCACCGGGCAGCCCGTCGACGGCGACCGGCTGGACGCCGAGTACTGGGCGTCCAACCTCACCCGGCCGGTGCTGTTCGACACCGCGATCGGCGCGCTGGCCGAGTCCGGTCACGACGTCTTCGTCGAGATGTCTCCGCACCCGATGCTCACCGACGCCGTCACCGAGCGCCTGTCGTCGTACGGTCACACGGCCGCCGTCTCGTCCCTGCGCAGCGACCGGCCGGGCCGCGCCACCGTCCGCGCGGAACTCGGCCGGCTCTACACCGCCGGTTTCCCCATCGACTGGACCCGGGTGTACGGCCCGGCCGCACCCATGGCCGGCCTTCCCACCTACCCGTGGCAGCGCACCCGCTTCTGGTACGCCGAGCACACCCGTTACCGGCCCGAGCACCGCGGGCACCCCGTCCTCCGCACCGCCGTGCGGTCCGCCCTGCCCCCGTACGCCGCCCACTGGTCCGCCCCGGTCGCGCTGGACGGCTTCGGCTATCTGACCGACCACCGGGTCGGCGGCAGCCCCGCCCTGCCGGGCGCGCTCGTCCTGGACGCCTGGCTCGCGGCGGCGCGCGAGCACCTCGGCGGCCCGGCCGCTCTCACGGACGTCCACTTCACCCGGCTGACCGTCGTACCCGAGCACGCCGAGGACGCCACGCTGCAACTCGTCCTCGTCCCCGAGACCGCCGATACCGGCTCGCTGCGGCTGTTCACCCGGACCACGGGCGACGACGCATGGACCGAGGCCGCCCACGGCGCCTTCCGCAGCGGCGCGCCCGACCCCGGCGGCGAACCGCTGGCCGCCGTACGCGAACGCTGCGCCACCCCGGTGGACACCGATGCCCACTACGCCGCGCTGCACCGGGCAGGGCTGGCGTACGGGCCGGCCTTCCAGGGCGTCGAAGAACTGTGGTGCGGCCCCGGCGAGGCCGTGGCCCGGCTGCGCGACCGGCCCGCCCTGACCGCGGACCGCGGCGAGCACCCGGTGCACCCGGCCGTGCTCGACAGCGCGCTGCAGACCCTCATGGCCGCCCTGGCGCCGCCCGCCGGCCGGGCCGACGCCGGCACGAGCATCTATCTGCCGGTGCGCGTCGGCGGATTCGCCCTCTACGCCGAGCGGGCCGAACCCTGCTGGGCGTACGCCGCGGCCACCGCACCGGAACCCGGTGCCGAGGAGATCACCGACGCCACCGTCATGCTCTACGACGCCTCCGGCGCACCGGTCGGCGAGGTCACTGGCATCGCCCTCAAGCGCCTGGCCGGGGACACCTCCGCCGACCCGCTCGCGGAGGCCCTGTACGACATCGACTGGCGGCAGACGCCGGGGAAGGCCGAGGTCGAAGCCGGTGCGGAGCCCGGCACCTGGCTGGTGTTCGCCGACGCCGGCGGTACCTGCGACGCGCTCGTCACCGGACTGCGGGCCCGCGGCGGCACCTGTGTCACCGTCACCCCCGGCCCCGGCTACGCCAAACCGGCCCCGGACCAGTACGTGCTGGACCCCGAGCGGCGCGAGGATGCCGCCGCGCTCCTGGCTGACCTGGACGCCGACGGCATCCGCCCCGGCGGCATCGTGCACGCCTGGGCCCTCGACGCCGCGCTCGCCGAGGACGACACCCCCGCACGGCTGCTCGCCGTCCAGGACGCAGCCACCGTGCCCGCCCTGCACCTGGTCCAGGAGATCGCCCGGACCGGACAGGAGCCCGCGCCTCGACTGGTGCTGCTCACCCGCGGCGCCCAGCGGGCCGCCGCGGGCGACGAACTGTCGGTCGGCCAGGCGCCGCTGTGGGGACTGGCCCGCGTGATCGGCGCCGAGCACGCCGAACTGCGCCCCACCGTCGTCGATCTGGACCCCGCCCGCCCCGACGGCGAAGCGGATCTGCTCCTGGCCGAGGTGCTGCGCCCCGGCGACGACGGCCAGGTCGCCCTTCGCCACGGCGAGCGCCTGACGCCCGCACTCCAGCGGTGGACGCCCTCCGAAACGGCCGCGGACGCCAAGCCCGCTTGGGTCTTCGACGCGGCGCGCGACGGCAATCACCGGCTGCTCGCGGCCCACCCCGGCCGCCTCGCCAGCGTCGCGGCCACCTGGTGGCACCGCACGCCGCCGGGAGCCGGCCAGGTGGAGATCGAGGTCGCCGCCGCCGGCCTGAACTTCAGCGACGTCCTGAAGGCTCTGGAGACCTACCCCGGCGCGAAGGGCGTCGTCCCCCTCGGCGCCGAGTGCGCCGGCCGCGTCGTCGCCGTCGGCGAGGGCGTGACCCGTCACCGCGTCGGCGACCGGGTGATCGCGGTCGGCGCGCACAGCATGGCGGCGTTCACCACGGTCGTCGAGGAACTGGTCGCCCCCGCGCCGCTCTCCCTCGGCGAGGACGAGGCCGCCGCCGTACCCATCGCCTTCCTCACCGCCGTCCACGCCCTGGAGCGCCTGGCCCGGCTGCGCCGGGGCGAGACCGTGCTCATCCACTCCGCGACCGGCGGGGTCGGACTGGCCGCGCTGCAGGTCGCCCGGCGCCGCGGCGCCCGCGTCTACGCCACGGCCGGCACGGAGGAGAAGCGCGAACTGCTGCGCGGCCTCGGCGTGGAGCACGCCATGGACTCGCGCACGCTCGCCTTCGCCGACGAGATCACCGAACGCACCGGCGGCCGCGGCGTCGACGTCGTGCTCAACTCCGCCACCGGCGAGGCCCTGGTGCGCAGCCTGCGGCTGCTGGCACCGGGCGGCCGGTTCGTCGAGATCGGCAAGCGGGACGTCTACGCCAACAGCCATATCGGGCTGGAGCTCTTCAAGGACAACCGCGCCCTCTTCGCCGTGGACCTGGAACGCACCATCCGCGAGCAGCCCGAGGAGATCGCCGGGCTCTTCGCCGACATCGTCCGGGGTTTCGACGGCGGCGAGTTCACCGCTCTGCCCGTCACCACCCACCGCTTCTCCGACGCGCCGGCCGCCTTCAGCGCCATGGCGCAGGCGCGGCACACCGGCAAGCTGGTGCTGCGGCCCGATCCCCACGAGCGGATCACCACCGCCCCAGGCGCGGCTCCCGTACGGCCGGACGGCACCTACCTGATCACCGGCGGGCTCGGCGCGCTCGGCCTGGAGACCGCTCGCTACCTGGCCGGGGCGGGCGCCCGCCACCTCGTGCTGGCGGGTCGCAACGCCCCCTCGGCCGCCGCCGAACGGGCCGTCGCCGAGCTGCGGGACCGCGCGGAGGTCGCCGTCGTCAGTGCCGACGTGTCCCAGCGCGGCAGCCTCGACGAAGTCCTCGCCCGCATCGACGCCACCATGCCGCCCCTGGCCGGCGTCGTGCACGCCGCCGGAGTCCTCGACGACGGACTGCTGACCGGCCTGGACCGGGAGCGGTTCCGCTCGGTCGCCGCACCCAAGGCCACCGCCGCCTGGCACCTGCACCACGCCACCTCGGACCGCGAACTGGACTTCTTCGTGCTGTACTCCTCGGCAGCCGCCGTGCTCGGCTCCGCCAGCCAGGGCAACTACGCCGCCGCCAGCGCCCTCCTGGACACCCTCGCCCACCACCGGCGTGCCCGCGGACTGCCCGCGCTCAGCATCGACTGGGGTCCCTGGTCGGACATCGGCCTCGCCGCCCGCCCCGACCGCGGCGGCGTCCTCGCCGCCCGCGGCATCGAGAGCATCAGCCCCGGCGACGGCATAGCGACCCTCGACCGGCTGCTGCGCACCGACGCCGCCCAGGTCTGCGTCCTGCCCCTGGACCGGGACAAGCTGCGCGACCACCCCGGAGGAGGTCTCCTCGGCACCCTGCTCGGGGACGCGCCCGGAGAGTCCCCGGCCAGCCGGCCGGCCACGAGCGAGGTTCGCCGCCGACTGCTCTCCGTCGAGCCGGGTCGCCGCCGCCGGGCCGTTCTGACCGAGCACTGCCGGGCGGTCGCGGCCCGTGTGGTGGGCGCCGAGCCCGGCAGGATCGACACCAGCGCCCCCATGAACAGCATGGGGTTCGACTCGCTGCTCTCCCTGGAACTGCGCAACTCGCTGGTGTCCTCGCTCCGGGTGGAGCTGCCCTCGACCATCGCCTGGCGCTTTCCGACCATCGACGCCCTGGTGCCGTATCTGGCGGAGCGCATGGACGTCGAGCTGGAACCCGGCCTGACGGTTCCCGAACGCCCTGCCGGGAAGGCCGCGTCCGGTCCACCCGCTCCCCTCGCCGGGGACCAGCGGAGCGCCGGCCCGCTCCCGACGAGCGCCCCGCCCGACCTCGACGGGATGTCCACCACCGACCTCGAGGCGCTCCTGCTGGCCAAGACGAAGCAGATAGACGAAGGGGGCCGGCGATGACGTCACCGGAACGCACCCTGGTATCGGCCGACACGCTCAAGAACGCCTACCTGACGATGGAGCGCCTGCAGCGCCGGATCGAGGAGTACGAGCGGGCGCGCACCGAACCCGTCGCCGTCGTCGGCGTCGGCTGCCGCTTCCCCGGCGGCGTCACCGACACCGCCACGTACTGGCGGATGCTCACCGGCGGCGTCGACGCCGTCGGCGACATTCCCGCCGACCGGTGGGACCACGACGCCTTCTACGACGAGGAGGCCGGCAAGCCGGGCAAGATCTACACCCGCTCCGGCGCGTTCATCGAGGGTCTCGACCGGTTCGACCACGACTTCTTCGGAATCTCCCGGCGCGAGGCGCTGGCGATGGACCCCCACCAGCGCCTGACCCTCGAAGTGTGCTGGGAGGCCCTGGAGGATGCCGGCCAGGCGCCCTCCGGCCTGGCCGGCAGCGACACCGGCGTGTTCATGGGCACCGCCAGCTCGGACCACGTCACCTCCCGGATCCGCCACCCCGAGGACGTCACCGCGTACACCAGCTCGGGCGCCGCGGCCAGCTTCGTCCCGGCCCGCATCTCCTACCTGCTCGACCTGCGCGGCCCCAACCTCGCCGTCGACACGGCGTGCTCCTCCTCCCTGCTCGCCGTCCACCAGGCATGCCAGAGCCTGCGTACGGGGGAGTGCGACATGGCGCTGGCCGGTGGCGTCAACGTCGTGCTCTCCCCGGTCCTGCTGATCTCCCAGTCGCAGTTCGGCTCGGTGTCCCGGCAGGGACGGGCGATGACCTTCTCCGACGCCGCCGACGGCTACGTACGCGGCGAGGGCTGCGGTGTCGTCGTCCTCAAGCGGCTCTCGGACGCCGTACGCGACCGGGACCGGATCCTCGCCGTCGTACGCGGCGGCGCGGTCAACCAGGACGGGCGCAGCGCCGGCATCACCGCGCCCAACGGCGCCGCGCAGGTGGGGGTCTACCGCCGCGCCCTGGCAGCCGGCGGGGTCCGGCCCGAACAGGTCGGGTACATCGAGACACACGGCACCGGCACGCGCCTCGGCGACCCGATCGAGGCCGGGGCACTCGCCGAGGTGTACGGACGGGACCACGGCGCGCCCGTATACCTCGGCGCCGTCAAGACCAACATCGGCCACCTGGAGGCGGCGGCGGGTATCGCCGGGCTGATCAAGGCCGCGCTGTGCGTCTCCCACGGAGCCATCCCGCCCAACCTGCACTTCACCCGGCTGAACTCCAACATCTCCTTCGAGGGCACCACCTTCGACGTACCCACCCGCGTCACCCCCTGGCCGGAGACCGAAGGCCCGCGCACCGCCGCCGTGAGCAGCTTCGGCCTCAGCGGCACGAACGTGCACATGATCCTGGAACAGGCGCCGTCAGCCCCGCCGGTGCCCGCGGACCACCGGCGGCCGGCCGGCGTCCTGGCCCTGTCCGCCCGCACCGAGACGGCGCTGGCCGCTCTCGCCCGCCGGTACGCCGACCGGCTCGCCGACGGCGACGGCACGCCGCTGGCCGACCTGTGCCATTCCGCCGCGACCGGCCGCACCCACTTCCGCCACCGCCTCGCCGCCGTCGGCACCACCCGCAAGGAAGTCGCCGACCGGCTCGCCGGCTTCCTCCGCGGCGAGACCCGGCCCGGCCTGGCGTTCGGCGAGGCCCGCGGTTCCGACGTGGTCTTCCTCTTCACCGGGCAGGGCGCCCAGCGCCCGGGCATGGCCCGTGTCCTCTACGACACCCAGCCCACCTTCCGGCGCACCGTCGACGAGTGCGCGCGGATCCTCGAACCGCTGCTCGACCGCCCGCTGCTGTCGGTCCTCTTCCCGGACGACCCCGACGACCGGCAGATCAACGAGACGGCGTACGCCCAGCCCGCGACCTTCGCGGTGGAGTACGCGATGGCCGAGCTGTGGCGCTCCTGGGGGGTGACTCCCGCGGCGGTGCTCGGCCACAGCTTCGGCGAGTGCGTCGCCGCATGCGTCGCGGGCGTGATGTCGCCGGCGGACGGGCTGGCCTTCACGGTGCAACGCGCCCGCGTCATCCAGGAGCACTCGCTGCCGGGCACCATGGCCGCGGTGTTCGCTCCCGAGGAAGAGGTGGCCGCCGAGATCGCCGCGCACCCGGACCGGATCGCCGTCGCCGCGGTCAACGGTCCGGCCAGCACCACCATCTCCGGCGACCGCGACCTGGTCGAGGCCGTCTGCGCCGCCTTCGCCGCCCGCGGCGTCAAGGCCAAGCCCCTGCACATCGCCTCCGCCGGCCACTCGCCGCTGATGGAGCCCGCCGTCGAGCCGCTGCGCCGCGCCGCGGACAAGATCGCGTTCGCCGCTCCCCGCATCCCCCTCGTCTCCAACGTCAGCGGCGAGCTGTGGCCATGGGAGCAGGTCCCCGGTGCCGACTACTGGGGCCGGCACGTCCGGGACACGGTGCGCTTCGCCGACGGCGTGCAGACCCTGCGCGACCTGGGCCACCGCACCTTCGTCGAGGTCGGCCCCGCCCCGACCCTGCTCGGCGTCGTCAGCGACGCCCTGCCGCCCGACCATGACGACCTGCTGCTGCCCAGCCTGCGCCCCCGGCACGATGACTGGGAGGTGCTGCTGGAGACGGTCGCCGAGCTGTACGCGGCCGGTGTCGACATCGACTGGGACGGGTTCGACGGCGACTACACCCGCACCAAGGCCGCGCTGCCCACCTACCCCTTCGAACCGACCCGCTGCTGGGAGCCGCCCCGGCCCTGGCACGGGGACCGCCCGGCCGCGCCCGCCGTCGAGAGCACCGCCGAGGCGGGGGACGACTCCCGTACCCGCCCCGCCCGGTCCTCCCGGCGCTCCTCGCGCAACCGGCGCCGCCCGAGCCGTATCCCCACCGCCACCGAACTCCGCGGGCTGGCCGAGCCCGAGCAACTGGACACCCTGGCCGCCCGGTTCGTGCTGAGCGTCAAGGACGTCCTCGGCTCCGCCTCCGGCGACGTCGGCCTGGACGAGCCGCTGACCGGTTTCGGCCTGGACTCCCTGATGGCCGTCGAACTGCGCAACGAGATCCAGGACAGGCTCGGCCTCACCCTGCAGATCACCGACTTCCTCGGCGGCGCGACCATCCGCAGCGTCGCCGAGCGCCTCGTCAAGGAGCTGGCTGCGACCGGCGGCGGCTCCGAGACGGATACACCGCACGACCGCTCCGGGGCACCGGCCGCGATCCGGCGCGTGCCCCGGGCGGCCGATACGGCCGCCGCGCTGCTCGCCGAGTTCACCGGCCCGCCCCAGGGCCCCGCCGCACAGAACTCCGGCCGGGAAGGACGGCAGTGACCGACGACGAGCTGACCCGGAAGCTGGCCGCCCTCACTCCCGAGCAGCGCGCCCGCTTCGACGCCCTGCTCGCCGAGCGGGCACCCGCCGAGGACACCTTCCCCCTCGCGGTCCTGCAGCGCGGCACCTGGTTCCTCGAACAGCTCCGGCCACGCAACCCGGGCTACATCGTGCCCGGCGCGGTCCGTGTCGAGGGCCACCTCGACACCGGTCTGCTGCGCGCGGCGGTCGACGAGATCGTCCGCCGCCACGAGGCCCTGCGCACCACCTTCCAGCTCCGCAACGGCACTCCCGTCCAGGTCGTCCACCCCGGTCCGGCCATCGACATCCCGGACACCGACCTCGGCGGCCCGGGGTACACCGACGCCGACCGCCGGAAGTGGATCGACGATGCCCTCGCCGAACCCTTCGACATCGACACCGGCCCGCTGCTGCGCGTCCGGCTGCTGCGCACAGGACCCGAGCAGTCCGTGCTCGTCGTCGCGATGCACCACCTCGTCTCCGACCGCTGGTCCACCGAGGTCTTCCTTGCCGAACTGTCCGAGCTGTACGAGGCGTTCGCCGCCGGCGCGCCTTCGCCGCTGCCCGACCTCGCCATCCAGTACGGAGACTTCGCCGCCTGGCAGCACCAGCAGCTCGACGACGGCGGCTGGCAGCAGGATCTGGCGTACTGGCGCGGCGCCCTGGCCGGCGCGCCCACCGTGCTGGACCTCCCGACCGACCGCCCCCGGCCCGCCGCCCAGGGCTTCAACGGGGGCTCCGTCCCCGTCGACCTGCCGCCGGCCCTGATCCGCGAACTGGCCGCGCTGGCCGGCCGGCACGGCGCCACCCCGTACATGGGGCTCCTGGCCGTCTTCCACATCCTGCTGTACCGCTACACCGGCCAGGAGGACATCGTGGTCGGCGTGCCCACCGCCCTGCGCGGTCGCGCCGAAGTCGAGCCGCTGATCGGCTACTTCGTCAACACCCTGCCGCTCAGAGCGGATCTGTCGGGTAACCCCGACTTCGCGCAGGTCCTCACCCGCGTCCGGGATGCGTGCCTGGGCGCGTACGCCCACCAGGACGTTCCCTTCGAGCTGATCGTCGCCGATCTCAACATCCCCCGCGACCTCAGCCGGCCCCCCGTCTATCAGGTCAGCTTCAGCTACGGCCGGGAGCCCGTGCCCACCCTCGCGATGGCCGGCGCCCGCCTCACCCGGCTCCAGGTCAGGAGCGAAGGCGCCCGCTTCGACCTGGAGTTGCAGGCGTTCGACACCGACGGCGGAGTCACCGGCTGGTTCGAATACGACCGTGATCTGTTCGACGAGTCCACCATCGTCCGCCTCGCCGGCCATTTCCACCGCCTGGTCGAACAGGTCGTCGCCCGGCCCGGCACCCCCGTCGACGACCTGGACCTCCTCGACGAGGGGGAACGACACCGTCTCCTCACTGAGTGGAACGCCACCGACAGGACATGGCACCACGGCCTGGTCCACGAGTGCGTCGAGGAACAGGCGCGCAGGACCCCCGAGGCCGAGGCCGTCCGGTACGCCGGCACCTCCCTCACCTACGCGGAGCTGAACAGGCGCGCCAACCGCCTCGCGCACGTCCTGCGCGCCCGCGGTGCAGGCCGCGACGCCCTGGTCGGCGTCGCCATGGAGCGCTCCCTCGACCTCGTCGTCGCGCTGCTCGCCGTCCTCAAGGCCGGCGCCGCGTACGTGCCGTTCGACACCGAGCTGCCGCCCGCCCGGCTCGCCGCCATCGCCGACGACGCCCGGCCGCCCGTGGTCCTCACCCAAGGTGCCCTGGCGGAACGGCTGCCGGCGCTCGACTGCCCCGTGCTGCGCGTGGAGGATCTCGCCGCGGAGCTGGCCGCGCAGTCCCCGGACGACCCCGGTGTCGCGGTGGACGGCGAGGATCTGGCGTACGTCATCTTCACCTCCGGCTCGACGGGCCGCCCCAAGGGGGTGATGAACGTCCACGCCGCCCTGCGCAACCGGCTGCTGTGGATGCAGGACGCCTACGGCCTGGACGCCACCGACCGGGTGCTGCAGAAGACGCCGTTCTCCTTCGACGTGTCGGTGTGGGAGTTCTTCTGGCCGCTGATGGCCGGCGCGACCCTCGTCGTGGCCCGGCCCGGCGGGCACCGTGACAGCGCCTACCTCGCCGACACCATCGCAGCCGACCGGATCACCACCGTCCATTTCGTGCCCTCCATGCTCCAGCTCTTCCTCACGGAGCCCCCGGAGAAGTCCGCCGGGCTGCGCCGCGTCTTCTGCAGCGGCGAGGAACTGCCCCGCACCCTGCACGACCGCTTCCTGGACCTCCACCGGGCCGAGCTGCACAACCTGTACGGCCCCACCGAGGCCGCCATCGACGTCACCGCCTGGCACTGCCGTCCGGGACCGGATCCCCGACCGGTGCCCATCGGCCGCCCCATCGCCAACACCCGCATGTACGTCCTGGACCGCCGGGGCCGCCCCGTCCCGGCCGGGGTCCCCGGCGAACTGTGCATCGGCGGCCGGGGCCTGGCCCGCGGCTACCTCAACCGACCGGACCTGACCGCCGAGCGCTTCACCGACGATCCCTTCGTGCCCGGGGACCGCATCTACCGCACCGGCGACCTCGCCCGGTACCGCCCCGACGGCGCGCTGGAATTCCTCGGCCGCCTCGACCACCAGGTCAAGCTCCGTGGCCAGCGCATCGAGCTCGGCGAGATCGAGGCGGTCCTGACCCGGCACGGAACCGTACGCGAAGCCGTGGTGATCGCCCGCGAACACGCCCCCGGTGACGTCCGTCTCGCCGCCTACGTCACCGCCGCCGGCGCTGCGGTGCCCGCCTCCGGCGATCTCGCCGCCCACCTGCGGGAGTACCTGCCCGAGTACATGGTCCCGGCCTCCTTCACCGTGCTCGACGCACTGCCCCTCACCGCCAGCGGCAAGGCCGACCGCAAGGCACTCCCCGAGCCGCGCACCGGCCGCCCCGACCTCGAAGCCCGGTTCGTCGCACCCGAGGACGGCCTGGAGCACGCGCTCGCCGAGATGTGGCGCGGCCTGCTCGGCGTCGAGCGCGTCGGAGCGCGGGACAACTTCTTCGATCTCGGCGGCCACTCCCTGCTCATGGCCGAGTTCCGCACCCGCCTGCTCGCCGGCCTCGGTCACGAACTCACCATGGTCGAACTCTTCCAGCACCCCACCGTCGGCTCTCTGGCCGCGTACCTCGGCGGCCCCCGCACCGGGTCCCAGAGCGCCGGGCACGGAGCCAGGCAGCGTGCGGAAAACCGTCGTCAGTCCCGCAGCCGGCGGCAACAGGCGGCCGAGCGCCGGGCTTCCTCCCGCGGAGACAGGTGATCGAAGTGTCACAGCCACAGCA
This sequence comes from Streptomyces sp. CNZ287, assembly GCF_007827615.1. NCBI lineage: Bacteria > Bacillati > Actinomycetota > Actinomycetes > Kitasatosporales > Streptomycetaceae > Streptomyces > Streptomyces sp. CNZ287. Next base: position 78,747 of record NZ_VISV01000003.1, on the reverse strand, counting down.
GGACCCGACCCGTGCACCCGGTGGGGACCGGGGACAGGACCTCGACCGCGTCGCCGTCATCGGCATGGCGGGCCGCTTCCCCGGCGCCGGTGACGTGGAGACGTTCTGGTCCGGCCTCGCCCAGGGCCGGGTGGGCATCACCGCCTTCTCGGACGAGGAACTGGCCGCATCCGGCGTCGACCCGGCGCTCCTGGCCCGGGACGGCTACGTCAAGGCCAAGGGAGTGCTGGAGGGCGCGGACCTGTTCGACGAGGCGTTCTTCGGATACAGCCCCCGCGAGGCCGAACTCCTCGACCCCCAGCACCGGGTCTTCCTCGAATGTGCCTGGCAGGCCCTGGAATCCGCCGGGGTCGACCCCCGCGGCTTCGACGGCCGGATCGGCGTGTTCGCCGGCGCCGGACTCAATTCGTACCTGCTGTTCAACCTCATGCACAACGAGCAGGTCCGCGACGCGGCCGGCATGTACCAGGTGCTGCTCGCCTCCGACAAGGACTTCCTGGCCACCCGGGTCGCGTACAAACTGGATCTCACCGGGCCGGCCGTCACCGTCCAGACCGCCTGCTCCACCTCGCTGACCGCCGTACACCTGGCCTGCCAGAGCCTGGTCAACGGCGAGTGCGACATCGCGCTGGCCGGCGGCGTCTCGGTCTCGGCGCCCCTGCGCGCCGGCTACGCCTACGAGCCCGGCGGCATCCTGTCCCCGGACGGCACGTGCCGCGCCTTCGACGCCGACGCCTCCGGAACCGTCGCCGGCAACGGCGCCGGCATCGTCGTCCTGCGCCGGCTCACGGACGCGCGCGCCGACGGCGACGGCGTCGACGCGGTCATCCTGGCCACCGCCGTGAACAACGACGGCTCCCTGAAGGCCGGATACACCGCACCGAGCGTCGACGGCCAGGCCGACGTCGTGGCCGAGGCGCTGGCGCTGGCCGACATCGACCCGGCCACCGTCGGCTTCGTGGAGGCCCACGGCACCGGCACCCCACTCGGCGACCCCATCGAGATCGCCGCCCTCACCCGGGCCTTCCGCACCGGTACGGAGGACCGGGGCTTCTGCGCCGTCGGCTCGGTCAAGAGCAACGTCGGCCATCTCGACGCCGCCGCCGGCGTCACCGGCCTGATCAAGACCGTCCTCGCCCTCAAGCACGAGGCCATCCCGCCGACTGCGCACTACGAACGGCCCAACCCCGCCCTGGAACTGGAGACCAGCCCCTTCTACGTCAACACCGGCCTGCGGTCGTGGCCGCGCGGGGCCGAGCCGCGGCGAGCCGGCGTCAGCTCCTTCGGCATCGGCGGCACCAACGTCCACGTCGTCCTCGAAGAGGCCCCCGCCGGCCGGCCGGCCGGCGACGCCGACGGCAACCGGCCGGCCGGCGACGCCACCGCCGAGCCCCCGGCGCGGCTGCTGCCGCTGTCCGCGAAGTCCGCGCCCGCCCTCGCCGAAGCCGCCGGACGCCTGGCCGACCACCTCGAAGCCCACCCGGGCACCCTGCTCGACGCCGTGGCCCACACCCTGGCCCGACGCCGTGCCCGCTTCCCCCACCGCACCGCCGCCGTCGCCCGCACCACCGACGAGGCCGTCACCGCGCTGCGGCTGCTCGCGGTCGACGCGGACTCCGCCGTCGCCGCGCCCGACAGTGCCCCGGTCGCGTTCCTCTTCCCCGGGCAGGGCGCCCAGTATCCCGGCATGGCCCGCGGTCTCCATGACCGCGAACCGGTCTTCGCCGCCGAGTTCGACCGCTGTGCGGCCCTGTTCGCCCCGTACCTGGAGGAGGACCTGCGCGCCCTCGTCCTCGCCCCGGACGACCCGCGGACCGAGAAGGACGCCGGCGAACGGCTGCGGCTGACCGGCTTCGCCCAGCCCGCGCTCTTCTGCGTCGAGTACGCACTCGCCCGGCTGTGGCAGTCCTGGGGCGTCCAGCCGCGCGCCATGGCAGGACACAGCGTCGGCGAGTACGTCGCCGCCTGCCTCGCGGGGGTGTTCTCGCTGGAGGACGCCGTACGCCTCGTCGCCGCCCGCGGCCGGCTCGTCCAGAAGATGCCGGGCGGCGCCATGCTCAGTGTCTTCCTGCCCGAGCGGGAGACCACGGCCCGCCTGGGCGACGGCCTCTCCCTCGCCGCCGTCAACTCCACCGCGCTCTGCGTCGTCTCCGGACTCCCCGAGGCCGTCGACGACCTCGAACGACAGCTCACGGCCGAGGGCGTGGGGTGCCGCCGGCTGCACACCTCCCACGCCTTCCACTCGCCCGCGATGGATCCCGTGGTGCAGCCCTTCACGGACGAGGTGCGCGGCGTCAGCCTGCACCCCCCGGCGGTTCCGTTCGTCTCCGACGTCACCGGGACCTGGATCACCGACGAGCAGGCCACCAGCCCCGACTACTGGGGCGGTCACCTGCGGCAGCCGGTACGGTTCCGGGACGCCCTCGGCGTCCTGCTCGCCGACCCCGCCCTGGTGCTGCTGGAGGTCGGCCCCGGCCGGACCCTCACCGACTTCGCGCGTGCCCACCGGTCGTGGAGCCCCGGCCGTACCGCCGCCGGGTCGCTGCCGCACCCCGGGCAGGACACCCGTGACGACGCGCATCTGATGACGAACCTCGGTGCCGTGTGGAGCGCGGGGGCCGCAGTGGACTGGGCCGCCGTCCAGGGAGAGGAGCGGCACCCCCCGCTCCGGCTGCCCGGCTACCCCTTCCAGCGCCGCCGGTTCTGGGTCGAACCCGCCGGGACATCCCGCGGCAGCCAACCCGCTGCCACCACCGCGGACGACTGGTTCCACGCTCCCGGCTGGCAGCGGCTCACCCTGCCCGCACGGCGTGCGACAGGGCCCACCGGCGACGTCTGGGTGGTGCTCGGCGCCGGCCTCGCTCTCGGCGACGCCCTCGCCGACCGTCTCGCCGCCGCCGGCGACCACGTCGTCCGGGTCACCGCGGGCGGGGGCCTGGCAGGAGCCGGCGACGTCTGGACCGTGGACCCTGCCGACAGGGACGGTCTGACCACGCTCGTCTCCTCCCTCGCCGGGCGGCTCGCCGGAACCGGAGACGAGGCCCGCCTGCGCTTCGTCCACCTGTGGAGCACCACGGCAGACCCCGCCGGCGATCCGCCGCCGGGGGAGCCGCCGACCCGCGAGCGGCTGGAGGCCGCCCGCCGCACCGGCTTCGACAGCCTCCTGGCACTCGCACAGGCACTGTCGTCCGGCGAGCGCCCCACCGCGCCCGTCACCGTCGACGTGGTGTGCCGCGGGGTGTACGACGTCACCGGCGAGGAGACGCTGCGGCCCGAGCACGCCCTGCTCCTCGGCGCCGCCACCGTCATCCCCCAGGAGACCGCCGACACCGCCTGCCGCGTCCTGGACGTCACCGGCACCGACCCCCGCGCCCCCCATGACGACGCCGTACGCGCCCTGCTCACGGCCCTGACCGGGATGGCGGGGGAACCCGAACTCGCCCTGCGCGGCCGTCACTGGTGGCGCCGTACCTTCGCCGCCGTCCCCCTCGGGACCGACGGCACCGGCCTGCGCGACGGCGGCGTCTACCTGATCACCGGCGGGCTCGGCGGGCTCGGGCTGGCCATGGCCGAGCACATCGCCGCCACCGCCGAGCGGCCCGTACTCGCCCTGCTCGGCCGGTCCGCCTTCCCCGAGCCCGGCGACTGGGACGCCCACCTCGCCGCCCACGGCGAGAACGACCCCGTCAGCCTGCGCATCCTGCGACTGCGCCGTATCCAGGACCTCGGTGCCCGCGTCCACCTCCTCCGCGCCGACATCACCGACGAGGAGCAGACCCAGCGAGCGGTACGCGAACTCCGCGCGGCCGCGGGACCACTGAACGGTGTCGTGCACGCCGCCGGCAGCCCCTCCCGGGGGGTGATCGCCACGAAGTCCCCGGCCGACGCCGACCACGTGCTCGCCGCCAAGACCCGCGGCCTGCTCGTGCTGGACAGTGCCTGCCGTGACGACGACCTCGACTTCATGCTGCTGTGCTCTTCGGTGACCGGCGTCCTCGGCGGACCCGGCCAGAGCGACTACGCCGCGGCCAACGCCTTCCTCGACGCGTTCGCCCAGTGGAAGCGCCGCGAGACCGCCGTCCCGGTCACGGCGATCGGCTGGGACACCTGGCACGAGGTCGGCATGGCCGCCGGCCTCGGCGCCCGCTTCGGCGCCCCACCCGGCGCCGGGGCCGGCGGCCACCCGTTGATCCAGCGCCTCGTCCGCAGCACCCCCACGTCCCGTACCTACGCCACCGTCTTCAGCACCGCCGACAGCTGGATCGTCCGGGACCACCGCATCCAGGAACACGGGCTCGTTCCGGGTACCGCCTACCTGGAACTGGTCCGGGCCGCCGTGGCCGAGCAGGCCGCCGGGAGAGACATCGAGATCGGCGACGTGCAGTACACGATCCCCGTCGTCGTGCCGGAAGGGCAGACCCGCGAGGTCTTCACCACCGTCGAGGAACGTGACGGCCACTGGCACTTCCTCGTACGCAGCCGGACGGGCGCGGCCTGGCACGACCACGCCAGCGGCACGGTCTCCTTCCCGGACCGCGCACCCGACACCGTGCGCGACCTCGCCGGACTCCGCGCCGCCTGCGAGGTGAAGGAGGTCCTCGACACGCAGGAGTCGATCACACTCGGCCTCGGCCTGGACCGGTTCCAGAAGGGCGGGCCCATCGAGTTCTCCTTCGGGCCGCGCTGGAACTGCATGCGCGAGATCGCGGTCGGCCCGCGGCGGGTCATGGCCACGCTGCGACTGGACGAGGAGTTCCACGGCGACCTCGACCACTACCTCCTGCACCCGGCGCTGCTCGACGCGGCCGGCGGCACCGCCCGCGTGCACGCGCCCGGCACCTACTATCTGCCGTTCAGCTACCGGAGCCTGCGCTTTCATCACGGCCTGACCGGCACCGTCCACGCCCATGTCGAGCTGAAGGAGTCCGCCGACGCCACGGGCGAGACCAGCACGTGCGACATCGAGATCCTCGACCCCGAAGGCCGGGTCCTCGTCCGCATCGGCGACTTCACCATCAAGCGCATCAACGACCTGGACGGTCTGCGCGACCAGATCGCCCGTGCCGCCGAGCCGCCCGCACCCGGCCACGGCACCGGCGGGGACGGCGCCGACGAGCCGGCCGGCACCGGCATCCTGCGCACCCTGGCCGAGGGCATCACCGAGCAGCAGGGCAAGGACGCCTTCGCCCGCATCCTCGCCGCCCCGGACCTGCCCGGCCACCTCGTCGTCTCCCACCGCGACTTCACCGCGGTCCGCGACCTGGCCCGCTCCCTGACCCCCGCGCTGCTGGCCCGGGAGATGGACGAACTGGCGCCGCCCGGCGCCACCCATCCGCGCCCCCACCTGCCCACCCCCTACACGGCCCCCCGCACGCCCCGGGAACAGGCCGTCGCCGACGTGTGGCAGGAGGTGCTGGGCCTTGACCGGGTCGGCGTCGACGACGACTTCTTCGCCCTGGGCGGCCACTCCCTGGCCGCCGTGCAGATCGGCACCCGGCTGAAGTCCCGTCTCGGCACCGAACTCGACCTGCGCGCCTTCTTCGAACGACCCACCGTCGCCCACACCGTCGAGGTCCTGGACTCCCGCGCGGGCGCCCCGGCCGGCGGCCCGGACGACGCGATCGAAGTCCTGGCCCGGGACGGAGCCGACGGCACGGACCTCGACGCGCTCGCTCACCTCACCGACGACGAGGTCGAGGCCCGGCTGCGCGCACTGCTGGCCGCGGAGGGAGACGAGTCGTGAGGGGTTCCCACGGACCGGACCGACACCGCGGCGTCACCGACGCGCCGACCCCGGGAGAGCGCGTATGAGCGACTGTTCCCCGACTCCCGTCGCCCTGGTGGCGGGGGGCTCGCGCGGCATAGGGCGGGCCGTCGCCCTGCGGCTCGCCCGGGACGGCTACGACATCGCCGTCTGCTACGCCTCCGACGACTCCGCCGCCCGCGGGGTGGAGAAGGAGATATCCGCCACCGGCCGCCGCGCCCTGGTCCGGCGCACCGACGTCGCCGACCCCGATGCCGTCGAGGCGTTCGTCGACTCCGTCGAGGACACCCTCGGGCCCGTGCGTGCCGCCGTCACCTCCGCGGCCGTGCTACGCGACCAGCCCCTGAAGCTGATGGAGGACGAGGACTGGCACGACGTGCTGCGCACGAATCTCGACGGCGTCTTCCACGTCTGCCGCGCCGTCGTCGGGGACATGGTCGAACGCCGTCGCGGCGCGATCGTCACCCTGTCCTCCGTCGCCGGTCTGCACGGCAACGCGGGACAGACCAACTACGCCGCCTCCAAGGCCGGGATCGTCGGTTTCACCAAGTCCCTGGCCCGCGAGGTCGGCCGGTACGGCATCCGGGCCAACACGGTCGCACCGGGCTTCATCGCCACCGACCCCGTCCTCGCCCTGGAACCCGGCATCCGCGAGCGGTTCGAGCAGCGCATCGCTCTCGGCCGGCTCGGCCGTCCCGAAGAGGTAGCCGACCTCGTGTCGTTCCTGGTCTCGGACCGGGCGGCCTACCTCACGGGCGCCACCTTCACCATCGACGGCGGCATGGCCACCTGATCCGCCGCCCCCGCCGCCGACTCCCGCCCCTCGTGAACCGGAGGATGCCGACCATGCGCATCGAAGCCGACACCGACACCTGTGTCGGCTCGGGTATGTGCGCCCTGACCACACCCGAGCTGTTCGACCAGTCGGACAAGGACGGAACAGTCGTGCTGCTGCGGTCCGTACCGACGGACGTGCAGCTCAAGGATGCCGAGGACGCGGTACGTCGCTGCCCTTCCGGCGCACTGAGCCTGACGGACTGACCTGCGGTCCGCCCCATGCCCGGCGGCCGCGAGACGAAGGAGGACGGAAAGGTGCGCAACCCGTGGTTCGGCCGCAACGAGCCCGGACAGGAGGCCGCGGTCCGGCTGTTCTGCCTGCCCTACGCCGGCGGCAGCGCCGCCGCCTACCGCGACTGGCACGACCTGGCGCCACCCGGCATCCAGGTCTGCCCGCTCGAACTGCCGGGCCGCGGTGGCCGCATCCTGGAGCCGCCGATGACCAGGCTGCCGCAGCTCGCGGGTGCCCTGGCCGACGCGCTCTCTCCCCACCTGGACCGGCCCTTCGCCGTGTTCGGCCACAGCATGGGCGGCCTGCTCGCGTTCGAACTGACCAGGACCCTGCGCCGCCGCAGACGGCCGCTGCCCGCCCACCTGTTCGTGTCCGCCACCGCCGCGCCTGACGTCCCCCGCACCCGGCCCCCGGTGCACCAGGCGTCCGACGCCGACGTCGTCGGCGAACTGCGCACACTCGGCGGCACTCCGCGCGAGCTGCTCGAAGACGAGGAGCTGATGAGGCTGATGTTGCCCACGATCCGGGCCGACTTCTCGGTGCTGGAGAACTACCGGTACGGCCCCGAGCCGCCGCTGCCGGTCCCCCTCACCGTGCTCGGCGGCGCCGACGACCCGCTCGTGCCCGTACCCGACCTGGAGGGCTGGCGCCGCCAGACCGACGGGGACGCCGGCCTGCGCCTCCTGCAAGGGGGGCATTTCTTCCTCCACCCCGCCGACGGCGTCATGGCAGTCATCGCCGAGGCGGTCGGCATTCCCGCATCCGCCACCCCGACCCCCTGAAGGTATTCATCCGTTCCGGAAAGGCCGGAACAGCAGAGAACAACCCGCCATTCGCCGTGCCGGAAGAAAGCGTTCAACTGGCCGCGGCGGACAGTTGAACAGCCCAATGGCCCTGGCAGAGCACGGCGTATGACTGCGGTGGACGTGCGGTTCACCTGGTGCGAGCATGCATCGCGCCCTTCCGGTTCCTCCACTCGGCAAGGCAATCGCGCAACGGAAAACTCCCAGCAACCGGATTTCCTTCCACCGGGCCCTCGCATTCGTCTGTTCCGCGGCCGAGACCAACGATCAGGAGATTCGCGCATGACCGAGATCGACCTGACCAGCCTCACGGCTGAGCAGAAGCGTAAACTCCTGGCGGAGCGGCTGCGGCGTACCCATGGCAATCTCCCGCCGCCCCGCGCGCGGCGCTTCGCCGCATCGTTCCCCCAGCAGCGGATGTGGTTCCTGGACCAGCTCAACCCGGGCAGCGCCGCCTACAACATCCCGGCGGCGGTGCGCCTGCACGGCCCGCTGGACGTGGAGATCTGGCGCCGTTGCCTGGCCGAGATCGTCCGCAGGCACGAGTCGCTGCGCACCACGTTCGACGAGGTCGAGGGCGAGCCGGTGCAGGTCGTGCACGACGCCGGCGAGCTGGAGCTGACCGTCGAGGAGTGCGGACACCTGCGCGGCCCCGGCGGCGAGGCGGGCATCGAGGAGCTGGCGCGCCAGGAGTTCGCCCGGCCCTTCGACCTCGGCACCGGGCCGCTCATGCGGATGAGGTTCCTGCGGCTGTCCGCCGACGAGCACATCCTGCTGCTCACCATGCACCACATCGTCGCCGACCTGTGGTCGACCTCGGTGCTCTTCGGGGAACTGGTCGCCCTCTACCAGGGCTACCTCACCGGCACAGAAGCCAAGCTGCCGGACCTGCCCGTCCAGTACGCCGACTACGCGGCCTGGCAGCGCAAGAAGCTGGCGGGCTCCGGTATGGCCGCCGACTTGGCGTACTGGAAGGGGGAGCTCCAGGGAGCCGCACCGATCCTGGAGCTCCCCACCGACCGGCCGCGGCCCGCCGTGCTGGGCACGGCCGGCGGCTCCCGGCCCTTCCACCTCTCCGCCGCCGTGATGAACGGCGTGCGCGAACTCAGCCGCAGCGCCGGCGTCACCCCGTTCATGACCCTGCTCGCGGCCTACGTCGTACTGCTGCACCGGTACAGCAGGCAGGAGGACGTCGTCGTCGGTGTGCCCGTGGCCAACCGCGGGCAGTCTGAGGTCGAGCGGCTCATCGGCTACTTCGTCAACACGCTCGCGATCCGCAGCGACGTCTCGGGCAACCCGTCCTTCACCGAGCTGCTCGGCCGGGTCCGAGGCGCGGCTCTCGGCGCCTTCGCCCACCAGGAGGTGCCGTTCGAGAGGCTGGTGGAGGAGCTGCAGCCGGAGCGGGACCTGTCCCGGTCGCCGGTCTTCCAGGTGTCGTTCGTCTTCCAGAACATCCCGATGCCCGAGTTCGAGGCCGGCGGGCTGCGCCTGGAGCTGATGGAGGTGCCCGGCTCCACCGCGCGGTTCGACCTCGAACTGCAGGTGTTCGAGCAGGGAGACGCGCTCAGCGGCTGGTTCGAGTACAACACCGAGTTGTTCGACGCCGCCACCATCGACCGCATGGCCGGCCACCTGAAGGTGCTGCTGGACAACCTGCTCGCCGACCCGGAGCAGCCGGTCCTGGACGTCGCGCTGCTGACCGGGGAGGAGGATCGCGAGCAGCGCAGGGAGCGGGCGGACACCCGCAGCGAGTGGCCCGACCCACTCCTCACCCACCAGCGCATCGAGCAGCAGGCAGCGCTGAGACCGGACGCCGAGGCGGTGTACTGCCGGGGCGAGACGCTCACCTACGCCCAGCTCGATGCGTCCGCCAACCGGCTGGCCCGCAGGCTGAAGCGTCTCGGCGTCGGGCGCGACGTGCTGGTCGGGATCTGCCTGGAGCGCTCCCTCGACATGGTCGTCGCGGTGCTGGCCGTGCTCAAGGCGGGCGGCGCCTACGTGCCGATCGACCCGGAACTGCCCCGCGACCGCATGGGGTTCATGATCGGGGACGCCGGGCTGCCCGTCCTCATCACCCAGCGCTCCGTGGCACCGGCCCTGCCGGAGTCCGGAGCCGCCACACTGTGCCTGGACGAACTGCGCGACGAGATCGCCGCCGAGCCCGCCGAGGTGCTCGGCGAGCCGGTCGCGGGCACGGACCTCGCCTACGTGATCTACACATCCGGGTCCACCGGCCGCCCCAAGGGCGTCCAACTGCCGCACCGCGCGCTGCGCAACCTCTTCTGGGCCATGAAGCAGTGGCCGGGCATCGACGCCGGTGACAGCCTGCTGGCGGTCACCACGCTGTCGTTCGACATCGCGACCCTGGAACTGCTGCTCCCTCTGGTCGAGGGCGCCCGGGTCGTGCTCGCCACCCGGGAGGTGGCCACCGACGGCAGGCTGCTGGCCGAGGAGATGGCCGCCACCGGCGCGACCATGATGCAGGCGACCCCGTCGACATGGCGCATGCTCCTCGACGCCGGCTGGCCGGGCCGTCCCGGGCTGCGCGGGCTCATCTGCGGCGAGGCGCTCCCGCCCGACCTGGCACGCCGCCTGCTGGCCAAGGGCGTGGACCTGTGGAACATGTACGGGCCGAGCGAGACCACCATCTACTCGCTGGGCACCAGGATCGTGGACGACACGATCACCATCGGCGGGCCGATCGCCAACACCGAGGTGCACATCCTCGACCCCGAAGGCCGCCCGGTGCCGCCGGGTGTTCCCGGCGAGTTGTGCATCGGCGGGGACGGGCTGGCGCGTGGATACCTCGGCCGGCCGGAGCTGACGGCGAAGCAGTTCGTCCGGAACCCGTTCTCGTCCGGCCCGGATGACCGCCTGTACCGGACCGGTGATCTGGTGCGCCGCCGGGTCGACGGCAGAGTCGACTACCTCGGCAGGCTGGACCATCAGGTCAAGCTGCGCGGCTACCGGATCGAACTCGGCGAGATCGAAACCGTGCTGATGTGGCAGGGGCAGGTGAAGGAATCGGTGGTGGTGGTCCGCGAGGACCGGCCCGGTGACCAGCGCCTTGTCGCCTACCTGGTTGCGGACCCGGCGGCCGGCCCCGTCGAGGAGCTGACCCGCCGTCTGCGGGGCGCGCTCAACGACAAGCTGCCCGCGTACATGGTTCCGTCCGCGTTCGTGTTCCTCGACGCGCTGCCGCGCACCCCCAGCGGGAAGACCGACCGCGGCGCGCTCCCCGCACCCGAGCCGGGCCGGGCCCGCGCGGCCACCGCGTACGCGGCGCCCCGCGACGCCGAGGAGAAGGCTCTGTGCGCGCTCTTCGCCCAGGTGCTGAACCTGTCCGAGGTCGGCATCGACGACAACTTCTTCGACCTCGGCGGGCACTCGCTGCTGGCCACCCGCCTGGTGGCGAAGATCCGCGGGGTGCTCGGCGTCGAAGTGCCGGTGCGCGGCCTCTTCGAGAGGCCGACCGTGGCCCGGCTGGCCGAGGTACTGCGGCAGGGCGGCACAGACGCGCGGCCTGCGCTGGTCCCCATGACACGGCCCGACCCGCTGCCGCAGTCGTTCGCCCAGCGCCGGCTGTGGTTCCTGCACCAGATGGAAGGCCCTTCACCTACGTACAACCTTCCGGTGGTGCTGCGCCTCACCGGCACGCTGGACGTGGACTGCCTGCGGGCCGCGCTCGCCGACGTGGTCGCGCGTCACGAGTCACTGCGCACCGTCTTCCCGGACGAGGGAGCCGTGCCGTGCCAGCACGTCCTGGCTCCCGAACAGGCGCGGCCCGCGCTGCCGGTGACCGAGGTCGACGCCGGGGACCTGAACGACGCGGTGGCCGCGGCGGTACGGCACCCGTTCGACCTGACGGCGGAGATCCCGCTGCACGCCGAGCTGTTCACCGCCGGCACGGGCGAGCACGTGCTGGTCGTCGTCGTCCACCACATCGCGGCCGACGGCTGGTCGCTGGCGCCGCTGCGGTACGACCTGGCAGTCGCCTACCGCGCGCGGCTGGCCGGTCACCCGCCCGAGTGGGCGCCGCTGCCCGTGCAGTACGCCGACTACACCCTGTGGCAGCGCGAGCACCTCGGCGCGCATGACGATCCCGGGAGCACGTGGTCGTACCAGCTCGACCACTGGCGCGGTGCGCTGGACGGCCTGCCCGAGCGGATCGCCCTCCCGGTCGACCGGCCGCACCCGGCCGAGGCGTCGCACGACGGGGACACGCTCACCTTCCGGTGGGACGTGGACCTGCACGAGGGCCTGGCCCGCCTGGCGCGCGGCTGCGACGTCAGCATGTTCATGGTCCTCAACGCGGCGCTGGCGGTGCTCCTCCGCCGCCTCGGCGCCGGGGCGGACATCCCCGTCGGCGTGGCCACCGCGGGCAGGGACGACCAGGCCACCGAGAACCTCGTCGGCTTCTTCGCCAACACCCTCGTGCTGCGCACACAGCTCTCCGACCGCCAGACCTTCCGGGAACTGCTCGGTGCGGTACGGGAACGGACCCTCGACGCGCTCGCGCACCGGGACATCCCGTTCGAGGCACTCGTCGACAGTCTGCGGCCGGCCCGGTCGATGGCCCACCACCCGCTCGTGCAGGTCATGCTCTCCTGGCAGAGCGTGACCGGCGAGAGCCCCGGGCTGCCCGGGGTCGAGGTGACGCCGATGGTGACGGGCACCGGCACGGCGAGGATGGACCTGGTCTTCCTCCTGCACGAGCGCCTCGCGGCCGGCGGCAAGCCGGACGGCATCGACGGCGGCATCGAGTACAACGCCGACGTCTTCGACCACGAGACGATACGCACCATGGCGCACCGGCTGCGCCAGGTGCTGGTGGCCATGATCGGCGACCCGGACCGGCCGATCGGCGATGTCGACGTACTCACCCCGGCCGAGCGGCACCGCGTGCTCCACGAGTGGAACGGCCCGGCCGGCGAGGAGCCCGTGGCCACCCTGCCCGAGCTCTTCGAGGCGCAGGCGGCCCGTACTCCGGACGCCGTCGCGGTCCGCCACGGCGAGGAGCGGCTGACCTACGCGGAACTGGCCGCCGCCGCGGACCGGCTCGCCGTGCGGTTGCGCGAGCTGGGGATCGGCGCCGGCGGCGCAGAGGACGCGGTGTGCCTGCTGATGGAGCGCTCCGTACGGCTGCCCGTGGCGATCCTCGCCGTGGTCAAGGCCGGCGGCGTGTACGTACCGCTGGACCCCCGCTATCCCGGGTCGCGCATGCGGCTGATCATGGCCGACACCGGGGCGCGCGTGCTCCTCGTGGACGGGGAGGGGCCGGAACACGACGTCCCCGCCGGGGTGCGTGTGGTCGACGTGGCCGCAGAACCGCCCGCAGGGGAGGGCGGTGCGCGGGGCGCCGTCGGCCTCGTGCCCGCGGGCGGTCCCGACCGGGTGGCCTACGTGATGTACACCTCCGGGTCCACCGGGCGGCCGAAGGGCGTGGCGGTCACCCACCGGAACGTGGCGAGCCTGGCCGCCGACCGCGCGTGGCGCGGCGGCAACCACTCGCGCGTTCTGATGCATTCCCCGGCCGCGTTCGACGCCTCCACCTACGAGCTGTGGGTGCCGCTGCTGTCCGGCGGTGAGGTGGTCGTCGCACCGGCCGGTGAACTCGATCCCGACACCCTGGTGCGTACCATCGGCGAACGCCGCGTCACCGCCGTGTTCCTCACGACCGCGCTCTTCAACCTGCTGATGGAACGCGATCCCGCTGCGCTGGCCGGCGTGGCGGAGGTGTGGACCGGCGGCGAGGCCCACTCGCCCCTCGCGTTCACGAAGGCGCTGGCGGCCTGGCCGCGGACCTCGCTCACGCACGTGTACGGGCCCACGGAAGCGACGACCTTCGCCGTCCGGCAGACCACCCGCGAGGTGGTCGACGGCATCGTGCCGATCGGCACACCGATGGACGACACCCGGGCGTACGTGCTCGACGAACGGCTCCGGCCGGTGCCGCCCGGCGTCCCCGGCGAGTTGTACCTCGCCGGAACGGGCCTGGCCCGCGGCTACCTCGGACAACCCGGGCTGACGGCCGCGCGCTTCGTCGCCTGCCCGTACGGCGCACCGGGCTCTCGCATGTACCGGACCGGTGACCTGGTCCGCCGTGACGCGGGCGGGCGGATCGTGTACGTCGGCCGGACCGACGACCAGGTGAAGATCCGCGGCTTCCGCATCGAACCGGGCGAGATCGAGCAGGCCCTCGACGCGCACCCCGCCGTGGCGGGCGCAGCGGTGGTCGTACGGGAGAAGCCCGCCGGGGGGAAGGACCTGGTCGGCTACGTCGTACCCGCCCGGGGGACCCGCCCCGAGCCCGCCGAGTTGCGGGCGTTCGCGGCCGAGCGGCTGCCGCAGTACATGGTGCCTGTCGCGGTGGTGGTGCTCGACGCCTTCCCGATGACGAGCAACGGCAAGCTCGACCGCCGCGCGCTGCCCGCACCGGACCTCGGCGCGGGCAGCGGATCCCGAGCGGCGGAGACGCCGGTCGAGCGGACGCTCGCCTCGGTGTACGCCGAGGTCCTGGGAGTTCCCGGGGTCGGCGCCGAAGCCGGCTTCTTCGACCTGGGCGGGGACAGCATCCAGGCCACCCAACTGGTCGCGCAGGCCCGCACGGCCGGACTGGTGTTCACCGTCCGGGACGTGTTCGTGCACCAGACGGTGGCCGGCATCGCGCAGGTGGCCCGGCCGGCCGGCGAGGACGCCGGCGTGAGCGCCGCGGACGTCGGCACCGGCGACGTCCCGCTGCTGCCCGTGATGGAACGGCAGCGGCAACTCGGCGGCTCGGTGGTCGGCTTCGACCTGTCCGCAACCGTCGGCCTGCCGGTGGACGTGGACGAGGAGCGGCTGACCGCGGTGCTGCAAGCGGTCGTCGACCGGCACGACGCGTTGCGCACCCGGCTGGTGACCGGCCCCGACGGGCAATGGTCCCTGTACGCCGACGAACCCGGCGCCGTACGGGTCGCGGAGGTGCTGCGCCGCGTCGCCACCGGCGGGCTGACGGACGCCGAGGCCCATGCGCTCATCGCCGAGGAGACCGCCGCCGCCAGACGCCGGCTCGATCCCGCCGCGGGCGCCATGCTCCAGCCCGTGTGGTTCGACGCCGGAGCCGGCCGACCGGGCAGGCTCCTGCTCGCCGTGCACCACTTCGCGGTCGACGGAGTGTCGTGGAGGATCCTGCTGACCGACCTCGCCGCAGCCTGGGACGCGGTGGCCGCGGGCCGCGAGCCGGACCTCGCTCCCGTGGCGACGTCGCTGCGCGGCTGGGCGGCCCGGGTCGTCTCCGCCGCGAGCACGACACGGCACCGTGCCGAACTCCCCGTGTGGGAGGGCGTCCTGCGGGACGCCGCGCCGCTGGTGGCCGGGGATCTGGACGCGGACCGCGACGTCACCGGCACGGAGGGGCGGCTGTCGGTGACCCTGCCGGCCGAGGACACCGCGACGCTGGTCGGTCAGGCGTCCGCGGTGTTCCGCCGCGGCATCCAGGACGTGCTGCTGACCGCCTTCGGGCTCGCCCTCCGGCGGTGGCGCGCCCGCAGGACGGACGCGGGTGACGGTCCGGTGGTGCTGGACGTGGAGAGCCACGGCAGGCACGAGCACCTCGTCGAGGGCACCGACCTGTCCCGTACGGTGGGCTGGTTCACCAGCGTCCACCCCGTCCGTCTCGACTTCGGCCGGCTGACCTGGGCCGAGGTGACCGAGGCGGGCAGCGGGCTGGCGGCCGCGGTCGCGGACACCGGCAGGCAGTTGAGGTCGATCCCGGAGAGCGGCCTCGGCTACGGGCTGCTGCGCTATCTCGACGCGGACACCGCGCCTGCCCTTGCCGAACTGCCCGCGCCGCAGGTGCTCTTCAACTACCTCGGCCGTGCGCCCGTCACCGACGAGCTGAAGCCGTGGATGCCGCTGCGCGAGGACGGCACGGGCGGCACCAGCGCGGTCCGGCCGCTGCTCCATCCCCTGGAGGTCAACGCCGTCACGCAGGACGGCCCGGACGGCCCCAAGCTGGTCGCCGACTGGAGCTGGGCGGGTTCGCTCCTCACCGAGGACGAGGTGCGCGAACTGGCGGACACCTGGTTCGACGCACTGCGCGCCGTCGCCCGGTGCGCCCGTGCGGTCGGGGACGGCGCGGTGGAGCCGGTCCCGGAGGACAAGGAACGCGCCACCGCCGCCGACGCGGCCGACCTGCTCCACGCGCCCATTCCCAGGGCAGACCGGGGCGATGGCGCCGGACTCTCCTTCGGGCAACTGGAGTTCCTGCTCCAGCCCGTGGGTCCCGACCACCCGCATCACGGCGTCATCACCGCATGGCGGGTACGCGGCGAGCTGGACGTCGCCGCGCTGCGGCGCGGTCTCGACGACCTGGTGCGGCGGCACGACATCCTGCGCACCCGCTACGTCCGGCAGGGCTCGGCGACCCGGCAGTTCGCCGACGGCACGCCCGCCTGGCCGATCGACACCGTCGACCTGCGTGCGCACCGGGGGAAGGCCCAGGACGAGAAGCTGCGTGAGCTGCTCACCGCGGAGACGGAGCGGCCCTTCCGTATCGACGGCGGGAACCTCGTCCGCGGTCTGCTCGTGCGCCTCTCCGATCAGGAGCACGCGCTGGTACTCGTGGCCCACCACATCCTGGTGGACCACTGGGGCTTCATCGTCATCGTCGACGAGCTGTCGGAGCTGTACGTGGCCCACACCTCCGGGCGGCAGCCGAAGCTCCCCGAGGTGGTCGTCCAGCACCTGGACTACGCGGCGTGGGAGCAGGACCTGCTGGCCTCCGGCGCACTCGACGAGCACATCGAGCACTGGCGAAGGGAACTGGACGGCGCGGCACGCACGTTCGACTTCGACGCGCCGGCGCACCAACTCGACGACTCCGTCGACGGTTACACCCACACCACCGTGATCGGCGCGGAGGCCATGGCGGCGGTGCGGGAGGCCGCCCGCCGCGAGGGCGTGACCCTGTTCATGATGCTGATGTCCGCGTTCCACGTACTGCTGCACAGCTACTCGGACGCGACGGACATCGCGGTCAGCCACCCCCTTGCCGGCCGGGAACGACCGGAGACCAAGTCGATGGTCGGCCCGTTCATCAACGTCATCCTCAACAGGTCCCGGATGGCGGACGACCCGACCTTCCGCGAGCTGGCCCAGCAGGTCCTGCAGGCCGAGCTCGACGCGTACGCGCACCAGAACGTGCCGATGCGTGCGCTGATCCACGACGGCGTCATCGGGGACGGCAACCAGTTGCCCCTGCGGGTGATGCTCAACCTGCTCGGCGTACCCAGCACCACACTGGCTCTGGACGGACTCGACGTGACGCCGCTGGACGTGCGGATCGGCGACGAGACCCCGCTTCCGGAGCTGATCGCCGCCATCGAGCCGCACAACGTCGACCTCTACCTGGTGGCCCGCGAGGTGGCGGGCGAACTGCGCGGCTTGTGGGTGTACTCGCCGGACTGCGTTCCGCCGCCGGTGATGGGCACGCTGGTGCGCCAGTGGCCGCGGGTGCTGGAGCTGGTCGCACGGCACCCGGAGTTCACGGTCTCGCAGCTCCGCGACCGCCTGCGGGATGGCGAGGGCGAGGCATCCGGCGAGCAGTAAGCGGCTCGACACCCATCCATCGGAGCCGTCAGACCGACGGCGGATTGAAGGCAGAGATGACTGACGACGCGACGTGCCCGATCTCCAACGGGCTGCCCACGCTCCGGGAGCGGCCGTTCGACCCACCGGAGGCGCTACGAGCCCAGGACCCGGTCTCCCGGATGACCTTCCCTGACGGGTACGAGGGCTGGCTCGTCACCAGCTACAAGCTGGGCCGGTCGATCCTCTCCGACAAGCGGTTCAGCTCGGCCCCGACGAACAAGCACCTGGCGTTCCCGTCCAACCGTGCGGCGGACCTGGAGGCTGATATCCCCGGCCTGTTCGAGCACATGGACCCGCCGGACCACACCCGCTTCCGGCGGCAGCTCGCCGGCCAGTTCACCCTTCGCCGGATGCGCCTGCTCACGCCGCGGATCGAGGAGATCACCGCGCACTACGCCGACGCGATGCTCGCCAAGGGGGCGCCCGCGGACCTGGTCGCGGACTACGCGGTGCCGGTGTCCTCGCAGGTGATCTGCGAACTGCTGGGCGTACCGGTCGCCGACCGGGACCGCTTCGAGGGGGACTCCGAGAAGCTGCTGAGTCTCGACGCCGAGCCGCAGGAGGTGCAGCAGGCACTCGGCGACCTCGTCGAGCTGACCGGCGAGCTGCTCGCCCGGAAGAAGGCCGAGCCGGCGGACGACGTGCTGAGCGTGCTGGTGTCGGGGGAGGAGATCAGCCTGCCGGAGTCGGTCGGCGCCACACTGCTGCTGCTCGTCGCCGGGCACGAGACCACGGCGAACATGCTGTCGCTCGGCACGTACGCGCTGCTGAGCAATCCGGATCAGATGGAACGGCTGCGTGCTGACGAGTCGCTGATGGAGGGCGCCGTCGAGGAACTTCTGCGCTACCTCACCGTGGTGCACGTAGGCGTGCAGCGCACCGCCACCGAGGACGTCGAACTCGACGGGCTGAGCCTGCGCAAGGGGGACACGGTGCTGATCCATCTGCCCAGCGCGAACCGCGACCCCCACCAGTTCCCGGACCCGGACCGCCTCGACGTCACTCAGGGCGAGATCGGCCACCTCACCTTCAGTCACGGCATCCACCAGTGCCTCGGGCAGCAACTGGCCCGCCTGGAGCTGCGTATCGGCTACACCACGCTGCTCCGGCGGTTCCCGGGCCTGCGGCTGGCCGCGGAGCCGGACGAGATCCCGACGCGCTCGGACATGACCGTTTACGGCGTGCACCGGCTGCCGGTGGCGTGGTGACGGGCAGCCGCGGCGGCCCGGGCGGCCCGGTACGGGCCGCCCGGTGACCACGACCGCGCCGGCGCAGCGCTCGCCCTTGCGCAGCGGTCAGTTCCGCAGGGTCATCGTCGCGGAGTTCGTCTCCTCGATCGGCACCCAGATGACGACACTGGCGCTGCCGTGGTTCGTGCTGACGACCACGGGCTCGCCGGCGCGGATGGGGCTGGTGTTCGTCATCCAGATCCTGCCGGTGCCGCTGCTGAGCATGCCTGCCGGCCTGCTGGTGGCCCGGTGGGGTGCCCGCCGCGTGTCCATCGTGGGCGACGCCGTCGGCGCGGTTCTGATTGCGGCTGTGCCCACTCTGTATCTGGCGGGGGCGCTGCCGTTCTGGGCGTTGCTGGTCATCGTGGCCCTCCTCGGCTGCATCGCATCGGCCTACCTGCCTTCCCAGAGGATGCTGCTGGTCGAGACCCTCGGGACGGACGAGCGGGTCGTCACCGCGGCCAACGCCCTGTTCGAGACGGCGACCTCGACGGCACGGCTGGTCGGCCCAGCGGTCGCCGGCTTCCTGATAGCCGGGTTCGGCCCGCTCCACGTGCTGTGGGTCGACGCCGCCACGTTCGCGGTCTCGGCGGTGCTCCTGCTCGGCCTGCCGCGCCGCAAACGGGCCCCGGAGCCGATGTCGGCGAGCAAGATGGGGGAGGGCCTGTCCTTCGTCCTCCGGGACCCGGTGCTCAAACGGATGTCGCTCGCCGCCTTCGGATACGGCCTGCTCATGCCGGTCGTGCTGCTCGCACTGCCGGTGATGGCCAAGAGCCGCTACGACTCCGATCCGCACGTGGTCGGATGGCTGATGGCCGCATGGGGCGGCGGAACCGCGGTGGGCACCGTCGTCGTCGCCCGGCTCGCCGACCGGATACCACCGGTGCACTTCGCGGCATGCGGCGGAGTGGGCGCAGCCGTCATGCTGTGGCTGCTGCCCTGGGACCAGCCGGCCGTGACCGCGGCACTCACGATCGGGGCCGGCTGCATGTTCCTGCCCGGGGTCACCGCGCCCGCCGTCGCGCTGCTGACACTGCGACCGCCGGAGGACCTGCGCCCGCACGTGATCCCGCTGTTCGGCGCCGCCGTCTTCGTGGCCAGCCCGATCGCCTACGGGACGGCGGGAGTGCTGTTCGAGCACCTCGCGGTGGGCACCGTCCTCGCGGCGGTCGCGGTGGGAGCGACCCTGTGCGCCCTGATACTGCTGAGCCTGGTCCGCCACCCGGAGGCCGACCCGCGCCGGGAAGCGGGCGACGGCTCCGCGGCTGGAATCACCCGGTGATGATGTGCGCAGCGCGGCGACCTTTGAGCGGAAGCAGCGGAAGGCCGGCACGCGCGGCTGGTGGGTGGGTCGATCAGCCGGCCGGCTTCCGGGCGGCGGGGCCAGGGCAGCGCCCGGCTGTGCCCGACATCGAAGAGCTCGGCGGTGACCCGGCCGATAGTCGGTCGGCACAGCCGGGACGGTAGTGGTCACGTCGTCCATGACGCGGCCGGGCCGACACCGGTAGCCATGCCTCTGACAGACCGTTGGGCAAGGGCCGGCCACGGGCAGCGGGCGGCCGTTCGCCCTTGATCAGCCGTTTCGGGCTTCGGCGGCCCCGGGCGTCGGGCGTGCCGTGGGCTGATGCCGAGTTCGGTGGCGAGTTCGCTCAGGTAGTCGCGGGTCCGGGTGCGGCGTTCGTTGGCGAGTTGGTGGCGTTCGGCGGTGAGGGTGCGGGGGGCGTCGGCCACGACTCCACCTGCCCTGGCTCCGCGAACACCTCCTCAGCGTGCGTCACCCGCTGATCGGCATCAGCCGTCTGCGGGGCCGTCGGCAGGCACGCGTCGCCGGGCGTACACGGCCAGCGCGGTGAGAAAAGCGAGCAGCAGGGCGAGGCCGAGAGTTCCCGCGTTGAGGCCGAGGCCGTGGATGAAGACATAGGAGAGCATGCCCGCGGCGACGCAGTAGTAGATCATCGGCAGGACCGTCTTGCGGATGAGGTGGCCCTCTTTCCCGATGAGCCCTACGGTGGCACACGCGGCGACGACATTGTGGACCGTGACCATGTTCCCTGCCGCGCCGCCGACCGCTTGCGTGGCCACAACCACCGTCGGACTGACATCGATCTGCTCCGCCGTCGAGAACTGGAAGAGCGAGAACATCAGGTTGCTCACCGTGTTGCTGCCCGCCACGAACGCGCCGAGCGCGCCGACCCAGGGCGCGAACATCGGCCAGGCCGAGTCGGCGAGGTCCGCCGCTCCGGTGGCGAGGGTCAGGGGCATGCTGTCCAGCCCCGTGGTGTTGAAGTCGGGGCCGGAGTTGATGAATACCCGGACGAGAGGGACGGCGAACAGGAGCGCCACCCCCGCGGCGACGATCTGGCGACCCGCCACTCGCCACGACTCAGCAATCTCGCGGCGCTTCATGCGGAACACCACGTAGGTGAACCCGATGGTCGCCAAGAACATGAACCCCGGTAGGAAGAGCGGTTCCACCGCCTGGGAGACTCCCGTGCCGAGAATGCCGTTCCACTCGATCGACATCCCCGACAGCCATTCCTTGAGCGGCAATTGGGGAAGCCGGGTGAGCACGAGCAGCGAGGCCACCACCAGGTAGGGCAGCCATGCCTTGGCCACGGGCATGTCCGTTGCGGTGGCCTCGCGCATGTCGGGCTGCACGGTGCCCGTCCACTCGGGCAGCCAGCGCTCCCGCGGAGGGAAGTCCCAGGGCCGTGCGGGTTGCAGGAAGCCGCGCCGGGTCGCGATCATGACGATGAACAGGCCGACGAGCCCGCCGAGGAGCGAGGGAAACTCCGGACCGAACAGCACCGCGACCGCCACATAGGGAACGGTCATGGCGAGCGCGGCGAACAGCGCGAAAGGCGCGATCGCCAGGCCCTCCCCGAAGCTGCGGCGGGTGCCGAAGTAGCGGGTCAGCAGGCAGACGACGAACAGCGGCACGAGAGTACCGATGATCGCGTGCAGTAGCGCGACCTGGACGGCGACCTCCGGCACGTAATCGGCCAGGACGGTACCCTCACGCTCCAGGTGGGCCTCAACGGCCGGGGAACCGCTCAGCCCGTCGTTGACACCGACGAGCATCGGCGTGCCCACGGCCCCGAAGCTCACCGGCGTGCTCTGGATGATCAGCCCCACCATCACGGCGGCCATCGCAGGGAAACCCAGGGCAAGCAGCAACGGGGCGACCACCGCCGCGGGGGTGCCGAACCCGGAAGCGCCCTCGATGAAACTGCCGAACAGCCAGCCCACGATGATCGCCTGCACCCGGCGGTCGGGGCTGATTTGGGTGAACGCCGAACGGATCGTCCGCAGGGCCCCGCTGGCGTCGAGCGTCGCCAGGAGCAACAGGGCACCGAAGACGATGTAGAGCAGGGTGAGGGCGATGATCAGCCCCTGGACCGAGGAGGCGACCACCTCGGTGGCCCCGACCTCCCAGGCCACCATGGCGATCACGACGACGAGGGCGTAGCCGGCGGGCATGGCGTAGGTGGCGGGCCAGCGCAGCCCGACGAGCAGTACCCCCACGAGCAGGATCGGGGCCAGGGCAAGGAGGCTCAGAACGGCGAGGTTGCCGGTCAGCACGGGGTGCGCCTTCCGGCGCCGCCGGTGGCGATCCAGGTGCCGGTCATCCACCGGGCAGAACTGTGGGGCGGGGGACTGTTCTCCATGACTACCTCCCTTGCGGGGGCGACAGCCGTTCGACCGGTTCCCGGCTCACGTCCCGGATCGGTCGCGCGGCTCGTGGGTGACCTTGGTCAGACCAAGCATCGGTGGGACCGTAGGATTGCCCTCATCAGGTGTCAATAGGGCGGGTGACGGCCGCCTTTGGTCCCTTCCGAAGGAGGGGGAGGCAGTGCCCGAGGCCACCGGCTGGCAGCCACTGATCCGTTCACGCGCGTGGGAGCAGGTCGTCGACCGCGTGGAGGAGAAGATCCTCTCCGGCGATCTGCGCATCGGCGACCGCCTCCCGCCCGAGCGGGACCTCGCCTCGATGCTCGGGGTGAGCAGGGCGGCCGTGCGCGAGGCGCTCCGCGTGCTGGAGGCACACGGTGTCCTGCACCGGCCCCGGGTCGGCACCGGTCGCGACTCCGGCAGCGTCATCGCCGGCACTCCGACGACCGGCCTCTCCAGGCTGCTTCGCGTCCATGTCGCGCTGTCGAACTTCGACCTGGACGAGATCACGGAGGCCCGCGTCGCGCTGGAGCGGGCGAGCGCCTCCCTGGCCGCCTCGCAGGCAACGGAGAGCGATCTCGCCCGCATGCGCGAACTCCTCGACCGCATGGACGACGAGACCCTGCCGCGGGACCGGTTCAACGACCTGGATACCGACTTTCACATGGCGCTGGCCGAGGCGGCGGACAACCGGCTCGTGACCGCCCTCACCACCGCGATCCGCGGGGCGATCCGGCACACTCTCCTCCACGCTTTCGAGCAGTTGGCCGATGCGGACGCCGTGCTGAACGCGCTGCGCCGCCAGCACCGCTCGCTTTTCGAGGCCGTCGCGCAAGGTGACGCCGACCGGGCCGCCGACGAAGTCGACCGGCACATCCGAGGCTTCCACCGCATCGCATCCCACACCCTCAACCGGTCCGTGCCCCGCACCCCGCCTGCGTGCTGAAGGGGGCACCGACCGCACCTCGGGCCGCGGCGCACGAACACGTTCGTGGCGTCTGGCACACAGGGCGAACCCCGCACGAGAAAGTCCGACAGCAGACCGCTGCGCAGAGCGCGGGCGAGTGCGACGCGGCCGCGTTGGCCGTGGCAGAGCGTGGCGTCGCGTTCGCAGGGTTGCGGCGATATGGTCGACGCAGCTTCGGCGCGGGACTTGCTCCCGTTGGCCTTCGCCGGCGCCGGGTGCGGCGAGGAGGAGGCTGCCACGCAGCGTGCGGTGGCAG
The DNA here is from genome assembly GCF_007827615.1 of Streptomyces sp. CNZ287. Classification (NCBI taxonomy): domain Bacteria; kingdom Bacillati; phylum Actinomycetota; class Actinomycetes; order Kitasatosporales; family Streptomycetaceae; genus Streptomyces; species Streptomyces sp. CNZ287. The sequence goes on along the minus strand of NZ_VISV01000003.1, from coordinate 55,354 downwards.
AGTGCCGCGTCCTGGCCTGCGAGGGGGCGGTGCCGCGCGGCTGCTGGCCGACTGGTGGCGTACGTTGCGGGGGTCGCCGCTGTCGGCGGGCAGAGTTCGACGGCGCCGGAGCGCGGGTATCAGAAGCGGCCGGTGGCGCTGGGGTGGCCGTGGCGGCAGCGGTGGGCCGGGCGGCCGTTGGTCCAGCATGACTCCATCCGCCGCCCGCAGAGGCCGCTCGTTGCCCGGCCAGGCTGGGGTCGCCGGCGCCGCCGAGCTCCGGTAGCCACAACTTCGATATCGGGCACAGCCGGGTGCTGCCCTGGCCCCGCCGCCCGGAAGCCGCCCGGCTGATCGACGCCCTGGCCGATCCGGACCGGGACCCCCGCCCGTAGAACGCAAACCGCAACCCGTCCGGCACTCCAGGTTCGACCGCCAGCCCGTCCGCCCACCTGCCCAACGCGTCGGCCTCGGCTGGTGCGTCGAAAAGCGGCAACGTGTCCGTCGATACCATGGCGTGACGCCACCCGAACCGGCCGGGCTGGAGACTGCAGGGCTGCAACGACGAATATCGCGCACCGAACCGCGGCTGAGTACCGACGGTCGCCCACTCGGGGGATGAGCGGTCGACAAACTCGTTTCGCAGTGCCAGAGAACCCACTCCATTCACGGGGGAACGGCTCGGGCGCATCTTTTGACTCCTGACGTCATGGTCGCCATGAGCCACATGTTCGCCTGATCTTCCAGGGCACCCCTGAGAACGCTCATCCGGTTGAAGCGCCGGTTGCCTTGCGCGGTACCGAACCCGCGGCCAGCACAGCAGCGGCACCCAGGAGGGCCGCCAGGAGCGCGAACAATGCGGGGTAGCCGCCCAGGAGAACGGCCAGGCCCGCACCGGCCCACGGGGCCAGTGCGGTGGCGGCGACGGCAGGCGCAGACAGCAGGCCGCTCAGGGTGCCGTAGGACTGCGCCCCCCACCGGTCGGTGATCGCTGTTGCCTGCAGAAGGGTCGCCACGCCTCGTACGGCGCCGGCCGCCATGCTCGCAGCGATCAGCAAAGGCATCGGTCCCGGCGCGATCCCCAGGGCCAGGGTGGTGACCCCGCCCAGGCTGTACGCGAGCACCGTGCGGGCGCGCACACCGACGCGGCGGACGAGGGCTGCGTACCCCAGGCGCCCCAGCACCTGCCCCACGCCGCCAAGGCCCAGCGCCCAGGCCGCGGCCTCCGACGAAAGAGCGCGGTTCGTCAGCAGCGGCACGGTGGCGACGACGGCTGCGGCGAACGCGAACGAAGCCAGAGCCATGGAGAGCCCGAGGAGGAGGAACGGCCGGGTTCGCGGCACAGCCGACTCCGGCCGTCTACCGGCCGCCGCGGTGAGACCGGCTGCGGCGTGGCCGGAGGGTGCCGGCCACGGGGCTCGAAGGCACAGTGCGTGCAGCGGCACGGTTACCACTGCGAGGACGGCGGCGAGGACCAGGTAGGTGGTCCTCCAGCTCATGTGGTCTGCCAGCGTTGCCGTCAGAGGGGCGAAGACCGTGCTCGCCAGTCCCGCTACGAGCGTCACGGTCGTCAGGGCACGCGTACGCTGCGTTCCGTCGAACCATCCGGTCACTGCGGCGAAAGCGGGCGGGTACAGGGTGGCGGACATGGCCAGGCCGCAGACCAGCCAGGCGATGGTGAACAGCGGAAGGCTCGGGGCGAGAGCTACCGCGACGACGGCGGGGACAGCGAGCAGGGAGCCGCCAGTCATGATCTTCCGGGGGCCACGCCGGTCCAGGACTCTACCGAGAGGGATCCCGGCGAGCGCCGAGACGATCAGTGCCCCGGAGAAGGCCGCGGCCACTGAAGGGCTCGACCAGCCGGTGTTCTGGCTGATCTGCGGAGCGAGTACCGGAAAGGCGTAGTACAGGACACCCCAGCTGACGATCTCTGTGACACACAGCGCGGGAAGGACACTCTGCCGGAGCGGCCCGCTCGCGCCGCAGGCGCGGCGGAGCGGGGCCTGGACTTTGCCGGGTCCGGCATGGGGCACCGCGTCCTTGGCTCGCACAGCTCTCCTTCGGGGCAGCGGGCAGCCCAGTCGGCCGAGCATGTCGGCAACATGACCTTGCCAGTTGATTCGATGACTGTCAATGTAGACGCATGCTGAACACAAGCGCACTCGACGCGCCCGCCACGGGCACCGGGATACCGTGCTGCCCGCCCTTGGACGAGCGAGCGCTGACCGAGGAGGAAGCCGAGCAAGTCTCCCGCATGTTCAAAGCGCTGGGTGACCCGGTGCGTTTACAACTGCTGTGGAAGATCGCGGCGCGACCGGGTGCGGAAGCCTGCGTGTGCGAGGTGTCCAACGTCGGGGTCGCGCGGACGACGGTGAGCCATCACCTCAAGAAGCTCCGCGAGGCGGGCCTCCTGTCCTCTGAGCGTCGCGGGACCCAGGTGTACTACCGGGTCACTACGGAAGCGACGGAGACATTGGCCCGGGCGCTGCAGGTCGAGTGCGGGCATCGGGGCTCTGCGTCGTGAGAAGTCCGGTGTGCGCGCGTACGTCGTCCTGCAGGGCGCCACGAGGTGGCCGCCCGTCGCCTGGACGTGAGCCTGCGCAGGCTACGGCGCATGGTGTCGGGCCAACTGGCACGGCTCGACGCCCGCAGCCGGTGCGAGGCAGGAGTGCGCGCCGGGCAGCATGGATGGCTACCGTGAGAACGAGGGCTTCTCAGTAGCGTCCCAGCATCTGCCGCATGGCGGCGAGCACGGAGGGCTCGACCCGGTAGAACACCCATGTCCCTCGGCGCTGCGAGGTGAGCAGCCCGGCGTCGCGGAGCTTCTTGAGGTGGTGGGAGACCGTTGGCTGGGAGACCCCTACATCGGAGATGTCGCAGACACACGCCTCACCGTTCTCGTGGGAGGCGACAGCCGAGAACAACCGTAGCCGGACCGGGTCTCCCAGGGCCTTGAACATGGCAGCGGTTCTCTCGGCCTCGCCCGCCGTCAGGGGGCGTTCGTTCAGGGGCGGGCAGCAAGGGGAGAGTACAGAAAGGGGCGGAGCGGCGTGCGACATGACATCTTCTCCAGGATTCAACATCTATGAACCTATGTTGACATGTATCGAATTCAATTGCACAGATGGGTGTGCGTTCCGGTTTGCTGCGGTGTCGGGCCATGCGGAGCCGAATCTGACGACACACCATCCCGCTGCTCGGCGAGTACCTACCCCGCGACATCGACGCTGCCGCCCTACGCACCTGCAAGGCCGCACTTCTCGCGCGAGTGGACAGTTCCACCGCGGGAGTCACCTGAGGCCCCCTCAGCCTCATCTTCGCCGCTGCGGCGGACGAGGGGCGGCTGCTCAAGTACCCGGGCGGGGGACGTCGGACCGTCAAGCAACCCGAACACACGAAACGCAAGGCCAAAGCCTCGGTCCGATCGAGTGTCGACGCCGTACGCGAAGGTCTCCAGGAACGCTACCGGATGGCCCTTCATCTGAGCGAAGACGACTTCGACGACAAGCTCGGCCTTGTTCACGTACGACGCCGAGTGCGCTGGGACGAGCGCGGTCGTCCATCTCCTCGGCTCGCGGAGGGGGACAAGACCCGTGATGTACCTGTTCCACCACATCTTCCGAGCCGAGTCGGAGCGCACCTGCGCCGGTTCCCCGCGGTCGAGTGCACGCCTCCGTGGCACGCCCCCGAGCCCCTCGCACTGCGCGGGACGGCCTGGGGGCCGGGCGCGTAGCACCGGAGCCCGCGCCGTACGAGCCGGCCCCGCGCTCGTCCCGCCGCCGATGCCGTACGGGCCGCGCCCCCGTGCTCACCCCGCGGCCAGCACCGCGCTCACCACCGGGCCCGCCGCCTCGCTGCCGTGGCTGCTCTCCGGCACCACCGCCGCCGCGGCCACGTCGCCGCGGTACGCGGTGAACCAGCTGTCCGGCTGTTCCTGCCCGCCGGCCTCCGCCGAGCCGGTCTTTGCGCGCGCTCCGGCGTCCAGCCCCCGGCCCGCGGTGCCGGCCGCGGTCAGCCGCATCATCTGCCGCAGATCCGCCGCCACCGGCGGCGGCAGCGGCTCGGCGGTGGCCACCTCGCGGTCGTCGAAGGAACGCGGGAGCGCTTCTCGCGTTCGGGATGACGGGAGCTTCATCGCGCCGGCAGTAAGTAGATCGAGGATCGCGTGGTCGTTCGGTGGGACACGCTGGGAATCTGCCCGGCCGACGCCCTGACCGCCGGCGGTATCCGACTCGGCGCAGCAACGATCGACACCTCGTTCCGGTCACGGCCCGTGACGTGACGTTCGGTCACGAGCAGCAGCCGCCGGAGGTCTGCTCACCTTCGGCCGCAGTGGTGACGCCGATCGACACGAGTGCGGGTTCCGGTGCGCAACAGCCCCCGCCGTCGCTCTGCTTCGTGCCGGCGGGGTCGTCGAAGAGCCCGGCGCCGCCGCAGACTCCGGTCTCGGGGAGGGTCAGCTCGACGCGGTCGGCGGATTGGGTGTCACCGGCGATGGCCGCCGCTACGGAGCGGACCTGCTCGTATCCGGTCATGGCGAGGAAGGTGGGGGCGCGGCCGTAGGACTTCATGCCGACCAAATAGAAACCGGGTTCGGGATGGGACAGCTCGCGGTGTCCGTGCGGGTAGACGGTGCCGCAGGAGTGCTGGTTGGGGTCGATCAGCGGCGCCAGTTCGACCGGCGCCTGGAGACGCTCGTCGAGACGGAGGCGCATCTCGGAGAGGAAGGAGAGGTCGGGGCGCATGCCTGTCAGGACGATGACCTCGTCCACCGGCTCGAGCCGGCGTCCGTCCTCGCCTGTCAGCACCAGGCGACCGTCCTCGGCGGGTTCGATGGTCTCGGTGCGGAAGCCGGTGACGGCGTCGGCGTGTCCCTGGTCGACGGCGGCCTTCGCGGCGAGGCCGAGCGCGCCACGGGCGGGCAGCTGGTCGGCGGTGCCGCCGCCAAAGGTCGCGCCGCTGATGCCGCGCCGCAGGATCCACGCCGCGTGCGTGCCCGGTTCTTCCGTGGCGACGTCGGCGAGGGCGGCGAGCGCGGTGAACGCGGAGGCACCGGAGCCGATCACGGCGGTGCGCCGGCCGGCGTAACGGGCTCGGACGGCCGGGTCCTTGAGGTCGGGGATGCGGTAGGAGACCCGCTCGGAGGCGGCGTGTTCGCCAAGGGCGGGCAGTCCGTCGGCGCCGATGGGGCCGGGGGTGGACCAGGTGCCGGAGGCGTCGATCACGGCGCGGGCGAGGATCCGCTGCTCGGAGCCGTCGGCGAGGGTGACGCGGACGGTGAAGGGCTGCTGCCCGCGGTCGGCGTCGACGAGACGGTCGCGCCCGAGCCGGGAGACGCCCGTGACGGTCGCGCCATAGCGCACCTTGTCGCCGAGGACGTCGGCGAGGGGCTGGAGGTACCGCTCGGCCCAGTCCGCGCCGGAAGGGTAGGCGGCGCCATCGGGGGCGGTCCAGCCAGTCGGGGCCAGGAGCTTTTCGGCGGCCGGGTCGACGAGTTCGGACCAGGTGGAGAACAGCCGCACGTGCCCCCACTCGCGTACAGCACTGCCTGCGGCGGGCCCGGCTTCCAAAACCAGAGGTTCGATGCCGCGCTCTGTGAGATGGGCGGCGGCGGCCAGACCGACGGGGCCGGCTCCGATCACCACGGTCGGAAGAGTGGCGGGCGCGTTGGCGAGCGGCGCAGACACGGCGACTCCCTATTGATGCGACATTCGTCAATGACCTTGCGCCTTCAGCCTGCCATCTGTTTCGATGGACGTCAACATAGGCATCTATCGAATCCATCGCCATCGCACGCATGAGGGAGGGTTCGATGTTCCGGCCGCTGAGGGTGGATAGTCCGGTATGGGTGCTTCTCTTCCGCGCCCCGCGCGAGATGGCCCGCTTCTGTCGCCTCCCGCATCTCGGCCATGATTAGACGTGTGTCAACATTGACACATGTCGAATCTCAGGTCGTCGCTCATGCTTGACCCATCCGTAGAGCCATGCTGCCCGCCACTCACCGAGCGTCCGTACCGAGCCGAAGAGGCCGAGGTGGCCGCCAGGATGTTCAAGGCCCTCGGCAACCCGGTCCGTCTCCGCTTGTTCTCCGCGGTCGCCTCCCACGAGGGTGGTGAGGCATGCGTATGCGACATCTCCGACGTCGGCGTCTCTCCGCCCACCGTGTCCCACCACCTGAAGAGTCTCAAAGAGGCGGGACTGCTGGCGTCTGAGCGCCGGGGCACCTGGGTCTACTACCGTGTCGAACCCGGCGTGCTGGCCGCGATGGGGCAGGCGCTGACTGCGGAAGCCGGTACCTGAGCCTCGGCCCGAGCCCGAGGAGTCACACCGCGCCCACCCGAGTCGGCACGACGTGGACCGTCATCGTGCCGCTTCAGTCCAGGCGCGCCGGCGAGGTGCCGGCGATCTGCCCGCGCGAGGTTCGCGTAGCCGCGGCGGCGCTGTCCTGCTGCTGCGTACCGCAGGGCAAGGTGTGGGTCCCCGGCCCCGGAAAGGAGCCGTGGGAGGTGTACGCCCGTCAAGGCCGACGCCGGCCAGTGGGGCAAGACCCAGCCCTGGAGGTGACGCACGGCGCCCGCGATCAGCAGGCGCCGGAGACGCCGACCGGAGTGGAGGCCGCCGATACCAGGGTTCCGGCGGCGAATCCGCCGTCCCGTCGATCGCGACACCACAGGTCCCACCTGAGAGATCGTCACTCCAGGACCAGCATGCGGGCGACCACGCTCACGACCCGGTCGCCCTGACGTCCTCATTGGCCCGACTTATGCCGGTCTGGATCGCACAGTAAGTGAATTCGCGACCTACCCAGGAGCAAGTTTTTGTTAACAGCACGACAACGAAGGGGAGTTGGTCAAGGGTTCCATGGGGCGCGAGAGTCTGATTAGACTCCTCTCGAATTAGCTGCTGTCACGAGGGGACCTCGCATGTCACGCAAGCCCCGATTGATATTCAACGGCCATACCCGGCACACGGAATCGTCCACGGTGATGGGCAGCAGGAGGCGCGGTTACGGGCGACTGGCATCTGCCTCGCTGGTGCTCGCGTCGCTCGTCACGGCCTGCGCCGACGAGGCAGGCGGGACGGGGGCGATGCAGGCCAGCGGATCCACCACGGTGGCACCGGTCGCCGCTGACGCGGCCGAGGCTCTGAAGGCCAAAGGGCTCGACATCACCGTCGCCACGCAGGGCGGATCCGCCGGCGGCATAGCCCAACTCGGCGCGGGTCAGATAGATATAGCGCTGAGTTCGAAGCCCCTGTCGGACGCGGACCGCTCGGCACACGCCGGTACCGACTTCGTCACGACTCAGATCGGCTCGGACGCGGTCGGTGTGATCGTTACCAAGAAGGTCGCGGATGCGGGGGTGACGAACCTGACCAAGGACCAGGTCCGCGGCCTGTTCGAGGGAAAGATCACGAACTGGTCCGAGGTCGGCGGGCCGGACCTGAGGGTCTTCGTCTACGACAAGGAGCCAGGCCGCGGGACCCGTGAGGTGCTGGACAAGTACATCTACGGGGACGGGAAGCCGCCGCCCCCGCCGGAGTCCGGCAACTTCGCCATCGTGGGAGGCAACCTCGAGACCCGGAACAAGCTCAAGTCCACCCCCGGAGCCGTCGCGCCTCTCTCCACCGGCTTCATCGAGGGGCACAACGACCTGGCCGCGGTGACCCTGGACGGAATCGCCCCGAGTTCCGAGAACGTCGCGTCAGGGAAGTATCCGATGTCCAGGCCGCTGTACATGATCACCAACGGTGAGCCGAAGGGAACGGCGAAGGAGTTCATCGACTACATCCTGACGGACAAGGGGCAGACGCTGCTGCCCAAGCACGGCTACCTGACGCTCAAGCAAATCGGGAAGTAACGGGTGACCGTCAAGACGCTGGTGCGTCAGCCGGTCCCACCGGACGAAGCGCCCCGCCCCCGCCCGTCGCGATGGATCTGGGGCTGGGTGTTCACGGGCGCGCTGTCCGTGGCGGCCGTCCTTGTAGTCCTGGTGGGGTATCTCGGCGCGGGTCTCGGCAGCGGCGACGTCGACTGGCCGGAGTTGCTCACGGATCCCTCGTGGAGCCCGACCTACTCCACCTTCGGCGGACTGGCGATGATCTACGGATCCGTCGTCGTCTGCCTGATTGCCCTCGCGATCGCCGTGCCCGTCAGCTGGGCAGCGGCAGTAGCCCTGTCGGAGTACCTTCCGCCGCGTCTCGCGCGCCCGCTGCGCCTGTGCGTGGAACTGCTCGCAGCCGTCCCCTCGATCGTCTACGGGCTCATCGGCATCTTGATCATCCGGCCCGTCATCGCCCAGATGGCAGACGTGCCGGGCGGAGACAGCCTGCTGGCTGCAGGCATCGTGCTCGCAGTCATGATCACACCAACCGTGGTGGCCGTGAGCGTGGATGCTCTGGCCGCAGTCCCGGACCGCTACCGCGAGGCGGCCTTCTCTCTGGGGCTCACCCGGCGTGAGGTCATCCGGTCCGCGGTCCTCCCTCTCGCGAAACCCGCGATGCGTGCGGCTGTTCTGCTCGGCCTGGCTCGGGCACTCGGTGAGGCCATCGCGGTCTTCCTGGTCGTGGGAAGGGCTGACGGACGCCTGCCCACGACATTCGGGGAGTTCCTCGACTCGTTGGTCCACCCCGGACAGACGCTGACCACGAAGCTCGCCGGTCCTGAACCGGTACTGGCCGGGACCTCAGGCCCGTACTTCGCCGCTCTGTGCGGACTGGGCATTATCCTTCTGACGCTCGTGGCCGCCGCGACCGTGTTCGGAACCCGTGGCGCATCGCGAACGGCGAGCAGCCGACGCGTCTCCTACCGGCCGGCAGCACGGATGCGCATGCAGCAGGACCGGCTCATCGCCGCGCTGCGGTTGGGAGCACTGTTGCTGCCGACGGCGGTGCTGGTGGCCATGCTCGCGCTCCTTGCCACACGGGGCAGCAGCGCCTTCAACCCGTCGTTCTGGTTCACCTCCGCGACCGGCGCCGCGGGCGGAGGCGTACGCGACCAGATCGTGGGGACCCTGCTTCTGATCGCCACGACAGGACTGATCTCACTGCCCCTGGGCTTCGGTGCCGGAATTCTGATGGGTGTCCACGCATCGGAACGCACCGCGCGCCTGCTCCAGACGATGACCGTGGTCGTCGGCGGGGCACCGACCATCCTTCTGGGACTGGCCGGATTCGTCATCCTGTCCAGCACCATGGGGTGGGGGAGATCGTGGCTCGCCGGTGCCATCGTCCTGGTCCCGGTCGTCGTACCCATTGTCGCGCTCACCACCGCGAGCCGAGTACGAAGCATGTCTCCCGAACTGACCGAAAGCGCCTTGTCCCTGGGGCTGACACGCGCACAGTTCATCCGCTCCGTCGTGGTCCCCTTCGCGTGGCCGGCCACGGTCACCGGCCTGCTGCTGGGACTGGCCCGAGCGGCAGGGGAGACCGCCCCCCTGCTGTTCACCGCAACGGTCTTCTTCGGTGCTCCCGCCCTCCCGGACGGCATCGTCAATTCCCCGGTCCAGGCGCTGCCGACGCACATCTTCACCCTGTCCCAGGACTCCGGAGACCCACAGGCGGTGGCACAGGCATGGGGAAGCGCCATGGTCCTGGTGCTGATCACCGCAGTACTGCTCAGCGTGGCAGTCGCACTGCGCAACCGCCTCGAAGGAGAGCGATGGACAACGTGATAGTCACGCAACGGCTCCGGGTGCGCGCTGGTGAGAGGACCCTTGTGGGGCCTGTTTCCTTCGAGCTCGGGCACGGGACGACCACCGGCCTGAGCGGCCCTTCGGGCGTGGGCAAGTCCACGGTGCTGCGCGCATTGGTCGACCTGCTTCCCAACGGGTTGGTGCGAGACGGAGATGTGCATGTGCTGGGACGTCGGATCGAACATCGCAGGGGCGATGCCGACCTGAGGACCAAGATCGTACTCGTCCCTCAGGTACCGGTCGTCTTCGGAGGCAGCGTCCTCGACAACGCTGTCTTCGGGATCCGCCACGTGATGAGGGTGGCACGGGAAGCACTGCATGACAGGGCCGAGCAGGCGTTGCGTGAGGCGGGACTGTGGAAAGAGGTGCGCGACAGACTGGACTCTCCCGCCCAGACGCTGTCCGCAGGGCAGCGGCAGAGGCTCTGCCTCGCCCGGGCGCTGGCGCTGGAACCCGCAGCGCTCCTTCTGGACGAACCCACCAGCGCGCTGGACGAACGGAGCCGCGACATCGTCGAGGAATCCGTAGCCGCTCTCCGGGGACACCGCACCGTCCTGATCGTCTCCCATGACCCGGCACAGGTGGGGCGGCTGTGCGACACCACGGTGAGCCTGGAGCAGCCGGAGTCGACGTCGCGTACTGCTGCGGTCTCCTGACCCCGCTGCTTGCCTGCGACCGACTCGGTGCACCCCACCACCTCAGATCACGACCAGAGCGCGGGCCTTGTCGGCGAGGCAGCGCTCGGCGTCGAGCCCTGCTGCGGTGGACGACGGTGACGGAGCGGGTGAAGCGGGGCAGGAAGGTTGCCTCTTCCAGGGCGGTGTCGCCGCCGCGACCACCACGATGTCGCGGTCGCGGGCGAAGAACCCGTCGCGGACGGCGCACCAGTGGACGCCGCGGCCGGACAGCTCCTCCTCGTTCGGCAGGCCGAGCCTGCGGTAGCCGGATCCGGTCGCGGTGATCACAGCCTTGGCGCGGTGGACGGTGCCCTCGGATCAGCTGGGCGCGGGCGGCGTAGGGAGCGGCGGTGCATCCGGCGTGGCCGGAGCGGTGATGACGACCTCGCGGATCTCGCTCATGCGGTCTGCTCCGGGTTCGCCGGGGCGATCTCCTCGATCAAGTTCTCGACGAGCTTCCTGATCTCGTCACGGATCGGGCGTACGGCCTCGATATCCTGGCCCGCCGGGTCCTCCAGCGTCCAGTCGAGGTAGCGCTTGCCGGGGAAGACAGGGCACGTGTCGCCACAGCCCATGGTGATGCAGACGTCGGACGCCTTGACCGCGTCGACCGTGAGGATCTTGGGGGCTTCGGCGGTGATGTCGAGGCCAACCTCGCGCATGGCCTCGACGGCGGCGGGGTTGACCTGGTCGGCAGGGGCGGAACCCGCGGAGCGGACCTCGACGCGGTCCCCGGCCAGGTGCGACAGCCATGCGGCGGCCATCTGGGAGCGGCCGGCGTTGTGGACGCAGACGAACAGGACGGAGGGCTTCTCGGACACGGCAGTCTCTCTTGTCTCACGACCGAAATCAGGCACGAAGGAAATCAGCACCCGATGGTGTCAGTCACCACTGATGTGAGAGTATCAGCGCATGATGACGTCAGTCGACACTGATCTGATCCGGGTGCTGGCCGACCCCCGGCGCCTGCAGATCGTGACCCTGCTCGCCCGCGAGACCCTCTGCACCACCCACCTCGTCGAGGAAACCGGTGCCCGTCAGACCAATCTTTCCAACCACCTGAGAGTGCTGCGCGAGGCCGGCGTCGTGGAGACCGAGCCCTGCGGCCGCTTCACCTACTACAAGCTCCGCCCGGACGTCATCGCCCGGCTTGCCGGCCACTTCGCCGACCTGGCCGAATCCGCCCGTACCGCCGGCGAGAAGAAGAGGGCCTGTCCGTGAGCCCCACCCAGGCGCCCGCGACGACGGAGCCCCCCTCGGTCGTCGCGAAGCTTTCGACCCTCGACCGCTTCCTCGCCGTCTGGATCCTGATCGCCATGGGACTCGGCCTCGGGCTCGGCAGGCTGATTCCCGGCCTGAACGACGCGCTCGCCCGGGTCGAGATCGGCGGCATCTCGCTGCCGATCGCCGTGGGCCTGCTGATCATGATGTACCCCGTGCTGGCCAAGGTCCGCTACGACACGCTCGACGCCGTCACCGGCGACCGCAAGCTGATGGCCTCCTCGCTGGTCGTCAACTGGGTCCTCGGCCCGGCGCTCATGTTCGCGCTGGCCTGGATCTTCCTGCCGGACCTGCCGGAGTACCGGACCGGTCTGATCATCGTCGGCCTGGCCCGCTGCATCGCCATGGTCATCATCTGGAACGACCTCGCCTGCGGCGACCGCGAAGCCGCTGCCGTCCTCGTGGCGCTCAACTCCGTCTTCCAGGTCATCGCCTTCGGCGTCCTGGGCTGGTTCTACCTCGACCTGCTGCCCGGATGGCTCGGCCTCGGCGACGGCGAACATCTCGACATCTCCATGTGGAAGATCGCGCTGAACGTCGTCATCTTCCTCGGGGTCCCCCTGGTCGCGGGGTTCCTGACCCGCCGCATCGGCGAGAAGAAACTGGGCCGCGAGTCCTACGAGGCGACGTTCCTGCCGAAGATCGGTCCCTGGGCCCTCTACGGCCTGCTCTTCACGATCGTCGTTCTCTTCGCCCTCCAGGGCAAGACCATCACCTCGCAGCCGCTGGACGTCGTCCGCATCGCGCTTCCGCTGCTCGTCTACTTCGCGGTGATGTGGTTCGGCACGTTCCTCCTCGGCAAGGCGATCGGCCTGAACTACGACCGCACCGCGACGCTCGCCTTCACGGCCGCCGGCAACAACTTCGAGCTCGCCATCGCGGTCGCCATCGCCACCTTCGGCGTCACCTCCGGCCAGGCGCTGTCGGGTGTCGTGGGTCCGCTGATCGAGGTTCCGGTGCTGGTGGCGCTGGTGTACGTCTCGCTCGCCTGGCGCGAGAAGTTCACCGCGGCGCAGGTCAAGTAGCCGGTCGTACGGCGTGGTCCGGCTGCTCCGCGGTTACACGGCGGGGCAGCCGTGCGAGGAAAGGGGCTGCGCCGTGGTGACCAGACGCGTCGACGTGGCCGTCACCGGCGGCGGCGAGGCCGGACTCGCCGCCCGGCACCACCTGCGTGGCCGCGGCCTGGACTTCGTCGTGCCGCCCGTACGCGAGGCGCGCGGCGCCGGACTCCTCAGGGTGCAGCCGATGTTCCGCCGACTGAGGCGGAGAGGGGGTGAGACGTGGTCGCGTGGAGATCCGCAGCCTGCGAACCACTCATCGCACGGGCGCTCCGACGCGTCGCTGTCCCGGCCGGGGTGCCGGGTCCGCCGGTCCACAACGAGGCCGGCCGAAGCGCTGCGCTCCCGCCTACTGGCAGCAGGCCGGCCGAGGGACGCTCTGCTGGTTCGTGAGGGACAGGATCTCCGCGAGGGGGGCCAGCGCACTGGGGACGACCTTGTAGTACACCCACGTTCCACGACGCTCCGAAGCGAGCAGGCCCGCCTGGCGGAGCTTCTTGAGGTGATGACTCACGGTCGGCTGAGAGACCCCGACGTCAGCGATATCGCAGACACATACCTCTCCGGCGCTGTGCGAGGCGATGTTGGAAAAGATCCTCAGCCGAACGGGGTCCCCCAGGGCCTTGAACATGGCGGCTATCTGCTCCGCCTTCTGCTGCCCCAGAGCTTCTGGGGCAGGGTTGGGGATGCAGATGTCAGTTCCTTGTGGCAGGGGTGCCACGTCCAGAATCTTCAGGTTCGACATAGATCTATATTTACATTGGCCAACGTGTAGCAACAACCAGTGAGTTTCGGTCACGGAAGCCTCAGGCGGGACCACCGGGTGCTGCCCTCGCCACGCGGGTGGGAACGGCGCAGGGCGGGCGCCCGGACGGGGTGGCGACGGCGGTGGGCGCGCCGCCGCCACGAGGGGTCCGTGCGTGGCGTTGGAGGTCAGCCGCGTTTGGGTTCGGGCAGGACGTAGCGGTTGAACATGAGTTCCTGCAGAACAGGGTCTCCGCCTTCGACGATCGACACATAGCGGATGTCCCGCAGGAGTTTGCCGATGATGTGGTCGGTGGTGAATCCGAGGCCACCGAACATCTCGGATCCGGCGCTGGCGATCTCCCATCCGGCCTGACCGCAGTACATTTTCGCCGCGAGGGCCGAGCGCAGGGTGCCGCGCTGGACGAGTGCGTCGGCTGCGTCCGGTCGCGCCATGAGGGTGTCGAATTCCCGGGCGGCGGCTCGGCACTGGTTCTTCATGACGTCGATCTGGGTTTCCATCTTTCCCAGCCGGTTCATGAAGACGGGGTGGTCGATCAGGTAGCCGTCCTGGAGGGTTTTGTCCTCGGCGTAGTCCATGCTGATGTCGCGGATGCGGCGTGCGACGCCGAGGGCTGTGGTGGCGATGAGGATCCGGCTGGCGTTGAGTCCCACTTCCAGCAGGCGCAGGCCCGGACCCCGGAGGACGTTGGCTGCGGGGACCCGGCAGTCGATGAGGCTGACCTCGTAGGTGCCGGATGACCGTAGGCCGATCATTTCCCAGCGTTTGGTGATGTGGACTCCGGGTGTGCCCGCCGGGACGAGGGCGGCGATGAAGTCGCTGGGGTCGTCGGCCGAGCGGCCGACGACGATGAGGAAGTCGGCGAATCCCGTGTTGGTGGAGAAGTACTTGGTGCCGTTGATGGCGAGGTCGACGCCGTCCCGGGCGATGGTGGTGGTGATCCTGGCGAGTTCGCTGCCTGCGGCTTCTTCGCTGCCGAGGGTGGCGCAGAAGCCGCCGGTGCGGGCCATGGCGCCAAGGTAACGGGCCTGGAGTTCCTCGCTGCCGTAGAGCTGGACCATGGTGGTGCCGAGGATGGAGATGAAGAGCGTGAAGGCGGCTCCGGCGTCGCCGTAGGCGAGTTCGGAGACGATGTCGACGCTGTCTTCGAGGGTGAGTCCGCGGCCGCCGTGCTGGGGGGCTATCCACCAGTTGGAGAGGTCTTGTTCGTGGAAGGTCTTGTAGAGGGGCAGCGGTGCGGTGTCGAAGGAGTCGAGGTACTTCTCCTGGCCGACCAGTTCGTGGTGGGCGAAGGCGCGTGCGCGCTCCAGGATATCGCTCGTCGTGGTCATGTCGGGCCCGGTTCCGGTTCAGATGCGGTAGAAGAGGTTGAGGAAGCGTCCGGCGAGCCGCTGGTCTCCCCGGCAGGTTCCGGTGTTGGCCCGGCCGAAGGCGGCCAGGACGAGACTGGCGGGGTCAAATTCCAGGACGGTGTGCTGGTCGTCGACGGGTCCGGGGGTGAAGGCGATTCCGTCGCCGGTGATATCGGCGCGTGTGGTTCCGGCATGAGGGCCCGTGGTGACGCGGATGCCGATGCTGAAGGGTTCGGTGCCGGCGGTGTCGCTGGTGTTCTGCCACATCAGGAAGCAGACGGGAACGAGGATGTCGGCGGCATCGGCGTTCAGCACGTGACAGTCGTCGAGTCCTTCACGGATGTCCCAGGTGTGGACGATGTAGTCGAGGACCTGACAGATGGGCAGGAAACAGGCAGGAACGGGGCCCATGTACTTGTGCGGTACGAGGAGTTCGGTCCACTCGCTGTCGGACAGCTCACCGGTCACCTTGAGGATTTCGTCGAGGAGGCCCCGCAGTCGGGCCAGAAGCTCGTCCTGGGCGACGTTGCGCAGGGCGAGGGCGTCCTCGTCCATGATGCGTGCCATGTCACGGACGTTGAGAGGGCCGACAGGGTCTGCCTTGCCGCGGGCGGCGGCGAAGGAGTTGAGGTAGACCGCGGTGGTGTCGGCCATGTGGGCTATGACGTCCCGGACCTGCCAGTGCCCGGCGGCGGTGGGAGATTCCCAGTGGGCGGGGTCGGCTGCCAGGGCCAGCATGGTGTCGGCTTCGCGCCGCCATATCCGGTCGAGGTTCTTGCGGCTGGCGGGTTCCATGAAGTTCCAGCTCAACGGGGTTCTCCCTGTGTCAGATCGGCGGCGAGTCTTTCGAGAGCGAACGCGGCGCCCTGTGCGGGCATGTCGTTGGTGAGGTAGGCCAGGTGGGCGAGGTAGGTGCCGCCGCTGCCCTGGCAGGCGAGGTCGCCTTGGGCGCAGTAGTTCTGGAGCCGGTCCTGCCAGTTCTTCAGCTGGCCTGGTGGGCGGGGGTTGCCGCTTTGGCGACCGGGTTCGAAGGTGCCCCTGTTGAAGGGCTCCCCGTCGGTGAAACGGGGGTCTCCGTAGAGGAGGACCGCGCTGATTCGGGCTGCCGCCCGGGGTGAGAGCTCGGCGGCATCCTGGCCTGCGGTGCGCTGTGAGGGGGGCAGGAGCGTCTCGCCGATGACCCAGGCGCCCTGGGAGTAGCCCATGAGGACGTGCAGGCGGTGGGGTGCGGCGGCTGTGCTCTGGTTGAGGAGGTCGGCCAGGGCCCTCACTCCTTGGCCGACGCTGGCGGCGAAGTCGAAGGTGGCGGGGTATTCGAGTTCGGTGTAGGTGGTGTGGCGGTGCGGGCTCTGTTCGATGATGCGAGCACCGAGCGGGCGCAGGAGGTTGCTGCCGGTCTGCGGTTCGGTGGTGCCGCGTACGCCGACGAGTGCGATGTCGGGCCGCACGTGCGGTGCGGTACTCACGCGCTGGTTCCGGCGAGGGCGGCCTCGACTTCCTGTTGGGTGAAGTTCCCGCTGGCGACGATCTGACCGGCGATCATGACCATGGGAGGCCGGGCCGTGCCGCGTACCAGCTGGCTCTGGATCTCGGCGAGGATTTCGGGGCTCAGTGCACCCGCGAGTGCTTCGGTGGCTGAGACGAGTCGTGCGCGGGCGGGCGATCCGGTGGCGGTGATCGCCTCGGTGACGGTCTTGACCGCACGCTCTTCGGCGGGTGCCGCGGCGGGGTTGCAGCAGCTGTCGGTGATGATGAGTACCTCTCGGGGCTGCTGCTGGGCTGCTGTGTTCTGCGGGGCCGGTGCGGCTGCGGGGGCACCGCAGCAGGCCGGGCTCGCGGTGTCGGCCTGCGAGTTGGCGGAGGACGTCATGGTCGTGGCTCCTTGGCTGGGTATGACGAATCGGCGCTCGTCACCCGGTGTGGGGGCGGCGCCCGCGGGCGGGTGGAGGTCAGGCGGTACGGCCGAGGGCCGAGTAGAGCTCTGCGGCGACGGTATGGGCGGCGTGGGAGTCCGCTGTGAGGCGGTTCTTGGTCAGGGCGAAGGCGATGCCGTGCGTGGGGTCGGCGAAGGCGGCGCTGCCGCCGCTGCCGGTGGTGCCGAAGGACTGGGGTGAGCCGCCGGCCCAGGTAATGCCGTGGAAGTAGCCGAGCGTTTTGGGGCTCGGGTGGCCGAGCATGCGGTCCTCGGCGGAGACGGCCGGCCGGGCGGCCTCTTCGGCGGTGCTGGCGGGCAGGAGGTGTATGCCATCGGTATCGGTGAGAAGAGCTGCGTACATGCGGGCGACGGCGGCCGCGGTCATGGTGCCGGCCGAGGGGATGTGGGCGCTGAGGTAGTTCTTCTGGTTGCCGAGTTCGGTGCCTGCGGCGACGGGCCGCGGGGATGCGGTGAAGATGGCCGCGGAGTCGGGCAGCGAGGCGATCGCGGCATCCCAGCCGCCGTCCACGAGGGTGGCCGTACGGTGGTGTTCACTGCCGGGCAGGCCGAAGAAGAGCGAGTCCTCGACGCCGAGAGGGCCGGAGACGTAGCTGCGCAGGGCTGCGGAGAGCGGAAGCCCGGTGACCCGGCGGACGACCTCGCCCAGGATCCAGCCGAAGGTCCAGCCGTGGTACCCCATCGCCGTTCCGGGCTCCCACAAAGGGGTCAGGCCGGCGATGCGTGCACACATCGCGTCCCAGTCGGTCATGTGGGCGGGGACGGTGTCGGCCGGCAGGTGCGGTACCCCCGCGGTGTGGGTCAGGACGTGCCGGAGAGTGATGCGTTCTTTGCCGTGTGCTGCGAAGTCCGGCCAGTACTCGGCCACAGGGGTGTCGTAGTCGAGTCCGTGGCGCGCGGCAACGGCGTGGGCCAGGGTCGCGGTGACGCCTTTGGCCGTGGAGAAGCTGTGGATGAGGGTGGCCGGGGTCAGGGGCCTGTCGGCGGCCGGGTCCGCGGTGCCCGCTGCGGCATCGGCCACCAGTTCGCCCTGGAAGTAGGCGGCGGCCTGGAGGCCGGTCTCTCGTCCTTGCGCGACCAGGCGGTCGAGGGACTCCTGGACGCGCTGCTGCACCTGATGGGTCATGGCAGCCATCGGGCAAACTTCTCCCCTCGCCGGGCCCGTCAGGGACACGGCGTCACATGGTCGGGTACTAGCGAGCGGACTCCGGCTGGGAACAGTTCTCGTTGCCGGGGGCGGTGCTGGAGCATTCGGTGCTCTGTGGGCTGAGCGAGGCGAGCGTGGCCAGGAGCTGGACGGGCTGGACGAGGGCGTCGCAGCAGAGCGAGTAGATGTTGCTGCGCCCCTTGGGTGTCGCAAGCACCAGGCCCTGCTCGCGCAGCGGGGTCAGGTGATGGCTGACGAGGGTCTGCGACATGCCGCTGGCATCTGTGAGCTCGCGCACCGACCGTGCTCGTTCGGCCAGCAGAAGCATGAGAGTCAGCCGGTTCTCGTCTGCCAGTGCCTTGAGGAGCGGGGCCAGACGCCGGGCGCGCTCCGAAGCCGTGGGCAGCGTCGACACGTCCCACAGCTCGATGTCCAGTTCACGTCCCATGACGCCATTGAACCACATCTCATTGCTATCACCAAAGCATGCTGGTATTAATCGTAAAGCTTGTTCGTTGGGGGGTTGCGCTTCTCGCTGCCTCCAGGTCCCCACTGAAGGAAGAAATCCATGCCGGAGAGCGCAAACGGCCCGGGCAGGACCGTTGTCGTGATCGGAGCCGGACCCGTGGGTCTGGCCGCAGCCGCCCACCTCGTGGAACGCGGCCTGGAGCCGGTCGTGCTCGAAGCCGGTGAGCACGTGGCCAGCGCAGTCGCCGACTGGAGCCACATCCGGCTGTTCTCGCCCTGGCGCTACAACGTGGACTCCGCGGCCCGTCGTCTGCTGGAGCAGACGGGCTGGCAGGCGCCCGATCCCGAGGCACTGCCCAGCGGGGGCGAGCTCATCGAGTCCTATCTGCTGCCCCTGGCGTCCACCGCGGCGCTCAGTGGGCGCATCCACACCGGCCGGAAGGTGGTCGGGGTGACGCGGGACGGACTGGACAAGGTCCGCAGCGCCGGCCGCGAGGACCGCCCATTCCTGGTGCGCACCACCGATACGTCCGGCGCCGTCAGCGACATCAGGGCGGACGCGGTCATCGATGCCTCCGGTGTCTGGGGGCAGCGCAACCCCATGGGCGCGGCAGGTCTGCCCGCCGCCGGGGAAAGCGCGGCAGCATCCTTCCTCAGCGGGCCGCTGCCCGACGTGCTGGGCAAGGAGCGCGCCCGTTTCGCAGGCAAGCGCGCTCTGGTCGTCGGGATGGGCCACTCTGCGGCCAATACCCTGCTGGCTCTTGCGGAGCTGGCCGTGAGCGAGCCGGGAACCTCGATCACGTGGGCCATCCGCAGCGCCCGTGCCGACCGGCTGTACGGCGGGGGCGACGCTGACGGACTGCCCGCACGCGGAGCTCTCGGCAGCCGGCTGAAGAGCCTCGTCGACTTCGGTGTGATCACCCTGGTGCCGCAGTTCTCGATCACCGGGTTCGAGACCGGCGACGGCTGCTGCGGAGGGGGCGGGGCGGTGACCGTACACGCGGTGACCGCCGATGGCCCTCGCTCGGTGGAGGCGGACACCGTGGTCGCCGCCACCGGCTTCCGGCCCGATCTGGACATGCTGCGCGAGGTACGACTGAGCCTGGACACCGCGGTGGAGGCGCCCTCCGCCCTGGGTCCGCTGATCGACCCCAACAACCACAGCTGCGGAACCGTCCCGCCCCACGGCGAGCGCGAGCTGGCCCACCCGGAGCCCGGTTTCTACATCGCCGGCGTCAAGAGCTACGGGCGCGCCCCCACCTTCCTTCTGGCGACGGGGTACGAGCAGGTGCGCTCGATCGCCGCGGCACTGGCAGGCGACCGCGCGGCGGCCGACGCCGTCGAACTGGACCTGCCGGAAACCGGCGTGTGCTCGACCGACCTCCCGGACAACTCGGATGCGGACTGCTGCAGCGCTCCGGCCGCCCCGCAGGGTTTCGCCAGCGGTTCCCTGCACGGCTATTCCGGCGAACCGACCTCCGCGGCCGCGCCGACGCCCTCGTGCTGCGCAGCACCGGACACCGCCTCCCACTGACCCCTTCTCATTCCACAGAGAGCTGCGATTCCTGCCATGACTTCTGCCGCTTCCGAACCTCAAGTGCGCTGGTCCGCCAAGCAACGGGCACTCCTGGCCGTCCTGTGTCTGGCGCTCCTCCTGGACGGTCTGGACGTCACGCTCGTCGGTGTGGCCCTGCCCGAGATCGGTGCCGACCTCGGCCTGGACACCGCCCAACTGCAGTGGATCGTCAACGGCTACCTGCTGGGCTACGGCGCCCTGCTGTTGCTGGGCGGCCGCACCGCCGACCTGGTGGGGCGCCGAAAGGTCTTCCTTGTCGCGCTGGCAGTGTTCGCCATCGCCTCGCTGATCGGCGGGCTGGTCGACGACGGGCTTCTCATCATCGCCACCCGGTTCGTCAAGGGCGTCGCCGCCGCGTTCACCGTCCCCACCGGGCTGTCGATCATCACGACGACCTTTCCCGAGGGGAGGCAGCGCAACAAGGCCATCGCCATCTACACCGCGTTCGGCGCTTCCGGGTTCTCCTCCGGCCTGGTCATCGGCGGTCTGATGACCGGACTGAGCTGGCGCTGGACGTTCCTGTTCTCCGTCCCCATCGCGTTCGGCGCACTCGTCGTCGGCATCTTCCTGATTCCCCGCGACCGGCCCAACGCTCGCGGCCGCTACGACTTCCTCGGTGCTCTCACTATGACTGCGGGCCTGCTGCTGCTGGTGTATACCGTGGTCAACGCGCCAGAGGTGGGCTGGGGAGCTTCGCGGACCTTGCTGTCCTTCGTCGGTGTGGTGGTTCTCCTCGCGGCATTCGTCGCCGTGGAACGCAAGGTGGACAGTCCGCTGGTGCCTCTGCGGGTGTTCCGCCGAGGTGCGCTCATGAGGGCGAACTTCTCGTTCATCGCCCTGCTCGGTTCCTACTTCAGCTTCCAGTTCCTCATGACGCTCTACCTCCAGGGGACGCTGGGGTGGAGCCCGCTCGAGCTGGCGCTGGCGCTCCTGCCCATCGGTCTCATCGTCGCCTTCGGCGCTCCCGCGGCCGGCCGGCTCATCCCCCGTTTCGGGACAGCCAAGCTCATCGTGTTCGGCCTGTCCGCCGAGGCGATCGGGTTCATTCTGCTTCTGCGGCTGACCACCGACCCGGCGTACGTGTCCCTGATCCTGCCCACCGTCGTTCTGGTGGGTATCGGATTCGCGTTCGTCTTCCCCTGCGCCAACGTGCAGGCGGTGACCGGTGTCGAGCCCGGCGAGCAAGGTCTGGCAGCAGGCATGCTGCAGGCGAGCGGGCAGATCGGTGCAGCCGTCGTCCTGGCGGTCACCACCGCCATCATCGCCATGGACGGCGCCGACGGCGCACAGCCTTCGGCACAGGAGGTCCTCGACGAGTTCCGTCCCGGGCTCGTCTTCGCCACTGCCGTCGCGCTGGCAGGTGTCGTCCTCGTTCTGATCAAGCGGCGCACGCCGCAGCCGAGTGCCGCTTCCGAGTCCGCACTCGCACCCGAGGCGGACACTCCCGCCAAGTAGTCCGGATCCGGTGCGGGCGCGATGACGCGCCCGCACCGGGCTCTGCCACGTCGTCCCACAGGCGCCGAAAGGAACGACCCACTGATGGAGCACCGCACACGCATATCGCGCCGCAGTATCGTCATCGGCACCGCCGCTCTGGGCACCGCAGGAGCCGTACCGGCCCAGCAGGCCGCAGCCCAGGCGCAGGCGAACACGGCAGCGCGCGGCACTACGCGCGTACCGGGCACCGGCCGACCCACGATGCGCAGCATCGACTTCACCGACGGCTCGGCCGCACTTACTCCTGACCGGACGGTGGCCACCGCCTGCCAGTTCTGCAACGCGAACTGCCGGCTGCACGTGGATCTGAAGGCGGACCGCGTCATCGGCATCCGCGGCGAGGAGCAGGATGCGGTCCAGGACGGCAGCATCTGCGTCAAAGCCGAGATGATGCCCGAACTGGTCTACAACGAGGCTCGTCTGACCTCTCCTCTGCGCCGCGTGTCGGGTCCGAAGGGATCGCGCGAGTCCCGGTTCGAGGAGATCAGCTGGACCGAGGCGCTGGAGACGATTGCCCGCCGCCTCCTGCACTTGCGCGATACCGGGCAGGCCCACACCATCGCCAACCGGGCCACGGGCAGGATGCCCCAGGGCACTACCGCCGTGATCGCTCGTCTCTTCGCCCTGCTCGGAAGTCCCAACAACATCGACGTCGGCCCCGTCTGCAACGACGCCGGCGGCAACGCCCTGGCCGCGACCTTCGGCATGGGGAACTTCACCAACGGCTACGGGGTGGACGCCGCAACCGGCAAGCAGGACCTCGGCGCCGCCCGGCATCTGCTGTTCCTCGGCACGAACCAGGCCGAAACGCATCCGGTCACCTTCGAGTACCTGCTGCGCCGGCGGGAGGAGACCGGGGCGACCCTCACTGTCGTGGACCCCCGCCTCACCCCGACAGGCACGGAGGCCGACCGGTGGGTTTCCCCCAAGCCGCACACCGACTACGCGCTGGTGTTGGCCATGCTGGATCACATCATCCGTAACGGCCTGTACGACCGCCAGTTCGTGAAGCGCTGGGTGACGGGGTTCACCGAACTCGAGCGTCACCTCGCGCAGCGCGGCTACACGCCCGCGTGGGCCGCTGAGGTGACCGGGGTACCAGAGACCACGATCACCGAGATGGCGGAGGAGTACGCGAGCGCTCGTCCGGCCGCGATTTTCTGCAACGCGGGAATCTCCCACCAGCTCGGCGCGTTCGACACCTACCGCACTCTGGCGTTCCTGGCCGCCGTCACCGGCAACATCGGCGTCCCGGGGGGTGGCTGCAACTTCATGCACAACACCTGGCCCGGCGCGCTGGAGCTGCCCGCCCTCGATGGGGCGTTGCCCAAGGTGCGGGAGGCGTTGCCCGTGGGGCCGGACTACTTCGCCGAGTCGATTCTCACCGGGGAGCCTTACCGTCTCAAGGCGGTGATCACCCAGGGCAATCCGCTGGTCTCCTCGGCGAACACCACCAAGGTCCGCGAGGCGTTCGAGCAGCTCGAATTCTACGTCTACACCGGGCTGTTCATGGAGGAGCCGGCCTACTACGCCGACATCATTCTGCCCGTGTGCAGCGGTCTGGAGATGGACGGCGTCTACATGCGCCGCGATGACCGCGCCATCCGGTGGCAGGACCAGGCGGTGCCGCGGGTCGGTGAGTCCAAGCCCGACTGGGAGGTCTGGGTCCAGCTCGGACGGACCATGGCACGGCTGGACACACGCGGGCCGGCCGGTCAGTGGACGAAGGCCTTCCCCGCACGATGGGACAGCTATGCGAACCTGTGGGCCGACTTCGTCGAGCACACCCCCGGCATGGGCGGGATGAGCCGCGCCCGTCTGAGGAAGCGCTCCGAACCACTGCGCTGGCCCTGCCCCACCGACCGGCACCCTGGAGTGAGCACGCTCTTCGCCGACCACCCCAGCTGGTACGAGGCAGCGGCCTCTTTGTCCCCCGCGCACCGGGGCAAGCGGTTCCTGACGCCGAGCGGCAAGGTGGAGATCACCACGCCTGAACTGGAGTCCGGCCTGAAGGCTTCGGGCCACAGCGCACTTCCGGTCTTCTACACCCACCCGGAGGTCACCGGGGCGCATCCCACGGTGCGTTTCGAGGAGGGCTTCGTGCCCAACCCCCTGACTCCGCGTGCCGTGACCCACCCGGTGGTCCTGGGCGTACAGGGCAGCGATGCGGTTCACCGCGACTTCCCGCTGATGGGGATGACAGGACGGCCCAGCGTCGTGCATTTCGCCGAGGTCACGCACTGGACGCGTACCGGCAAGCAGCTCAACGGCGTCCGGTTCGTTCAGATCCACCCCCGCACAGCAAGGCTGAACGGCATAGCCGACGGGGACGAGGTGAAGGTCGAGAGCCCACGGGGCTCGGTGACAGGACATGCTCTGGTGTGGGAAGGGATCCGCCAGGACACCGTGTTCGTTCCCAACACGTTCGGCCCGGCGCAATCCGTCGGCGATGTCTTTGGTGCCTCCCGTTACGAGCCCGCCAACGTTCTGCTGGACGACCGCTTCTACGACAACATCTCGGGCCAACAGGCTTACAAGTGCTTTGCGTGCCGTGTGACCAAGGTCTGACGTCGCGCCCCTGCTGACCCGGCGCCGGACCGAACACGGCGAAGGGTCAGCAGGAAAGCCTGGCCCACAGCGCAAGAGTCATCGGCGAAGCCTCATCGAGGACTTGGCCAGGTGTGTGCGTACCCATGATCTCTCCCCCGTCAGTGGTCGGCGCCCGGAAGCATCTGCCGCCAGGCCGTGAGCCGCTATCTCACCTTCCGGAACTGTCCTGTTGTGATCAACTTCCGACCGGTCCAACATCGACATGCTTCTAACTTGACATGTATCGAAGCAGAGACGCAACCCCTCATTTCGCTTCCACCCCCGGATGACATGCAATTCGGCCGCCCGCTCGCGCCGGGCACTTGCGGGAGCGCCCGCATCTCCATCTGCGGTGCAGGGGCGAGTGGTTGACATACCCGTCGGAGCGCTCCTAGTGTCGGCCACTGCTTCGGCGTTCATCGATATCGTGTTCGCCGTACTGCGGTCCGCCGGTCCCCTGCTGCCGTGTGCGCCGCTCTTCACCGCTCTGCGAGCCGTGTTGCTGCCAGGGCGAGTTCTGGTGCCGCGTCGCGTCCCCGACCGGCCGTAACCATATGTCCTGAAACCGACGCTGCGTTCCGCCGCGCAGCGTGATGCCGTCACGCCCACAAGAGGGAGAACCCGTGTCCGCTGCGCGCAGGCCGCTGCTGGCCTTAGTCGGAGACCAGTACAACCACCAGGAGCCGGCCCACCCCCGGATCGAACCGCTGCTTCCCGCTCTGGGAATCGACACCCAGTGGATACCGACCAGGCACATCGACGACTCCACCGACTTCTCGGTCTACGACGGCATCTGGGTCGTTCCCGGCGCGCCCTACCACGCACAGCAGGGCGTCCACCGCGCTCTGCGTCACGCTCGTGAAGCGGGGCTACCGCTGCTGGGCACCTGCGGCGGCTTCTACAGCGCCGTGCTGGAGTACGCGCAGAACGTACTGCACCTGCCGGAGACCGCCGAGCTCGGCGACGACATCGCGCCGATCGAGAAGCTGATCCTGCCGCCGACCTGCACCGCCGACAACAACAACTGGGTCCCGTTGTTCCTTCGCGAAGGATCACGGCTGTCGGCCATGTACGGGGGGCGCACCGAGATCCAGGAGATCCTGCAGTGCGACTACGGCATGGTGAAAGAGTTCCTGGACGCCGCCACTCAGGGTGATGTCCGGTTCAGCGGCTGGGACGACCGCGATGCCCCGCGTGCCCTGGAAATCACCGGGCACCCGTTCTACGTCGCCTGTCTCTTCCAGCCGGAACTCTCCAGCGCCCCGGGCGCGGTGCACCCGGTCGTGGCGGGATTCGTGACCGCTGTATACGAAAAGGCCGGCGTCCCCGTGCCTGACTTCACCGCCCCCGTGGCCGGGGCGCCCGACGTCGACATCGCCGAGTACGAGCAGGTTCTCAACAGCGTTCGCAACGATCCGCACACACAGGACGCGTTCACCGCCGACTCGCAGTTCAAGCAGGTCGAGGCCGGTGCCGGCCTGCGGGCGGTCACGCGATCCAGTGCCGCGGGCGATGTTCGGATCGTGAGCGTGCAGAACATCTCGCCGGAGCCCCGTGCGTTCTCCCCCGCGGAGTTGCTTCCGCAGGCAAAGGAATGGGGCACGCCCGTCGTCTTCCTGAGCGGCAGGATGGAGAGCAGGGAGGCCGACGGCGCTCGGCTCACCTGCACACTGGCGCCCGGAAGCGTGGTCTGGCTGGGGGCGTTCCCGGCCGGCAGCGCCCCCGTTCCCGACTCGTTCACCGAGCCGACTGCGGCCGGGGCGTCGTGACCTCCGCCTCCGCTGGCACGTTGGTCGCCGTCGTCACGGGCGCCGGAAGCGGAATAGGGGCGGCCACCGCGGTTCGCCTGGCGGACGAGGGCTACAGCGTGGTGCTGGTCGGACGGCGCCAAGAGCGCCTTGAGGCGGTTGCCAAGAAGGTCGAGGCACGCGGCAGCCAGGCCGTTGTCCAGGTCCTCGACGTCACGGACGTGGCTGCGGTCACAGCCTTCGGGCTGAAGCTCGAGCGCTGTGACGTTCTCGTCAACAACGCCGGCGGTGCCATCGGCACCGAAGAGGTGGAGGGGGCGGACCCGGCGGACTGGCGGGTGATGTACGAGACGAATGTCCTCGGCTCCCTGCACGTGACACAAGCCCTGCTCCCGCTCCTGGTGAGCAGCGGCAACGGAACGGTCGTCGTGCTGTCGTCGACCGCCGCGTTCACCGTCTACGAGGGGGGCGGCGGTTACAGCGCGGCCAAGCACGGCCAGCACGCGCTGGCCGGAACTCTGCGCATGGAACTGTGCGGCCGCCCTGTACGGGTCGTCGAAGTCGCGCCGGGGATGGTCCAGACCGAGGAGTTCAGCCTCAACCGCTATCGCGGCGACCACGCCAGATCGGCCGCCGTGTACGCCGGGGTCGACCAGCCTCTGGTCGCCGACGACATCGCCGATGTCATCGCATGGGCAGTGACGCGACCCGCTCACGTGAACGTGGACTTCCTTGTGGTCCGGCCACGGGCTCAAGCCGCTCAGCACAAGGTGCACCGCGCCGACGTGTAGTACCCGACTCCCCTGTATCCCGGGTCATTTCAGACGGAGGAGAGAACACATCATGACCGGTCTGCCGAAGAATCCGATCCTCGACCTCGCCGAGTACGAAGTGACCCCGGTCAAGAGCGTGGATGCCACGGTTCCCGTGCTGGGGTCCAAGAGCTACACAAATCGGCATCTGGCGATGGCGGGGCTCAGCAGCGAGCCGACCACGCTGCACAACGCACTGCTGTCGCAGGACACCCTGCTGCTCGCCGATGCTCTGCGCGCCTTCGGTCACGTCACCGTCGGCATCGACGAGGCCACGAACACCGTCACCGTCACGCCCAACGGCAAACAGATGACCGCACCGGCGGACGAGATCAACATGGGCAACGCCGGTACCCCGATACGCCTGCTGATCACGATGGCGGGACTCGCCCACGGCACCACCGTTCTGACCGGCTCGGAACGGATGCAGGAGCGTCCGATGGGGCACCTCCTGGACGCGCTCGACCCGCTCGGCGTCCCGGCGCTCGACCTGCGGGGCAACGGCTGTCCGCCGATCTCCGTAGAAGGTCCTTCCCTGGTAGGCGGCCCCGCGTACATGCACGGCACCGTCAGCAGTCAGTTCACGAGCAGTCTGCTGATCAGCGCCCCGTACGCCCGTGAGGACGTGGAGGTCAGCCTTATCAGTGAGCTGCTGTCGAAGCCGTACGTGGATATGACGGTCGCCGCGATGGCGGCCCGCGGCGTTCAGGTCGAGCGGCAGGGCTACCGCTCGTTCACCGTCCGCGCCGGCCAGCGGTACACCGGTGGTGATGTCACCGTCGAGCCGGACGCCTCCGGCATGTCGTACTTCCTGGCAGCCGCGGCCATCCTCGACGGGCGCGTCACCATTCCCGGTATCAGCGGCGACTCCGTCCAGGGCGACGTCGACCTGGTCCGGGCACTGGTGAGCATGGGCTGCAAAGCAGATGTCACCGGCGACAGCATCACCTTCGAGGGGTCGGACAACCTCACCGGCATCGAGATCGACATGGTCAACATGCCCGACGTGGTGCCGACCCTCGCCATCGTGGCCGCCTACGCCCAGGGCACGACGCACATCACCGGCATCGGCAACCTGCGGTTCAAGGAATGCGACCGCATCGATGCCGTCGCAACCGAACTGACCAAGATGGGCGTCACGGTCCGCACCACCAAGGACACCATGACCGTCGAAGGCGGCCGGCCGCACGGGGCGGTGATCGACACCTACGACGACCACCGCATCGCGATGGCCTTCGCGATCTGCGGGCTGCGCACTCCCGGCGTGATCATCCGTGACCCGGGTTGCGTCACCAAGTCGTTCCCCACCTTCTGGGACCGGCTTGCCGGGCTCGACCAGGATGCCTCGTGACCCTCACACCCGGCATCCTCCTCATCCTCGACGGCTGGGGCGAGGCAGCGCCCGGTCCGGGGAACGCCGTCGCCGCAGCTTCCACCCCTCATCTCGACGCACTGCGGGCCCGCTGCTCCAGCGTGCTCCTTCAGGCTTCCGGCATCGCCGTCGGCCTGCCCGAGGGTGTCGTCGGCAACTCCGAGATCGGCCACCTCGTCATGGGAGCCGGCAGGCCACTGGAGTACGACAGCCTCCTCGTACACCGGCAGGCGGAATCCGGCGCCCTGCGTCAGCACGCGGTCCTGTCGGCAACGTGTGGCCGCCTCGCCGGATCCGGCCGGGCGCTGCACGTGGTCGGCCTCTGTTCGGACGGGCGGATTCACTCCGACCTGTCCCACATCGGTGAGCTGCTGGGCGCAGCGGCCGACGCGGGGCTGAGCCGGGTGTGGCTGCATGCGATCACCGACGGACGGGATGTCGCCGACGGAACAGCGGTCGACTACCTGCGGCGTCTTCGGAAGATGGCCGATGCGGCCGGAACCGGAACGATTGCCACGGTGATCGGCCGTAACTACGCCATGGACAAGAGCGGCCGCCGCGATCTCACCGAGCGCGCCGCCGGTCTGATCGCCGACGCCGTCGGCGAGCGCACCGCACCGGACGAGGCCGCTGCCGTGGGAAGCGAAGGCGACGGTTGGACGGCTTCCACGGTGCTGAACGGTGGCCCCGCCTATCCGGGCATCGTGGACGGCGACGCCGTGCTGTTCGCGAACTTCCGCAGCGACCGCACCACGCCGCTGGTCGACCTGCTGTACGCACGTCTGGAGTCCAGCGGGCGCACGCAGGTGCGTCTGCTCAGCCTCGCCCGGTACGACACGGACACGCCGTTGGAAACGCTCGTTGAGCGTGCTGACGCCTCCGGCGGGCTGGCCGATGTCCTTGATGAGCTCGGTGTGCGTTCGGTGCGGATCGCGGAGCACGAGAAGTTCGAGCACGTCACGTTCTTCATCAACGGGCGTTCGACGGCGGAACGCCCCTGCGAGCGGCACCAGAAGGTGCCCAGTGCGTTCGGTCCGCACTACGTGGAGCATCCGCAGATGAATCTGCGCGAGGTCACCGGCCAGGTCATCGAGGCATCCGCCAGTCCGGACATCCCGCTGGTCATCGCCAACCTGGCGAACATCGACGTCGTCGGGCACACCGGCGACTACGAGGCCACTGTCCGGGCCGCCGAGGTGACTGATGAGGCGGTCGGCCGGATCTGTCAGGCGGCAGCCGGGCACGGGCGGTGGGTCGTTCTGGTCGGGGACCACGGCAACGCGGAGCAGATGATCCAGACCGGCGCCGACGGCACGGTGCGTCCGTACGGCGGTCATACCCACAACCCGGTGCCGTTCGTTCTTGCCACCCCCGATGGCCGGCGTCTGGCCGCCGATCTGTCTCCGCAGTCCCTCACGCTGCCTGCCGTTGCGCCGACAGTTCTGGACCTTCTCGGCGTTCCGGCCCCTTCCGTCATGTCGGCCCCCTCACTGCTGAGTGGAGCCGGCAACCGAGCTGAACACAAGGACTGACCATGCAGACCAACTCAGATCGCGCCGCTGAGGGTGGCACGGACGGGAAGCGCCGCGAGCAGGCCGAGCCGATCGCGATCATCGGCATGGCCGGACGCTTCCCCGGATCGCCGGACATCGACACATTCTGGGATCAACTGCGCGCCGGTACCGACGCGATCAGCGAGATACCGCGTGACCGCTACGACGTCGAGGCCATCTTCGAACCGTCCCCGAGTTCGCCGGGCCGGACTTCCAGCAAGTGGGGCGGCTTCCTGGAACGGATCCAGGAGTTCGACGGAGAGTTCTTCGGGATTTCGCCCCGGGAAGCGTCCCGCATGGATCCCCAGCAGCGTCTGCTGCTGGAGACCACCTACGACGCCCTTGAGGATGCCGGGCAGGACCTGGGCCGTATCGGAGGATCGAACACCGGTGTCTACATGGGCCAGCTCGGCGGCGACTACTGGCACATGCAGTACCGGAACCCCCAGGACCTCGAGTTCTACGGACTGATCGGGTCTGCCGCCCGCGCCATGACCTCGGGCCGCGTCGCCTACTCCTTCGACTTCCGTGGCCCGAGCGTCACCCTGGACACCGCCTGTTCGTCCTCACTGACGGCCGTGCACATGGCCGCCCAGTCGATCCGGTCAGGCGAGACCACGATGGCGGTGGCCGGCGCAGCCAACGTGGTGCTCCTGCCGGAGGAAGGCACTGTCTACTCCGGTGCACGGATGCTGGCGAGCGACGGGCGCTGCAAGTTCGGTGACGCATCGGCCGACGGCTTTGTACGCAGTGACGGGGTGGGCGTCGTCATTCTCAAGTCGCTCTCCCAGGCCCGGGCCGACGGGGACCGGGTAAGGGCGGTCATCCTGGGCAGCGCGATCGGCAATGACGGGCAGAGCAGCGGCTACCTGGTCACACCGGGAGTCGAAGGGCAGCGGGACGTCCTGCTGCGTGCCTATGAGCAGGCGGGCATCAGCCCGGCCGAGATCGACTACCTCGAGGCGCACGGCACCGGCACCAGCGTCGGCGACATGGTGGAACTGGAAGTCTTCGGGCAGGTCCTGGGACCGGGCCGTCCGGTCGACCAGCCGTGCCTGGTGGGCTCCTCCAAGACGAACATCGGCCATGCGGAGGCCGCAGCCGGTATGGCCGGCCTCATCAAGACCGTGCTCAGTCTCGAGCACGGCGCGGTGCCCGCGAACCTTCACCAGAACACGCCCAACCCGGCCATCCCCTGGGACACCCTCCCGGTGCGGCTGCCGAGCACGTACACGCCCCTGCCCGACCGCGGCCGGCCTCACCTGGCTGGAGTCAGCAGTTTCGGTCTCACCGGAGCCAACGCCCACGTGGTGCTGTCGGCGCCGGAACCCCGTCCCGCGCAGAAGAGCGGCAGCGCCGGGGAGCCCGGTGCGCATCTGCTCGCGCTGTCGGCTGTCGGACCTGAAGCGCTGATGGAGCTGGCCGGCGCCTGGGCCGACGTTCTGGACGACGAGGGTCCGTCCGCGCCGTCCCTGCAGGACCTCACCTACAGCGCCTTGCAACGGCGCAGCCACTTCGACTGCCGGCTGGCCATGGTCGTGGCCTCTCGCGGCGAAGCTGCGGCCATTTTGCGGGAGTTCGCCGAAGACGGTGAAGCGCACGGTTCGGCTTCGGCTCTCTACGTGGAGGAGGAACGCCCCCGCGTCGTGTTCGTCTTCCCCGGTCAGGGATCACAGTGGATCGGAATGGGACGCCAACTCCTGGCCACGGAGCCGGTGTTCGAGCAGGCCATGACGGCCTGCGACGGTGTGATCAGCCACGAGAACGGCTGGTCGGTCATCGAGTTGCTGAACAGCGACGACACCGAGCGCTTCGCCCGTGTGGACGTCATTCAGCCCACCTTGTGGGCCATGGAGATCGCTCTGGCCGAGCTGTGGCGTTCCTGGGGAGTGGAGCCCGACGTCGTGATCGGGCACTCCATGGGCGAGGCAGCCGCCGCCTACATCAGTGGTGCGCTGTCGCTGGCGGACGCCGGCGCGGTGATCTGCCGGCGCAGCCGGATGGCCCGGCGCCTGAGCGGTCACGGCACGATGGCCTGGGTGGAGCAGTCCGCACAGCAGGCGAGCGAAGCCATCGCCGGCTACGAGAACTCGGTGGCGATCGCGGCTGCCAACAGTCCTACTTCCACGCTGCTGTCCGGGGACCGCCAGGCGCTGGAAGAGATCCTGGCCAAGCTCGACGAGCAGGACGTGTTCAACCGCTGGATCAACGTTGACTATGCCTCCCACGGGCCGCAGATGGACGCCATCCGCGCAGACCTGCTGTCCGAGCTGAAGCAGTTGAGCCCTCAGG
Source organism: Streptomyces sp. CNZ287 (assembly GCF_007827615.1). Taxonomy (NCBI): domain Bacteria; kingdom Bacillati; phylum Actinomycetota; class Actinomycetes; order Kitasatosporales; family Streptomycetaceae; genus Streptomyces; species Streptomyces sp. CNZ287. Next base: position 23,562 of record NZ_VISV01000003.1, on the reverse strand, counting down.
CGGGCACCATCCCCGTGCACTCCACCCTCCTCGGCGAAACGATCGACGGCTCCCGGATGGACGCCGAGTACTGGGCGCGCAACATTCGCGAACCCGTCAACTTCGTCGACGCCGTACGTACTCAACTGGACACGGGAAACACCGTCTTCGTGGAGATCAGCCCCCACCCGGTCCTGGCCTCCGCGATCGCTGCCACAGCTGAGGCTCACGGGCAGCCCAGCACGGCCGTCGGCTCCCTGCGTCGGGACGACGACGAGCGGGAATCACTCCTCACCTCGGTGGCCAAGCTGCACACCGCGAACGTCGCCTTCGACTGGGAGAAAGTCACCGGCGGCGGCCGCTTCGTCCCACTGCCCCGCTACCCGTGGCAGCGTGTCCAGCACTGGATCGAGGAGACTGAGGGGCCGACGTCCTCCGGCGGCGCACCCGCGGAACGTCTTGAGGAAACAGATCTCCCCCCGGGCGTCGTCCACACCCACCCGCTCCTGGGCGCAGCCGTCCCCGCTCCTTCGGGGACACGCACATGGCAGGGACCCGTCGACCGGGCACGCAACGCCTACCTCCATGACCACCAGGTGCAAGGCTCCGTCATCTTCCCGGGCACCGCGTACATCGAGCTCGCCGCGGCGGCCGCGGCAGAGATCCACGGGGACGCACCGGTCTCCGTCCGCGACATCCGCTACCGCGAAGCACTGTTCCTGGACGAGGGCGCCGCCGAGGTCCGCGTCACCCTGACCCTGACCGGTTCTGCTCCCGAGTACTCCCTGCAGGTCCACAGCCAGGCATCGTCGGCGTCCCCGTGGGTCCTGCACGCCGAGGCTACGGTGAGTCCGTGTGCGGCACCCGCCGGCACCGCCGAGGCTGTCGCCGACATCAGGTCCCGCGCAGGCCGGCACCAGGACAAGACCGTGTTCTACCCCTGGCACGCGGCGCGCGGCAATCAGTGGAACGGTGCGTTCCAGGCCGTGGAGGACGTCTGGATGGCCGAGGGCGAGGCCCTGGCACGTCTGGCCGCCCCATCGTCCGTGCTGGCCGACTGGGACGCTCACCGTTTCCACCCGGCCGTTCTGGACGCAGCGGCGCACTCCCTCGTCGCCGCACGGCCGGACATCGAAGAGGGCCAGGACCACGCGTTCGTCCTGGGAGGGATCGACCAGGTCCGGATCTTCCGGCGGCCGGGCACCCGGCTGTGGAGTCACTGCGTTCTGAAACCGGAGGCACGCGAAGACTCGTTCACGGGCGACGTCCGCATCCTCGACGAAACCGGAGCCCTGGTGGCCGATATGACCGGCCTGCGCCTGCAGTACCTCCGGGGGCACGCTCCAGCTCCGCTGGCATCCGCACCGGACGCTGACGAGGAGGACGGACCCGGCGACTGGCTGTACGAGCTGCAGTGGACGCCGGCAGCGCCCCTGACGACACCTGCTGTTCAGCAGGACGGAACGTGGGTGGTGCTGACGGACTCCGGCCACATCGGGCGCAATGTCGTCAAGGGGCTGCAGAGAAGGGGCCAGCGGGTCGTCGTCGTCACCGCCGCCCGCGGGTACGCGACGACCGGTGCGGACCGGCATCGAGTGGACCCGGCTTCACGTGATGACCTCGCCAAGATCCTCATGGAAACAAGCCAGGACTCCACGATCCGCGGCATCGTCCATATGTGGAGCCTGGACGCCACCGTCTCGGGCGATGCGAACGATGCGGAGATCCGACGGGCCGAAGACCTGACCTGCCGTAGCGCAGTGCACCTCTCCCAGGCACTGGCAGAGGCGCACCATGACCGGCCACCACGGTTGTGGCTGGTGACGCGCTCGGCGCAGCTCGTACAGCGCCAGGACCAGGTCAAGTCTCCGTTCCAGGCCCCGATATGGGGGCTGGGCCGCACGCTGGCCATCGAGCATCCGGACTGGCAGACGAGCCTGGTCGATCTCGACGACGCCCCTTCCAGCGTCGACGCTCTTCTCACGCACCTGCTGCATGCGGACGGCGAATCCCAGGTCGGCTTGCGTGACGGCCGGCGGCTGGCCGCCCGCCTGGTCCGCAAGGAAGTCGGCGCTGCAGAAGCTGCCGGGGCTCCGGCGGGTCATGTCGTGATCGAGGTCAGCCACGGCGGCATCGGCGCCAGAGACGGCAACCGTTTGACCGATCCCGCGTTCATGTGGGGGTGCGCAGGCGTCGTCGCAGCAGTCGGGGACGGCACTGACGGAGTTGTTACCGGCGACACCGTTCTCGCTCTGGTGCAGGGGCCGCTCGCCGGTACGGTGACCGTCCCGGCCTCCGTCGTGGTGTCGAAGCCTGCCGCCCTGACGGCGGCCCAGGCAGCCACGCTGCCGCGCAGCTTCGTCACCGCATACCGCGCTCTGCACGATGTGGCACGTGTGGCCACTGCGGAGCGGGTTGCCGTCGACGACACCACGGGCGAGCTGGCCGAGGCCGCCGCGAAGGTCGCCACAGCCTTGGGGGCCACCGTGGTCTCCAGCGAGGCCCGGGATCTGGATGTGCTGGTGACCTCGGGTTCAGGTCGGAAGAACGCGTCAACCGCCCGGCAGTTGAGTCCGGGCGGACGCTACGTGGATTGCAGTGCCACGTTCGGCTCCTCGCCCGGGCATCTCTCTGCCGAGGACTTCTCCCACAACCGCGCCTTCCACACTGTCGAGCTCGCAGAGCTGTTCTCCCGCGCTCCGCAGGAACTGGGCACGGCGCTGAGGCAGGTCTGTGGGCTCGCGGAGCGGGGGGTCCTGCGAACGGCCGGCTTCACGGAACTGTCCCGGAAGGAAGCCCAGGCCGCGCAGGGGGAAACGGGTCCGGTCGTCGTTGCGCTCTCTCAGCACACCGCCCAGGAGAGCGACGTGGAAAAGGCCGACTTCTCCGTTTTTGCCCATGCGACCTATCTCGTCACCGGTGGGGTCGGAGGCATCGGAGGCCGTGTCGCTTCCTGGCTGGCGGACCGAGGAGCCCGACACCTGCTCCTGACGGGGCGCACCGCTCTGCCGCCGTGTGAGGAATGGGGGAGCGTAGTGCCCACCGACCCAAATTATGGGCAGGTGTCGCTCCTTCGGTCGCTGGCCGGGCGCGGTATCGAGGTGGAGTACGCCGCTGTGGACGCGGCGGATTTCGACTCCATGCGGATGGTGCTCGCGGAGCGTGAGGCGGCTGGTCTGCCGCGGCTGCGTGGGGTGCTGCACGTCGCCGGAACGATCGACTACACGCTGGTGCGGGATCTCGAGTCGCCGCAGATCAGCGCCGCGTTGCACTCGAAGGTGTCAGGCGCATGGGCTCTTCACCGATTGACCCGGGACCAGCGGCTGGACTTCTTCGTCCTCTTCTCGTCCGGGTCGGCTCTGCTCGGCTCACCTCTGCTCGGCGCCTATGCGGCGGGGAACGCGTTCCTGGACGCTCTGGCGCACTACCGGTTGCAGCGTGGCCAGGCGGCGTCCGTCGTCAACTGGGGGTTCTGGGGCGGCGTGGGCATGATGGCGCGCAAGGCCCAGGAGGATGAACGGGACGTTGTTCCGCAGGGCATGCAGCACTTCACCCCCTCGCAGGGGTTGGCCGTCCTGGAGCATCTTCTGCAGCATCAGTGTGACCAGGCAGCCGTGCTCCGGGTGGACTGGCCCGTATGGGCGCAGGCATACCCCGCTCTGGCGTCGACTCCGCAGTTCCGGGGGCTGGCGCAGGGCGAAGCGGGCTCCTTGTCGGGGAAGGCGCCGGTCGCTGAGCAGCAACTGGTGACGCCCGGCCCCGCGGCGTCCGCTGTGGTGCAGCCTGCCGTGCGGGAGCCTGCCGCGCCGGTGAGGAAAGCAGCGCGTAGTTCGCCGGTCGTGACTCCGGCATCGCCTGTGGCGCCGGCTGCCGGTGCCGCTGTGCATGACGGTGCTCTGCTGGAGGAGCTGACGGCCACCGTCGCGAGCGTTCTGAAACTGCCGACCAGCCGCGTCAAACCCACCACCCCCCTCAAGCGCATGGGCCTCGACTCCCTCATGGCAGTCGAACTCCGCGCACGCATCGAACGGAACCACCAGACCGACATCCCCGTCACCCTCCTCCTCAAGGGCGGCACCCTCAACAAGATCATCGACCACATCGGCAGCAACACACCCCCCATACCGGCCACAGATCAGGCACGTGTTCCGACACCGACAGAACCGGTCAGCGCCGCACCCGCGCCCGTGAAGCCCAGGGCCGTCGAGCCGACGCCGAAGGCTCCCGTCACCGCCGCCGTCAAGGCCGAACCCGCCCCGCCGACCGGAACGGACGAGGACCCTCTGCTGGAGGAGCTGACGGCCACCGTCGCGAGCGTTCTGAAACTGCCGACCAGCCGCGTCAAACCCACCACCCCCCTCAAGCGCATGGGCCTCGACTCCCTCATGGCAGTCGAACTCCGCGCACGCATCGAACGGAACCACCAGACCGACATCCCCGTCACCCTCCTCCTCAAGGGCGGCACCCTCAACAAGATCATCGACCACATCGGCAGCAACACTCGTGACGCGGACACAGAAGGTGCTGAGCTGTGAAAACACCGGGTATCCACATCGCCGGCCTGGGAACGTACCTCCCGGAGATCATGAGTGCGGAGAAGGCCGTCGAACAGGGCCTCTACTCGGAGGAGGACTACGAGTGGTTCGGCTGGACCGGCGCGGCTGTAGCGGGTGACATCTCCGCCCCGGACATGGCGGTCCACGCCGCCCGTGAGGCCATGGAGCGGGCCGGGCAGGACGGAGCGGGCCTCCGTCTTCACATCCATGCGCACAGCTGGCCGCAGGGCCCGCTGGGCTGGTCTCCTCATCAGTACGTTCTGCACCACGTCACACAGCGTGACGTTCCTTCCTTCCTTATCTGGCAGGCGTGCAGTGGGTTGATCGGCGGAATGGAAATGGCCGCCTCGTACCTGATGGCGCAGCCGGAAGGCTCGGGGGCTCTTCTGACCGGGGCCGACAACTCGGGCAGGCCGGACTTCAACCGGTGGGCGTTCGGGCTTCAGAACGGCGTGATCGGGGACGGCGGCTCGGCGGTGGTGCTGTCCAAACAGGGCGGCTTCGCACGCTTGTTGTCCATCAATTCCGGATCCACACCGGAGCTGGAACAGCTCTACCGCGGCAACGAACCGATCTACTCCCCCGAGAGCGCCGGAGGGGAACGGGTCGACTTCCGCGAGCGGCTGAGTTCGTTCGGAGACGATCTGGGAAACACTGTCGCCGAAGTCGTCAGCCGACAGGGCGAGTTGCGGGCCGAACTGGCCCTGCGGTCGATGGCCGAGGCCGGAATCACCCCGGAGCAGGTCACGCGTGTGGCGCATGTCTTCACCGGCCTGGAGAGCTACCTGAAGGTCATCCTGGACCCGATGGGAGTCAGTTCTGACAAGGGTCTGCTCGAGTACGGCCGCCAGTTCGGCCACCTCACGGTGAACGACCAGATCATCGGTCTGGAGCATCTCGTGGCGACCGGCGAGGTGGGCCCCGGCGACCATGTGCTGATTGTCGCCCACGGAGGCGGCACATCCATCTCCTGTGCGGTCGTGGCCGTCGACACACGCCCTGACTGGGCGTCCGGGCCGGGCGCGGTCACTTCCGCCACACGGACATCCTCCACCGGCCAGACGGCCGGCTTCGCCGAAGGAGGCGGGCGGTGATCGAGGCGGACATCTTCTGCGGTGAACTGGAACAGCGCGGCTTCGCCAGGGCCAGCGGTGTCCCCTGTTCCTTCTTCGGAGGGCCCATCGCCCATCTCAGCCGCACTCCTGGGCGCTACACCCCGGCCGCGAACGAGGGCAACGCCGTGGCTGTTGCGGTCGGAGCGGCGCTGGCGGGTGAGCGCTGCTACGTGATGCTGCAGAACTCCGGGCTGGGCAATCTGGTCAACCCCCTGACATCACTGGTGATGACTTACCGCATACCGGTGCTGACGTTCGTGAGCCTTCGCGGGTGGCCGGACCCCGCCCAGGACGAACCCCAGCACGAAGTGATGGGCGGGATCACCCAGCCCTTCCTGGAGATGCTCGGCCTGCCGCGCTGGATCCTGCGGGCGGATGTGTCGCACGAGGAGTTCAGCGGCATCCTGGATGAGGCCGAGGCCGCAGTGTCCAAAGGGCAGGCACCCTTTGTTCTCGTGGAGAAGGGTGCTGTGGGCAAGTGCCCTCCGGGCGAGGACAGCGCGGCCGAGGCCAGGCAGCACAGCGGTGAGGTGGTGAGCCTGGTCAGCGAGCTGGCCGGCGAGGCGCCGGTGATCGCCACCACTGGTTTCACCGGGCGTGAGCTGTTCGGTCTCGATGACAGGCCGCGCAATTTCTACATGCAGGGCTCCATGGGACACGCCTCGTCCATAGCCCTGGGGGTTGCCCTGGCGCAACCGCGGACCCCGGTCTTCGTCCTCGACGGCGACGGCGCCGCGCTGATGCATCTGGGTGCGCTCTCGGCGATCGGCGACCAGGCACCCGGCAATCTGGTGCACGTCGTGCTGGACAACGGCATCCACGAGTCGACCGGCGGGCAATCCACCACGTCCGCTGGTACGTCCATCGAGGAGGTGGCGCGGGCCGCGGGTTATGCAACGGCGGAACGGTGTCGAAGCCTTGAGCAGGTTCGCGAGCAGGTCACTCGTGCCCTCCACAGCCCGGGCCCGCACCTGATCCTGGTCCCGACCCGTGCCCGCACGGGGCCGATGCCGCCGCGGGCGACTGCCACGCACTCGCCGGAGAACATGCGCGACCGGTTCGCACGGGCCGTGCAGGCGGCGTCCGGCCTCCCGTAATTCCGGAGGCCGGCAACGACGCCAGATCCTCTTCGTCTTCCTTCCGCTCATCCCCGACTCACCACGTAACCGGCGGCTGGTGTGCCACGCGCACCGGCCGCCGGGGCAGAGGAGATCTCCACCTATGTCTACTCGCACCCGGCAGATTCTGAGCGCCGCAACGGTTCTTTCAGCACTCGTGCTGACCGCTTGCGGATCGAGCGCCGCCGACAAGGGCGGTAAGGCTGAGGGGGGCGCTCGTAACCCTGACAGTCTCGTCTTCGCCACCATCCCGACCGAGGACTCCACCACACTGGAGCAGAGCTTCGCCGGTGTGATCGCGATGCTGGAGAAGGAGACAGGCAAGAAGATCACCTTCCAGAAGGCGACCGACTACGCGGCCATCATCGAGGGCCAGCGGACCGGGAAGATCGACATCGCTGTCTACGGGCCTTTCACCTACGTGTTGGCTCTCAACTCCGGGGTGAAGATCGAGCCCGCCGCCGCGCTGGTCACGGAGAAGGGCGCGAAGCCCGGGTATCGCTCCTACGGCTTCGTGAAGACGGGCTCCGACATCAAGAGCCTGGCAGACGCCAAGGACAAGAAGGTCTGCTTCGTCGAGCCGAACTCGACCTCGGGGTACCTGTATCCGTCCGCGGGGTTCATCGAGGCCGGGGTGGATCCCGAGAAGGACATCAAGCCGGTCATGGCCGGTGGCCATGACGCGTCCGTTCTGTCGGTGGTCAGCGGTCAGTGTGATCTGGGCTTCGCCTATGACGTGATGGTGGAACACCAGCTCATCGACAAGAAGCAGATCAAGCCGGGTGCGGTGGAGACCATTTGGAAGTCCGAGATCGTGCCGGGCTCGCCGGCCGCGGTCAGCGATGAGCTGGATTCCGGACTGAAGAACAAGATCGTCACCGCTTTGCAGACCAAGGCCAACGCCGACTATCTCAAGGACAATGGCTTCTGCACGACGGTCTGCTCGGTCGGTGACCAGGGGAACTGGGGCTTCACGAAGGTGAGCGACGCCATGTATGACGGCGTCCGCAAGGTGTGCGCCACCACCAAGGACGAGCAGTGCCAGAGTTGACGACGGCACTCCAGCCGGGCGGGCTCATACAGTTCCGTGAGGTGAGCAAGCGTTTCGGTGCGGACACCCTGGCCCTGGACGGCCTGTCGCTGCGTATCGAGGCCGGAGAAGTCGTCGTCCTGCTGGGGCTGTCCGGGTCCGGGAAGTCGACCCTGCTGCGGCACATCGACGGACTCCATCAGGCGACGAGCGGCACCGTGAACGTTCTGGGCACCGATGTCGGCCGCGCACGCAACAAGGAGCTCCGGCACCTTCGGCGAAGGGTCGGATTCATCTTCCAGCAGTTTCACCTGGTACGCAGTCTGACTGTTCTGGAGAACGTGTGCACCGGTGCACTCGGCACGCTGCGAGGGCCTCGGCTCGGCCTGCCCACGTTCCCGAAAAGGGTTCGCTTCGAGGCGCTGGAACACCTGGAAAGGGTCGGCCTGAGTGCCCAGGCACTGCAGCGCGCCGACACCCTCTCCGGCGGCCAGCAGCAGCGGGTCGCGGTGGCAAGGGCGCTGATGCAGCGCCCGGAGATCCTTCTGGCCGATGAGCCGGTTGCTTCCCTGGACCCGGAGTCCTCGTCACAGATCATGCAACTGATCCGGGACATCAGCCAGGAGCGGGAGCTGACCGTGGTGTGCAGTCTGCATCAGGTGGACCTGGCGTTGTCCTGGGGCGACCGGGTGGTGGGGTTACGTGCGGGCAGGATGGTCCTGGACACGCCGGTCAAGGGCTTGAAGCGTGATCAGGTGATGGCGGTGTACGCCGGGGTGGGGGCGGATCCCGCGGCGGTGCTGGCGGCTACCGGATGAGCCAGGTGACGCTTCCCGACCCTCCCCGGCCCCCGCCGGTGCGGGAGGACACGGCGCGGGTCGCGGCGCGGCCGACGCTACTGGGCACGGCGGCGGCGTTCACCATGCTGGCCTTGTGTGTTCTGTCGTTGTGGGCGTTCGTCGATCTGAAGATCAACGTGGCGACGCTGGTGGACAGTGCCGGAAATGCCGTCGACTTCCTTGGCCGTGCGCTGCCGCTGGACTTCCCCCCCTGGGAGGAGCTCTTTCGGCTTGCCCGCCAGACTCTGGCGATTGTGGTCTGCGCGACGCTGCTGTCGGTGGTCATCAGCGTTCCGGTTGCGGTGCTGGCCGCGGCCAACACTACTCCGACCCGGGCCGGCCGCCTGGGGGCCCGTGGGCTGATCGTGTTGGCGCGTGCGGTGCCGGATGTGGTGCTGGCCATCGTCTTCTTCAGGGTGTTCGGCCTGGGTGCGATGGCGGGCGTGCTCGCCATGGGTCTTCATTCGGTGGGCATGGTCGGCAAGATGTACGCGGATGCCATCGAGCAGATCGACGAAGGGCCTCGCACCGCGGTGCGGGCTGCCGGGGCCAGCCGTCTTCAGCAGTTGGCGACCGGCGTGCTGCCCCAGGTACTGCCGTCGTTCACGGCCAACGCGCTGCACCGTTTCGACATCAATCTGCGGATTTCGGTCGTTCTTGGTTTTGTGGGGGTCGATGGTCTGGGCTTTGCCATCGCCTCGTCGCTGCGCGAGCTGGACTACCCGCGTGCCATGGCTCTGGCCTTGGTGGTGCTCGTTCTGTGCATTCTTGCGGAGTTGCTCTCCGGAGCCCTGCGCCGGGGGCTGCTGCCCCGTCAGGAGCGGCGGTCGCGGCGGCCGGCCGGCCGGTCCCACACTTCCTCGTCTGCCGTGCCCGGGGTGCGGAAGCCGCCGCCCGTCGGTGACGGCCAGTCGCGGCCGGCACAACAACGGACCCTGATGCGGGTCGGCATGCCCTGGGACGGGCGGCGAGTACGTCGCACGGTGTACGCGGCGGTGTCTTTCGCCGCGGTCACGGGTTGTGTGGTCGCGGCCGGTCTGGGGCCGGGACAGTTCTTCACCGGACTGGGAAACCTGCCGCACGCGCTGGGCCTGTTCTGGCCTCCCGAAACGGGCAGCATCCTCCCTACGCTGCTGGCCGACCTCTGGGTCACGGTGAAGATCGCTCTCGCTGCGACGTTGATCGGGACGGTGCTCGCTCTGCCGGTCGGAGCCCTGGCCGCGAGGAACGTGTCCCCTTCACCGTTCGTGACCGGGGCGTTCAGGACATTGATCGTTCTTATTCGCGGCATTCCGGAGCTGGTGCTCGCCATTGTGTTCGTCGTGATCACCGGACTGGGTGCGGTCGCCGGCTCGCTCGCGCTGGGTGTCGGCGCGATCGGGTTGCTGGGCAAGCTGGTGGCCGACTCGCTGGAGGAGGTCGACGGCGGAGTGGAGCAAGCGCTGCGGGCTACCGGGGCGGGCCGGTGGCAGGTGTTCGTGTCGGCCACGCTGCCGCAGGCCGCACCGGCCTTGGTCGGGCACGTTCTCTACCAGTTGGACGTCAACATCCGTGCCGCAACACTGCTGGGCATCGTGGGGGCAGGAGGCATCGGCTTCCAGCTTCTGAACGCCTCCAGGGTGCTGGAGTTCGGGGTCGTGACCACGGTGATGCTGCTCGTGTTCGCGACCGTGCTGGTGGTGGAGGGCCTGGCTATGTGGTTCCGACGGACGGTGAGCTAGTACTCCAGCAGGATCTCGCTGTCTGACCTGGACTTTCGCCGGGTGGCGGGGGTGTAGGGGGACTTCGGTCGTGCGGGGGCGTACGGCGATGGGGTCGCCGCCGTCGACGGGCAGGAGTTCGACGGTGTAGGAGTGCGGTCCCGGAAGCGGGCGAGCAGGTGGGGCAGCGCGCCGGCCTTGCCGGCGCCGGAGGCGCCGAGCAGGGCGAGCGTGCTACGGGCGCGCCGCGCAGGATGGGCTCGGCGCCGCAGTCGAGTGGGACGTCCCGCAGCCGTACGCGGTCGGTGCGCTGGCGGCGGATGCGGGCGATCTCGCGGTCGGACGGGATGCCCAGCAGGATCCTCAGCTCCTCGAGCCCGGCCAGGTGGGGATCGACATGCCCGTGGACCGTGATGCTCAAGTCATGCGGTGTCGCCGTCCGGTGCGGCTGGGGCTCCGAGGATCCGGGTGAGTGCCCCTTCCCGCTGGGTCAGTTCATGCCAGGTGCCCTCTTCGGCCACGCGGCCGTTCTCCAGGACGGCGATGCGGTCGGCCCGGCGGATGGTGGCGGGGCGGTGTGCGATGACGAGGGTGGTGCGGTTCGTGGACGCGGCGGCCAGCGCGGTGGCGAGTTCGGCGTCGCCCGCGGTGTCGACATGCGCGGTGGCCTCGTCGAGGACGAGGATCCTGGGGTCGGCCAGCAGGGCGCGGGCGAGCGCGACGCGGGCGCGTTCGCCGCCGGAGAGGGTGGCGCCGCGTTCGCCGACGATGCTGTCGAGTCCGTCGGGCAGGGTGGCGGCGATGCGGTCGACGCCGCTTTGGCGCAGGACTCGTTCGAGCCGGATCTCGTCGGCGGCGGGTGCGGCGAGGTGGAGGTTGTCGCGCAGTGTGCCGTGGAAGAGCGCGGTGTCCTGGCCGACGAGGGCGACGGCGCCGCGCAGGTGCCGGTCCGGTAGGTGGCGTACGTCGACGGGGTCGCCGCCGTCGGCGGGGAGGAGTTCGACGGTGCCCGAGCGGGGATCCCAGAAGCGGGCCAGCAGGTGGGCCGTGCTGGTCTTGCCCGCGCCGGAGGCGCCGACCAGGGCGAGCGTGCAGCCGGCCGGCACGGTCAGGTCCACGCCGCGCAGGACGGGCCCGGCGCCGTAGTCGACGTGGACGTTCCGCAGTCGCACGCCGAGCGGGCCGGGCGGCAGCGGCCGGGGGTGCGTCGGCGGTGGGGCGCCCGCGGGGGCGGTGGTGGCGGCGTGGACGCGGGCTGCCGCGGCGCGCAGGGTGCCGGCCTGACGCAGGGCGTCGGCAGCGGCGGCCACGGGGGAGAGCACGGACAGGGCGAGGGCCAGGGCGGCGGGTGCCCACGCGCCGTGCAGCGGGCCGTCGCCGGTGGTGGCGGCTCCGGCTGCGAGGACGCCGACGAGGGCGAGGACGACCAGCATGTCCTGGACGGCGGCGAAGGCGCCCTCGTGCCCGGCCTCGGCGCGCTGGGCGTCGGTGAGCCGGCGCCCGCTCGCGGTGAGCTGTGCGCGCCGCCGGTCCAGGGCGCCGTGGGCGAGGAGTTCGCGCAGACCGTCGACGGTGTCCACGGTGTCGGCGGAGAGCCGCGCGGTCGCGGCCCTGGTGACCTCCCCGCGCGCCGTGCGGCCCGATGCTCCGAGGAGCGAGTGCGCCAGGAGCGCCGCCGCGGCGGCGAGTGCGGCGATCAGCAGCCAGGGGTCGAGGAGGCCGAGTACGGCCGCCCCCGCGGCGAAGACCACGGCGGAGGCGAGGAGTTGCGCGATGGTGTGGGCGTAGAAGAACTCCAGGGCCTCGATGTCGTTCATGGCGGTGGCGGCCAGGTCCCCGCTGCGGCGCCCCGCGATCCGGGCGGGGGCGCTGCGGGCCAGTCCGTCGTAGACACGGACACGTAGCCGGGCCAGGACGCGGTAGGCGAGGTCGTGGGAGAGGTCCATCTGCCGCCAGGTGGCGAACGCGCGCAGCAGCACGAGCCCGGTGAGGGCGCCGATGGTGGCGCCGTCCGGGCCGGTGCCGTCGATGACGGCGCGCCCGGTGGCGTACGCGAGCCAGGTGACGAGCACGACGAGGCAGGTCTGGTCGGCCAGGCAGGCGGCGGTGGTACGCGCCGCCATGGCCCGGTGCGGGCGCAGGGCGGGCAGCAGGCGGCGCAGCGCCCGCCGCGGGGGCGCTGGCGGGCGGCTGTGCGGAGGTGCGGTGTGCGTCGACTGGGTGTTCGTCGCCGGCTGGGGTGCCATGGTTGCTTTCTCCCGTCCCGGTCAGGACCGCAGGTCGGCGGCGACAAGCTCGGCGTACGTGCCTCCGGCCCCGGCCAGGCCGCGGTGGTCGCCGACCGCGTCCAGACGGCCGTGGTCGAGCACGATGACGCGGTCGGCGTGCCGTACCGCGGCGAGCCGGTGGGCGACGATCAGGCAGGTGCGGCCGTGCGTCGTGTGCCGCAGGGCCTCGGTGATGAGGCTCTCGCGGGCCTCGTCGACGGCGCTGGTGGCCTCGTCCAGGATCAGCACGGGTGCGTCCGCGAGCAGCGCACGGGCCAGGGCGAGCCGCTGGCGCTGGCCGCCGGAGAGCGTCGTGCCGCGCTCGCCCAGGACGGTGGCGTATCCCCCGGGCAGCGTCGCGATCTCGTCGTGGACGCCCGCGTCGCGGCACGCGGCGGCCAGTTCGTCGGCGCTCGCGCCGGGACGGGCCAGGCGCAGGTTGTCCGCGACGGAGGCGTGGAAGAGGTACGTGTCCTGCGAGACGACGGCGATACCGCGGCGCAGCGCGTCCAGTGCCAGGTCGCGTATGTCCGTGCCGTCCAGCAGCACGGCGCCGGCGTCGGGGTCGTGCTGCCGTTGCAGCAGCGCGAGCAGGGTGGTCTTGCCCGCCCCCGATGGGCCGACCAAGGCGGTGGTGCGCCCGGCCTCGCACGTGAAGGTGACGCCGTCCACGGCAGGCCGGGCGGCGCCGGGGTAGGTGAACGTCACGTCGGCGAAGGCCAGGGCAGGTGCCGTGGTCCAGGCCGGGTGCAGTGTCCCGTTGTCGGGTATGGCGGGCCGGGCGGTGCGCAGGGCGGCGATGCCGTCGGCGGCGGAGACGCCGAGGTAGCCGGCGTGCCACTCGCGCGACAGGTCGCGCAGCGGCCGGAAGCACTCGGAGGCGAGCATCAGCAGCAGGTACGTCTCACCCCCGGCGGCGGCACCGGTGGCGGCCGAGGCGCAGGCCAGCAGGACGGCGGCGAGCGTGCCCGCCTGGATGGCCAGGTCGGTGAGCGCGGTGTCCACCAGGGAGACGCGGAGCTTGGCGACCGTGGGCCGGTGCACCTGCCCGGACCGTTCCTCCAGCGCGGCGCGCTTGCGGCCCACCGCCCCCGCGGCGCGCAGCGCCGGCATGTGCTGCAGCGCCTCGAGGTAGTCCGCGGCCAGGTGCTCGTAGGTGTCCCAGTGCTCCTTGCCGCGGCCCGCCAGCGCACGGTCCCACAGCCGCGGGGCGAGCAGGGCCAGTGCGACGGCGGCGGTGAGTACGGCTGCCGCGGCGGGGTTCAGGACGGCCACCCAGACCAGCAGCGCGGGGGTGGCCAGGCCGACGACGGCGAGCTGGGGCAGGTAGCGGGAGAGGTACGCATTGACGCCCTCGACGCCGTCCACCACGGTGGCGCGCAGCGCCCCGGCCCGTGCGGCGGACCGGTGGGCGGGGCCGAGCCGCCCGAGTTGCGCGACCAGCTCGTCGCGGAGCCGCAGCCGGATCCGGGCCCCGGCGTCCGCCGCGGCGATCCGCTGCCGCCAGGTCAGCAGCGCGCGCAGCGCGACGACGGCGACGACCGCGCCGAGCAGGGCCGGCAGCCGGTCGTCCCTGCGGCGGGCGATGTCGGCGAGCGCCGCCGCCAGGAGCGCAGCAGCATCAGCGGCCCCGCCGTCAGCCAGGCAGCCGCGCCCCACGCGAGCGCCCACGGCCACAGCAGCGCCCAGTGCTCCCACGTACGCGCCTCCGTGGTGCCGACCAGCCACTGCACGACGCTGCCCAGTTCACCCGGCGCGACGAGCAGCACCATCGCGGTCACCCCGCCCAGCACCGCGGAGACCAGTACACCGTGCACCGCCACGGCCGCCGGGTCGGCACGTTCCCGGCCGGCCAGCAGCCACAGCAGACCCGCCCCGGCGCAGCCGCCGGCGACGGCCGCGACCACGACGGCGGTGGGCGAGTCCCACCCGGCAAGACCCGCCCCGGACGCCGCGACGGCGCCGAGCACGGCGCCCGGGGTGACGCCGGTGACCTCGGGGCCGGCCAGCGGGTTGCGCAGCGCGGCCTGGAGCACCAGCCCCGCGAGTCCCAGGCAGGCGCCCGCGACCAGGGCGACCAGGACGCGCGGCACCCGCAGTCGCCACACGACGTGCCGCGTCGTCGGGTCGAGGTCGCCGCCGGTGAGCGCGGGCCACACCTCGCCCGGCGCGACGGCGCCCCCGGCGAGGAGGCCGGTCACGGCGGCGACCAGGACGGCGGCCGTGAGGCCGCCCAGGACCAGCCGGGGACCGTGCGGCGTACGGGCCTTCATCGCACACCCCCGTCGGCCGGGCCACGATCGCCCGCGTCAGCGGCGGTGCCGCGGCCTGCGGGCAGGGACCGTACGGGCGCCCGCGTGCGCGCGCCCGCGGCGCCGGTCGCCGCCGCGTCCGTACCGGACGCCGGGGAGGCTTCGGAAGCGGCCGGCCCGCGACCCGCTCCCTCCGAGCCGTACCGCAACCGCCGCGGCCCGTCCCGCCGGTCACCGCGGCGCCCGGTCCGCAGCAGCGCGACGCCGGCCGGTACGCCGATCAGCGCGGTCCACGCTCCGACGGGAGTCTCGACCGGCATCAGGGCCAACCGCGCGGCCTGGTCGGCCCATACGGTGATCACGGCGCCCCAGACCACGGTCCACGGCAGCACGCGCACGACGCCCGCCCGCGGCCGCAGCCGCCGCGCCAGGTGCGGAGCGAGGAAGCCCACCCACGCCACCGGACCGCACACCGCGACCACCGGGGCGATCAGCAGCACGGCCACGGCCAGCGCGGCCATCCGGGCCCGCCGCACCCGTACGCCGAGAGCGACGGCGTCCTCGTCGCCCAGCCGCAGCACCGCGAGCACCGGAGCGCACAGCACCAGCAGCGGCACCGACGCCGCCGGCCAGGGCCACACCCCCGTCCACGACTGCCACGTCAGGCCGGAGAAACTGCCCAGCAGGTAGCGGTAGATGAGCTGGAGGTCGAGCTGGTCGGCCATGACCATCAGCACCAGCAGCCCGCCCTGCAGCGCGGCGTTGACGGCGGCGCCGGTGAGCAGCACCGCGGCGGGGCTGCGGCCGAATCCGGCGGCGATCAGCGTCAGGACCCCGCCGGCGGCCGCGCCGGAAACGGCCAGCATCGGGTGCAGCCAGCCCGGCAGGGACAGGGCCAGGACGAGTGGCGCGGCGATGCCGATGGCGGCCCCGGAGGAGACCCCCAGCATCTCCGGCACGGCAAGCGGGTTGCGCAGTGCCTCCTGCAGGACCAGACCCGCCGCGCCCAGACAGGCTCCGGCGGTCAGCGCCAGCAACAGGCGCGGCACCCGGATCTGCCGAACGACGAGCGCCTCGAAACCGGCCTCACCCCCGCGGGCTCCCTCGCCGAGCTGGGCGCCCGGCAGCCGCACCAGCGGTACGGTCGGTGTGCCCAGGCTCAGCGCGCACAGCGCGGCGAGGGCCAGCAGGACTACGGCGGCGGACACCAGGCCGCGCGGCCCCCGTACGGCCGGACTCATCGCAGGGCGGCCGTGGCCTCGTCCAGCACGATGCCGAGGGACCGGGTGCGCGGCCCTTCGCCCACACCTCCGGGTCGACCTCGATCACCTTGTTGTCGCGCACGGCCGGGATCTGCGCCCACAGCGGGTTCTCGGCCATCTTCTCGGAGAGCTTCACCTCCGCGTCGCCGAAGGCGATGGTCTCGACGAAGAGCACGTCCACCTCCCTGGCGAGGATCTCCTCCAGGCTGTACGTGCCCTCCACGCCCCGGTCCCGCCAGGGGTTATCTGCGGGAAGAGTCCCGCGGCGATGTCGCGACCGGGCGCCGCCACGCCGAAGTTCGCGTCACTGCCGAAGATGACCAGCGCGGTCTTCTCGCTCCGGCTCTCCTGCGCGCGCTCCAGCTTGCCCCGGAAGCGCTTCTCCGCCGCCACGGCCCGCTCGCCGCGGCCGGTGAGCGCCGCGAGGTCCCGCAGGTAGGACACGCTGTCCTGCCAGTCCTGCGGCTGCACCGGCCAGAACGTCGTCGCCCCCTTCAGCGCGGGGGCGAGTTTGCCGTGGGTGTCCTCCAGCCCGATCACCAGATCGGGTTCGTGCGACAGGATCGCCTCGACCTCGGGGGCGATGAAGCCCCCGGGTATCACCGGGACTTTGGCCGCCTTCTCCCCGCCGAGGAAATCCGGGTGGGCCAGGATCTCCGAGTTGGTCGCCGCGGGCACCATGCCCAACTCGGTCAGCATGTCGTCGCAGAGCGCGACCAGGCACACGATCCGCTTCGGGACCCGCTCGGGCGCCACCTCCACGCCGCGTACGTCCGTGACCCGGTCCGCCTGGGCGACGGGCTTCACGGGCGGCAGTTCGGCGGCCGGGCTGCCGGCTCCCCGCCGTCGCCGCCTCGCCCGGCGGCGACCTCGTCGCCGTCACCCGCGGCGGGCACGGCGAGATCCACATCGTCGACGCCCCCGCCGGCGTACTGCGCCACACCATCCGCACGCCGACTCCCCTCGACGAGGGCGGTCATCTCGCCTTGATCGGCACCGGAGACGGCGCCGAGGCCGACACGGTAGGCCGCTGAGGTGCGCTCCGTCACTGGCCGTTGGCTGTGCCGGACAGGCGTGCGCGGGGGAAACAGGCCGCTTGCCTTGTCCGACGCGGCGTTCCTGCGGTTGTGGTGCGGCGCCACGGCGTCCGGGCTGGCGACCTGGGCGCTGCCGTTCGTGCTCGGTCTGGCGGTGCTGGAGCGGGAGTTGACGGCCGCGGAGCTGGGGCTGCCGCTTGCGGCTCGTACGGTGGGCTTCCTCGCGGCGGGTGCCGGTCGGCGGGGTGCTCGCCGACCGGCACCCGCGCCGCGGTGTGGTGCTGTGGTCCGGGCTGGCCGCCGCCGGTTCTGCGCCGCTGCTCGCCGCGGGGCTGGGCCGGTCGGTGGCGCTGACGGCCGTGGCGGCCGCGGTGGCGGGCGCCGGGCAGGGTGCTTGTCGGCCGGTGTTCCAAGCGCTGACGGCAGAGGTCGTCGAGGAGGGCCGCAGGCAGCAGGCCAACGCGGCGATGACGCTGGCGGTCCGCGTCACCACGCTGGTCGGCCCGGGGCCGGCCGCGCTGCTGGCCCCGGCCCTGCACATCCGCGGCCTGCTGCTGGGCATCGGGCTGCTCTGGCTGGTCGCCGCGCTGGTGCCGGGTCGAGGCACTGGGGCCGGAGGGCCCGCCGCCTGCCTTGTCGCCGGGCTGGGTATCGAGCTGTTCAACGTCCCCTGGCTCACGGCCATCCAGCGCGAGGTCGCCCCGGAGAGGCTGGCCCGCGTCTCCTCGCTGGACTTCCTCGTCTCCTACGGGCTGGCCCCCGCCGGTCTGGCGCTCATCGCGCCGGCGATCGACGCCTTCGGCCTCCGGCCGGTGCTCGCCGCCTGCGCACTGGTCTGCTTCCCTCACACCAGGCATCTGCCCGCCGTCCGGAAGGGCAACTTCTTCGTCCTCGACTACAACGAAGGCATCAGTGGCCCACGCAACATCGACGGGCTGGAGAAGTTCGCACGTTACCTGCGCGAGTCGGAGAGCTGAGCCGGACGCACGGCGCCGCACATCGCGACCGCGGCACCTGGTACGCGCCTCTGGCCGCGGCCTCCGCCACTTCGATGACCGCGATCCGTAAGGCCGCCTACACGCAGGCAGGAGACATCATGACCCGATACGAGGCAGACCTGGGCACGGTCCAGGAGACGCTGCTGATCCCGCTGTACGGACGCGCCGTGGAAAGCCGCAAGGCCGAACCCGCCCTGCGGGACCCGCGGGCCGAGGAGATCGTCGCCTCGCTCGACTACGACTTCGCCCGCTTCGACGGCCTGCCCAGCCTGGCCGGCACGGTGCTGCGCACCGCGCTGTTCGACGCGTGGGTACGGGACTTCCTCACCGCCCACCCGGACGGCACGGTGGTCGAGATCGGCGCCGGCCTCAACACGCGCTTCGAGCGCGTCGACAACGGCACCGCGCGCTGGCTGGAGTTCGACCTGCCCGACGTGATCGCCCTGCGCCGGAAGCTCTTCGCCGACACCGGCCGCCGCAGAGCGGCGGCGGCCTCGGTGACCGGCGCCTCGTGGGCGGACGAGGCGGTCGTGCTCGGCGGCGAGGGCCCGTACTTCCTCGCCGCGGAGGCGGTGCTGCCGTTCCTCACGGAAACGGAGGCGCACGGCGTGGTGGACCTGATCGCCGCGCGCTTCCCCGGTTCCCTGCTGGCACTGGACACCGCCGGCCCGGGGATCGTCGGGGCGCAGGAATCGCACGACGCACTGAGCAAGGTCGGGGCCCGGATGCGGTGGGCCTGCGCGGACCCGGCGGAGGTGGCCGACTGGTGCCCCGGCGCGCGGCTACTCGCCTCGCATACGCTCACCAGCCTGCCGCAGCACATGCACCAGGCGCTACCCGCGGCGTACCGGGAGATGCTCGCGACGCTTGCCGAGCACCACCTGACCCAAGTGGAGGAGTACCGCCTCAACCTCCTCCGGCTCCCGCATCCTTGACGTCCGGCGCCCTCGGCCGCAGGGGCGACGCCGCTCGGACCGCGGGCAACCGATGCTTCGATGTCGACCTCCGGGACCCGCCCCCGTGGTGGGCGGACGGCTCACCTGCCGCGTTCGTCTGTGGTGCCGGCTTGCCCGTGCCGACGGACTTTGTTCATGGTGTTGCGCAGGGGAATCCTGATGTCCTCGGGGATCGGCTGACCGGCTGCGGAGGCGATGAGGGCTTCTGCCA
Organism: Streptomyces sp. CNZ287; assembly: GCF_007827615.1. Lineage (NCBI taxonomy): Bacteria > Bacillati > Actinomycetota > Actinomycetes > Kitasatosporales > Streptomycetaceae > Streptomyces > Streptomyces sp. CNZ287. The sequence goes on along the minus strand of NZ_VISV01000003.1, from coordinate 4,242 downwards.
CGTGCCGTAGCGGGACGTTGGCGTGCTGGGAGGTCTCCAGCAGTACGTGCCAGGCTTCGTCTTCGTGCGCCCCGAGCACGGCGATCAGCATGCCGCGTGCCTGGTCGATCACGGGCCGGTTCTCGATGGCCTCTTTGAGCTGCGCGTTCTCCTCGCTCAGGTCGATCAGCCGGCGAGCTGCGTGGACAAGCAGCTCAGAAGAGATCTCGTCGTCATCGACGGCGTTCTCCATTTCCACGGCGAGGCGGTGGGTGGGCGGCCCGGCGGGGCGCCCACGGGGGGAGCGGGGAGGTTGCATAGTGCTCCCCTTCCCCGGCCCGGTGCGTTCATGGCCGCAGGCGCGGCCATTGCGTCGCTTCTTTACCCGGGCGCCGGGTGCGCCGGGCATACGCGCTCCGCCACCGCGCTGCGCTCAGGGGCGGTCGCCCGGCTGCGTCAGGTCGAGGCCGGGTCAAGGCCCTCCTCCGGCGGTCTCGGCGGCGCCTCGGTGGCCCCACCGATCCACCCCCCGCGCCACGGCACCCCGCAGCAACCCGGGCGCCCGCAAGTCGGCGTCGGAGGCGAGGTCTGAGGTGCGGATTCATCGTCCTGGCACGCACGGGAGCGGTGCCGGTCACCGGCCGGCGGCCAGGTCGGCGGCGCCGCCGGGACCCAGCGGGCCCGTCTGCTCGATCGGCCGGTCTCCCGGGCCGCTGAAACGGAGCCGTGCCCGGAGCGCGACCATGCCCGGCCAGGCGATCCGCCCGATCTGGACGACACGCGTCCAGGAGGGGACGTAGAGGGCTGTACTGCGGTCCTCGACGGCCTGCGCGAGACGGGCCGCGGCGGGATGGGCAGAGGAGACGTGGCGGGCGCCGGGCGGGAGGAGTGTGCGCACTTCGCGCAGGGCGGGGACCTGGTCAGGTTCGTCGATCATGTCGGTGCCGATCCAGTGGAGATAGGCGATACCCACCGCCATCCCGCGGTGTGCCGTCTCGGCGCGCAGTGCGTGCGCGAACGTCTCGACTCCCGCCTTGGCGGCAGAGTAGGCGCTCATCAGGGGCATGCCCGTGAGTGCGGCGGTGGACGCGATCTGGAGGTAGTAACCGCGGGTGAGCAGCAGATCGGGCTGGAACGCGGCCGCCGTGTACGCGCTGCCGGTGAGGTTCACGTCGATCACCCGGCGCCACGACCGGAGGTCCGCCGTCTCGAACGGACCGGCCTGCGCGATGCCTGCGTTGGCGACGACGACCGACGGCCTACCCAGCCGGTCCCGTACCGCCCGTGCCGCGTCCCGTAGCGCGTCCGCGTCTGTGACGTCCACGTCGAGGGTGAGCGACGGCGTCGGCAGGGTGCTCGCCACGGCGTCCAGGGCCGTGCCCTCGTGGCCCAGCAGGGCGATGCGCGCGCCGCGGCCGGCCAGTTCCCTGGCCAGGGCCGCGCCCACGCCCCGGGCCGCCCCGGTGATCACGGCGGTACGGCCCGCCAGCGGACTCCGCCCGCGCGGCCTGCCTGCGGCGGTCGGCCTCATCGGTACCTCCTCATCGCTACGGTGCCCGCCGCCCGCCCCGCCTCTTGCCCCTCGTACCGTCGCGGCCCGCGAGGCAGCGCTGCACTGCCGTCAGCGCGGCCGGCGTCCGGCACCGCAGCGCGGCACGCGCGGCGTTGGCGCCAGGGGCGCCGTGGACGCCGCCGCCGGGGTGGGCGCCGGCGGAGGCGAGGAACAGCCCGGGCACCGCGGTCTCGGGGCGGCCTGTGCCCGGGCCGGGCCTGAAGAAGAGCTGCTGGTGCATGGCGGCGGTGCCGCCGTTGACCGCACCGCCGTGCAGGTTGCGGTCGAGCGACTGAAGGGTCGGCGGCGCCAGGACGCGCCGGGCGCACACGAGGGAACGGAAGCCCGGCGCGAAGCGCTCGACCTGCTGCTCGACCCGGTCGGCCATGACCTCCTGTTCGTGCCGGCTCCACGTGCCGCGGATGCCCTCCTCGCCCGCGTCGGACCGGATGCGTTGCGGCAGATGGGTGTACGCCCAGGCGGACTCGGTGCCGATGGGGGAGCGGGTGGCATCCGCGGTCGTCATCTGGCCGAAGAGCAGGAAGGGCCGGTCGGGAACCTGGTCCATGGCGAGCTGGGCGGCGAACCGGGTCAGTTCGTCCATGCCGTCGGCCAGGTGGACGGTGCCCGCGCCCGCCGCTCCGGCACACTGCCAGGGCGCCGGCTCGTCGAGCGTCCAGTCCACCTTGAACGTGCCGAAGTCCCACTGGAATCGGCGTACGTCCGCCAGAACCTGCCGGGGCACGTGCTCTGCGGCGACCAACTCGCCGTACAGCACGGGCACCGACACGTCGGCGAGTACGGCGCCGGAAGCCGCCACGGATTCGCCGTCGACGGTACGCACCCCGACCGCCCGCCCGCCGCGGACGACGACCTCCGTCACGCGCCGGCCGCACAGCACCGTGCCGCCGCGCGCCTCAAGCCGCGCGACCAGCGCGCGGGCGAGTTCGCCGGAGCCGCCGACCGGGACGGGGAAGCCGTACGACTGCCCGAGCATCGTCATCAGCCAGCCGAACCCGCCACTGCCCGCCGCCTCGGGCGGCAGATCGGCGTGCAGCGCGTTGCCCGCCAGCAGGATCCGCCCGCCCTCGCCGGCGAACTCCTCCTCGCCGAGCCGCCGCACGGGGAGCGTCAGCGAGCGCGCCAGGCGCAGCCCGCCTGCCACGCCGAGCCGGCGGCCGAGCCGCACTGCGGGCCGGACGGGAGGGAAGGGGGTGAACAGCGCGTCCAGGACGTCCGCCCGGACGTCCTCCCACAGAGCGTAGAGGCGACGCCACGCTGCGCCATCGCCCGGACCGAACGCTTCGAGCGAGTCGGCGGTGACCTCGGCCCTCCGGTCGAGCACGGCGCACCGGCCGTCGGTGAGGGGGTGGGCCACCACGGCGGGTGCGTGGCTCCAGCGCAGGCCGTACTCCTCCAGCCGGAGCCTGCGCAGCACCGGGGACGCGGCGGCGAGCGGGTAGAAGGAGCTGAAGACATCGCTGACGTAGTCCGGGTGCACGCCCCGGTCGTGACGTACCGCCCCGCCGGGCACGGGCTGCTCCTCCAGCACCGTCACGCTCCAGCCGGCGTCCGCCAGCACATTGGCGGCCACCAGCCCGTTCGGGCCGGCTCCGACCACCACCGCGTCAGACACGGGTCTGCGTCCCACCGCCCGACCGCGCGGGACCGGAGGCCGACTTGGCCGGGGTGCGAGGCTCGGCCTCCGCCTCGCAGAGGCGGGCCAGGCGCGCGAGCATCGTACGGTGGCGTAGCTGGATCACCGCTTCGGCACCCGCATTGTGCAGCGCACCGGCCGCGCCGCGCAGCGGGTGCTCGTCCACTGTCACCAGCGTGTTCTCGCCCCATGGGTGCACCTCCAGCGCGATCCGGGCCGTGCCCAGCCCGCCGGCGTGGGCCTCCAGCTCCAGCACGGAGCCCTCCACGCGGCGGCGGACGACGGTCTCGTTGGCGAACCGCAGCGGGCCGAGGCGCACCTCGTAGCCGATCGCCGCCCCGACCTCCGGCCACCGGCCGCGTACGGGCTCGGACGATGCCGTGCCCACCACCCACTCGGCATACCGCCGGCCGTCGCCAAGCACGTCCCAGACCCGTCCAGGCCCCACCTTGATCAAGCGATGCCGCCGCGCCATGCCTCCACCTCCCGATGCCGGGCCCCGGGCGGGGGCCGTCGTCATTGCCGGGTTCCCCGATCCGCGCGAACCCAACATCGCTCCCGGGAAGCCGCCCGGCCGGGCTACCGCCCCGGGGCCGGCAGACCGGAAGCGCCGGGGACGGGCGACCGTCCCGGTGAGCCGGGGCCGCGTAAGGCCCGGCCACCCGCGGGGTACGGCGGCGGGCGCAGCATTTCCACGACCGTCAGTACCAGCGCGGCGAGGGGGGCCTACGCTGCTGCGGCCCGGTCGGCTTGGACGCGTTCGCGGATGTGTGCGCAGGTGTTGCTGATCAGGCGGGAGACGTGCATCTGGGAGATGCCGAGGTGTTCGGCGATGCTGCTTTGGGTCATGTCGCGGAAGAAGCGGAGGTAGAGGATTTCGCGTTCGCGTTCCGGCAGCTGGCTCAGGTGGGGTCGTGCGGCTGCGCGGTCGACGGCCCGGTCGAAGCCGGGTTCGGTGCTGGCGACGGTGTCGGCGAGCGAGTAGCCGTCCTCGGCGTCGGTCAGGGTGGCGTCGAGGGAGAGGGTGGCGTAGCTCTCCAGGGCCTGCAGACCG